>JAUXXH010000027.1 GCA_030684935.1 Pseudolabrys sp. | reverse complement strand
GCGGGCGGGGCTCGTAACCCCGCACCCGGGAGGCCCTGGGACGCCGTCCGGCCCCACTACGGGGGTCTGCCTTCAATGGCTGGACGTGAGGACGACCGGGCGAAAGCGCCCGTACGGATGGGCCTGAGGCACATCCCGTCGGCCTCCGGAAGCACGGCCCCCGGGGAACATAAATCGCCGCCAGCGGAGCGCCGTGAAGCGTTCTCTCTGTGATCGCAAACAGAGAGGACACGCAGCGCCAAGCGTGTCGGGTGGCCGCGCCGGCCGCCCAGGAGGTTTCGCACACCTCCGCGTTTCCCGGCGCTCCGCTCCCCTCGTTCGGGGGACTGGACTTTGCGGATGGGAATGACGGCGCACCCGGCGCCGCAAAGAATACGGGCGGCGGAGCGTTGGCTGTTTGAAACATCCTTGGCTGTTTGAAACTTGAATCGGTTCATCCACCCGCTCGTCCCCGCGGAAGCGGGGATCCAGCGCTTCAGGCCGGCCGGCAAAGACTGGATGCCCGCGTCCGCGGGCATGAGCGGAATATGTGCGGCGCGTGCCAAATATTCTGCGTCATGCCCGGACTTGATCCGGGCATCCATGATGATGCGCAGCAGGGCGAAGCCTTAACGTAAGACTTTACGAGCCTCGCTGCCTCATGGATCGCCGGGTCAAGCCCGGCGATGACGAAGGCTGATGCTGAAGCCTGGCGTCAAACGCGTGCCGCGCCTACTTCCCCGCGGCGGCTGCGTCGGTTTCGTTGAAAAAGCGCACCATCACATCGTTGGCGTCTGCGGGCGGAGCTGCGAGTGTGCTGCGGAAATCCAGCCGCTCGTCGGGGCCGAGCACGCTGCGGCTCGGCAGCATGGTCCAGGTGTAGACTTCCTGTCCGGCGGCATTGCGCGCCGCGAAGCGCAGGCGCGGCACCTCGACCGCCTTGTTCGCGGTGCTGACGATGTGGCCTTCGACCACGAGAATGTCGACGCCGTCCTGTGTCTGCTTGGTGATGCGGACATTCTCGAAACTCAGGTTGCGCAAGTTCACCGGCAGACCGATGGCGGCAAACAGCGACGCGGTCTGCGGCAGATAGCGCACCACCTCGTGCCGCGCGCCGACCAGTGCGACGTTGAAGGCGAACAGCACCAGCACGATGGCGGTCCAGTGCGACGACTTGCGCGATTTGTCGCGCTTCTTCTTCAGGCGCTGGCGTCTGGCGACGAATGACTCGCGGTCCTCGGCCTCGACTTCGGCGCTGCCCGCGCTCGGCAACGGCTCGTGCTCGATCGGCGGCACCAGCGACGGTGCATCGTGCGCCGAGAGATGCTCGAGCGTGTCGGCGGCGTGAGGTCCACGGCCGGCGTCGAGATCGGCCGGCGTGGCGGCGGCGGGCCAGATGTCATCGGCGCCGGACCCGGTGGGCGATGGCTGGTCCTGCGGCTCCGGCGGCTCGACGCCGAAATCGTCGCCGGCGCCCGGCTTGGGCGCGTGGTCGGGCTCCGGCTCGTTGGCGCTTGCATAGGGGCTCGGCATGTCGAAGCTGCGCGCTGGCGGCAGTTTCGGCGGCGGCGACGACTCGCCGCCGGATTGCGCTTGCGCCTCGGCGATGACGCCGTCGACAAAGGCGGTCACAGCCGGCGCCGATTTCGGCCCGCCGGCGAACCAGGTGGTCTTGCAACGCGCGCAGCGCACCGAACGCCCGGTCTGGCCCACCGAGGCCGGATCGATCATGTAGGAGGTGGCGCAGTTCGGACAGACAATCAGCATGGGATCTTCGGCATTTGTGTCGGGCAAAATCTACCAGCCGACCGTTAATGGACCGGAAACCATGGAAGCGTCTTTTGGGGGATAGAGGCACAGGAGGGCCGGGTATGGCGGCAGCCTGATTCTGCTGTAAAACCGCAGTTCTCGGCAAGGCGCGGGCATTGGCGCGGCCATTAACGGGGCCTGGGACGGGCTCAAACAGGATATTTGCCGCCAGTTTCTGGCAGTTGGCGGCCAAAGCGGGCGGGACAGGCATCCGCTCCGAGAACGAATCCGCGGAGGGATTGTGGTCCGATTCGAAAATGTGGGTTTGCGCTACGGCCTCGGGCCGGAGGTCTTGCGCGACCTCACGTTCCGAATCGAGCCGCATTCCTTCCAGTTTCTCACCGGTCCCTCGGGCGCCGGCAAGACCTCGCTGCTGCGGCTGCTGTTCCTGTCGCTGAAGCCGACCCGGGGTCTGATCACCCAGTTCGGTCACGACGTTGCCACGCTGTCCAAGGACGCGGTGGCGACCCTGCGCCGCCGCATCGGCATCGTGTTCCAGGACTTCCGCCTGCTCGATCACATGTCGTTATACGAGAACGTCGCGCTGCCGCTGCGCGTGATGGGCCGGCCGGAGGAAAGCTACCGCGACGAGGTGATCGAATTGCTGAAATGGGTCGATCTGGGCGAGCGCATGTGGGCGCTGCCGCCGGTGCTGTCGGGCGGCGAGAAGCAGCGCGCCGCCATCGCCCGCGCGGTGATCGCCCGGCCGCAACTGCTGCTGGCCGACGAGCCGACCGGTAACGTCGATCCGCCTTTGGCGCAGCGGCTGTTGCGGCTGTTCATCGAACTCAACAAGTCGGGAACCTCGGTGGTCATTGCCACTCACGACATTGCCTTGATGGACCAGTACGATGCGCGCCGGCTGGTCCTCCACGACGGACGCCTGCACATCTATGATTGACATCAAATCGACCAGGATGACCGAGACCGGCCGCGGCGACATGCCGCCGCCGCCGCGCGGCGTTGCCGGCTTTCTGCCGCGATTCGACACCGCGCTGGTGCCGCGCAACTCGATCTCCGGCCGTGCTTTGGTCGCCGTCGTCGCCATCATGACGTTCCTGGCCTCGCTGACTTCCGGCGCGGTGATCCTGGTCAGCCAGGCGGCGAGCGAATGGCAGGCCGACGTGGCGCGCGAGGTCACCATCCAGGTGATGCCGGCGCCGGGGCGCGATGTCGATGCCACGGTGGATAAAGCGGTGTCGGTGGCGCGCGCCTACACCGGCATCGGCGAGGTGCAGCCTTTCAGCAAGGAGGCGTCCGCCAAGCTTCTGGAGCCGTGGCTGGGCGCCGGCATGACGCTTGAGGAATTACCGGTGCCGCGGATGATCGTGGTCAAGATTGCCCCTGGCGCCGCGCCGGACATTCCGCAGTTGCAGCGGCTGCTGGCCGAGCAGGTGCCGGGTGCGACGCTCGACGATCATCGCGGCTGGATCGACCGGATGCGGGCCATGGCCGGCACCGCCGTGGCCGGCGGCGTCGCCATTCTGGTGCTGATGATCGTCGCCACAGTTTTGTCGGTGACCTTTGCGACAAGAGGGGCCATGGCCACCAACAAGACGGTGATCGAAGTGCTGCATTTCGTCGGCGCGAAGAATGGCTTCATCGCCGGGCATTTCCAGCGCCATTTCCTGCTGCTGGGCTTGCAGGGCGGCGCCATCGGCGGCGGCGCGGCCATCGTGCTGTTCGCGCTGGCGGCCCTGATCAGCCGCTGGTTCGGCGGCACCGCCGGCGGCGACCAGACATCGGCCCTGTTCGGATCGTTCTCGATCGGAATGGCCGGCTATGTCGCGGTGCTGGGGCAGGTGGTGCTGATTGCATTGGTAACGGCCATGACGTCGCGCCAGACCGTCAACCGCACGCTCGAGGCGTTCGACTAGCATGTTGGCAGGCCTCGCGCGCTGGATCGGCTTTTTCACAATGACCGCCGCCATTGTCGGCACGCTGGTGCTGGCCGGCGGGTTTCTGTGGTTTGCCTGGACCATACCGGAGGAGGAAGCGCTGCTCGGCCGCAAGGCCGACGGCATTGTCGTGCTGACCGGCGCCGCCGCGCGGATTCCCGACGGCGTCGAACTGCTGGCGGCCGAGCGCGGCAAGCGGCTGCTGATCACCGGCGTGCACCGCGCCACCAGCGCGACCGAGATAGCGCGGATTACGCCGTTGTACGCCAAGTACTTTTCCTGCTGTATCGATCTCGACCGCTCGGCGCTGAACACGTTCGGCAATGCGCTGGAGTCGCGGCGCTGGGCGCGTCAGCACAATTTCAATTCGCTGATCGTGGTGACCTCGAACTGGCACATGCCGCGCGCCATGGTCGAGATCGCGCATCAGCTTCCCGATGTCGAACTGATCGCCTATCCGGTGATGTCGGAACGGGTCAAGACCGAGCCGTGGTGGTCGCACCTCGATACGACGCGCCTGCTGGCGGCGGAGTACCTCAAATACCTTTTCGCGATGCTTCGCCAGCACCTCGATCCCGACGGCGCGTCGTGAAGGAAAGTGCCCCGTGCTGAACTTTGCCCGCTCGATTGCCTTCAATGCGCTGTTCTATCTGAACACGCTGATCTATCTCGTCATCGCATTGCCGACGTTTTTCCTGCCGTACCGCGCGATCATCGCCGTGGCGCGGTCATGGGCGCGCACCAGCCTCATGCTGTTGCGCGTCGTCGCCGGCGTCAAATATGAGATCCGCGGCCGCGAGAAAATGCCGGCGGGACCGATCATCGTCGCCGCCAAGCATCAGTCGGCCTGGGAGACCTTTGCGCTGGTGACCCTGTTCGACAATCCCACCTTCATTCTCAAGCGCGAGTTGCAATGGATCCCGGTGTTCGGCTGGCTCACCATCAAGGCGCGGATGGTGCCGGTCAATCGCGGCAAAGGCGGGCAGGCGCTCCAGGACATGGCCGAGCGCGCCCGCATCGAGCTCGCCGACAACCGGCAACTGGTCATATTCCCTGAAGGCACGCGCCGGGCGCCGGGCGCCGAGCCGCGCTACAAGCACGGCGTCGCCTATCTTTATGCGGCCGAGGGCGTGCCTTGCGTGCCGCTGGCGCTCAATTCCGGTCTGTTCTGGCCGCGGCGGTCGATGCGCCGCGTGCCCGGCACCGTGCTGGTGGAAATCTGCGATCCGATCCCGCCCGGCCTCGACAAGGAAGTGTTCTTCGAGCGGCTGAAGGATGTGATCGAGACCGCGACGGCACGGCTGATCGACGAAGGCCGGCAGGAAATCGCCCGTTCAGGCTGATCCATGCGCCTCGTGGGCGCCCTTGATCTGCTCGGCCAGCCGGTGCAGTTCGGCGTCGCGATAGCCCAGCGCTTCGAGCGCCTCGACCGTCGACAGCACGTAGTCGCGGTTCGGGCCGGAACGGCCATGGCCCTGGCGCACGTAGTGCACCTGTTCGGCGAGGCTGAGACGGCCGGCATATTGCGGATGGCCGCGGTCGACCATGTAGCAGAGCGCCTGCACATCCTGCTGCGGGTTCCCGTCGAGCCACACGCGCCGCTGCGCTTCGCGATAAACCATGGTGGCCTGCTCGCGCGCCCGCAGGTAGTCGATGGTCTCCTGGCGCTTGGCAGCGGCGACGCGGAAGGCAATGCCGCGGCAGGCGCCGCCACGGTCGAGGCCGAGCACCAGTCCGGGCTTTTCCGGCGTGCCGCGGTGGACAAAGGAATAGACGCAGAGCGCGCGGTGGGCGCCGACCAACCGGGCGTTGCGCCGCTCGAGGTACTCGAACCCCGGCCGCCAGATCAGCGAGCCGTAACCGAACACCCACAAGTCGTCGTTGCTCTGGTCTCTGGCTGCATTCATCGTGATAGGAGATGGCCCAGCCGAGGTTCCGGTGCAAGCGGGATCGAATCGGCCTAGAAACGCCGCATTCGGGATGTGTGTGACATCATCATGGCCACGACAGAATCACCGCGCCGCCGAACGGGCCGCTATATCGCCTTGCTGGTCCTGGTCGCCGCCGCTTGCGTCGGCTGGACCATCCTGTGGTTCTATGCCGCCAACCGGGCCGAGGCGACGCTGGACGAATGGCGCGTGCGCGAGGCGGCCTCCGGCCGGGTCTACGCCTGCGGCTCGGAATCGATCGGCGGCTACCCGTTCCGCATCGAGGTCACCTGCGACCAGGCGTCGGCGCAGTTCCGCAACGACCAGCTTCCGATCGCCTTGCAAGCGGGCGGGCTGCTGGTCGCCGCGCAGATCTACGACCCGACTTTGTTGATTGGGGAGTTCCGCGGTCCGCTGACGGTCGCCGCCACCGACCGCACGCCGCCGGTCATCGTCAACTGGAAGCTGTTCCAGTCGAGCGTGCGCGGCACGCCGTCGGCGCCGGAGCGCGTGTCGCTGGTGCTGGACAAGCCGGTGATCGAGCGCGTCGTCGGCGGCAATCAGCAGATCTGGCTGCGTGCCGAGCACGCCGAAATTCACGGCCGCATCGCCGAGGGCTCGGTGGCCAGCAATCCGGTGATCGAATTGGCGCTCCAACTGGCCGCCGCCTCCGCCGAGGCGATCCATCCGGGCGCCGCGACGCCGATCGACGCCGACGTCACGGCGGTGCTGCGCGGCCTGACCGATTTCGCGCCCAAGCCCTGGGCCGACCGTTTCCGCGAAATTCAGGCTGCCGGCGGGCGCATCGACATCAGCCAGGCGCGTTTGCGGCAGGGCGAGAGCGTGGCGGTCGGCGGCGGCAGCCTGTCGCTGGATGCCAATGGCCGGCTGCAAGGCCAGTTGCGCGTGACCGTCGCCGGGCTCGAGCCGCTGCTGAAAAGCATCGGCGCCGAGCAGATGGTGCAGACCTCGCCGCACATGGACAGGCTCGCCGGCGCGCTCGACCGTTTCGCCCCCGGCCTCGGCAAGATGGCGCGCCAGCAGGTTGGCGCCAATATCTCGACCGGGATCAACATGCTCGGCGAGCAGACGACGCTGGAAGGCAAGCGCGCCGTCGCTTTGCCGCTGCGCTTCGAGGATGGCGTGGCGATGCTCGGCCCGATCCGGATCGGCGAAGTGCCGGCGCTGTTCTAAAGCCGCTGCCTGGCGGGGCTGAGCCATTCCTGTAAGATCGGGCGACCGCTACAGGAGCTCCATGACCGCCGAATTTCTGCTCACGTCGTTGATCGTCGTGGCCTCGCCCGGCACCGGCGTTCTCTACACATTGGCGACCGGACTTTCGCGCGGCGCGCGGGCCAGCGTGATCGCTGCGTTCGGGTGCACGCTTGGAATTGTGCCGCACATGGCGGCGGCGATCATGGGTCTGGCCGCACTGCTGCACACCAGCGCGCTCGCCTTCCAGGTGCTTAAATATATCGGCGTGGCCTATCTGCTCTACATGGCCTGGAGTGCGCTGCGCGAACGCGGCGCCATGAAGGTCGAGACGCAGCTCGGCATGCGCTCGGCAACGCAGATCACCGTGACCGCAATTCTGATCAACATTCTCAACCCGAAACTGTCGATCTTCTTTCTGGCGTTTCTGCCGCAATTCGTCAGCGCCGGCGAGCCGAATGTCCTCGCGCACATGCTTGAGTTGAGCGGCGTGTTCATGCTGATGACATTCGTGGTGTTCGTCGTTTACGGCCTGTTTGCCGCGGCGGTCCGCGATCACGTGGTGACGCGGCCGCGCGTGCTCACATGGATGCGGCGAATCTTTGCCGGCGCCTTTGTCGCGCTCGGCGCCCGGCTCGCCTTCACCGATCGCTGATCCTAGGCTGCCGCCTTCGCTATCACCGTACGATCAAGGCCGGCACCGTGCAGTGGGTGAGCACCTCATAGGCCTGGCTGCCGAGCAGCAGCCGCGATACCCCGCGCCGGCCATGCGACGCCATGACAATCAGATCGCAACCCGTTTCCTTGGCAGCATCGACGATGCCTTCGGCCGGATGCTGATCGTTGACGTGGATGCGCTCGCAGACCACGCCGTGCGCTTTCGCACGCTGGGCCGCATCGTCAAGAATGCGGTTTGCCGACGCCGCGGCCACTTCCTCGAAGCGTTCGACCGGATTGCCCTTCCGAACCTGCACCTCGTGCGCCATATCGAAAGCCGACCACGGTTCCGTGACCGTGACGCAGGTGACCTTTGCATTGTCGCGCTTGGCCAAGGAAAGCCCATGTTCGAGGGCCTTGGTTGCCAGTTCGGAGCCGTCGGTTGCAATCAGGATATGTTTGTACATTGGTGGATCTCCCTAGCGTTTAATTGTCACGCGCAAAGCTTTTCGCGATCTTGAAAAAGGCCACGTCTTGGAAACAAGGCGCGCTTTTGGGAAAGCTAGCACGACGCCGGAGCCCGGCGTTGATCCCGGTCAATAAAAGTCGTTTTCGTGCCGGCGCTGTTTTAGTCGCCGTCCGCCGCATAGGGCTTCGGCAGCGGCGCATGCGGCAAGCCCGGATGCGGCCGGCCGAAATCGGGCGCCGGCGAATCCTGGCCGATCTGCACGATGCCCTTGCGGATCGCCCGCGTGCGGGCGAAGTGCTCGTACAGCGCATCGCCGTCGCCCTTGCGGATCGCCTTGGTCAGCGCCGAGACGTCCTCGTTGAAGCGGCCGAGCATCTCCAGCACCGCGTCCTTGTTGGCGAGAAACACGTCGCGCCACATGGTCGGATCGGATGCCGCGATGCGGGTGAAGTCGCGGAAACCGCCGGCCGAGAATTTCAGCACTTCGGAGCGCGTCACCGTCTCCAGTTCGTCGGCGGTGCCGACGATGGTGTAGGCGATCAGATGCGGCAGGTGGCTGGTAACCGCGAGCACCAGATCGTGGTGGTCCGGCGCCATGGTCTCGACATTGGCGCCGATCAGCCGCCAGAACGCGGCCAGCTTTTCGGTCGCGGCCGGGTCGGTGCCTTCCGGCGGCGTCAGAATGCACCAGCGGTTGACGAACAGTTCGGCGAAGCCCGCGTCGGGACCGGAATATTCGGTGCCGGCGACAGGATGCGCGGGCACGAAATGAATGCCCTTCGGCAGATGCGGCGCCATGTCGCGCACGACGGAGCCTTTGACCGAGCCGACATCGGACACGATGGCGCCGGGCGCCAGATGCGGGCCGATCTCCTGTGCGACCGGGCCGCAGGCGCCGACCGGAATACAGACAATGACAAGGTCCGCGCCTTCAACCGCGGCGGCATTGCTCTCGACCACCTGGTCGGCAAGCCCGAGTTCGGCGACGCGACGCCGCGTCACCGGCGAGCGCGCGGTGGCGACGACCGAGCCGACTGCGCCCTGCGCCCGTGCCGCGCGCGCGATCGACGAGCCGATCAGGCCGACGCCAATCAAGGCAAGCCGGTTAAACAGGGGCGGCGGCGTGCTCACGCCGATTGCCCCAGGAAGTCCTTGAGCGCCTGCACCACCAGCCGGTTGGCTTCTTCGGTGCCGACGCTCATGCGCAACGCGTTCGGCAGCTGATAGGCGGTGACCTGACGCAGCACCAGGCCGCGCTTCATCAGGAAATCGTTGGCCTCGGTGGCGGTGCGGCCTTGGGTCTGCGGGAAATGGATCAGCACAAAGTTGGCGACGCTCGGCGTCACCGTCAGGCCGAGCTTGCCGATCTCGGCGGTCAGCCACTCCAGCCATTTTGAATTATGCGTGCGGGAGCGTTCGACATGCGCGGTGTCGCGCATCGCCGCGATGCCGGCGGCGATCGCCGGCGCATTGACGTTGAACGGGCCGCGGATGCGGTTGATGGCATCGACCACATGCGCCGGTCCGACCATCCAGCCTAGCCGCAAAGCGGCCAGTCCGTAGATCTTCGAGAACGTGCGGGTCATCACCACATTGTCGCTGGTCGCGACCAGTTCAAGGCCGGACTCGTAGTCATTGCGCTGGACGTATTCGGCATAGGCGGCGTCCAGCACCAGCAGGACATTGCCGGGCAGGGCGCTGTGCAGGCGCTTGACCTCGTCGAACGGGATATAGGTGCCGGTCGGGTTGTTCGGATTGGCCAGGAACACGACCTTGGTCATCGGCGTCACCAGTCTGAGGATGGCGTCGACATCGGCGGTGAAATTGGTCTCGGCCGCGACCACGGGCTTGGCGCCGGTGCCGAGCGTGGCGATCGGGTAAACCAGAAAACCGTGCGTGGTGTGGATCGCCTCGTCGCCGTCGGCGAGATAGGCGCGCGCGATCAGGTTCAAGAGATCGTCGGAGCCGGCGCCGCAGACGATGCGCGCCGGGTCGAGGCCGAAGGCGGCGCCGATGGCCTCGCGCAACGCGGCCGACGCGCCGTCCGGATAATCTTCCAGGCGCTTGCCGACATCCGCATAGGCGGCGATGGCGTGTTCGCTGGGTCCCAGCGGCGTCTCGTTGGACGACAGCTTGAACACCTTGGCGACGCCCGGCGCGGTGCTCTTGCCCGGAATATAGGGGGCGATGTCGAGCACGCCGGGGCGCGGTTGCGGACGGGTCGCGGTCATGGGCAGCTTTCCGAGAGGGCCGAAGATCAGGACTTGTTGGCGGCAACCGTATACCGGGTTGCGTGGCTGCCGACGAGGGCCGTCGAGCGCACGGTGGCGCCGGCGTTCACCAAAATCTCGCCGATGGCGTCCATGCTGGTGTCCTTCGGCACGGTCACCAGGAGCGCGGCACCGTCAAAGGCGCGGTCGGGCACGGCGATGAAGTCGGCTTTGGCCTGCAGCGCCTGCGCCGGACCCGCGCCCCAGCCGGACACGCGGATGCTCCAGACTTCGGCTTCGGTCGCCATGGCGTCGGCGGCAACCCGCGAGATCACAAATACGGGAAGCGCCGCCGGATGGTCGGCGCGCTCGACGAAGGGCAGGCGGGCGATGATTTTCGGCGCGGCGTCGAATTCCAGCGCGCTCCACCAGGCGCCGGTTCCCGCAACCGCAATCGCCGGCACCAAACCGAGATCGCCCTTGGAGGTGGACACGGCTTCGACCACACCGGCGGCGCCCATGTGCGGAATGAAGGGCACCGTGAAGCCGAAATGGAAACGGGCGGAATCGCGCATCAGGGCATCACCGGCTGACAGGTCGGCATGCACCGAGAACGGCGACTGCACATAGGTGAACGTCGAGATGATGACCCGCCAGATGCTCTCGACGGTGTCGAGCGGCAGGATGCCTTTGTGGCGCTTGACCAGGCGCCGCATCATGTCGGCCTCGCGCATCGGGCGGAAGGCCGAGCCGGTCTCCTGGCTTTTCTTGACCGCGATCAGCCGGTCGATGATCTCGCCCCGCTCCATCAACAGGCCATGCATGGCCTCGTCGATGCGGTCGATCTCCTTGCGCAGGTCGCCGAGTTCGGGGGGCTGGACGGGGGCTTTGGATGTCATGGCGGCATTGATAGGTTGGCCAAGGCCTGAAATCAATAAAGCCCCGAATCCGAAGAAAACCTTGAAATCGAAGAAAATATTGACACTTTGAGTGCACCTACCCTAAACGGCCCGCGACCGGGGAGGGGTTAATTCCCAGGGACGCGGCGCGCCGGGAGCGCGAAGAGCGATATGGTTGAAGCCAGTGTGACCAGCCTGCGAGATGCGGCGGACGCGCCGCGCGATGCGGACCATCCGCGCGATTCGCTGATCGCCACCTTCGGCGCCGACAAGCCGCTCGCGCTTGACGCCGGGGTCGAACTGTCGCCGTTTCAGATCGCCTACAAGACCTACGGCACGCTGAACGCTGAACGCTCCAATGCGGTGCTGGTTTGCCATGCGCTCACCGGTGACCAGCACGTCGGCAACGTGCACCCTGTCACCGGCAAATCCGGCTGGTGGGAAACCCTGCTGGGACCCGGCAAGCCGATCGACACCGACCGGTACTTCGTCATCTGCCCCAACGTGGTCGGCGGCTGCATGGGCACCACCGGCCCGGCCTCGACCAACCCGAAAACCGGCAAGCCCTGGGGGCTGGATTTTCCGGTGCTCACCATCCGCGACATGGTGCGCGCGCAGGCCATGTTGCTCGATCATCTCGGCATCGACACGCTGTTTGCCGCGGTTGGCGGGTCGATGGGCGGCATGCAGGTGCTGCAATGGGCTGCCAGTTTCCCCAAGCGTGTGTTCGCGGCGCTGCCGATCGCCTGCGCCACCCGCCATTCGGCGCAGAACATCGCGTTTCACGAAGTCGGCCGTCAGGCGATCATGGCCGATCCGGAATGGCGCGGCGGCCGTTATCATCTCGAAGGCACCAATCCGCGGCGCGGGCTGGCGGTCGCGCGCATGGGTGCGCACATTACCTACCTGTCGGACGCTGCGCTGCACCGGAAGTTCGGCCGCAAGTTTCAGGACCGGGAAAACCCGACCTTCTCGTTCGATGCCGATTTCGAGGTGGAATCCTATCTACGCTATCAGGGCAGTTCGTTTGTCGAGCGTTTCGACGCCAATTCGTACCTCTATCTGACGCGGGCCATGGATTACTTCGATCTGGCCGCCGATGCCGGCGGTGTGCTGGCCAATGCCTTCAAGGGCGCGCCGACCCGGTTCTGCGTGATTTCCTTCACCAGCGACTGGCTGTTCCCGACCTCGGAATCGCGCGCCATCGTGCATGCCCTCAACGCCTCCAGCGCGCGGGTGTCGTTTGCCGAAATCGTCACCGACAAGGGCCACGACGCGTTTCTTCTCGAGGAGCCGGAAATGTTCGGCATCGTGCGCGGCTTTCTCGATGGCGCCAGCAAGGCCCGCGGACTGCGATGAGCAATCTCAACCTTCCCAATATCGAGCGGACTCCCGGCGGCGCGCGCGTCGACCTTGTGCGCGTCGCCGAGATGGTGACGCGCGGCGCCAAGGTGCTGGACGTCGGTTGCGGCGATGGCGAACTGCTGCATCTTCTGGGTGAGACCCGCGGCGTCGACGGCCGCGGCATCGAGCTGTCGCGCGAGGGCGTGAACAAATGCGTCGCCAAGGGACTGGCGGTGATCCAGGGCGACGCCGACACCGACCTGGCCGATTATCCGGACGATGCCTTCGACTTCGTCATTCTGTCGCAGACGCTGCAGGCGACCCGGCAGCCGCGCGTCGTGCTCGAGCACATGTTGCGCATCGGCCGTCACGCCATCGTGTCGTTTCCGAATTTCGGCCACTGGCAGGTGCGCATGCAGCTGCTGTTCGCTGGTCATATGCCGCGCACCGACATCCTGCCGCACAGCTGGTATGACACGCCGAACATTCACCACTGCACCATCAAGGACTTCCGCCAGCTCTGCGACGAGGTCGGGGTGAAGATGGAGAAGGCCGTGGCGCTGAATGCCTGGGGCTCGCCGCTGCGCTTCAACGCGCCGTGGTGGTTCTGGAATCTGTTCGGGGAGCAGGCGGTGTTTCTGCTCAGCCGCACACGTTAACGCGGCGGGGAAAGGCTTGCACTGCGGCAAAGCTGTGAGCTGCCACCTGAAGACACGAGTTCCAACGTATTGTCGTTGACCTATAGTGTATTTGTACTCGATCTATTGAAATTTATGAGTTTTGCGGTCCCGTATTAGCTTCGTCACACGTATTAACTCTCATGGTTCATTCCATATTACATAAAATGACCTTCCAATCCTCACGAAATCGCCACGCTTGATCGGCGTTTAGCCCCTTCGACGCAGGCCGATCTGTCGGCCTGCCATGGAGCATCCAGGTTCGAAGGGGATTGGATTGATGCGTTTCTACGACCAGGCAGCGGCGATTGTGCTGTGTTCAGTTGTGCTCGCTGCCGCAGGCGGTTCGGCTTCCGCCACTCCGCAGAACGGCGCCCAAAGCGCTGCTGGACAGGTTCAGTCTTCCGTCACCAGCAATGGCCGCGATGACCGCTATCCGTTCCTGGAAAGCCCGCAGGCCGCTGCGGCAGCGGCCGCTCCGGCATCCAAGCCCGTACGCCGCACGGCCGCCACCGCAAAAGCTTCGCCACCGGCGACCGGACGCGCGTCGCCGACGCTGGTATCGGAAGCGCGAAAATATCTCGGCACCAATCCTACGGGCCGTGCGCGGCTGTGGTGCGGCGCCTTCATGGACATGGTGCTCAAGCGCACCGGTCATGCCGGCGGCGGCAATCTCGCCCGCGCCTATGCCAGCTACGGCGCCCGCGTGCCGGGTCCCAAGGTCGGCGCCATCGCGGTCCTTCGCCGCGGCCGCGGCGGTCATGTCGGCGTCGTCGCCGGTGTCGATCCGAACGGCAATCCGATCCTCATCTCCGGCAATCACGGCAACACGGTTGCCGTAGCGGTTTATCCGCGCAGCCGTGTCCTTGCGTATGTTGTGCCGGAAAGCTGATCGCCGAGTCATGCATGCCACCAACGCCTCGCTCGCAGAGCGGGGCGTTTTGTTTTTGCACCCGTGTGACCGGCGCGCGATTAACGTTACGGCGTTGCCGTAAACCACTTCATCCTTAATTCAAGCGGTTCAATTCGACGAAAATTGGCGTGCTATTTCGAATCCCCAGAGAACGCAAAGAACATTGGGGTTTGGGGGCACGCATGCGACTTCACAAAGGTTTGGCGATAGCGATCGGCTGCGCGGCCGTCATGGCGATGAGCATTCCGGCTTTGAGCAGGCCCTTGCCGAACAATGGCGATCAGTCGCGCGCCAAGGCATCGCGCGCCGCGCAGGCAAAGCAGGCGAAGCCGGTCCGCAAGCCGCAAAGGCCCCGGCACGAAATCCGCAGGCCCGTGCAACCTCAAAATCCGCCACAGCAGGCGACAGCGCGTCCGCAACTGGCGAGCGTGTCGCGTCCCTTGCTCGGCTGGCCGAAGCTGGTCGCCGAGGCGCGCAAATACATGGGCACCAATCCGACCGCGCGCACGCGGCTGTGGTGCGCCACCTTCATGAACATGGTGCTGGCCAAAGTCGGCTACACCGGCACCAATTCCGATGCGGCGAAGTCGTTTGCCTCCTATGGCCGCCGCATTCCGCAGCCGAAGGTCGGCGCCATCGCCGTGCTGACGCGCGGCAAGAACGGCGGTCATGTTGGCGTTGTCTCCGGCATCGCCGCGAACGGCAATCCGATCATCATTTCCGGCAACCACAACAAGCTGGTGGGAGAGGCGACCTATCCGAGTTCGCGGGTCATCGCTTATGTGATGCCGACCGACGACGAGCGGGCCACGACGCGGTTTGCGGATCGTGGCGCGCCCAATGTCAGCCGCGCCGGATCCGAACAGCCCGGTCTGGATTCGCCGATCTCCGAGCTGATTGCGGCGATCCAGGCCGAACATGCCCGCAACGAGCGGCCGCGTGCGCCTGCGGTCAGCGCGCCGGCCGCACAGGCGCAGGCGGCCGTTGTGCCACCGCAGCCGGCTGCGGCGCCACCGGTCGCCGCGCCGCCGCAGCGCGTGGTCGAGCAACTCTCGGCCGCGCCGCACCGTGTGGTGCAGCAGACTGCACAGGCGCCGGCGCAACGGCAACGGACGGCGGCGCGCGACCTGCCGCTACCGGCACCGCTGGCGGCGCTGTTCGCAGGCCCGCAGCGCCCGCGTTAGGCCGTGATCGTATCGCCGACGGCGATGGTGCCGCCGGCGACGACCTCGGCGTAGACGCCGCAATCGGCGTGGCCGAAAGTCTGCAGCAGCGTTTTCGGGATTTTCAGATCGCGGAGGCCGGTGTCGGGATCGACGTCGGTGGCGGCGCAGCGCACGATGCGGCTAACCACCTTCAGCCGCGCGCCGCCGATCTCGATCTCGCGGCCGAGCAGGTCGAACTCATGCCAGGCTGGCCAGCCGGACACGTGCAGATTGCCCCTGAACCGCAGCGGATTGAGGGCGCTGCCGGTTGCCGTTCCAACCGCCTCGACCGACGCCAGATTGATGATCGAGACCACCTTTTTGGCAACATCGGAGAAGCTGTGGTTCTGGCCCACCAGCACCTTCGGCGGCCCGCGTAATTCGCCCGGCATGAAAGCGGCGAAGAAGGTTTCGATCGCGAGCCGGCCATCGGGCGTGCGCAGGTCGCCGCGAACCGCCTCGCTGCCGTCCTGCATGATCACCAGCGTATGGCTGTCCTCGATATAGTCGGTCTTCAGCGTCGCCAGCCGCTCGTTGCGCATCAGCATCAGGAAGCGCTGCTTGGGGAAATACTTCGGCGCGGCGGCGTCGAAGCCGGACGGGCCGTTTTCGATGGCATACAGCCGGTCGGCCGGCAGTGTCGCGCCCACGGCCAGCGTGGTGCGCTCCAGCGCCTGCGGTGACAGTCCCTTCACCGGATAGCGGTAAATGGCCTCGAGGCGGGCCGGCGCGGCAAACAGGTCGGGCATGGGCGCTGTGGCTTTCCGGGCGTCGGGGTGGCGGCGATAAATGACCTACATCAAGCCAAAAGGCCTTCCAAACTGAAATAATCGCCCCCACATAATGGACCGAAGCGGGCTGCCTGAGGGGGCCCGCGATCAATGCGGTGCCATCAAGGGCCGAGGGAGTTGAGACATGAACTTCGAGAAATATACCGACCGCGCGCGGGGCTTCGTGCAGTCCGCGCAATCGCTGGCCCTGCGTGAGGGCCACCAGCAATTCGCCCCCGAACATCTGCTGAAAGTCCTGCTCGACGACCGCGAGGGTCTCGCCGCAGGGCTGATCGACCGCTCCGGCGGCAATTCGCGCCAGGCCTTGCAGGCGGTCGAGGCGGCGCTGAACAAGATTCCGAAAGTGTCGGGCTCCGGCTCCGGCCAGGTCTATCTGGCCCCGGCGACCGCCCGCGTCTTCGAGACCGCCGAGAAGGCCGGCGAGAAAGCCGGCGACAGCTTTGTCACCGTCGAGCGGCTGCTGCTGGCGCTGGCGCTCGAGAAGGACAGTGACTCCGGCAAGATCCTCGCCAAGGCCGGCGTGACGCCGCAGAACCTCAACGCCGCCATCGAGTCCCTGCGCAAGGGCCGCACCGCCGACTCAGCTTCGGCCGAGAACGCCTATGACGCGCTGAAGAAATATGCCCGCGACCTGACCCAGGTGGCGCGCGACGGCAAGCTCGACCCGGTGATCGGCCGCGACGAGGAAATCCGCCGTACCGTTCAGGTGCTGTCGCGGCGCACCAAGAACAACCCGGTGCTGATCGGCGAACCCGGCGTCGGCAAGACCGCCATCGTCGAGGGCCTGGCGCTGCGCATCGTCAACGGCGACGTGCCCGAGAGCTTGCAGGACAAGAAGCTGCTGGCGCTCGACATGGGCGCGCTGATCGCCGGCGCCAAATATCGCGGCGAGTTCGAGGAGCGGCTGAAGGCCGTGCTGAACGAGGTGACGTCCTCGGACGGCGGCATCATCCTGTTCATCGACGAAATGCACACCCTGGTCGGCGCCGGCAAGGCCGACGGCGCCATGGATGCCTCCAACCTGCTCAAGCCGGCGCTGGCGCGCGGCGAACTGCACTGCATCGGCGCCACCACGCTCGACGAGTACAAGAAGCATGTCGAGAAGGACGCGGCGCTGGCGCGGCGCTTCCAGCCGGTGTTCGTGTCCGAGCCGACGGTCGAGGACACCATCTCGATCCTGCGCGGCCTCAAGGACAAATACGAGCAGCACCACGGCGTGCGCATCGCCGACTCGGCGATCGTCGCCGCGGCGACGCTGTCGAACCGTTACATCACCGACCGCTTCCTGCCGGACAAGGCGATCGATCTGATCGACGAGGCCGGCGCGCGGCTGAAGATGCAGATCGACTCCAAGCCGGAGGAGCTCGACACCATCGACCGCGAGATCATGCGGCTGAAGATCGAGCAGGAGGCGCTGAAGAAGGAAACCGATCCCGGCTCGAAGGATCGCTTGCAGCGGCTGGAAGCCGAACTGACGGAACTGGAGAAGCAGTCGGCCGACATCACATCGCGCTGGAAGTCCGAGAAGGAAAAGCTGTCGGACGCGCAGAAGATCAAGACCGAACTCGACCAGTTGCGCGCCGAACTCGCCAATGCCCAGCGCAAGGGCGATTACCAGCGCGCCGGCGAACTGGCCTATGGCCGGATTCCGGAGCTGGAAAAGAAGCTGAAGGAAACCGAGGCCAATGATGGCCAGCGCGGCGCCATGGTCGAGGAGACCGTGACCGCCGACCATGTCGCCGGCGTCGTGTCGCGCTGGACCGGCGTGCCGGTCGATCGCATGCTCGAAGGCGAGAAGGACAAGCTGCTGCGGATGGAGAGCGAACTGGCCAAGCGCGTCATCGGCCAGAAGGAAGCCGTGCGCGCGGTGTCGACCGCGGTGCGGCGCGCCCGCGCCGGCTTGCAGGATCCGCACCGGCCGATCGGCTCGTTCATGTTCCTGGGGCCGACCGGCGTCGGCAAGACCGAACTGACCAAGACGCTGGCCGCCTACCTCTTCGACGACGAGAACGCGCTGATCCGCATCGACATGTCCGAGTATATGGAGAAGCACGCGGTGTCGCGGCTGATCGGTGCGCCGCCGGGCTATGTCGGCTATGACGAAGGCGGCGCGTTGACCGAAGCGGTGCGGCGGCGGCCCTATCAGGTGATCCTGTTCGACGAGATCGAGAAGGCGCATCCGGACGTGTTCAACGTCCTGTTGCAGGTGCTCGACGACGGCCGCCTGACCGACGGGCAGGGCCACACCGTCGACTTCCGCAACACGCTGATCGTCATGACCTCGAACCTCGGCTCGGACTATCTGGTGAACCAGCCGGATGGCGAGGACACCGACGTCGTGCGCGACCAGGTGATGGGAGTGGTGCGCTCCGCCTTCCGGCCGGAATTCCTCAACCGCGTGGACGAGATCATCCTGTTCCACCGGCTGAAGAAGAACGAGATGGGCCGCATCGTCGACATCCAGCTGACCCGGCTGCAGAAGCTGCTGGACGATCGCAAGATCGTCATCGACCTCGATCCGGCGGCACGCGAATACCTTGCCGAGAAAGGCTGGGATCCGGCCTACGGCGCGCGGCCGCTGAAGCGGGTGATCCAGAAGCTGGTGCAGGACCCGATGGCGGAGATGATCCTCGCCGGCACGGTCAAGGACGGCGAGACGGTCACCATCTCGGCCGACAAGCAGGGCCTGACCTTCAACGGCAAGCTGGCCCAGGCGGCGTAAGCCAGCCGGTCATACTTCGAGGCCGCGCAAGGCGCGCGGCCTCTTGCCCGGCAACTGATTCATGCTCAGTGAAAAGCTACCGCGCCATCGGCGCGGTCGCGGCCATGCGCGCCGGCTTGCGCGCCATGATGCTGTCGAGCCGCTCGCGCTCGCTCTCGAAGGCGGCCAGCACCGGGCCCTGCAATTCGCGGCCGCGCGGCAGCCGGATGCGCATCGGATCGACGAAGCGGCCGTTGACGCGGATTTCGTAGTGCAGATGCGAGCCGGTGGACAGACCGGTCGAGCCGACGAAGCCGATCAACTGGCCCTGACGGACGCGCTGGCCTTCCTCGAGGCCGCGCGCATAGGCGCTCATGTGGCCGTAGGCGGTCTCGTAGCCGTTGTGGTGACGGATCAGGATGAACTTGCCGTAGCCGCTTTCCCAGCCGGCGCGTTCGACCGTGCCGTTGCCGGCGGCGTAGATCGGCGTGCCGCTGCGCGCGGAGAAGTCCACGCCGGTGTGCATCTTGGTGTAACCGAGGATCGGATGGCGCCGCAGGCCGAAGGCCGAGCGCATGACGCCTTCGGCAACCGGCTTGCGCACCAGGAAGCGCTTCGCGCTCTTGCCGTTTTCGTCGTAATAATCGACCAGCCCGTCGTCATGTGACTGATAACGGTAGAATTTCTTGGTTTCGCCGCCGATCGTGAGCGCGGTGTACATCACGTCGTTGCGGCCGTCGGCGGAAGGCTGGTCGTCCTCGCCGGCATACAGAACCTCGAAAGAGTCGCCCGGCTGAACCCTGCGCTGGAAATCGACGTCGTATGAATAGACGCGGATCAGGTCGTCGATGATCGGGCGCGGAATCTGATTGCGCAGCGCTGTTTCATAGATGCTCTGATACAGCCGCACGCCGGACGGGTCGTTGTCTTCCTCTTCCTCGCTTTGCGCCCTGGCGATCTCGGCGTCGACGTTCTTGACGTCGACCGTCACGTACTTGCCAAGGTCGGACAAGGCCACGACGGCATCGACCGACGTATCGTTGGCGACGATCACGCGGATGGGCTGGGGCTGCTTGGTGGCCGGCGACGGCGCCATCAGCACCCGCAGTTTCTGGCCTTCCTTGATGCCGCCATCGCGCCCGCGCGGTCCCAGCACGCGGGTGATGGCAAAGATATCGTCGTTGGTGGCCCCGAGTTCGCGCAGGATCGAGCTGATGCTGTCGCCCTTTTTGGCAACGATCGCGCGTTCGTTGTAGGCATTGCCGCCGGTGGTTTCGCTGGCGGTCTTCGGCAGCAGCGTGATGTTCTCGGGAATGACGCGCGCTTCGAAGCCGGCATAGGGATCGGGCGTGCCTTCGGCGGCATAGGCGAGTTTGATGCCGGTAATGTCGGCGACCGGCATTTGCGTCGCGGACTTGTCGTTCCATTCGGCGGCTTCGCGGACGCGGGCCACCACTTCTTCGGTCGGCGTCAGCAGCGCGACCTTGATCCGCGGCATCATGGGCGCGAGGTCACGCATGACAAAAGCGACTTCGGCGTCCGGCTCCGCCGCCGAAGGCTGGTCGGGGTTGGCGTGGTCCATCGACTCGGCCAGCAGCCGTTGCGCATTGAAGGGCGGAATGTCGGCGGTGAGGTCCGAGGTGGTCAGCGACAGGTTGCCGGCGACGCGCACATAGGGGCGCACGCGGACGACTTCGTGATTGCCGACCCGGCTGGTGGTGGAGACCCGGATGACCTGGCGGGCGAAACTGGGTTCTTCGGCTTGCGGCAAGCGGTCGCTTTTGCGGGTGGCGATCCTGTCGCTGACGGCGCCAAGGGCGCCGCGCAGCGCCACTTCGACCCGCTCGGGGAGGGAGGCGAAATTGGTTTGGCCATCGAGCGACGTGAAAACGGCGCCGCCCATGAGAGCAGCGCCGCAGAGCGCGGTCAAAATCGTGCCGGCAAACCACTGCACCGAGACGCGGCGGCGATCGACGAAGCCGCTGGTGCCGCCGTCGACCGACAGCGGCGGCTCATTGCCGAGCTCGATGCTCTCGGCATGCCTCGATCGGTTTGCGCGCGACCGTGTCTGGTCCAAGCTTGCCGTCCCCTTAGCGCCTGCGGTCGATGCCGGCTTGCCGCACCAGACCGGCGTTTCCGCCGGCTGCGTTTGAATCGATGCGGGCACGATGCCGTCTGACCGAAAGCCCGTCAATGACGGGCTCCGCTTCTGCATTCTTGACCGGATTGGCGGCGGCTGACGCCCCCGCGGCGAATTCCATCCCTCTAGCGCCTCCCAAGACGACCCATGAATATGGCCTCAGTGCGGCGCGGCGCCCGGAAAGCCCCTGAATACCGTCGAATCGCCCCTGTTTGGCGCCAAAATTACGCGCTGATGACAAATCGAAAAAGATGGAAGATTCCTGGTTGACAGGGGTAAGCGCCGCCGCCTATATACCGGCCATCGGCGCCGCCACCCGCTAGTTGTTGGCGTGATGGCGCGCCTCTGAAGCTCCTCACTGGAACAGTGAAAAGGCATCCGATAGTCTTCGGAAGCATGGGCTTCGACGACCCTCCAGGCCACTGGAGGTGGGAACTCCGGTTCCCGGGCTGTTTGAAAAGTGAATCGGAAGAAAGAGAAACGTGGACGGCGGGGTCCTTGCGGGCCGCCTTCTTGCGGGAAGCAATTTCTGTAAGTGGCGGCTTAGGAAGAGACTTCGGCGGTACACGTTTTAGGTTTACATCGCTGAGCCTTTGGATTTCAGGCGCAAGTCTGGAGTTTGATTGTTCAGTGAGTGGACCTCGTCAATTGACAACGTCCCAAACGTTGTCATGCGCAAACGTGACCTGCCGGGATAAAAATCTCATCCAACTTGAGAGTTTGATCCTGGCTCAGAGCGAACGCTGGCGGCAGGCCTAACACATGCAAGTCGAGCGGCCGTAGCAATACGGCAGCGGCAGACGGGATAGTAACACGTGGGAACGCGCCCTTCGGTTCGGAAT
>JAUXXH010000058.1 GCA_030684935.1 Pseudolabrys sp. | reverse complement strand
CCGCGCCATCGAACTGGGGCCGACCGAATACCGGTTGCTGGAATTCCTGATGGAGCGGCCGGGCCGGGTGTTCTCGCGCGAGCAGTTGCTCGACGGCGTCTGGGGCTCGGAGATCTATATCGACGAGCGCACCGTCGATGTTCATGTCGGGCGGCTGCGCAAGGCGATCAACCGCGGCAATCTCGCCGACCCGATCCGTACCGTGCGCGGCGCCGGCTATGCGCTCGACGATCGCTTTGGCCGGACTGGATAAAGCAAAGATGGGGGCGAAAATCTGCTACCTTGAGAACGATGAGGCGCTGGTTTCGCTGGTTCAGCCCTATCTCCGTGGCAAGCACATAAGCGCTATTACGATACGCGCGGATGCCGGGCTAGAACAACAGGTGCACGGTACGTTTCCCGATCTCATCGTGATCGACGCGCCATTTTGCGGAATCCCAGGCGCTGAGGTGTGCCGTCAGGTTCGAGGTCGATACGGCGACAAGCCGAGCGCCATTCTTCTGCTGACCGACAGCAAAGATGACGTTCTCCTAAGTCTTGCCGCAGGAGCGGACGAATCGCTTCTGAAGCCGGTTTCGGGGACTGAGTTATCAGAGCGCATTCAAAAGTTACTGCAACGGTATCAGCCGCGCTCCCTGGTTTCTCTGTTGCGATCCGGTAGTATCGTCCTCAATCGTGAAACACAGACGGTCTGGCGGGCCGGGCGGCTCATCAAGGTTGGAACCATCGAGTATCGTCTGCTTGAGTTCTTGATGGCGCGCGTCGGAAGCGTGTTCACCAGATCGCAACTCGTAGCGCGAGTGTGGGGCGCCAGCGCTTCGATCCATGCTCGTACCGTCGATGTCTACATCCGGCGCCTACGAGCAGCCCTGATTCGAGGACGCGAGATCGATCCCATTCGCACGGTTCGGGATGTTGGCTATGCCTTTGATGACCAGTTCTCGATTGAATCGGAGCGGGCCGTAAAAAAGAGAAAGGTACGTGTCCGCTTCGGCACCCGCCAAGCGGCGCGAGGAGGCGATGGTCGACATTTTCCGATGAACTCAGTCAAAGCGATGTGAAAAGAACTTCGGCCCGGAGCGTTGCTTCGGGCTATGGTTGGTACTGCGACGGCAAAAGGCCAGGTGCGGAAGCTTTTGAAGAGTCAGGCCGCCGCAGCCTGGCGACGGCGAACTTGCCCCGCTGCTCGGCTTAGGCCAGTCGCGCCCATGCCGGGCGTCGTGGCCGTTACAGCGTCGCCTCTACATCCGCGACTGCAAGCGCGAGACGGTGCGCCAGCGTTTCGATCTCGTCGCCGGTGATGATGAGCGGCGGGCATATGGCGATGATGTCGCCAATGGCGCGGATAAAAAGGCCGCGCTCCTCCGCCGCCGCGGCGATGCGCGGGCCCACCTTGAGCGCAGGTTCGAAAAAGCGTTTCGGCTTGCTGCTCTCTACCAGTTGCACGCCGGCCAGCAGACCCCGCCCGCGGATCTGGCCGACAATGCGCGAGCCGGCAAGATTGTGCGCGAGTCTCTCGTGGAGCACAGCCTCCATGGCGCGGCTGTGCGCAACAATGCCGTCGTCCTCGTAGATACGGATCGCCTCGCGCGCGACCGCGGCGCCCACCGGGTGGCCCGAATAGGTCATGGTCAGGCCGAACAAGGCGAGACGGTCACTCTGCTCCAGCATGGCCTGGTAGACCCGCTCGTTGATCAGGAGTGCGGAAAGCGGGAAGTAGGCGCTGGTGATGCCTTTGGCGCAGACGATCATGTCCGGCACCAAGCCTGCGGTCGTGGAGCCGAACATCTCGCCGGTGCGGCCGAAGCCGGTCACCACCTCGTCGGCGATGAGCAGGATGCCGTACTTGCGCAGCAGCGTCTGCAATCCCGCCATGTAGTGTTCCGGCGGCACGACGATGCCGGCGGACGACAGGACGGGCTCGGTGAAGAAGGCGGCGATGGTGTCGGGGCTTTCGGCCACGATCAGCGCCTCGAGCGACTCGAGCAGGCGTTGGGTGAAGGCCTTTTCGTTTTCGCCGTCCAGTGCCCCGACGTAGAAGTCCGGACACTCGACATGCAGGAACCCGGGCAGCGGCAGGCCGAACTCTTCGTGCAGGTAGCCCGCGCCCGACAGGCTGGCGGTGGCGATGGTGTTGCCGTGATAGGAGCGCCGGTGGGCGATGAACTTGCGCCGCTGCGGCTCGCCTTTGGCATGCCAGTAATACCATGCGAGGCGCGCCGCGCAGTCGTTTGCCTCGGAGCCGGTGCTGGCGAACCAGACGTGCGACATCGGTACCGGCGCCATCGCGATCAGCTTCTCGGCCAGCTCAATGGCCGGGCCGTGCGAGCGGTGGTTGGTGAGGTGGTAGTAGGCGAGTTTCTCCATCTGCCGGCTGGCCGCCTCAACGAGCCGTTTGTCGCCGTAGCCGAGCGAGACGCACCACAGGCCCGACATGCCCTCGAGGAATTCGCGCCCCTGGCTGTCGCGCACCCATACGCCGCGCCCGCTTTCGATGATCAATGGACCACGGTCGAGATGCTGGCGCAGGTTGGTCAGCCCGTGAACAAGGTAGGCCTTGTCCCGCGCCTCGGGCGAGTTGGGCATTGCGGCGGGACCGCTCGCCTCGATCATGTCCATGCCTTTCGGGGGTTCACAGCAGCACCAGCGAAAGCTGCGGGAAGATGACGAGCAGGGCCAGCACGATTAGCATGACCACGACGAAGGGAAAGACACCGAAGAACACGTCGGACAAGGAGATGTCCTCGCGCCCTAAGGTGTCGTGAACAACGAAGGCGGCGATGCCCAACGGCGGCGTGATAATGCCTATCTCCACCGCCACGATGATGACAATGCCGAGCCAGACCGGATCGGCGCCGAGACCGCTCAATATGGGAAACATGATCGGTACGGTAATGAGCATGATGGATGTGGAGTCCAGGATCGCGCCTAGAGCCAGCAGCACCAGAATGAAGATTATCAGAACGGTATAGAAGTCGAAGCCGGAGGTGGTGATCCAGCTGGCAAAAAAACTGGGCACGCCGGAGAAGGCGAGCATGCGGGAATAGAGGCTTGCGGCGATCAGCAGGAAGCAGATCGTCGAGGTCACCGTTGCCGTGTCGACCAGCAGGCGCCAGAAGGCGGGCCAGCTGAGCCGGCGCATCAAAACGGCGAGTACCAGCGAGGCCCCCGCGCCGATGCCGGCCGCCTCGGTGGCGGTAAAATAGCCTCCATAGATGCCACCCATGACCAGGCTCACCAGCACCACGATCGGCGCCACTTTGACGAGCGCACTTGCGATCGTCAGCGAGACTTCGTCCTTCGCCGCTGTAGGTTTGATCAGGTCCGGTCGCAGACGCACCGCCAGCATGATCCCCGCGCCGAAGGCGACGGCCAGGAGAATGCCGGGCACGATGCCGGCGATGAACATTCTGCCGATGGAAACGTCGGTCAGAATCCCGTAGAGGATCATCAGGACGCTCGGCGGGATCAGCATGCCCAGCACGGAGCTGCCGGCGACCACCCCCACCGCAAACCGTGGATTGTAGCCGAAGCGCAGCATTTCCGGCACCGCTATACGCGTGAATACCGAAGCGGAAGCGATCGATACGCCCGTCACCGCCGCGAAGCCGGCGTTGGCGGCAACGGTGGATACGGCCAGTCCCCCCTTAAACCTCCGAAAGACCCAGTTCGTCGCGGTGAAGAGATCGCGACCGTAGTTGGCCGCGCTGACGACGAAGCCCATGAACACAAAAAGCGGGATCACGCCAAAATTATAGTCGGCGATGCTGTCCGCCACCGACAGTGCCAGCAGGTTCGACGCGAGGTCGAAATTGCCGCGCATGATCCAGACGCCGAGAAAGGACAGCCCGACGAGCACCACGCCCACATGCATGCCGACATAAATCAGCGTGACCATCAGGATGATGGAAATAAGCGCGACCGCGACGCCGAGCGTCATCGGGATGCCTCACGAGACCGCGCCAGCCGCACGTGGCGAAACCCCCGCAGCAGAAACTGGATGCAAATCGCCGCGCTGCCGACAATGGTGACCGCTTTGACCGGCCAGACCGGCACGAAGAAGCCGGCCATCCCACCGAAATACTGGTTGCTGGTCCAGGCAAAGACGAAATAGGGGATCGTCGTCCAGCAGATCAGGGCAAAGACAACCGCGCCCGCCAGCGAATACAGCGTCTCGAGCCCGTGTCCGATCCCGCGACGGGTGCGGCACAGCCTTTCGATGAAGGCGCCGTTGCGCGTCATTCTCTCGGACCGCAGCGCGTAGCCGAGCTGGAGGAAAACAATGGAGACCATCGACATCGCCACCAGTTCGGGCACGCCGGGCACGGCGCGGCCGAAGATCTCGCGGCCGATTACGTCGGCGATGATGAGGCCTGAAAGCACGAGAATGAGTCCCGTGCCCAGCGCGCCAAGGGTGAACACGCCGCCGGCGAACCAGCGTTCCACCGGATGGCTCCGGGAGGGAACGGCCGCTTCATGGTCTCCCGCCGGCATGTCCCTCCCAGGCTGGCTCAACGGAACGGCGCGTCCCAGTCACGGCCGGGCTTGACGCCGCGCTTGCGAAGCTCGTCCATGTAGAAAACCAGAAGTTGGCGGCCCGGCCGGCCCTGATCCTCGAGGCGCTTAACCCATCCGCCGGCGAGGTCGGGAAGGGCATTGGCCCATTTGGCGCGCTCTTCCTGCGGCAGAACATGGACCTGCACGCCGGCCGCCTTCATGGCCTCGATGGCCGCCGCGGTCTCGGTTTCCTCCAGGGTGCTCAGCTCTTCCTCGTATTTCAGCGCCGCCTTGCGGACGATGTCTTGCACATAGGCCGGCAGGCTTTCCATTTTTTTGGTGTTCATCGTCAGCGCAACGACATATTGCGTGCCGAAATCGACGATGTTCAGGTGCTTGGCAACCTCGTGGAGTTTCGCCTGGTACATGCCGGCGGCCGGGCCCGTGGCGCCGTTGTAAACGCCGTTCCGGATGTCGTTGTAGAAGGTGGTGAAGTTGCCATTCACCGCCGTCGCGCCGCTGCCGGTGTAGAAATTGCCGACCACGCCAGCCGCGCCGATCTTCTGTCCCTTCACGTCCTCAAACTTCCTGATGGGGAAGGTGCTGAGGATGTTATGGCTGGAATAGACATAGTGAGCGATGGGCTGCTGACCGAAGCGCGCCCACTGGTCCTTCACCGCCGGGAACTTGCCGTAGACACTGCGGACGATCTCGACCGTGTCCTTGACGTTGTTCGAGCCGAACGGCGCCATGTAGGTGAACATGTTGAGAGGCAGCTCGCTCGGCCGGATCACGTTCGGCGACACGACGATGTCGACCAGGCCGCTCTGCGCGCCTTCCAGCAGGCTCTCGAACTTCACGACCGTCCCGGCGAAGGCCGTTGTCCAGTTAATCTTGTCGCCGCGGCCGGCGGCCTCCATCCCCTTGTTCACCTCGGGAATGAAAACGGTCTCCAGCAGCTTTACGAATGTCTGGGTGTTCGGGTGGCCAGCGCCGACGATGATATCGTAGGTCGCGGCGCGAACGGGTCCGGCGGTCGCCACCAGGCCGGCGACGGCCAGCGTGACGAGCATTTTCATGTGCTTAGGCATACGCATGGCTTTTCTGTCCCTCTAGGAAGTTACTGCAGTTCCGGCAGACCATGTCCTTGCTCAGCGGCTGAAAGCCGATCGCCTGTTCGGCGGCCAGCGCGGCGTTCATCACGCGCTGGTCCGCAAACTTGGGCCCGACGATCTGCAACGCGACGGGCAGTCCGTCGGGCGCCACGCCGCACGGCACCGTGGCTGCTGGCTGCTGAGTGAGGTTAAAGGGGTAACAGAAGGGGGCCCAGTCGAACCAATGGGCATAAAACGGCGGCGATGCCGTCTCATCGGCCGGCACCGCCGTCAGCCCGAGCTGCGGCGTAATCAGAAGGTCGTATGTCGCATGGAAGTCGACCATCCGCTGACTGAGAAGGTCGCGCTTCATCATGCCGATGCCGACATAATCGGTTGCCGATATGCCCAGACCGGACGCTGCAAAGGCGAGGTATTTCGGGTCCATCCTCGCGCGCGCTTCCTCCGGCATGGCAAAGGCCGTGCGCGCCGCGCCAGCCTTGTAGATCATGTCGATAATGTCGCGCGGGTCCTCGAAGCCGGGATCGGCCTCCTCCACGATCGCGCCGAGGCCGGCGAGACGGTCCACGGCCGCGCGCATGATCGCAGCGATAGCAGGGTCGACGGTCGCAAAGCCCAGGGTTGCGCTGTAGGCGATACGCAAACCCGCGAGCGCAGGCTTGAGGTCGTCGAACAAGCGGATCGTGTGGGGCGGGCTCGTCCAGTCGCGCCCGTCCGCGCCGGACATGACCTGCGCCATCAGGGCGACGTCGGATATGTTGCGCGCGATCGGCCCGGTGTGGACGATATCGCCCATATGTGTCGCGCGCGGGTGCTGCGGGATCAGGCCGTAAGTTGGCTTCAGGCCCGCCAGGCCGCAGAACGCGGCGGGGATGCGCACCGAACCCGAGCCGTCCGTACCGAGTGCGAGCGGGCCCATGTAGGCGGCCACGCCGGCCGCCGCGCCGCCGCTGCTGCCGCCCGGCGTGCGCTCCAGATTCCAGGGATTGCGGGTGATGCCAAAGCGCGGGCTGTCCGTGAGGCCTTTCCAGGCGAATTCGGGCTGCGTCGTCTTTCCCAGCAGCACCGCGCCGCTTTCGCGTAGCCGCGCCGTCTGCGGTCCATCGACGATATCCGGCGGTGGCGAGGCTGGCGCTGTGTTCGAGCCCAGGAACCGCGGCCAGCCTTTCGCCACAGCAAGATCCTTCACGGTGGTGGGCACACCGTCAACGAGACCGGCGGGCTCGCCACGCATCCATCGCTGCTCCGAAGCCTTGGCGGCATCGAGTGCGGCGTCGCCATCGAGAAAAGCGAAAGCGTTCAACGCGGGATCGAGGGCTTCGATGTTGGCGAGTGTTGCTCTGGCGACCTCGACGGGTGAGAACGCCCGCTGGCGATAGCCCGCAGCCAGTTCGGTTGCTGCAAGGGTCGTCAGGTCGGTGCTCATCCGCATTCCCCTGAACTGCTTATGGGGCGCCGCGAAATGATCGTACTGCTCACGTGAGGAGGCATTTGCAGGACATTAGGAGAGGCAAATAAATAAGACAAGCAGTCAGCCAAACCCGGGGCTCGTTTGTTGCGACCGGGACCAAGGCGACAGCACCCTGGACGTGTAACCGGGACGGATGCGGTTATTGCGTGCGGAAAAACTTTCCCTCTCCGCCAGCGCTCATTGATGTGCTGAGCCGATCGTTGTTTTAGGCGCCTGCGCCTGCGCCTGCGCCCGCGCGCACCGCCACCGGCCTCAGCTTGTAAAAACCCACATCAATCGCCGAATTGCGGAAGCCGACCTCGCAATAGCAGAGGTAATACTCCCACATCCGCTTGAACGAGGCGTCGAAGCCGAGCCGTTCGATCTCCGGCCACGCCGCAAGGAAACGTTCGCGCCACACCGCCAGCGTCCGCGCGTAGCTCTGCCCGAACGGCTGGTGCACGACCAGTTCGAGGCCGGCGCGCGCCGCCTGGCGCCGGATGATGTCGACGGTCGGCAGCACGCCGCCGGGAAAAATGTAGCGCTGGATGAAGTCCGGCTGGTTGCGGTACTTCGCGAAGCGGTCTTCGGCGATGGTGATGGCCTGGAGCAGCACGGTGCCGCCTTGCGTGAGCGCCTGGCGCAGCTTGCCGAAATAGGCCGGCCAGTATTGTTCACCGACCGCCTCGATCATCTCGATGGAGACGATGCGGTCGTACTGCTCCGGCACATCGCGGTAGTCCTGCAGCCGTGCCTCGAAGCGCCCGCTTTCGCTGCCGCCCAGGCGTTGCTCGACGAAGGCCAGTTGCTCGGCCGACAGCGTGATCCCGGTGACGTGACAGCGCGGCAGCAGGCGCTCCATCACCGCGCCCCAGCCGCAGCCGATTTCCAGCACACGTTCGCCGCCGCGGATATCGAGCAGGTCGACGATGCGATCGAGCTTGGCGTTCTGCGCCGCCTCAATCGACTGGTCCCTCTGCGAAAACAACGCCGAAGAATAGTTCATCGTCCGGTCAAGCCACAGCGAATAGAACGCGTTGCCGAGATCATAATGCTGGGCGATGTTGCGGCGGCTGCCGCCGCGCGTGTTGCGCCGGCGCCAGTGCTGCCAGCGCCACATCAGCCGGTGTGCGGCCGTGCCGGAGATCGCATGCTGCATGCTGGTTTCGTTGCGCGCGCCGAATTCCAGAAAGGCGATCAGGTTCGGCGTCCACCAGTCGCCGTCGATGAAGGATTCGGCAAAAGCCAGTTCGCCGCCGGTAATCAGGCGCCACACCGTGCGCCAGCGCCGGATCACCAGCTTGGCGCTCGGCCCGGCGTTCGGCGCCTGCCGGTGCAGCGTGTCGCCATTGGGCAGCACGATGGTGACTTCGCCGAACTGGATGTGCGTCAGCAGCCGCTCCAACTGCCGGACCAGAATGGGTGTGCTGCGCGCCGGACGGCGTCGGGCCTCCGATCGAAGAGCACGAATGTCAGACATGGCGGCTTCCATAGACAGACGACGGCAGGTTCTGGTGCGGCACAACGGTGAGGGCTGCCGGCGCCGGCGGGCGCGGCCGCAGCCGCATGCCCTTGATCCAGAGCTTCAGCGCTTCCCAGTGAATGCCGGCGACAACCTTGAGCGTCATCAGCGGGAAGGCGAAGAATTTCCGCAGCAGCACGGCGTCGGTCAGCGCGTCGCGGGTGCCGGCGAGCGAGGCCGTGATCACCGGGCCGGTGGCGTCGGAACCCTCGATCACCAGCGCAATGCGCTCGGCCGGCAGTTGAACGCGGAAGCCGTAGGCGATCTCCATGTCCATGAACGGCGAGACGTAGAACGCCTTCAGGCAGCGCTGTTCGAGCGCCGTGTCCGGGCTGTCCTCGACCGGGATCAGGTAAGTGTGCCGCTGGCCGAAGGTGTTGTGCACCTGGTAGAGCAACGCGGTGAGCGCGCCGTCGCGGTGATAGCAATAGTAGACGCTGATCGGATTGAAGACGAAGCCGAGGATGCGCGGCATGCACAAGAGACGGATTCGGCCGCCGTCCAGCGTCAGGCCGGCGGCGTCGAGATGGCGCTCGACTTGCGTGCGCAACGGCGTTGCCGAGCCGTCGCCATGGTCCGCATTGTAGAAGCCGAACAGGTTGAAGCGCTCATGAGAGAAGAAGCGTAGTGATTTTCCGAGCGCAGGGATTTCGTCGAGGTCGAGCAGCGCCCAGAACACGCGGTAACGCAGCCGGTGCTCGCGCGGCTTGAACCGGCGGTGCATCACCGTCCCGGCGTAGAGGCAGGAGTCGGTCATGCCACCGGCTCCGATTCCGGCGCCGCGTGCTCGGTACCGATGTGAATGCGGCCCGATTCGTTGGCGACCTCCCACGGCCGCCGCACGCCGCCCAGCGCTTCGGCGACGGCAAGGCCGGACTGCAGACCATCCTCGTGAAAGCCGGCGCCGAAATAGGCGCCGCAGAACCAGGTGCGGTTCTGTCCCTGCAGCGACCACAGCCGGCGCTGCGCGTCGAGCGCCGCGGCGTCGAGCAGCGGATGTTCGTAGATTTCGGAATGAAAGATCATGCCGGCATGCGGCGGCCGCGACGGATTGAGCGTGACGAACAACTGCGTCTCGGATTGAATCCGTTGCAGCCGGTTCATCCAATAGGTGACCGTCACGCCGTCGGCGCCGCCATTGCGGCCACCGACATAATTCCAGCTCGACCAGACCGCTCGCCGCTGCGGCATCAACCCCTCGTCGCAATGCAGAACCGCAAGATTGCGGCTGTAGCGGAACGGCGTCAACAGGGCGCGCTCCTGCGGGGAGGGCTGGGCCAGCAGCGCCAGGGCCTGGTCGGCGTGGGTCGCCATCACGACGTGGTCATAGCGCTGCATGTCGCCGTCGTCGGTCTGGATGTCGACGCCGTCGGCGGTGCGGTGAATGGCTGAAATGGTGGTATTCAGCCGGATCCGGTCGGCATAGAGCTCGGTCAGCCGCTCGACATAGGAGCGGCTGCCGCCGCGCACGGTGCGCCAGATGGGCCGGTCCTTGATCTTCAGGAGGCCGTGATTGTCCTGGAACCGGATGAAGGCGGCGGCCGGATAGTCCAGCATCGCCTGCGCCGGGGCCGACCAGATCGCCGCCGCCATCGGCAGCAGGTGGTCGTCGCGGAAGGCGGCGCTGTAGCCGCCGAGTTTCAGGTAATCGCCGAGCGTGGCCTGGTGGCCCAGCCGCACCATGTCGGCGGGTGCATTGCGGTAGAACCGGCGCAGGTCGCGCAGCATCGACCAGAATCGGGGGCTCAGGATGTTGCGCCGCTGCGCGAACAGTGTGGCGAGGTTGTCGCCGGAATATTCCAGTGCGCCCTGGTCCAGCGACACCGCCAGCGACATTTCCGACGCCTCGGTCGGAACCTGGAGGTAGTCAAACAGCGCCGTCAGGTTCGGGTAGGTCTGCTCGTTGTAGACGATGAATCCGGTGTCGACCGGCACGATGCCGTGCGGCGTGCGGGCATCGACGGTGTTGCTGTGGCCACCGATCCGGTCGGCGCGCTCATAAACCGTGACTTCATGACCGGAGGACAGGAGCCAGGCCGCCGCCATGCCCGATATTCCGGTGCCGACAACCGCGACCTTAAGACGGCTGGAAGGTCTGTCCTGCATCGTTACCCGCCCGGTTTACCGCTGAATGTTCCTGTAATACGGGTCAGATGACCGGGTGGATCACTGTGATCCAAAGGGCCCTTGCTGCCGTATAGTTCACATGCAGGCAGTCGCTCACAGGGACGATCTCAGCGGGACCGCTATAGCGCTATGGCGGCTCGTGGAAGCAGGTACATTGACCGACAAGCCCATATCGATGCCGACTGTCGTTAAAGGCGGGAAATCGTCCGCCGAGCTCGCCGCCCTGATCGAGGCTGTGGCGGCCGGCCAGGATCGCGACGCGTTTGCCGCGCTGTTCGATTACTTCGCCCCGCGCATCAAGGGCTTCCTGATCCGCGCCAATACCCCGCCGGCCGCCGCCGAGGAACTGGCGCAGGAGGCGATGCTGACGGTGTGGCGCAAGGCCGCCCAGTTCGACCGGTCGCGCGCCGGCGCCGCGGCCTGGATCTTTACCATCGCGCGCAACCTGCGCATCGACGTGGCGCGCCGCGAGCAGCGCGCCCGCCTGCTCGATCTGGAGGCGGACGACGATCTGGAACCACCGGCGCCGCCGGACGCTTTATTGCTGGCCGTCGAGCGCGAAAGCCGCGTCCAGGCCGCATTGCGTGTGCTGTCCGACGACCAGATGCGCGTGGTGCGGTTGTCGTTCTTCGAGGGCAAGCCGCACGCTGATATCGCGAGCGAACTCGAACTCCCGCTGGGAACGGTCAAATCCCGGATTCGTCTGGCGATGAACCGGCTCCGCGAACTGCTGGGTGATCTGACATGAGCCGACATCATCCCAAGGACACGACGCTGGCCGACTTTGCCGCCGGCACGCTGGACGAAGGCCGCAGCCTGGTGGTCGCGACGCATCTGGCGGTGTGCGGTCATTGCCGCGGTTTTGTCGCGGCGCTCGAGGACATGGGCGGCGCGATGCTCGACCAGATCGAACCGGTCGCTTTGTCGGAGGGCGCGGCGGCGCGCATGCTGGACCGGCTCGCGGGCGAGCCGCGGCATGTCGATGCGGAGCCGCCGGCGAAGATCTGGTCGCCCGACCGCGACGAATTGCTCGGCTATCGCCTTGGGCCCTGGCGTTGGGTGTCGCCCGGTCTGCATTATCGCGCGGTCGACGTGCCGGCCGCCAAAGATTCGCGGGTGTTCATGCTGAAAGCCGTACCCGGCCTGAAGCTGCCGTCGCATCTGCACACCGGGACCGAACTGACCTGCGTGCTGGCCGGCGCCTTCATTCACGAAGGCGGCCGCTACGGCGCCGGCGATTGCGACGATGCCGACCACGACGACGCCCACAGCCCTGTGATCGACGCGGGCGAGGAATGCGTGTGCCTGGTCGCCATGCAGGGGCAGATCAAGTTCACCAGCATGATCGGCCGCATGATCCAGCCGTTCATCCGCCTGTGATGATCGCGCGCAACCGGATTGCATCATGACCTTTGTCGAGTTCTTCGCTGGATTGATCGCCATCTCGCTCGCGCTGTCGGCGATCATGAGCGTCGCGTGGCTGATCCAGCAGCGCACCGGCAATTCCGGCTGGGTCGATACCGTGTGGACCTTCGGCCTCGGCGCGGTCGGCGCGGCCGCCGCCCTGGCCCCGGTTGGCGCCGACGGCGTGCAGCCGCGGCAGATCGTGGTCGCGGTCTTTGCAGCGATCTGGGCGGCCCGGCTCGGCATCCATATCGCCAGCCGCAGCGCGACGATTACCGACGATCCGCGCTACGCCGACCTGATCAAGGGCTGGGGCAGCGACGCGCGGCGGCAGATGTTCATCCTGTTGCAGAAGCAGGCGGTGGTCAGCATCCCGTTGGCGCTGTCGATGTTCGTCGCGGCGCATCATCCGGCGCCCGGGCTGACGGTGCAGGATTTCCTCGCCATCGCGGTGATGGCGATCGCGGTGCTGGGTGAAGGCGTTGCCGATTGGCAGTTGCAGGCGTTCAAGGCCAATCCGGCCAACAAAGGCGGCATCAACGATGCCGGCCTGTGGCGCTGGTCGCGGCATCCGAATTACTTCTTCGAGACCTTCGGCTGGCTGGCTTATCCGCTGCTGGCGATCGATCTCACCGGCGCCTATCCGTGGGGCTTTGTGGCGCTGGCGGGACCTGCCTGCATGTACTGGCTGCTGGTCTATGTCTCCGGCATTCCGCCGCTCGAAGAGCACATGATCCGCACCCGCGGCGATAAATTCCGCGCCTACCAGCGCCGCACCAATGCGTTCTTCCCCGGCCCGCCGCGGGCCGCGTCATGAGCGCGATCCAGCGCGTCATTCCGGCTTTCGAGCGCCTGCCGTGGCCGGATGCCGTATCGCGCGCGGCGGTGTCGTTTCTGGTCGGCCGCACACGGCGCAAGCTGGCCTCCGCGCCCGCCGATATCAACCGCACCTTCGCCGCCGGGATGCCGGAGTACCCGATCGCCGAGAGCGTCGATGCCGCCAACGCGCAGCATTACGAAGTGCCGGCCGCCTTCTTCGATCTGGTGCTCGGGCCGCAGCGCAAATATTCGTGCTGCTACTACGACAGCGCCACATCGACGCTGGCCGACGCCGAGGAAGCCGCGCTGAAGCGGACCGCGGCGAATGCGCAACTGGCGGACGGCCAGGACATTCTCGAGCTCGGCTGCGGCTGGGGCTCGTTGTCGCTGTGGATGGCCAGCCACTATCCGGCGGCGCGCATCACCGCGGTGTCGAATTCGCAATCGCAGCGCGCCTTCATCATGCAGCAGGCGCAAGCGCGCGGCTTGACCAACCTCGAGGTCGTCACTGCCGACATGAACGCCTTCACGCCGGAGCGGCGCTTCGACCGCGTGGTGTCGGTGGAGATGTTCGAGCACATGGCCAACTGGCGCGGTCTGCTGGAGCGCATCCGCTCCTGGCTGAAGCCGGACGGTCTGCTGTTCTTCCACGTCTTCAGCCATCGCAGCGCGCCGTATCGCTTCGAACTCGACGACAAGGAAGACTGGATCGCGCAGCATTTCTTCACCGGCGGCATCATGCCGAGCCACGATCTGATCCGCGAGTTCCCGGATCTGTTCACGCTGGACCAGGACTGGCGCTGGAGCGGCGCGCATTACGCGCGCACCGCCGACCACTGGCTGGAGAATTTCGACCGCAACATCGATGCCGTCGACCAGGTGCTGGCGCAGACTTATGGCCGCGACGCCGCGCTGTGGCGCCGCCGCTGGCGGCTGTTCTTTCTGGCGACGTCAGGTCTGTTCGGCCACGCCAACGGTTCAGAGTGGGGCGTCAGCCACTACCGGCTGGCGCCAACCCGGTAACGCGCGCCGTCGATCAGACGCCGGCGATGCCCATCCAGCCGCCGATCAGCCGCGTCAGATAATAGGCGGCGACCGCGGCAATGGCGGTGACGATGGCGCCCCAGGCGATATCCAGCACCGAGATCAGCAGCGTCCAGTTGCGCAGCGTGGCGAAGTTGGTCAAGTCGTAGGTGGCGTAGGCCATGGCGCCGAACAGCGCGCCATACATCAGCGCCGGCGACACCGAGCCGGCCTTTAGCGCCGGCAGCGTCGCGAACACCAGAATTCCGATCGGATAGATCAGATAGAACACCACCGCCGGCGGCGTGTTCAGGTCGGGCAGCAGGATGTCGCCGAGCGTCGGCCGGTACAGCCGGCTGCCCATCACGGTCAGCCAGATCGCATCGACGATGATGAACGGCACCAGGATCGTAACGTAGGCGATGGCGTACAGCATGGGCCCGGCTCCGGTTTGACCTGAGGATAGTACGAACGGACCCGCGCGTTGGATCAGCGGCGTACCGGTTCCCACTATCGCCCCACCATCGGAAACGTCACCGCGATGGCCCAGGCGAACGTGATCGCAGCGCACAATGCGCCCGGCAGCGGGTCGAAGGTGCGCCGGTAGGCCCACCCGCTGAACAGGCCATAGACCACGAACAACAGCAGAATGGCCGGCACGATGATGATCAGGAAAAACAGCTTCTGCAGATTGAGGCTTATGGCGATGGCGAGCGACGCGAGGAAGCAGAATTTGGTGAAGGCGTAGGCGCCGCGCGGTGCGTTCGGGCCCCGCGTCGTCCATTCGTCGGCGATGAAATACAGCAATGTTCCGACCAGCATCGCCGCCACCAGCGGTAGCCGCACCGGCGTCAGCGCCAGGCCGCTGACGTAGCGGTCGGTCGGAATGCCGATGGCTACAATGCTGAAAGCGATACAGGCGGCGGAAGCGATGACGAGAGGGCGCCACGACACCGGCGGCAGGACGGCAGTGCCGCCCGCGCGGTGCGCGAGATACAAGGCGCCGGCCGTCAGCAGGCCGTACAGCGCGAAGTGCAGCACCAGATAATCGCCCAGCAGCAGCGGCAGGAAACCGGTCGGCATCTTCCACAGGATCAGGGGTGTCAGCAGCGCCGGCGCGATGGCGGCGGGAAGGAGCAGCCGCCACGGCAGGCCGAGCCCGCGCGGCGCCGCGGCGGCCGGCGGCAGCAAGCGCGCCAGCGCCCAGGCCAGCGCGATCAACCCGAGATACAGCAACCCCAGCCACGGTCCGCGCGCATCGATAAAGCCGCTGCCGCTCCGGCCGTAGACCTCGTTCAGCCAGTCGCGCGCCGCCGCCATGCTGTCGCTGCTGTACAAAACGCCGATGTGCTCGACGCCGCGCGCGAACACCAGCCGTCGCGCGGTGCCGTCGGCGACGTTGCCATAGGTGACGTTCTCTTCGACCGGCCCGCTGGTCGCCATGCCGACCAGACGGCGGCCTTCGTCCTTCAGAAACGACGGCTCCAGCGCGCCATCGATGACCAGCAGATTGCGCGGGCTGGTGACGGTGGCGACCGGCGAGAACACCGAGACGGCTATGGTCGCGTCAGTGTCCGGGTGTGCCTGCGCATGACGCACGACGATATCGGAGGCCATCGAATGCCCGAGCACCGCCATCCGGCCATTGCCTCCCGGCAGTTTCCGCGCGAAGGCGGCGATCTCGCCGAGCTGTGCGATCAGCGCCTTCATGCTGGCGTTCTGATCCGCCAGTCCGCCCGGCAGCGCCTGCTGGTGTGCGCCGTGGCCGAGAAAATCGAAGGTGAGGGCGACATAGCCGTTGCGCGCCAGCGTCAGCGCAAACGGTTGCATCAGTTGCTGCGAGCCGGCAAAGCCATGGGCGATGACGGCCACCGGCGCCGGCGCACCCGACACTGGCCTGAAGACCGTGACCGGCGTCGCGCCGACCTCGCTGCGAACAATCTCGATGCCGTCGCGGGCGCTATTGAGCTTCCAAAGCGCCGCGGAAATTGCAAGGATCGCAATGAGACCTATAATGATGTGTCGCATGCCGGTGACCATAGTGCAGACCTTGCCTCGTGAATAAGCCGCTCATCGATGTTCTGTCCGGCGTGCGTCAGGCGACGCCGCCGGTGTGGATGATGCGTCAGGCCGGACGCTATCTGCCCGAGTATCGCGCCGTGCGCGACAAGGCCGGCAGCTTTCTCAACCTGTGTTTCAACCCGGACATGGCGGCGGAGGTGACGCTGCAGCCGATCCGGCGCTATGGCTTCGACGCCGCCATCCTGTTTTCCGACATTCTGGTGATCCCGCATGCGCTGGGGCAGACCGTCAGCTTTGTCGAAGGCGAAGGGCCGCGCCTCGATCCGATGACCACGGGCGCCGCGCTCAAGGCGCTGCCGCGCCAGTGCGACGACACGATTCTGCAGCCGATCTACGAGACCGTCCGGCGCGTCAAAGCCGAATTGCCGGCGGGCGTGACGCTGATCGGATTCTGCGGCGCGCCGTGGACGGTGGCGACCTACATGGTGGCCGGGCAGGGCACGCCGGACCAGGCGCCGGCCAAGCGACTGGCGGCGGCCGACCCTGAAGCCTTCGCCGGCTTGATCGACACGCTGGTCGAGGCCTCGGCGGCTTATCTGGTGAAGCAGCTCGACGCCGGCGCCGAGTGCCTGCAGATCTTCGACACCTGGGCGGGCTCGCTGCCGCCGGAGGGTTTCGAGCGCTGGTGCGTCAAGCCGACAGCGCGGCTCGTTGAGATGGTGCGCGCGGCGCGGCCGGGGACGCGCATCATCGGCTTTCCGCGCGGCGCCGGCCGCAGCATTCCGCACTATGTCGACGCCACCGGCGTCGACGCGGTCAGCCTGGAAACCGCCATCGACCGGCAATTCGCTCGTGACGAAATCCAAACCCGCGTGCCGGTGCAGGGCAATCTCGATCCCGAAGCCCTGCGCACCGGCGGCGAGACGCTCGATCGCGCCGTCGATGAGGTGTTGGAGGCGTTTGCGGGCGGGCCCTTCATCTTCAATCTCGGCCACGGCATTCTGCCGGACACGCCGGTCGAGCATGTCGAGCGCATGCTGGCGCGGGTCCGGCGCTAGCGTCACGCGGAAGGCTCGCCGCTGCTTTCGTGATCGCGGGCTGCGAACAGGGCGTCGAGTCCCTCGCGGTAGGTCGGATAGCGCAAGGTCACACCGAGTCCGGTTTTCAGCCTGCGGTTCAGCGCGCGCTTGCTCTCGGCATAAAAGCTCCGCGCCATCGGCGACATGGTCCGCTTCGCCTCCTCGAACGGCATCTCCGGCGGTGGCGGAACGCCGAGCAGGTTCGCCGCATAGGCGATGACGTCCTGCGGCGGCGCCGGTTCGTCGTCGGCACCATTGAAGACGCCATCGGCCCGGCGCTCGAAGGCGGCGGCGATCGCCTGCGCGATGTCGGCGACGTGGATGCGGTTGAACACCTGACCCGGCTTGACGATGCGGCGCGCTTCGCCCTTGGCGACGGTGATGAGCGCATTGCGTCCGGGACCGTAGATGCCGGCGAGGCGGAGGATCGCCACCGGGCATCCGCTGGCGCGGCCGAACTGCCGCCACGCTTCTTCCGCCGCGATCCGTTCGCGGCCGCGCACCGATGTCGCTTTCAGCGCCGCGTCCTCATCGATCTCGGCGCCGCCATGATCGCCATAGACGCTGAGGCTCGACAGATAGACCACGGCGGGGGTTTGGCCGGGCGCCAGCATGGCGGCCGTCGTCGCCGCCAGCTCGGCCGGCGGCGCCGAGACCAGAATGGCGTCAGCCGCCCGGATCGCTTCGGTCACGCCCGGGTGCGGCTGACCGTCGAATACAAAGGCGTCGATCCCCCGGGCAGCGAGCGCCTGCCGCTTGGCTTCGGACCGCACCGTGCCCGAAACACGGCCGATCCGCTCGCCAAAGCCGCCAATATACGCCGCGGCCGAGTACCCCAGTCCCAAGCAGAACACATTCGCTTTCAATAGCTTGCCTCAGGTCCGGAGGATTCCACACGGCGTCTGTCAATTTTACATGACACATCTACTGTAAACAGTATATAACACATCATGGTTTCACCGACCGACACATTGCGGGTGATCCTGGCCCGGCCGCGCGGCTTCTGCGCCGGCGTCGAGCGTGCCATCGAGATCGTCGAACGTGCGCTCGAACAATACGGCGCGCCGGTCTATGTGCGCCATGAGATCGTTCACAACCACCATGTGGTCGAAGAGTTGCGCGGGCGCGGCGCCATCTTCGTCAACGAGGTCGACGAAATCCCGGCCGGCGCGGTGACGGTGTTCAGCGCCCACGGCGTGTCGCGCAAGGTCGAGGCCGACGCGGCCGGCCGCAAGCTCGATGTCATCGATGCCACCTGCCCGCTGGTGCAGAAGGTTCACAACGAAGGCCGCCGCTATGCCGGCCGCGATTATGACGTCGTCCTGATCGGTCACGCCGGGCACCCGGAAGTCGAAGGCACCCGCGGCCAGATCGAAGGCCGGCTGCATGTCATTGCAACCGTGGATGAAGTGGCCGGTCTGACGGTGCGCGATCCGGCGCGCGTCGCCTATGTGACGCAGACGACGCTGAGCATTTTCGACACCAAGGCGGTGATCGAGGCGCTGAAGCGCCGCTTCCCGGCACTGATCGGGCCCGACACCCGCAACATCTGTTATGCCACCCAGAACCGGCAGAAGGCGATCCTCGACGTGGTCGACAGCGTCGACATGATCGTCGTCGTCGGCGGCCTCAACAGCTCCAACTCGCGGCGGCTGCGCGAGATCGGCGAGGGTGCCGGCGTGCCGAGCTATCTGATCGACCGGCCGGAAGCCTTTGAAGCGGCCTGGCTGGATGGTGTGCGCACGCTGGCGCTGACAGCCGGCGCCTCGGCGCCGGAACTGCTGGTGCAGCAAACCATCGAGCGCATCCGCACCTTCCGTCCCGTCGTCGTCGAGACGCGTGACGGCGTCGAGGAGAATGTCCAGTTCCGGCTGCCGCAGCGATTGCAGACGCCGGTCCCGAACGCGAGCGTGGCCTGATCATGAAACCGGTGTTTCCCTTCTCGGCGATTGTCGGTCAGGACGAGATGAAGCTGGCGATCCTGATCGCCGCCGTCGATCCCGGCATCGGCGGCGTGCTGGTGTTCGGCGATCGCGGCACCGGCAAATCGACCGCGGTACGCGCGCTGGCTTCGCTGCTGCCGCCGATGCGGGTCGTAACCGGATGCCGCTATCACTGCGATCCGGCCGGCAATGGATCGCGCTGCGACGAATGCCAGGAGCGCGGCAAGTTCAAGGAGCTGAAGACACACCTGGTGCCGGTGCCGGTGGTCGATATGCCGCTCGGCGCCACCGAGGATCGCGTGGTCGGCGCGCTGGATCTGGAAAAGGCGCTGGCGCATGGCGTCAAGGCCTACGAGCCAGGCCTGCTGGCGCGGGCGCATCGCGGCTTTCTCTACATCGACGAGGTCAACCTGCTGGAGGATCATCTGGTCGATCTGCTGCTCGACGTCGCCGCGTCCGGCGAGAATGTGGTCGAGCGCGAGGGCTTGAGCGTCCGTCATCCGGCGCGCTTCGTGCTGGTCGGCACCGGCAATCCGGAAGAGGGCGAGTTGCGCCCGCAACTGCTCGATCGCTTCGGTCTGTCCGTTGAAGTCACGACGCCGGGCGACATCGAGACCCGCATCGAAGTGGTGCGGCGGCGCGACGAGTTTGAGCGCGACTCTACCGCCTTCATGATGAAGTGGCAGAAGCAGGACGCCAAGATCCGCCGCAAGCTCGTCGCGGCGCGAGCACGGCTCGGCGCGGTCGCGGTGCCGCAGAGCGCGCGCGAACATGCGGCGCGGCTGTGCATGGGTCTCGGTACCGACGGATTGCGCGGCGAGCTGACGCTGATCCGCGCGGCGCGTGCGGTGGCCAGCCTCGATGGCGCCACGGAAGTCGGCGCGCTGCATCTGCGCCGCATTGCGGCGTCCGCCTTGCGGCACCGGCTGCGCCGCGATCCGCTCGACGAGGCCGGTTCGACGGTTCGGGTCGACCGCGCCGTGGCGGAGATGTTCGGGGCGTGAGCGCCATGAACGGCATCGAAAAGGCTCATGCCGACGCGGCGCTGGCCGCCTGCATCATGGCGGTCGATCCCAACGCCATCGGCGGCCTCTGTGTGCGGTCGCGTGCCGGTCCCGAGCGCGATCAGTTCATGACATTGTTGCGCGCCTTGATGCCGGCCGGCGCGGCGTTCCGTCGGCTGCCGGCCGGCATCGGCGATGCGCGGCTGCTCGGCGGGCTCGATCTCGCCGCGACCTTGCAGGCACATCGGCCTATCCTGGAGCGCGGCGTCCTGGCGGAGGCCGACGGCGGCATCCTGGTGGCGGCGATGGCGGAGCGATTGCCGCAGACTTTGGCGGCAAAGCTCGCCGCTGTGCTCGACAGCGGCGAGGTGACGGTCGAGCGCGACGGCTTCGGCACCATGCACAACGCTCGCATCGCCATCGTGGCGCTTGACGAAGGCGCCAGCGACGACGAGCGGCCGCCGCGGGCGCTGCTCGATCGCCTCGGCATTCATCTCGAACTTGCTTCGGCGAGCGACGAGGCGTTCGAGGCGCCGTTTTCCCTCGCGCAGATTGAATCGGCGCGTCAGACCGCGGCAGTCGTGATCGTCGGCGACGACATCCGCCGCGCCATCTGCGGCGTGGCCGCCGACTTCGGCATTACCGAAATCCGCGCGACGCTGCTGGCGCTGACGGTGGCGCGGCTGCACGCGGCTTTGGCGGGCCGGCGTGACGCTACGCAAGACGACGCCGTGGTCGCGGCGCGCCTGGTGCTGCTGGCGCGTGCGACATCGTTGCCGGCCCCGGAGATGGAGGCTAGTGACGAAGAAGAACAGGACGACGACAACGGCGAGCCCGAGACCGAGAACCAAAACGATGGCGACGACGGCGACTCCGTCGAGACCGGCACCATGGCCGATGTCGTGCTGGCTGCCGTGGTGGCATCGATCCCGCCCGGGCTGCTGGCGAAGCTTCAGGCGAGCGTCGCCCTGCGCGCCCGCAGCGCGTCATCGGGCCGCGCCGGCGCGGCGCAACCGAGCGCGTTGCGTGGCCGGCCGATCGGTTCGCGGCGCGGCGACATCAAGTCCGGCGTCCGTCTCAATCTGGTCGAGACCCTGCGCACCGCGGCGCCGTGGCAGGCGATGCGGCGTCTGGAAACGCTCGGCGCCGATCATCGCGTCATGGTCCGGCGCGAGGACTTCCGCATCGTCCGCTACAAGCACCGCAGCGAGACGGCGACCATCTTTCTGGTCGATGCGTCGGGCTCCGCCGCCATGCACCGGCTGGCCGAGGCCAAGGGCGCCATCGAGTTGCTGCTGGCCGATTGCTACATCCGCCGCGACCAGGTGGCGCTGATATCCTTCCGCGGCAAGCTGGCGGATCTGATGCTGCCGCCGACGCGGTCGCTGGCCCGCGCCAAGCGCATGCTGGCGGCGCTGCCCGGCGGCGGCGGCACGCCGCTGGCCGCGGCCATTGATGCCGGATTCGGGCTGGCCGATGCGTTGCGGCGTAAGGGCCTGTCGCCGACTTTGGTGTTTCTCACCGACGGCCGGGCCAATGTCGGCCGCGGCGAGGCGCAAGGCCGCGAGCGCGCGCAGGACGACGCCTATGCCGCGGCCCGCCACTGCCGCGCGGCGCGGCTGTCGAGCCTAGTGGTGGACACGTCGCCGCAACCGGGGCCGGCCGCGGCGCGGCTGGCGACCGAAATCGGCGGCCGCTATCTGCCACTGCCCTACGCCGATGCCGCCGTGATTTCGCAGGCCATCCGCACCGCCGCACCCGCCGCCTATTAGGGAACTCCGGGCCCGCGCCGGGGCTTGTCCCATCAGAGCCGGGCTTGCACCGGCGCCATTCCGGGATACCGTTCGACATGACCGCGGCCGACCGACCCTTGCCGCCCGCCTTGCCGGGCGAGCGCCACACAATCGCGACGAGCCCCGCCGGCGCGCTGAGCTATTACCGCTCGGCCGGCCAAGGCGGCCCGCCGGTGCTGCTGGCGCACAGCATCAATGCGGCCGGCTCGGCCTATGAGATGAAGCCGCTGTACGAGGCCTATCAGGCGAAGCGCCCGGTCTATGCGCTCGATCTGCCCGGCTTCGGTTTCTCCGAGCGTTCGGACCGCGTCTACACGCCGCGGCTGATGACCGACGCCATTCACGCCATGGTCGATGCGATACGCAAGGCTCACGACAACGTGCCGATCGACGCGGCGGCCTTGTCGCTGTCGTGCGAGTTTCTCGCCCGCGCCATCAGCGAACGGCCGGAGCATTACCGCAGCGCCGCCTTGATCAGCCCGACCGGCTTCGACAAGAAGGCGCCCTATAACGAACCGCCGGGCACGACCCGCGCCATGCCGTGGCTATACCGCTTCTTCACCGTGCCGCTGTGGACCCGGCCGCTTTACAAGGGGCTGACCGCCAGGCGCACGATCCGGTTTTTCCTGGAGAAGACCTGGGGTTCGAAGAACATCGACGAGGGTCTGCTGGACTACGATTACAAGACGACGCACCAGCCCGGCGCGCGTTTTGCGCCGTATTACTTTGTCTCGGGCTATCTGTTCAGCCGCGACATTACCCGCGTCTACGAGAAGCTGCTGCTGCCGGTGTGGATGTCGCACGGCAACCGCGGCGATTTCCAGGATTACAGTTATGCGGCCCAATTCGAGCAGCGGCCGAACTGGACGGTGACCAAGTTCGACTCCGGCGCCTTGCCCTTCTTCGAAGTCGGCGACGCATTCACCCGCCGCTACGACGCGTTTCTGGCGCAGGCGTCACAGCGGGCGGCCTGACGCGGCGATCAGCGCCGCGCCTTGCGCCACCAGATAATCCTTGAATGCGGCGGCGACCGCTGACAGCCGCTTGCCGGCGCGATGCACCACGAACCAGTGACGCATCACCGGCATGCCGTCGATGCGCAGCACCACCAGCCTTTTCACCGCGAGATCCAGCGCGGCGGTGTGCAGCGAGACGAAGCCGAGCCCCATGCCGGCCGCCACCGCCTGCTTGATGGTCTCGTTCGAACCAAACTCGATGGTCTCCGTGGGTATGAACTTGGCCGCCTTGAACGCCTGCTCCATCGCTGCGCGGGTGCCGGAGCCGGGCTCGCGGATCAGGAACGTATCCTGCTGCAATCGTGCAAGAGCGAACCGCTTGCGGCCCGCCATCGGGTGATCGGGGGCTGCGATGATCGACAGCGGATGCTCGGCGAACGGCACGGCGACGGTGTCGAACTCACTCGGCGCGCGGCCCATGACCGCCAGATCGACGGTGTTGTCGGCCAGCGCCCGTACCACCGCCTCGCGGTTGTCGATCTCGAGCCGGATGCGGATATTGGCGTGCAGCTTGCGAAAGCCCGCCAGCAGGTGCGGCGCGAAATATTCCGCCGTCGTGGTGGCTGCGAGGTGCAGCCTGCCGCCGCCGATGCCTTTCAGCAGATTCAGCGCGTCGTCGGCATCGCGGAGCTGCGTCAGCACCGCGCGGGTATGGGTCAGGAGTTCGACGCCGGCCGGGGTGATCTGCATGCGCCGGCCGGTCTGCTCGAACAGCTTCATGCCGACGGTCTTCTCCAGCAGGCTCAACTGGATCGATACCGCGGGCTGGGTCAGGTACAGCTCGGCGGCGGCGCGGCCGAAATGCTGGTGCCGCGCGGCACATTCAAAAATCCGCAACTGGTTGAGGGAAGCGCGCTCCAGCATCCAGACATTAAAATGCATTATCGGAATGGTAACAACAATTAAATTGTTCTTATGAGTGTCGAGGCCGACACTGGCGGCGGGAAACGCTCAAGAACAAAGGCTGCCGATGAAGCACGTCACCGTGCCGACCGACCCGCGCGACCGCTACCGCGCCGGCGTCATGAAATATGCCGAGATGGGCTACTGGGAGCCCGGTTACGTCCCCAAGGATACCGACGTGCTGGCGCTGTTCCGGATCACGCCCCAAGAGGGCGTCGATCCGCAGGAAGCCGCCGCCGCGGTCGCCGGCGAATCCTCGACCGCAACCTGGACCGTGGTGTGGACCGACCGGCTGACGGCCTGCGAGTGGTACCGCGCCAAGGCCTACAAGGTCGAACCGGTGCCGGGGTCGACCGAGCAGTTCTTCGCCTACATTGCCTATGACCTTGATCTGTTCGAGCCGGGTTCGATCGCCAATCTCACCGCCTCGATCATCGGCAATGTGTTCGGCTTCAAGCCGCTGAAGGCGCTGCGGCTCGAGGACATGCGCATCCCGGTCGCCTATGTGAAGACCTTCCCGGGCCCTGCCACCGGCATCGTGGTCGAGCGCGAGCGTCTCGACAAGTTCGGCCGGCCGCTGCTCGGCGCCACCGTCAAGCCGAAGCTCGGCCTGTCCGGCAAGAACTACGGCCGCGTCGTCTACGAGGCGCTGAAGGGCGGGCTCGACTTCACCAAGGACGACGAGAACATCAACTCGCAGCCCTTCATGCACTGGCGCGACCGCTTCCTCTATTGCATGGAGGCCGTCAACCGCGCCCAGGCCGCGACCGGCGAGATCAAGGGCACCTATCTCAACGTTACCGCCGCCACCATGGAGGAGATGTACGAGCGCGCCGAGTTCGCCAAGGAGCTGGGCAGCAATATCGTCATGATCGATCTGGTGATCGGCTACACCGCGATCCAGTCGATGGCGAAGTGGGCGCGCGGCAACGACATGATCCTGCACCTGCACCGCGCCGGGCATTCGACCTATACGCGGCAGAAGAGCCACGGCGTCTCATTCCGCGTCATCGCCAAGTGGATGCGGCTGGCCGGCGTCGATCACATCCATGCCGGCACGGTGGTGGGCAAGCTCGAAGGCGATCCGAATTCGGTGCAGGGCTTCTACAATGTGTTGCGCGAGGACCTGAACCCGGTCGATCTGCAGCGCGGCATCTTCTTCGAGCAGAACTGGGCGGGCCTGCGCAAATGCATGCCGGTGGCGTCCGGCGGCATTCATGCCGGGCAGATGCACCAGCTCCTGAGCTATCTCGGCGATGATTGCATTCTGCAATTCGGCGGCGGCACCATCGGCCATCCGATGGGCATTGCGGCCGGTGCCGCCGCCAACCGCGTCGCGCTGGAGGCGATGGTGCTGGCCCGCAACGAGGGCCGCGACATCTGGAACGAGGGCCCGCAGATCCTGGTCGATGCGTCGCGCCACTGCCAGCCGCTGAAGGCCGCGCTCGATACCTGGGGCGATGTCACCTTCAACTACGCATCGACCGATACGCCCGACTACGCCGTAACGCCGACGGCGGCCTGAGGACAATGCAATGCGACTGACCCAGGGCACCTTCTCGTTTCTGCCGGACCTCAGCGACACCCAGATCGGCGCGCAGATCGAATACTGCCTCAGGAACGGCTGGGCGGTGTCGGTCGAGTACACCGACGATCCGCACCCGCGGAACACCTACTGGGACATGTGGGGCATGCCGATGTTCGACCTCAAGGACGCCGCCGGCGTCATGGCCGAGGTCACGGCGTGCCGCCACGCGTTTCCGGATCACTACATCAAGGTCAACGCCTTCGACTCGTCGCACGGCTGGGAGGCGCTGCGCCTGTCCTTCATCGTCAACCGGCCGAAGGACGAACCCGGCTTCGCGCTGGAACGCCAGGAGGGCGCGGGGCGTCAGGTGCGCTACACCACGCGCAGTTATGCCGCCGATCGCCCGTCCGGCGAACGCTACGGGGCGGATTGAGCCGCATGCTCGCACGCCCGGCCAGCACACTCGACATCGACGCGCTCTACAGCGAGTCGCGCATCGGCGAGATGCTCGAGGCGCTGGAGCGCGACCTGATCGGGTTGGCGCCGGTGAAGCGCCGGGTGCGAGAGATCGCCGCGCTGCTGCTGATCGAAAAGCTGCGCCGCTCGGTCGGCCTGCACGCCGGTCCGCCGCCGCTGCACATGAGTTTCACCGGCAATCCCGGCACCGGCAAGACCACGGTGGCGATGCGCATGGCGTCGATCCTGCACGGCCTCGGCTATGTGCGCAAAGGCCAACTGGTGTCGGTGACGCGGGACGATCTGGTCGGCCAGTACATCGGCCACACCGCGCCCAAGACCAAGGAAGTCCTGAAGCGCGCGATGGGCGGCGTGCTGTTCATCGACGAGGCCTATTACCTTTACCGGCCCGAGAACGAACGCGACTACGGCCAGGAGGCGATCGAGATCCTGCTGCAGGTCATGGAGAACCAGCGCGACGACCTGGTCGTGATCTTCGCCGGTTACAAGGACCGCATGGACCGCTTCTTCGGCTCCAACCCCGGCATGGCGTCGCGGGTCGCGCACCATATCGACTTCCCCGATTACGCCGAGGATGAGCTGTTCGCCATTGCCGGCCTGATGCTGGAGCGGATGCAGTACCGCCTCAGTGATGACGCTGCCGCCGCGCTGCACGACTACATCGCGTTGCGCAAAAGCCGTCCGCAATTCGCCAATGCGCGCTCGATCCGCAATGCGCTGGACCGGGCGCGGCTGCGGCAGGCCAACCGCCTGTTCGAGGCGCGTGAGCGCGGCCTCTCGCTGGAACAGCTCAGCCTGATCGAGGCCGGCGACATCCGCGCCAGCCGCGTGTTCGGCACCGAAGGAGAGGGCCAATGATCCTGCGCGCGCTGATCTTCGATGTCGACGGCACGCTGGCCGATACCGAGGAGGCGCACCGCTGCGCCTTCAACGCCGCCTTCGCCGAGCACGGGCTGGGCTGGCAGTGGAACCAGCGGCTCTACACCGCGCTGCTCGGCGTCACCGGCGGCAAGGAGCGGCTGCAATCCTACATCGAGCGCCTCGACCTGCCGGAGGTCGAGCGGGCGCGGCTGCACCGTCAGGTGCCGGCGCTGCATGTCAGCAAGACCCGGCATTATGCCCGTCTGATGAAGGACGGCCGCGTGACACTGCGCGACGGCATTGCCGCACTGCTGGAGGAGGCGCGCGGCGCCGGGCTGATGCTCGCCATCGCCTCGACCACCACGCTGACGAATGTCGACGAACTGCTGAAATCTGTTCTTGGCCGCTCGTCCGAGGACATCTTCGATGTCGTCGCCTGCGGCGACCAGGTGCTCTACAAGAAGCCCGCTCCCGACATCTACACGCTGGCGCTGGCGCAACTCGGTATCGATGCCGCCGAGGCGGTGGCGTTTGAGGATTCCGCTGCCGGGCTGCTGTCGGCCAAGACCGACGGTCTTTGCACCATCGTCTCGCCGTCGGTGTGGACCGCGTCGCACGACTTCGCCCGCGCCGACTGCATTGTGCGCAGCTTTGACGATCTGTTCGGATTGCGCGGCGTGCGGGCCGTGCATGATGAAAGCCATCCCCACCGCACCGAGGCCGCATGACCATGTTACCGGAAGCAATCCTGCTGGATCTGGATGGGACTTTCTTCGACACCGAGGAACTGCATCGCCGCGCCTTCAACCAGACCTTCATGGAATTCGGGCTGGGCTGGGACTGGGACGCCGACACCTATGAGCGGCTGCTCGGAATTTCCGGCGGTGAGGATCGCATCCTGCATTTCATTGATACGCTTTCCGTCACCGACGATCGCCGGGTACATCTGCGTTCGCTGGCGCCGCTGGTCCATCGCGCCAAGCGGCGGCTGTTTGCCGACATGCTTGACGACGCTGGCCTGCAGCCGCTGCCCGGCGTGCGGCGCCTGATCGGCGATGCGCGTGAGAACGGCTGCAAGGTCGGCGTGGCGGCAACCTCGGTCTCTCCGAACATTCAATGGATCATGAAGACGGCGCTGGGCGAGAACGCGCGAAGCCCGATCGACGCCGTCGCCTCCGCCATGCATGTGCTGCGGCGGAAGCCGGCGCCGGATCTCTACATCATGCTGCTGGCGATGCTCGGCCTGCCGGCAGACCGCTGTGTTGCCATCGAGGATTCGGCCAACGGCGTGGCGGCGGCAAAGGCGGCCGGCCTGTTCACGATCGCGGTGCCGGGCCGGTGGACGCGCTCGCAGGATTTCTCCCGCGCCGACCTGGTGATCTCCACGCTGGGCGACCCGGAAACCCCGCTGTCCGGCGGCGAGGTTGCGGAGCTGGAGGGGGCGCCGTATCTGGCCGTCCGGGACATCTCCCGCCTGATGCAGCCGTGGACCGCGACCGGACGGGTTTCATAAGATATTGATATTACGCAATTTTCAAATTTCCCGCCAAAGTGTCAATTAAAGATGACAAATTAAACCGTCAATGTAAGATAACGCCATGGATGCTCGCCATACACGGAGCGAAACATCATGGTGAACGACAATGACGGCGGCCGGTTGCTCGATTCCATATCCTGTCCCGCCGACCTGCGCCTGCTCGATGAAAACCAGCTGACCCAGGTCGCTGACGAGCTTCGCTCTGAAACCATCAGCGCTGTCTCGGTTACGGGCGGCCATCTCGGTGCCGGGCTTGGCGTCGTCGAACTCACCGTCGCCTTGCACTATGTGTTCGATACCCCGGACGACCGGCTGATCTGGGATGTCGGCCATCAGGCCTACCCGCACAAGATCCTCACCGAACGGCGCGGCCGCATCCGCACGCTGCGCCAGGGCGGCGGCCTGTCGGGTTTCACCAAGCGCGCCGAGAGCGTCTACGATCCGTTCGGCGCGGCGCATTCGTCGACCTCGATTTCCGCCGGTCTCGGCATGGCGGTGGCGCGCGATCTCAAGGCGCAGAAGAACAACGTCATCGCCGTGATCGGCGACGGCGCCATGTCGGCGGGAATGGCCTATGAGGCCATGAACAATGCCGGCGCCATGGACTCCCGGCTGATCGTCATTCTCAACGACAACGACATGTCGATCGCGCCGCCGGTCGGCGCCATGTCGAACTATCTGGCCCGCGCAATTTCCGGACCCGCCTATCTCACCATCCGCGAGTCGCTGAAGCGCATCACCAAGGCGATGCCGAAATACGTCGCCAGCAAGGCATCGCGGTTCGAGACGTTTCTGCGCAGCTTCTGGACCGGCGGTTCGCTGTTCGAGGAACTGGGCTTCTATTATATAGGCCCGATCGACGGCCACGATCTGAACAGCCTGTTGCCGGTGCTGAAGAACGTGAAGGATGCGCCGAACGGGCCGATCCTGGTTCACGTCGTGACGCAGAAGGGCAAGGGCTACAGCCCGGCCGAGGCGTCGGTCGACAAGTACCACGGCGTCGTGAAGTTCGACATCGCCACAGGCAAGCAGGCCAAGGCGGTGGCGGCGGCGCCGGCCTATACGAAGGTTTTCGGCGAGGCGCTGACAAAGGAAGCTGCCAAGGACGACCGCATCGTCGGCATCACCGCGGCGATGCCGAACGGCACCGGCCTCGATATCTTTGCCAAACAATTCCCCACGCGATTCTTCGACGTCGGCATCGCCGAACAGCACGCCGTTACCTTTGCCGCCGGCCTTGCCACGGAGGGGCTCAAGCCCTTTGTCGCGATCTATTCGACCTTCCTGCAGCGCGCCTACGACCAGATCGTGCATGACGTGGCGATCCAGCGCCTGCCGGTGCGCTTTGCCATCGACCGCGCCGGGCTGGTCGGCGCCGATGGCCCGACCCATGCCGGTTCGTTTGACCTCGCCTATCTCGGCTGTCTGCCCGGCATGGTGCTGATGGCGGCGGCGGACGAGGCCGAACTGGTGCACATGGTCGCGACCGCGGCGGCGATCGATGACCGGCCCAGTGCGTTCCGCTACCCGCGCGGCGACGGCACCGGCGTGGCATTGCCGGCCGCCGGCGTGCCGCTGGAAATCGGCAAAGGCCGCATCCTGCGCGAAGGCACGTCGGTGGCGCTGCTGTCGCTCGGCACCAGGCTTACGGAATGCTTCAAGGCCGCCGACGAACTGCAACGCTACGGCCTGTCGGCGACCGTCGCCGATGCCCGCTTCGCCAAGCCGCTCGACACCGACCTGGTGCTGCGGCTGGCGCGCGAGCACGAGGTTCTGATCACCGTCGAGGAAGGATCCATCGGCGGCTTCGGCTCGCAGGTGCTGCACACGCTGGCCGACCACGCGATGTTCGCCAAGGGTCTGAAGGTGCACGCCATGACGCTGCCCGATCTGTTCATCGATCAGGACAAGCCGGAGGCCATGTATGCGGCCGCCAACCTCGATGCCGCGGCCATCGTCACCAAGGTGCTCCAGGCGCTCGGCCGAGAAATCCGCCCCGGGATCATGATGCGGGCATGAGGCGATCGGCATTGCCATGCTGGCGGACCGCAAGACGCTGACCGACTACCTGATCGAGGAGCGGCGCCGCTATCCGCAGGCCACCGGCGATTTCAACGCGCTGGTGCTCGACGTGGCGATCGCCTGCAAGATCATCGCTCGCCGCCTGGCCCATGGCGCGCTGCAGCAGGTACTGGGCGCGACGTCGATGCAGAACGCGCAAGGCGAAACCCAGCAGAAGCTCGACGTCGTCGCCAACGACATCTTTCTGAGCGCCAATGAAGGCGGCGGCCATCTCGCCGGCCTGGCGTCGGAGGAAATGGATGCGCCCGCCGCGATCCCCGAACGCTACCCGAAAGGCCGCTATCTGCTGCTGTTCGATCCACTCGACGGCTCGTCCAACCTCGACGTCAATGTCTCGGTCGGCAGTATCTTTTCCGTCCTGCGGGCACTGCGTCCCGGCGAGGCCGCCGCGCCGGACGACTTCCTGCAGCCCGGCACACAGCAGGTCTGCGCCGGTTATGCGATCTACGGCCCCTCGACCATGTTCGTGCTGACCATCGGCCGCGGCACGCATGCCTTCACGCTCGATCCGGACCTCGGCGAGTTCATTCTGACTCACCCCGACATCAAAGTGCCGGCGGCGGCGGGCGAATTTGCCATTAACGTCTCCAACCACCGCTTCTGGGAGCCGGCGGTGCGGCGCTATGTCGACGAATGCCTGGCCGGCAAATCCGGCCCGCGCGGGCGCGACTTCAACATGCGCTGGATCGCCTCGCTGGTGGCGGAGGCGCACCGCATTCTGATGCGCGGCGGCGTGTTCCTGTATCCGCGCGATTCGAAAGACCCGACCAAAGCCGGCCGGCTGCGGCTGCTGTACGAGGCCAACCCGGTCGCCTTCCTGATGGAGCAGGCCGGTGGCCGCGCCAGCACCGGCCGCGAACGCATCAGCGATATCGTGCCGTCGGAGCTGCACCAGCGCATCCCCTTCATCTTCGGCGCTAGCGAGGAAGTCGACCTGATCGAGCGCTATCACCTCGATCCGGCGGTGAGCGAATACGACGCGCCTCTGTTCGGCGCGCGCGGCCTGTTCCGGGCGGCGACGTGAGCCATGTCCGCCAAGCACCCGATCATCGCCGTGGCAGGTTCCTCTGGGGCGGGAACCACGTCGGTGATGCGCACCTTCGAGCAAATCTTCCGCCGCGAGAAGGTCGTCGCCGCCTTCATCGAGGGCGACAGCTTTCATCGCTACAATCGCGAAGAGATGAAAGCGCGAATGGCCAAGGAACTGCAGGAGGGCAATTACCAGTTCAGCCATTTCGGCCCCGACTCGAACCTGTTCGAGGACCTCGAAGCGCTGTTCCGCGCCTATGGCGAGGATGGCGGCGGCCGCTGGCGGCAATATCTGCACAACGAGGCCGAGGCCGCGCCGCACAACGCCAGACCCGGCACCTTCACGCCCTGGCAGCAGATCCCGCCGAACACCGATGTGCTGTTCTACGAGGGCCTGCATGGCGCGGTGGCGCACGGCAATGTCGACGTGTCGAAATACGCCGACCTGCGCATCGGCGTGGTGCCGGTCATCAACCTCGAATGGATCCAGAAGCTGCACCGCGACAAGGCGTCGCGCGGCTACACCACCGAGGCCGTGACCGACACCATCCTGCGGCGCATGCACGATTACGTGCACTACATCTGCCCGCAATTCTCCCGCACCCACATCAACTTCCAGCGCGTGCCGGTGGTCGACACCTCGAATCCGTTCATCGCGCGGCACATCCCGGCGCCGGACGAGAGCATGCTGGTGATCCGCTTCGCCGATCCGCGCGGCATCGACTTTCCCTATCTGCTGTCGATGCTGGGCGACTCGTTCATGTCGCGGTCGAACACCATCGTCTGTCCGGGCGGCAAGATGGACCTGGCGATGCAACTCATTTTCACGCCGATGATCTGGCGCCTGATGGAAAGGCGCAAGCAGATGCTGAAACACTGATGGAAATACCGTGACCCGATGAACGCCATGGTCGACATGCCGCAATGGCAACGCGAAGGCGGTGACTGGCCGAACGGTCACACCAGCCGCGTCGTGCGTGCCGCCGGCATCGCCTGGCATGTGCAGGACATGGGCAGTGGCCCGGTCATGCTGCTGCTGCACGGCACCGGCGCCAGCACGCATTCATGGCGCGACGTCGCGCCGCTTTTGGCCAAGCACTTCAATGTCATCGGGGTCGATCTCCCCGGCCACGGCTTTACCGCGATGCCGGGCCGCGAACTGGTGTCGATCTACGGCATGGGCCGGGCGATCCGCGCGCTGCTGAAGGCGCTCGACAAGAGCCCGGCGCTGGTGGCCGGCCACTCGGCCGGCGCGGCGATCGCGGTACGCATGAGCCTCGATGGCTGGATCGCGCCACGCGCCATCATCGGGCTGAATGCCGCGCTGCTGCCGCTGCCGGGTCTCGCCGGTCAGTTGTTCTCGCCGCTGGCGCGGATGCTGACGCGCATCCCGATCGTGCCGAAGCTGTTCGCGCGGCGCGCCTTCGACCGCGCCACCATCAAGAGCATGATCGACAACACCGGCTCGACGCTGGATGCCGAAGGCATCGGCTACTACCATCGACTGGCGCAGCGCCCGGGCCATGTCGCCGCGGCGCTGGCAATGATGGCGGAATGGGATCTGCCGCGTCTGCGCCGTGAATTGCCGAAACTGCGGACACCACTGTTCCTGATCGTCGGCGGCGGCGACCGCACCATTCCACCGTCCGAGGCGAAGCGCGTTCAGGCTATCATTCCGGGCACCGAGGTGATCGCATTGCGTGGTCTCGGCCATCTCGCGCATGAAGAGGTGCCGCAGCGCACTGTGCACGAGATCGAACGCATCGCCGCGCGTTTCGGTCTGATCGCGGGAGGCACCGGTGCTTGATGTTACCGGCCGCCGTCTTCCGGATTTTCCCGGCATCCGCGCCGGGGCGCCGCATGCCGTCGTGATCGGCAGCGGCTTCGGCGGTCTCGCCGCGGCCGTGCGGCTCGGCGCGCGCGGCTACCGCGTCACCGTGCTGGAGAAGCTGGATCGTCCCGGCGGCCGCGCTTACGTGTACCGCCAGGATGGCTTCACCTTCGACGCCGGGCCGACCATCGTCACCGCGCCGTTTCTGTTCGAGGAGCTGTGGCAGTTGTGCGGACGCCGCATGGCCGACGACGTCGAGCTGCGGCCGGTCGCGCCGTTCTACCGCATCCGCTTCGACGACGGCGCGATCTTCAACTACAGCGGCGATGCCGAAGCGATGGAGGCGGAGGTCGCGCGCTTCTCGCCATCGGATGTCGCCGGTTACCGCCGTTTCATGCAGGTCAGCGAGCGAACCTACAAAGCCGGGTTCGAAGAGCTCGGCCATGTGCCGTTCGGATCGGTCGGCGACATGCTGCGCATCGCGCCGCAACTGGCGCGGCTGCAGGGCCACCGCAGCGTCTATTCGATCGTCGCCAAACACATCAAGGACGAGCGGCTGCGGCAGGTGTTCAGCTTTCATCCGCTGCTGATCGGCGGCAATCCGTTTTCGGCGTCGTCGATCTTTTGCCTGATCGCGCATCTGGAGCGGCGCTGGGGCGTACATTTCGCCATGGGCGGCACCGGCCGTCTGGTCGCGGGACTGGTCGGCCTGATCGAGGGCCAGGGCGGCGCGGTGCGCTGCGGGCAGGAAGTCGACGAGATCGTGGTGGAGCAGGGCCGCGCCACCGGCGTGCGTCTTGTCTCCGGCGGCACCATCGCGGCCGACATCGTGGTGTCGAACGCGGATTCGGCCTGGACCTACCGGCACCTCATCCGGCCCACCGCGCGCCGGCGCTGGTCGGACGCGAAAATCGAACGGTCGCGCTACTCGATGAGTCTGTTCGTCTGGTATTTCGGCACGCGGCGGCAATACCCGGACGTGGCGCACCACACCATCATGCTCGGGCCGCGCTATCGCGAGCTGCTCACCGACATCTTCCGGCGCAAGATCCTGGCCGACGACTTCAGCCTCTATCTGCACCGGCCGACCGCGACCGATCGGTCGCTGGCGCCGGACGGCTGCGACGCCTTCTATGTGCTGTCGCCGGTGCCGCATTTGGAGAGCGGCACCGACTGGTCAGTGATGGCGGAGCAGTACCGGCAGAAGATTGCGCGCCATCTCGACGCCACCATCCTGCCCGGCCTGGAGTCGGAGATCGTCACCTCGCTGATGCTGACGCCGCAGGATTTTCAGGACCGTCTGAACTCGTTCCGCGGCGCCGCGTTCGGGCTGGAGCCGGTGCTGACGCAAAGCGCCTGGTTCCGCCCGCACAACAAGAGCGAGAACATCGACCGGCTGTATCTGGTCGGCGCCGGCACCCATCCGGGCGCCGGTCTGCCGGGCGTGCTGTCGTCGGCGCGCGTTCTCGATACCGTCGTTCCCCATGCCACCGAACTGATCGCAGAGTGAACCCCATGCGCGTTGCCGACCTCGACCATTGCCGGACCTTGTTGCGCGGGGGCTCGCGATCGTTTCACGCCGCCTCACTGGTGCTGCCGCGCGGCATGCGCGACGCCGCCACCGCGCTCTATGCCTTCTGCCGGCTGGCCGACGATGCGATCGACGGCGGCGACGACTGTGCGCGTGAACTGCGTCTGCTGACCGGGCGGCTCGACCGGCTCTACCGTGGCCAGCCCGACGACATCGCCGCCGACCGCGCCTTTGCGTCCGTTGTCGCGCAGTACGACATTCCGCGGGCGTTGCCGCAGGCCCTGCTCGAAGGCTTCGCCTGGGACGCCGCCAGCCGCCGCTACGAGACGCTGGAAGACCTGTGCGGCTATGCGGCGCGGGTCGCAGGCTCGGTCGGCGTGATGATGACGCTGCTGATGCGGCAGCGTGATCCGCGGGTGCTGGCGCGGGCCAGCGATCTCGGCGTCGCCATGCAGCTCACCAACATCGCCCGCGATGTCGGCGAGGACGCACGCATGGGGCGGCTCTATCTGCCGCTGCGCTGGCTAGATGAGGCCGGCATCGACGCCGATGCGTTCATACGCAACCCCGCGCACAGTGCGGCGCTGGCGTCGGTGGTGCGGCGGCTGCTGGATGCGGCACAGGCGCTCTACGATCGCTCGGCGCTCGGCATCGGCCATCTGCCCGGCACCTGCCGCTTCGGCATTCATGCGGCGCGGATGCTCTACTGCGCGATCGGCCATGAAGTGGCGCGGCGGGATTTCGATTCGGTCGCGTCTCGCGCAGTCGTGCCCGGCGCGACGAAACTGCGCCTGCTCGGCGGCGCCATGTCCGCATGCTTCGCGGTGCCGCGCGACCTGGACACCGGGGCATTGCCGGAAGCGCAGTTCCTGATCGATGCGGTGCAGCCGCTGCGGCCGCCGCATCTTCATGAGACGCCGCACTTTGCGCCGGCGTGGTGGAATCTGAAGGCGCGGGCGCTGTGGCTGATCGCGTTGTTCGAGCGGCTGGAACGGCGCGAGCAAGGCCGCGCCGTCGATCTCTATTAGCTGAAGGCGCGCGGCATCCGGAACGGCAGCATCGCCTGCACGATGCGGCGGCGAAAGCGGTCGAGCGACAGGCTTTCGTGCACCGACGTCACCGTTTCGCCCAGCAGGCTTTGGTCGACCAGCGAGCGGGCGTAGAACGGGGTGTCCTCCAGGGTCTTGCGCACGCTCGTTTGCTTGGGATCGTCCGACCGCGTGCGCCGCGCGATGCGCCAGCCGGTCGCCGGCAACGGTGACGCCGGTGGTGGCATGAACTCCTCGCACCGGCCCCTCTGATCGAAGCGATAGGCCAGCGACAGGCTCGATCCATCGCGCCGCGCCGCGTCATACAGAATGGCGGCGCCGTCCGCGGTGCGCGCGCGCGACCAGGTCCAGTCGACGAAGTCCTGCTCCAGCGCCCGCGTGCCCGCATTGCAGTCGAAATAGCCGTTGCCGCTCCAGCGAAGGGACGGCTGCTGCAGGTCGATCTCGACCCGGGCCGACGGCGCAATCGGCCACCAGTGGTGATGACCGTTGGCATCGAGCGCGGTAACGCGCGACGTCACCGCGTCGGGGTATAGCCGGATCCGCCCCTGCAGTCGCGTGAACCGCGGCACCGCCAGTTCATCGACTTCAATGGTCAGCCCGTCGCCGTCCCACATCAGGACGCTGCGGCCGATCGACAGGCTGGCGGCGGCCTGGCCGAGCGACGTCCGGCGCCGTTCGGTCAGCGCCCAGTATTTGGATCGCGGATTGTACAGCGCCACATTGACGGCGCAGTGATCGGTGGGGTCGCCGTCGCCGCGGCGGCGTGACGCCGCGTAATAGGGCGAGAACACGCTGCCGATGAAGGCGATGATGGTCAGCCCGTGCGAACCGTCGTCGCTCAGCGCATCGATGTACCACCATGCATAACCGTTGCGCGGGACGGCCGCGTCGAAACGAGGTCCGCGATCAAAGATTGCGCCGCCAGCCGGCCGGAGATCGCCGCCATCGGCACGCCCGGGCCCGGGTGTGTGCTGCCGCCCGCCAGATACAGGCCAGGCAGCTTGCTGCGGGCGGCCGGCCGCTGGAACGATGCTAACCAGCCGTGCGACGCCCGGCCGTACAGCGCCCCGCCGGTCGCCGGATAGAGGCGATGGAAGTCCGCCGGCGTCGTCATCATCGTGTCTGTTGGTGTGGAGCTTAAACGCAGCCCGCATATCGCCAGGCGGCGGAATGTTGTTTCGCGGCATTGTTCGATCTCCGGGGCATCGAAGGGGTGGCCGTCGCCGGTTGCCGGCGCATTGATCAGGCAGAGCAGGCGCTCCGGGCCCTCCGGCGCGGACGTGCCGTCGTCGCGGTCCTGGGCGCAGACATAGACGGTCGGATCGCGCGGCAGGCGGCCGCGGCCGAGGTCGCTGAACTCGGCTGGATAGTCGGCTGAGAAAAACACGTTGTGGCGGTGCAGGGGAAAGCCGCGCGCCGTGGCGTTCATGGTCCAGGTCACGGCGGACAGTGAGCGGGCTTTGGGCGGCATTTTCGGCGCGGCGTGTTCGGCCTTGCGTCCGAACAGGCCGGACGACAACGCCGCCGCATCGGCATTGCTGATGACCGCGTCGGCGATGAGATGCTCATTGGTGGCGAGCCGCACGCCGCAGGCGCGGCCCCGCGCCACCAGCACCTCGGCGACATCGGTGCCGTAGCGGATGGTGACGCCGCGCGCGACAGCCAGCCGCGCCAGCGCCGTGGCCAGACGGTGCATGCCGCCGTCCACCGTCCAGACGCCGCCTTGCTCGGCATGGGCCACCAGCATCAGGGTCGCCGGCGCCTTGAATGGCGACGCGCCGCAATAGGTGGCGTAGCGGCCGAACAACTGGCGCAGGCGCGGATCGTGAAAATGCCGGCCCAGCGCCTGCCATAGCGTCGTGAACGGCGAGATGCCCCATAATCGGCCGAGCCCCTGCGGCGCCACCGCAATGGCGAGGCTGACCGGGTCCGGGCGTTGCGCGCGCATGAAGCTCATGTCGAGCGTGTCGAAGATGCGTTTGGCGCGGGCGGAGAAAGCTTCGAACTCTTTTGCCGCGGCGGCGCCGGCGAAATCGCCGATCGCCTGCGCCGACTGCCGCGGGTCGGCAAACAAATCGAGGCGTTCGGTCTCGCTCCAGGCGTGGCGGGCGATGACGTCGAGCGGTCGCAGCGTGACGTGATCGGCGAGCGCGGCGCCGGCGTCGTCGAACAGTTGCTCGAACACCGGCCGCATCGTCAGGACGGTGGGACCGGCGTCGAGCGTCCTGCCGCCGATGCCGACGCCGCGCAACTTGCCGCCCGGGCCGCTCGCGCGCTCAACGACCGTCACCGCCAGGCCGCGCACGGCCAGATCGATGGCCGCGGCGAGGCCGCCGACCCCGGCGCCGATGATGACCGCGTGATGGGCCGGCAAGCGCGCCCTCCCGAACGAGTGTAAATAATAGTTGACAATATAAATGGACAATAAGACCTTACACAAGGCCGAAACGCGCCCGGAGTGCCTGTCATGGATGCTGTCAGCCGCATCGAATTCGCTCTCAACGCCGCCTTTAGCCGGGCCGAAGGGCCTTCCTGTCCGCCCCGTCTGGCGGCAGCGATGCGCGCGGCGGTGTTTCCCCGCGGCGCCCGCATCCGCCCCCGCATTTGCCTTGCCGTCGCTACGGCCTGCGGCGAGGACGATCCCGCCATTGCCGAAGCGGCGGCATCGTCAATCGAACTGCTCCACTGCGCCTCGCTGGTGCATGACGATCTGCCGTGCTTCGACGACGCCGATACGCGGCGCGGACGGCCCACGGTGCACCACGCCTTCGGCGAGCCGCTGGCGGTGCTGGCGGGCGACGGCCTGATTGTGCTGGCGTTCCAGAATCTGACCCGCACCGCGCATGTGCCGCAACGGCTGGCCGGGCTGCTCACCATCATCGGTCACGCCGTCGGTGCGCCGTCGGGCATCGTCGCCGGCCAGGCCTGGGAGTGCGAGCCGAAGGTCGATCTGGCGCACTATCACCGGGCCAAGACGGCGGCGCTGTTTTCTGCCTCGACTGCCGCCGGTGCCGCCGCTGCCGGCGCCGAATATGACGGCTGGCGCCTGCTCGGCGAACGTCTCGGGGAAGCCTACCAGGTCGCCGACGACATCCGCGACGCCGCCGGCAACGCCGACGAGCTCGGCAAGCCCGTCGGCCGCGACATTGCGCTGGACCGCCCGAGTGCCACGCGCGAATTCGGCATTGCCGGCGCCGTTCAGCGGCTGGAACTGCTGGTGCGCGAGGGCATCGAGTCGATCCCGGCCTGTCCGGGCGCGGCCGATTTGCGTGCCTTGATCATGCTGGAGGCGACGCGGCTGCTGCCGAAAGGCGTCGCCCGGCACGCGGCGTGACCACGGACACGCGGCGCGCGCACGGTCTGCACAAGGCCGCGCCCGCGCCGCTATCGTTCACCGACCGTCTCTATGCGCTCCGCGACCGGTTGCTGGGAAGCCAGCAATTCCAGCGCTTTTCGGCATCGTTCTTTCTGACCCGTCCGATTGCGCGCAGGCAGGCCGGGGCGTTGTTCGATCTCTGCGCCGGCTTCGTCTATTCGCAGATCCTCGCCGCCTGTGTCGATCTCGACCTGTTCCGGCGCCTGCGGGCCGAGCCGCAGACCGGGGATAAACTGGCCCGCGATCTCGGCATTCCGGGGGAGCGGCTGTCGCGGCTGCTCGATGGCGCCGTGTCGCTGCGGCTGTTGTCGCGCCGCCGCGGCAATCGCTACGGCCTCGGCATGCTCGGCGCCGCTCTGGTCGACAATCCCGGCATCGCCGCCATGGTGCAGCATCACGGCATGCTCTACCGCGACCTGGCCAATCCGGTGACGTTGCTGCGCGACCGTCACGGCCAAACCGAGCTGTCGCGGTTCTGGGGTTATGCCGGTGCTGCCGACGCTGCCGCTCTTGCCGCCGATGACGTCGCCGCCTACAGCGCGCTGATGGCGTCGTCGCAGTCGTTCATTGCGGCAGATGTGCTGGATGCCTACCGGTTCGATACGCACAGATGCGTGATGGATGTCGGTGGCGGTGAGGGCGCGTTCATTGCGGCGGCTGCCGCGAAACATCCGCAACTGACGTTCAAAGTGTTCGATCTGCCAGCGGTGGCCGATCGCGCGCGCACCCGCCTTGCGGCGCTCGGCGATCGCGTGGCGGTGCATGGCGGCAGCTTTGTCGACGACCCGCTGCCGCGCGGCGCCGACCTGATCACACTGGTGCGGGTGGTCCACGACCACGACGACGCGGTGGTACGGCAGTTACTGCGCGCCGCGTATGACGCTCTCCCGCCGGGCGGAAAACTGCTGATCGCCGAGCCGATGGCCGGCGCGCCCGGCGCCGGCCAGGTCGGCGCCGCCTACTTCGGCTTCTACTTGATGGCGATGGGGAGCGGCCGTGCCCGCACGAGCGCCGAGCTGACAGCCCTCCTTGTAGCGGCAGGCTTCACCAAACCTCGGGTGCTGACTACGCACCAGCCGTTGCTCACCGGCGCCATCGTCGCTGAAAAACAAGTGCTTTCATTGGGTTAGCTGGGGCTGGCTGAAGCGCAAGCGCGTGCGCTGCAACACCAGTTTGTGTGTAAATCTATATTGACATCGCAAAGCGTCATCTTAAGATTACATCTCATTAGTGCCTGCGAATTTCTCGCGGGAGGCCCTGATGCAAACTGTCGCCGTCGTTCTCCAGCAGCCTGAGCAGCTCTCGCTCAGTTCGGTCGAGCTGTTGCCAGCGCAAGACGGCGACATCGTCGTCGACATCGAATGGAGCGGCATCAGCACCGGCACCGAACGGCTGCTGTGGAGCGGGCGAATGCCGCCGTTCCCCGGCATGGGCTATCCGCTGGTCCCCGGCTACGAGTCGCTGGGCCGCGTTGCTTCGGCCGGTCCGGCCTCGGGCCACAGCGTCGGCGAACGCGTCTTCGTACCCGGCGCGCGTTGTTTCAAGGATGTGCGGGGGTTGTTCGGCGGCGCGGCATCGCGCCTGATCGTGCCAGGCGCCCGCGCTGTCGCGATTGACGAAAACCTCGGCGAGCAGGGCGTGTTGATGGCGCTGGCGGCGACGGCGCAACACGCGCTGGCCGGCGGCCAATTGCCCGACCTGATCATTGGACACGGTGTGCTTGGCCGGCTGCTGGCGCGCCTCGGCGTCGCCGCGGGTGGCGCGCCTGTCGTCTGGGAGACGCGGGCCGACCGCCGCGACGGCGCGCAGGGCTACACCGTCATCGATCCCGCCGACGACAAGCGCAACGACTATCGCTCCATCTACGACGTCAGCGGCGATGGCAGCCTGCTGGACCGCCTGATCGCGCGCCTTTCGCAAGGCGGCGAGGTGGTGCTGGCCGGCTTCTACAGCGAACCGCTCTCCTTCTCATTTCCGCCCGCGTTCATGCGCGAAGCCAAAATCCGCGTCGCCGCCGAATGGCGCGAGCCGGACCTGCATGCGGTCAAGGCGCTGGTTCGCTCCGGCGCGCTGTCGCTCGACGGACTGATCACCCACCGTGCACCGGCAATGGATGCCAGCGCGGCCTATCGCACGGCTTTTGAGGATGCGTCCTGCCTCAAAATGGTTCTGGATTGGAGATCGCTTTCATGAATGCTCACGCCGCAGTCGCCGCCATGACGGAAGGGCTCCGCAAGGAAGCCGCGATCGAACCCGATCCCGTTGTCACCGGGGAAGTGACCAAGGAAACCCAGGTTATTGCTATCTACGGCAAGGGCGGCATCGGCAAGAGCTTCACCCTCGCCAACCTGTCCTACATGATGGCGCAGCAGGGCAAACGGGTGCTGCTGATCGGCTGCGATCCGAAAAGCGACACCACCTCGCTGCTGTTCGGCGGCAAGGCCTGTCCGACCATCATCGAAACCTCGGCCCGGAAGAAGCTGGCCGGCGACGATGTGAAGATCGGCGACGTCTGCTTCAAGCGCGACGGCGTGTTCGCGATGGAACTGGGCGGGCCGGAAGTCGGCCGTGGCTGCGGCGGCCGCGGCATCATCCACGGCTTCGAACTGCTGGAGAAGCTCGGTTTTCATGAGTGGGGCTTCGACTACGTCCTGCTCGATTTCCTCGGCGACGTGGTGTGCGGCGGCTTCGGCCTGCCGATCGCGCGGGACATGTGCCAGAAGGTGATCGTCGTCGCCTCCAACGACATGCAGTCGCTCTACGTCGCCAACAATGTCTGCTCGGCGGTGGAATATTTCCGCAAGCTCGGCGGCAATGTCGGCGTCGCCGGCATGGTCGTCAACAAGGACGACGGCACCGGCGAAGCCGCGGCTTTCGCCAAGGAAGTCGGCATTCCGATCCTGGCCGCGATCCCGGCCGACGACGATATCCGCAAGAAAAGCGCGAACTACCAGATCATCGGCATCCCCGGCGATCGCTGGGCGCCGCTGTTCGAGGAATTGGCGCACAACGTCGCCACCGCGCCGCCGGTGCGGCCGAAGCCGGTCACCCAGGATGGACTGCTCGGCCTGTTCTCCAGCGAGACCACCGGCCGCAACGTGGTGCTCGACCCGGCGTCGCAGGAAGACATGCGCGGCGGCGTCATCGTCGAGAAAGCCACGCTTGAGGTCGTTTACGACACCGTCTGAACCGCTGCTGGAAAGTGCCGATGAACGCCCATCTGCCGATCAAAGACCCGACAGCGACCAGCGAAGTCGTTTATGACAACGCCGCGCCGGTCGCGATTGCGACTGAAGGCGTTGTGACGACTGCGGATGCGCCGCCGGTCAATGCCGCCGCACTGCAAGGCGACGGCGCCGGCTGTCACGCCGGCAAGGACGAGATGCTGAAGGCCGCCAAGGCTGCGGGCAAAAGCGAAATCCTGGACCAATACGCCAAGGACTATCCGGTCGGCCCGCACGACCAGCCGCAGAGCATGTGCCCGGCCTTCGGCTCGCTGCGCGTCGGCCTGCGCATGCGCCGCACGGCGACGGTGCTGTCCGGCTCGGCCTGCTGCGTCTACGGCCTGACCTTCACGTCGCACTTCTATGGCGCGCGCCGCACCGTCGGTTACGTGCCGTTCAATTCCGAGACCCTTGTGACCGGCAAGCTGTTCGAGGACATCCGCGAGGCGGTGTTCAAGCTGGCCGATCCCGAACTTTACGACACCATCGTCATCACCAATCTCTGCGTGCCGACGGCGTCCGGCGTGCCGTTGCGGCTGCTGCCGAAGGTCATCAACGGCGTGCGCATCATCGGCATCGATGTGCCCGGCTTCGGCATTCCGACCCACGCCGAAGCCAAGGATGTGCTGGCCGGCGCGATGCTGAAATACGCCCGCGAGGAAGCCGAGCAGGGGCCGGTGCAGACGCCGCGCGGCGGCCGCAGCGGCAAGCCGACGGTGACGCTGGTGGGCGAGATGTTCCCGGTCGATCCGGTCACCATTGGCATGATGCTGGAGCCGATGGGGCTCGCCGCCGGACCGGTGGTGCCGACGCGGGAATGGCGGGAACTCTATGCCGCGCTCGACGGCGCGGTGGTCGCCGCCATCCATCCTTTCTACACCGCATCGTTCCGCGAGTTCGAAATCGCCGGCCGGCCGATCGTCGGCTCGGCACCGGTTGGCTATGACGGCACCGCCGCCTGGCTCGACGCCATCGGCCGCCGCTGCGGCATTGCCGCCGATACCATCGCCGCCGCGCAGAACCGCATTCTGCCGGCGATCAAAGGCGCGCTGTCGGCCATGCCGGTCAAAGGCCGCATCACGCTGTCCGGCTACGAAGGCTCCGAACTTTTGGTGGCGCGGTTGCTGGTCGAAAGCGGCGCCGAGCTTGCCTATGTCGGCACCGCCTGCCCGCGCACCCAGTGGTCAGATCCCGACCGCGAATGGCTCGAGGCCAAGGGCATCCGCGTCCAGTACCGCGCTTCGCTCGAGCAGGACATCGCCGCGGTCGAGGAGTTCAAGCCGGATCTCGCCATCGGCACCACGCCGGTGGTGCAGAAGGCCAAGCAGATGGCGATCCCGGCGCTGTACTTCACCAACCTGATTTCGGCGCGCCCGCTGATGGGCCCGGCCGGCGCCGGTTCGCTGGCGACCGTGGTCAATGCCGCGCTCGGCAACAAGGCGCGCTTCGACACCATGAAGGATTTTTTTGCTGGCGTTGGCGAGGGCTACAGCGCCGGCGTCTGGGACGATGTGCCGAAGGACCGGCCGGAATTCCGCGAGAAATATCGAAAGCAGATGGCGGCGCTGGCGAAGCAGCGCAGCACCGGCGACACCAGCGATTACAAGAACGGGAAGATGATCTGATGCTCGTTCTCGACCACGATCGGGCCGGCGGTTACTGGGGTTCGGTGTACGTCTTCACCGCCATCAAGGGCATGCAGGTCATCATCGACGGCCCGGTCGGTTGCGAGAACCTCCCCGTCACCTCGGTGCTGCATTACACCGACGCGCTGCCGCCACACGAACTGCCGATCGTGGTGACAGGTCTTGGCGAGGAAGAGCTCGGCCAGAAGGGCACCGAAGGCGCCATGCGCCGCGCCCACCGCACGCTCGATCCGGATCAGCCGGCGGTCGTCGTCACCGGCTCGATCGCCGAGATGATCGGTGGCGGCGTGACGCCGGAAGGCACCAACATCAAGCGCTTCCTGCCGCGTACCATCGACGAAGACCAGTGGCAGAGCGCCGACCGCGCCATGAACTGGCTGTGGAGCGAATACGGCCTGAAAAAAGTGCCGGACCGCAAGCCGCGCAAGGAAGGCGAGAAGCCGCGCGTCAACATTATCGGCCCGATCTACGGCACCTTCAACACACCGTCAGACGTGGCGGAAATCAAGCGCCTGATCGAAGGCATCGGCGCCGAAATCAATATGACGTTCCCGCTCGGCAGCCACCTGGCGGACGTGCCCCGGCTGATCAACGCCGACGTCAATGTCTGCATGTACCGCGAATTCGGCCGCCTGCTGTGCGAGGCGCTGAACCGGCCCTACCTGCAGGCGCCGATCGGCCTGCACAGCACCACAAAGTTCCTGCGTGCGCTTGGCGAACTGCTCGGCCTTGACCCGGAGCCGTTCATCGAGCGTGAAAAGCACACGACCATCAAGCCGCTGTGGGACCTGTGGCGGTCGGTGACGCAGGATTTCTACGGCACCGCCAGCTTCGCCATCGTGGCCAACGAAACCTACGCGCGGGGTGTGAAGAACTTCCTCGCCGAGGAGATGGGCCTGCCGTGCGCCTTTGCCTTCTCGCGCTGCGCCGGCGTCAAGCCTGACAACGAGGCGGTGCGCCAGGCGATCCGCTCGACGCCGCCGCTGGTGCTGTTCGGCAGCTACAACGAGCGCATGTACGCGGCAGAAGCGGGCGGCCGCAGCATCTACATCCCGGCATCGTTCCCGGGCGCCGTGATCCGCCGCCACACCGGCACGCCGTTCATGGGCTATTCCGGCGCAACCTACTTGGTCCAGGAAGTTTGCAACGCCCTGTTCGACGCGCTGTTCAACATCCTTCCGCTCGGCACCGAGCTCGACAAGGTCGAAGCGACGCTGGCGCGGCTGCAGCCCGAACTGCCCTGGAACGAAGACGCCAAGGACGCGCTCGACGCCATGGTCGAGCAGCATCCGGTGCTGGTGCGTATCTCTGCCGCCAAGCGGCTGCGCGACGCCGCCGAGCGTGACGCCCGGCGCAGTGGCGACGACCGTGTCACTGCCGACAGCGTCAAGCGCGCCGCGCTCACCGAGGGCAAAGCCGCATGATCCAGCACCAACCACAGAGGAGTGCACGCGATGACGGTTGAAACCGATGTCGGAGCTGGCCAGCATTTCCGTCTGGGCCAGGACAGGCGGCAGTTCCGCTGGGTCTACGCGGTCATATTCACAATCTCACTCGTCCTTGCCGTGCTGTCACGGCTGGTGCCGATGCGCCGCGGTGCGCGGGCAGGCGAGATTCGCAAATCGATCGTCCACGAAGCGAGAGCGAGAACATGCCGGATTGTTCCGTTCTTCTTCATGGGCTGATCGCATCGATTCCGTTCGGCGTAGCCGGACGGGAAGACAAGCCGTGGCGTCGTCACGGTCTCCTCGCCGCGCGGGTGGTCGCGGTAACGGCTGAATAAAACCGGAGATACCTACATGGCCGCAGACAGAAGCGGATCCTTGTCGGGGCTGACGGAGCAGGAAGCGAGGGAGTTTCACAGCCTCTTCGTCACCAGCTTCATTGGCTTCATGGTAGTCGCCATCATCGCCCACTTCCTGGTTTGGCAGTGGCGTCCGTGGCTGCCCGGGCCGAAAGGTTACGCCATGCTTGATGGCTTCAACCAGTCGGTCGGCTCTCTCATCTCCTTTGTCGCGTAGGAGGCACAGCAATGTGGAGACTTTGGCTTCTCTTCGATCCGCGCAGAACGCTGGTCGCATTGTTCGTCTTCCTGTTCGGACTGGCGCTGGTGATTCACTTCATCCTGCTCAGCACGAACCGCTTCAACTGGCTGGATGGGCCTCGCGCCACTCCCGTCAGGGCGTCGGAGATGATCATCACGCCGGTGGCGCCTTTGCCGTCACCCGGCTTCAAGATCGGCTAACAGCCGACACCAAGAACGGCGGACGAGGCCGGGAACACCCCGGCCCCGTCTGCCAAACAAAAGGCGGGAGCGGAAACCGATTCCGCGTCGCGAGCGAACAGGGGTCCAGCGATGGCGATGCTCAGCTTTGAACCGAAATATCGCGTCCGCGGGGGAACGCTCATCGGCGGGGATTTGTTCGACTTCTGGGTCGGACCTTTCTACGTCGGGTTCTTCGGCGTCACGACCATCTTCTTCACGTTGGTGGGCGTGTCTCTCATTCTCTGGGGTGCGGCCATCGGCCCGACCTGGAATCCGTTTCTCATCAGCATCAATCCGCCGCCGGCCGAGTACGGCATGGCGCTGGCGCCGCTGCAGGACGGCGGCATCTGGCAGTGGGTGACGTTCTGCTCGATCGGCGCCTTCGGTTCCTGGGCGCTGCGGGAAGTCGAGATCTGCCGCAAGCTCGGCATCGGCCTGCACGTGCCGTTCGCCTTCGGCTTCGCCATCTTCGCCTACGTCACGCTGGTGGTGCTGCGGCCGGCGATGATGGGCTCATGGTCGTACGGTTTTCCCTACGGCTTCATGAGCCATCTCGATTGGGTGTCGAACACCGGCTACCAGTACGGCAACTTCCACTACAACCCGGCGCACATGATCGCGATCACGTTCTTCTTCACGACGTGCCTGGCGCTGGCATTGCACGGTTCGCTTATCCTGTCGGCGGTCAACCCCAAGAAGGGCCAGACCGTCAAGACGTCCGAACACGAGAACACCTTCTTCCGCGACACCATCGGCTGGTCGGTCGGAACGCTCGGCATTCACCGCCTCGGCCTGTTTCTGGCGCTGGCGGCGGTGGCCTTCAGCGCGCTGTGCATGATCATCAGCGGGCCGTCCTATCTGTGGCCGGAAGGCGAGCAGTGGGTCGACTGGTGGAGCTGGTGGCTCAATCTTCCGATCTGGTCGTAGGGGAGCGTCATGACCACTGAATATCAGAACATCTTCACGTCGGTTCAGCTGCGCGCCCCGGCCTATCAGGGCGTGGCTCTGCCGCGCGGTTCCTGGGAGCGATCCTGGAAGCCGAGCTACTCGCACTTGCTCGGACGGTTCGGCGATCCGCAGGTCGGACCGATCTATCTCGGCTGGACGGGCGTCATGTCGCTGGCCGCCGGCATTGTTGCGATCGAGATCATCGGTCTCAACATGCTGGCGCAGGTGAACTGGTCGCCGATCGAGTTCATGCGCCGGCTCCCCTGGCTGGCGCTGGAGCCGCCGAGACCGGAATACGGCCTGACCATTGCGCCGCTCGCCGAAGGCGGCTGGTGGTTAATGGCCGGCTTCTTTCTGACGCTGTCGATCATGCTATGGTGGGTGCGGGTCTATACCCGCGCCCGCGCGCTCGGCATGGGAACGCATGTGGCCTGGGCCTTCGCTTCGGCGATCTTCCTCTATCTGTCGCTCGGCTTCATAAGACCCCTGCTGATGGGGAATTTCAGTCACGGCGTGCCGTTCGGCATCTTCCCGCATCTGGACTGGACCAACCAGTTCTCCATTGACCACGGCAATCTGTTCTACAACCCCTTCCACATGCTCTCGATCGCCTTCCTGTACGGGTCGGCCTTGCTGTTCGCGATGCATGGCGCGACCATCCTTGCGGTCAGCCGTTACGGCGGCGAACGGGAACTTGAGCAGATCACGGATCGCGGCACGGCGGCGGAACGGGCGGCGTTGTTCTGGCGCTGGACCATGGGCTTCAACGCCACGGTCGAATCGATCCACCGCTGGGCCTGGTGGTGCGCGACTCTCTGCACCTTCACCGGCGCCCTCGGTATCCTGCTGTCGGGAACAGCGGTCGACAACTGGTTCGAATGGGGCGTGAAACACGGTCTTGCGGCCCGCTAGGACGAAAAACTGAAGGCCCGGATTCCCTCGCTCCCCGCGAATCCGGGCCATTTTTTCGATCCAACGCCGGTGGGGCCGTTCGCATCGCGCACAAGATGAGCTACCATAAGAAAAAAGCTTAAGCCGCTGGGGAGTGAACGAATGGGCCATGTCGCCCCCGCCTTGCAGGCGGGCACATTGACCGAGGCACTGCGGCAGCGAACCTGGGCCTTGCACACGGCCGCTGAACGGTCCGGCATCATCAACGACATTCTGCGCAAGAAAGCCGACCGCAACGGCTATGCGCTGCTGTTGCGCAATGTCATTCCGGCCTATCGCGCCATGGAGCGCGCGCTTGAAAGGCATCGGCACCTGCCGATGTTTCAGGTCTTTGCAAGGCCGGAGCTTTATCGCGCCGATAAAATTGCGGCCGATCTTTCGGTCATCGCCGGATTGAACTGGGAGCGCGACCTGGTTCGCCTGCCGGCCGCAGACGACTATGCGGCGTGCATTGCGCAGTCCGCGGAGGGTGGTGGCGCCAGGCTCGTGGCGCATGCCTATGTCCGTTACTTCGGCGATCTCAGCGGCGGCCAGATCCTGAAAGGGCTGCTGGGCAAAACGCTGGGCCTTCAGCCGGAGGCCTTGTCCTTCTACGAATTCCCGGGAATTGACGACCCGTCCGCGTTCAAGAACGCGATGCGCCGCGCCATCGATGTTGATGCGGCTGCCGCCTGCGAGCCGGAAATCGTGATCGACGAGGCGATGCGCGCCTTCGAGCACAACATCGCCGTCTCGACGGCCGTGCAGGACTTCCTGAAACGCAACGCCTGAGCCTGATTGCGGCCCGCGTGCGTGTCTAGTCTCTGCCGCGCATGGTCCGCCGGATCAGCCGATCGAGGATCTCCGCCGTTCGGCTCATCGATGAGCGCACGCTGTCGAGCATGCGCAGCATCCGGGCCTTGTCGGTGCCGTCGGTGATTTCCAGTGCCGCCAATTGGGCGTTTTCGACCACCGACGAATACAGCCGCTGATGGATCAGATCTGCCTTGGTGCCCAGGTTGATGCCGGGCACGCGGTGGCGTTCGATCACGCTGTTCTGGAATTCCCGGCCCGCGGCTTCCACCGTCTTGCGGTCGGTGACGTCGGTGAACAGCAGAACAATGCCGAGTACGCGATCGGGCGACGAGAACACCGGATCGCCGCGCACCAGCACCGAGACGGGCTCGCCGGTCGGCATGCGCATCGTCAGTTCGCCGCGCCAGGTCCGGCGAAAATCGACCAGCTCGCGCAACCGTCGCTTGGCTTCGGCCGAATCGACAAAAAGATCGGCAAGGTGCTGGATCGTTTCGAGGCGGCGGTGGCCGGCCGGCAGCAGACTTTCGAATTGCTGGCTTTGCAGCAGAATACGTCCGCGCGGATCGGCGACGACAACCGGGATATCGGAGGTTTGCACCTGCTGCGTGACGTTCTCGAACTGGTCCTTGGCGATCAGCATGCGCACCGACCGGAACTGCAGCACCACGTCCGATACGGTCTCTCCGATCAGTTTTGCGACGGTGATGTCGGCCGGCGTCCAGGGATCCGCTTTGCCTTCCACCAGCTGGTGCCATTTGGCGAAGGAACGGCGCGGCGACAGGTCGGATGGATCGTTGCCGATGATGACGGGCTCGGACGGATCGCCGCCCCAGGTCAGCATGCGAACAAGCTCGGGCCGGAACCAGATAAGATATTCGCCCCGCGTGCTTGACACCGGTGCCGCCAACAGGCCGCTCGCCACCGCGACCAGCGGGGCGAAGCGCGGCTCGTCGTGTCCGAGCGCAGCGGTGGCGATGACCGGCTGACGCGGCTGCTCGTCCAGCCAGCGCGCGATGTCGCGCAATTGCTGGGTGCCCGGCACATCGCCGGCCGTCTGGATCTGTCCTTCGAACAGCAGCGCGCCGCCGTGCGCGCCGACCGGCTGCAACAGCGCTTGCGAGTTGTCGAACAGCGCGATGCGCCAGTCGCCGTCCTGCGAGATCGCCTCGATCATGCGCTGCTCGAGGCGCCGGACCGAAATCTCCGCCTGCGCCAAAGCCACGCTTTCAAGGGCGGCAATGCGCGTCGAGATCGCTTCCACCAGCAGTTCGCAGGCGGCGCGCGATTCGAACGGAATATTCCAGGGTGAATAGTGGTGACATGCCACCAGACCCCACAATTTGCCGCCGACAACGAGCGAGGCCACAAGCGTCGCGCCGACACCCATGTTCTTGAGATACTGAATGTGAATGGGCGACATGCTGCGCAAAAAGCACAGGGACATGTCGAGGTCCTGGCCGGACAGCGGGCACAGCCGCGGCACCAGCGGAACCGGCTTGTAGGCGACGTCCACCAGCACGCGCACGCGCGTTTGCTCGTAAAGCCGGCGCGCAATCTGCGGAATGTCGGAAGCCGGATAGCGGTTGCCGAGAAAGGCCTCGAGGTGTGCTTCTTTCCGCTCCGAGAACACCTCGCCGTGGCCGTCTTCATCGAAGCGATAGACCATGACACGGTCGTAGCCGGTCAGCGACTTGAAGATCGACGCCGTCTGTTCGCACAGGCCGCGCAGCGAGGTCGACGAGACAATGCCTTTGAGCGCTGTCTCGACGGGTTGCGACAGATCGACCGGCGGACTCGCTCGCTCCAGCTCGACCACCAGTCCGCCGTTGAGCGAATGCACCAGCACGTCGAACTCGCCGGCGGTGCGGCCGACCTTGCACCGCGTCATGACCGCGTGGCCGTCCGGCGGTTCCGTCAGATACGGGGCGACATGCTCGGCCAGGCCGCCGAATTCGTGGATGTTGCACCCGACGGCAGGGCGGTCGAGGTCGAGAAATTCCGATGCATTGGCGCTGCTCTGGATAACAATGCCGTCGGCGGTTCGCACCACCAGCAGCGCGCCGTGCGGCTGGATCGAGGCCGCAAGATGGATCTGTTCACGCTCGCAATTGGAAAGGTCGGCTTGGCCGAAGGCTGGCGTGGGGGAGGGGCGTGTGGTGGACACCTCGAAACTCCCCCCGTTACGTCACTCGCTTTGTTCTGTTTCGTCCGCCGGACCGCTGAGTCCGTACCGGTTGAGCTTAGCGTACAGGCTCTGACGGCTGAGGCCAAGCAACTCGGCTGCGACCGTCCGGTTGTCGTTGGCCAGCCCGAGCGCCGACTGCACATAGTGGCGTTCGACCAGTCCAACCGTTTCCTTGACCAGCTTGCGCAGCGGCGTCTTGCCGATTCGCTCGGCGACAGCGCCCAGTTCCGCGCGCAGATTGCCGTCCTCGGTGGTGCGGCCGATGCGCCGGCCGATATCGCGAATAACGACTCCGAGATACTGCAGATCGGTCTCGCTGTTGCCGGCGGCCGAGATTTCCACTTCGGTCGTGGTGCCGCGCTCGCCCTGGATCGTGGTCGTGAACATCCGCACCGAACCGTGGCGTTCGACGTTGGCGAGAAGGACATTGAGGTCGGCGCCGGGGCGCCACAGCCAGCGAGTCAGGTTCTCGCCGACCACCGAGCCCTTGGTGCCGGCCTCGACCAGATCGAGGAAGGCGCGGTTGGCGCGCCGGATGATGCCGCTTTTATCGAGGACGATGAAGGCATCCGGCAGCCGCTCGATCAGGTCGTCGATCGATATGGCTTCCTGCTGCACGGCCGGCATGTGGCCGGTCCAGCCCGGCGTCAATTGCAGCATCATCACCAGATTCGGCTCGGACGACATCAGCGAGCAGCGCACCAGCCACGGCTTCTGTTCCTTGCCGAGATGAATAACGATGCCGGGCGCCTTGCCCTGCTCACGCACGCGCAACAGCATGGCCTGGAAGGGCTCGCGGTCGGCGGCGGCAATTTCCGTGACGAATGGCCGGCCGGCGACGGATTTCTGCGTCCCCAGACCCATCGCCTGGACGGCGGCAGGATTGGCTTCGGTGATGCGCAACGACGACGCGTTGAGCAGAATCGCAGGCTCCTGCGACGCGTCGAACAGCAGCCGGTACTTCGTCTCGACGTCGCGGAGTTTCCAGTAGTCGCGCTCCATCGACTGCTGCGCCGTGATCAGGCGCGATTGCAGTTCCGCGACGGCCTGCAGGCTCTTGCCGATCGCCAGCAGGCCGGCATGGCCGCCGAGCAGAACGGTGGTGTATTCCATCGGCAGTTCGAGGCCTGAGGGAAAGCGCTGCGTCACCTGCCGGAAAGCCGACATGCCGGTCGCGCGCGCGTCTTCCACCATGCGGCGGATTTTTTCGCCGCCGAGGTCGCCGACGGTCTCGGGCCACGGCTGGCCGAGCCAGCTTTGCACGCCTTCCTCCGACAGCGCGGATGAGAGGGTGGCTTCCCGGATTACGCCGTCGAGGTTCAGGAACAGCGTTACGTCGGGCTGGGTTACGTGGATGGTCAAGACGGCTCCGTTGCTTCCATGCGTATGGCCCGGCAGCGGTGGGCGGCTACAGCGCGGTGTCCATTCTAGCTGACACCAGCCCCGAAATCACCTCCGATTGAGGCGTTTTCCGAGTGTCAGTCAAGCCTTACAAAAGTATGAGCGAACTTTAGACACCGGTTTCGGCCGCGTCGAACAGCGCGACTGTAATGGATATGGCGCCAACTTCGCATATTTCAAGTGATATCAATAACTTGCGGGTTTCGGCGGTAATAGTCGAATGATCTGAGGTGCTTGAGGGTCATTTTGACAATGACAATTGATCAAAACTTTGTCATGTTATCTTTACGGCGGGGCGATCTTCGTTGTCCATGACTGAACAGAAACGACCAAGGAAAAAGCCAATGACTGCACCCAAAATCGTCTTCGCTATTGCCCTTGCCGCCATGCTTCCTGCGGGCCCCCTGTTTGCGCAAGACCTCGGTGGCGATCCGGCGGCGGGCGAGCAGGTTTTCAAGAAGTGCATGACCTGCCACCGGATCGGACCCGGCGCCAAGAATGCCGTGGGGCCGACCCAGAATGGAATCATCGGCCGCACCGCCGGCACCGTGGAAGGCTATGCCTATTCCAACATCAACAAGGCGGCCGGCTCGGCCGGGTTGGTCTGGACCGAACAGAATATGTTCGACTACCTGCCGGATCCCAACGGCTTCCTGAAGAAGTTTCTGGCCGACAAAGGCAAGGCTGATCTGGCGACAGGATCGACCAAGATGTCGTTCAAGCTGGCCAGCGAACAGGAACGTAAGGACGTCATCGCCTACATCAAGAAGGCGGGCGGTGAGGCCAAATAGCCAGGTGCGGGGCGGCTCGCATCGACAATAACGCCGGCACAAACGCCGCGCCCAGGGAGCGAAACGTCAATGGCCCACAATGCGTCGCGCGCCCCTGGGCGGCATCTGCTCCATATTCCCGGACCGACGCCGGTGCCGGACCGGATTCTGCGTGCGATCGATACGCCGATGATCGATCATCGGGGGCCTGAATTCGCCAAGCTCAACAAGCGATGTCTCGATGGCATCAAGACCATCTTCAAGACCGCCAACCCGGTGATCATCTTCACCGCCACCGGCACGGGCGCCTGGGAAGCGGCTTTGGTCAACACCTTGTCGCCCGGAGACAAGGTATTGATGGTCGAGACCGGCCAGTTCGGCCTGCTCTGGAAGAAGATGGCCGACCGGCTCGGGCTCAAGCCCGAGGTCATCGAGACCGACTGGCGGGTCGGCACCGATCCGGCGCTGATCGAGGCGCGCCTGCGTGAAGACAAGACCAGGGAAATCAAGGCGGTCTGCGTTCTGCACAACGAAACGTCGACCGGCACCCAGTCGCCGATTGCGGATATCCGCAAGGCGATCGACGCCGCCGGCCATCCGGCGCTGCTGATGGTCGATACCATCTCGTCGCTCGCTTCGACCGACTACCGCCATGACGAATGGGGTGTCGACGTGTCGATCGGCGGCGCGCAGAAGGGCCTGATGATGCCGCCGGGTATGTCGTTCAACGCAATCAGCGACAAGGCGCTCGCCGCCACCAAAACGGCAGCGATGCCGAAGTCGTTCTTTGCCTGGGACGACATGCTGACGATGAACAAAGTCGGCTTTTTCCCCTACACGCCAGCGACGCAGATGCTGCACGGCCTGGCCGTGAGCATTGAGATGCTGCACGAGGAAGGCCTCGACAACGTGTTCGCCCGCCACGACCGGCTGGCCGAAGCCACGCGGCGCGCCATCAAGACCTGGGGCCTGGAGATCATCTGCCGCGACGCGAAATACTATTCGCCGACGATCACCGCAGTGTTGATGCCCGAGGGGCACGACGCCGACGCGTTCCGGGCGCTGGCGCTGGAAACGTTCAATATCTCCTACGGCGCCAGCTTCGGCCGTTTCCAGGGCAAGATGTTCCGCATCGGTCACCTCGGCGATGTCAACGACGCCTCCATGATGGGCGCACTCGCGGCCACCGAGATGGCGCTGCAACTGGCCAAAGTGCCGATCAAGACCGGCGGCGCCCAGGCGGCGATGGACTACCTCGTTTCCGCGCATGGCGCGGCCACCAGGCAGGCGGCTGAATAGCCGGCGATCTATCGGGCCGGCGCGGGCCGCCGCGCAAGGCGGCGGCGCAGGTCGAAAAGATGCGCCGCGAACGCGGCCGTGAGAAACACTGCCACCCACGGCCAGCCGGCGCCGGTCAGCGTCGCTCGCAAGGCCAGCACGAGAAACAGGCCGGCGGCCAGCATACCCACAATGTCCGCGACATTGACGTTGCGGAAGCGGGACCGCAGCGCGATCAGCACCAGACCCTCGACGACCATCACCGCGATGATCAGATCGGCGATGGCCCCGCTGTCGAACAATGCCGCCATCGGCTTCCTCGCTTATGCGCGAACCAGCCCGGTCAGGTGGGCAAGGTCCTTGAAGAAGATCCGCACATGCGCTAGCGGCCGGGCCCGCACCAGCCGCTTGTTCATGTAGGCATCCCAGGTGAGCTGCTGCACGTCCTTGTCGCGGCAGATGCTGACGAAGCGTTCGCGCCGCTTGTCGCTGGCGTACCAGAACCACTGCATCATCCGCAGCACGCGGAACACGGTGCCGTGGGCCCGCATGAATTTCCGGCGCGCCTGCCGCAGCGCGTTGGCGTTGCCGGTGGCGAGAAACGCCTCGGCCGCCTCGGCGGCGAATTGGCCGCCGGCCATGGCGTAGTAGATGCCTTCGCCCGAGGCCGGCGCCACCACGCCGGCGGCATCGCCGGCCAGCACCACATCGATGCCGTTGTCCCAGCGGGATAGCGGATGCAGCGGAATCGGTGCGCCTTCGCGGCGGATGGTCTCGACCTCGCCGAGCCCGGCGCTGTCGCGCAACGATCCGACCGCATCGCGCAGCGAGAAGCCCTTGTGCGCGCTGCCGGTGCCGACGCTGGCGGTGTCGCCGTGGGGAAATATCCAGCCATAGAAGTCGGGCGACAATTCGCCGCGATAGATCACGTCGCACCGCGTGCCGTCGAAAGCCTTCGACTGTCCCTGCGGCGCACGGATGATTTCATGATAGGCGAAAACGTAAGGCGGGCGGTCGAGGTCGGGCATGGCCTGGCGGGCGACGGCCGACAGGGCGCCGTCCGCACCTATGATCGCGCGCGCGCGCACGGTTTCGAGCGGGCCGTCGGCGGCTTTGCTGCGGTAGTGGATCCGCGCCACGCCGTCGCTGCCGCGCTCCAGCCGCTCGAATGTGGCGTTGCGGCGGACGGCGCCCTGGCGCGCGGCACGCTCGCGTAGCCACTCGTCGAAAACCTCGCGGTCCACCATACCGACAAAGCCGCCGTCGATCGGCATGTCGACCTCACGCGCCGTCGGCGAAATCATGCGCGCGGAGGTGATCTTGGCGACGATGATGTCGTCGGGAATGGCGAAGTCGCGGATCAGCCGCGGCGGAATGGCGCCGCCGCACGGCTTGATGCGGCCGGCGCGGTCCAGCAGCAGCACCGAGCGGCCCTGCCGCGCCAGATGTTCGGCCGCCGTTGCGCCGGCCGGGCCGCCGCCGACCACCACGACATCGAATGTTTCAGGTTCGAGCATGATGTTCATCCCTGACTGGCCGGTTGGGTGAAAGCGCGCTGACGAGTCCCGGTCGACTGCAGCTTCGCCGCCAGCGCGGCAGCGACGAGGAACAACAGCGCTTCGGCGAAGAAGACGGTGGAATAGGCCAGAGCCGGATTGCCCAGCAGCAGGCGGGCAATGTCGCTGGCCAGCGTGCCGAGCAGCCCGCCAAGACCGAAGGCCAGCGCTTGCGCCGCGCCCCACAGGCCCATGCGGACGCCCTCGCGTGACTTCGCGCCTTCACCGACCATTTTCATCATCGAGCCGATGGCGGCGACGGCATAGGCGCCGTTGGTGACGCCGAGCGCGAACACCGACGCCCGCAACGGCCAGGCCGGTCCCACCAGACCGGCCATGCCGATCCCCGCCAGCGCAACGGCGGATGCACAGCAGCCGGCGACGGTCCAGGCTTTCAGAGAGCCGAGCGGCTTGCCGCGGAAGGCGGTGCCGGCCAGCGCCACCATCACCATGCCGACTAGCACGCCGGCATTCTGAACGCCCGACAATTTGGTCGATTCACCGGGCGTGTACGCGAAGACGATGCCGGCGAACGGCTCGAGGATCAGGTCCTGCGCACTGAACGCGATCATCGACACGAAAATGAAGATGGCAAAGCGCCGGCTCTGCGGCTCGCGCCAAACCTCCGTAAATGCGGCGCTAAACGATGGCTGCGGCGGCGCCGGGACGGCGATCGGGCGCCGTTGCGGATGGCCCTCGACGTTCCACACCGCAACCAGCGACACGATGAAGGCCAGCACCGAGACGCCAGAGGCGACCAGCACCAGGCGGGTCGGCGAGAACGGGTCGAGCAGGTGCCCGGCCACCGCCGACGTGACAATAAAGCCGGCGATCATCATCACCCAGACGACAGTCGCGGCTGCCGGCCGTCTTCGCTCATCGGTGCGCTGCGCCAGCAGCACCAGCAGCGTCGTCCCGGCGGCGCCGACGCCGAGGCCGATCATCAGGAATGCGACGACGGCCAGTGCGACGCCGAAGGCCGGTTGCTGCATCATCAGCGCCGTCGCCACGGCGGCCAGCGCGCCGCCCAGTGCCAGCACCGCCATGCCGCCGACGATCCAGGGCGTGCGCCGCCCGCCCACGTCCGAACCGAATCCGAGGCGCGGCCGGAAGATCTGCATGCCGTAATGCACCGCGATCAGGATGCCCGGAATAATCGCCGGCAGCGCGATCTCGACCACCATCACCCGATTGAGCGTCGACGTCGTCAGCACCACAATGGCGCCCAGCGACGTCTGCACCAGGCCGAGCCGGACGATGCCGAGCCATCCGAGCGGGGCGGGCGTCATGATGCACCCGCCACCAGCGTTTGCACGGCGAAGGCGCTGACCAGCATGCCGAGTACGTAGAGCGTGATCCCCGTGCCGTTATACCAGGCGGCGTTCTCGCGCGGCGCTTTGAGCAGTACCAGCATCAGGTAGTATTGAATCAGCAGGAACACGGCGATGGTTGCGGCGTGAAACGGCCGGTCCCATGCCGCCAGCAGGAAAATCACGACGAGCTGCGGCACCGCCATCACAACGCAGGCCAGTTGCGCGGCGAGCTTGGGACCAAGCTGCACCGGCAGCGAGCCGATGCCCATGCGGGTGTCGCCTTCGATCGACTTGAAATCGTTCAGCGTCATGATGCCGTGGCAGCCGACGCTGTAGAGCACCGCCAGCGTGATGATGCGCCAGTCCGGCAGGCCGCCGATCAGCACCGCGGCGCCGGTAAACCACGGCAGGCCTTCGTAGCAGGCAGCGACCGCCGAATTGCCCCACCAGCCGTTGCGCTTGAGCCGGATCGGCGGCGCGCTATAGGCCCAGGCCAGCGCCAGCCCGACCAGTGTCGCGACAAAACCCCAGACACCGAGCAGCGTGGCGACCGCGAGCGAAACCAGCGTCCAGATGATCGCGACATAAAGGCCCCATCGTCCCGGCATGCGGCCGGACGGAATCGGGCGGTGCGGTTCGTTGATGGCGTCGACGTGGCGATCGTACCAGTCGTTGACGGCTTGCGATGTGCCGCACACCAGCGGTCCGCACAGCAGCACGCCGGCGATCACCAGGTGCCAGCGGCCCTGCAGCGCGACGCCGGCCGAGACCAGGCCGCAGCCATAGGCCCACATCGGCGGAAACCAGGTGATCGGTTTCAGTAGCTCAAGGACCGCGGACGGCGCCGGACGCGACAGAACAAGACTCATGAACTTTCCCTTTCCGCGCCGGCGATATCGTCCGCCATGCCGTAGCGCCGCAATTTCACGTAAAGACTTTGCCGGCTGAGCCCGAGCATTTCCGCCGCCGATGCCCGGTTGTCGCCGGTCAGCTCGAGCGCGGCTTCGATGCACAATTTCTCGATCATGTCGGTCGACTCGCGCACCATCTCCTTGAGCGAGACGCGGCCGATCAATTCCTTCAACTGCTCGACTGTCCTGGGCACCGGGTGCGGCCCCTGCGCCGCCTCGCCAAGCCGGCGCCCGACGTTGCGAACGGCCAGTCCGAAGCTCGGCTGTTCGCCGATCAGGCTGAATCCCGACACCTCGACATCGGTCGATGCGCCATATTCCCCGCGCATGATGGTGGCGAACAGCGTGACGGTTTCGTGATGCCGCAGGTTGGCGATCATCACGCTCATGTCGACGCCGGACCGGCCGAGCCAGCGATCGATCATTTCGCCGTGCGCCTGGTCCTCGCTCACGAGTTGAGCCATCTGGACAAAGGCGGCATTGGCCACCTGAATGCGGCCGGACTGATCGACCACGACGTATCCATCCGGCGACCGCCGCATGAACGCGAGCAGCTTCAGGTTCGCCAGCGATGTCCGCGCGCCCGCCGTATCGCCGCCGGGCTGGATAAACCGCAGCAGAAACAACATGCCGGCGGTCTGCCGGAACGGCACAACGGCGGCGACAAGGTCGTCCGTGCTTCCGGCCAGCCGCAACCGGATGTCGTCGACAGTCTGGCCGTTGCGAATGGCGCCAGCGAGCGATTTCAGAGCATGGACGCTGGCGGGTTCGAGCGCCGAGGGAAAATTCCGGCTGAGCAGGCGGCCGGCCGGCACACCGAACAATTGCGTCGCTGCCGGATTGGCCTCGACGACGGTCTCGCTGACCGCATCGACAATCAGCACAGGCTCCGACGTCGTATGAAACAGCACGCGATAGCGTGTTTCGGCGTGCCGCAGGCGGGAGTAGTCGCGCTCCATCGAGGTTTGCGCTTCCACCAGACGGTGCTGCAGGTCGGCCAACGCCCGCATATCGCGGCCGATGGCGAGATAGCGGTCTTTCCTGAGCCGCACGGCGGTGTACAGCAGCGGGATTTCGCCGCCGGCCGTGGCGGGATGGGACAAATTGCGCCATTTGGCCGGCGCTTCGGTCGCGGCCGCCTCAAGCAGCATTTTGACTTTTGGACGACTTTCTTCGGTGACGGTTTCGGTCCAGGTGCGCCCCGACCAATCGGCGGCGTTCGCAAGGTCCGATTTCAATCCCGGACGCGAGAAGGTCGTGTCCAGGATCACTTCGCTACCGTCGACAACGAGCGCAATATCTGCCGCGGCGGCGATGATTTTCGCCGTTGTTTCGGTCGCGAGACTGCCGAGCGAGTCCTTTGCCGCCATAAACGTCACGGGCGCCTCTATTCTCCACCATACGAACCCGCTCCCAAGCCATCGCCGCCCTCGCAGTCATTGCCTTCGTCCTCGCCGTCTTCATCCGTTGCGGCGTTTGGACGCATCGCTCACGTAAAGTGCCGGTGTGTGCGGGTCGCCTGGACGGACCGCCATCACGTCGCCCCCCAGAAATGAAACGAGTTCGGGACGGCGTTGAACAGCCGGCCCGGCGAGGGCGATACAAACCGATCGGTTCAGGGAGTCGTTACGGATCGTTCGGATGCGAGAGGCCAGAAGGTCGAGCCGCTTTTCGCTGTTGACCAGAAACTCGACGGTGTCGAACCACTCATGGCCGACCTGCGACATCAGATCGTTGCGGGCGCTGTTCGGCTCGATCCAGATATCCCAGCCGTCGTGCCGGAAGAATTCTCCGGAGAGAACCAGCTTGAACATGAGGTAAGGTAATTCATGCGTTTCGCCCGGCACCAGGCTCAGCAAGGCGCGCTGCCCGTTTGATGGCTGCGCGGTGGCGCGAAAATCCAGGCTGAACTCGCGCAGCAAATGCTGCAACCGCCACAATCCCAGCGTGACGTCGGCGAAGTCCCGCTCGTCATTTATCCACAACTGCTTGAGGTAGGCCGCGGCCGGGTCGATATGCTCCAGGAATATCGCTTCCAGCCCGATTCCACTCTCGAGCATGTGATGAACGTGGTCGGAGGCGGCGTCGCTGTTCCGGCTGAGAACGAAGCCGGCCAGCAGGCTGACTGCCTCGAGAGCGGGCGGCGCCGATACTGCCTTCCGGAAGGCCTTGGGCGCCTGATGCGCCATCAACAGCTGCGGCACGATGTCGAATTCAATGGCCTGCTGCAGCGCCGCCTTCCGTCTTTCGGCCTTTGGGGATCGGGACGCCGTCGACCTGTGCGCGAAATCGCGATCCTGCCGCATGCCCGTGTCGTATGAAATATCCGCCATAATCGGAAATCTCAGATCGGCTATCGCCATTTGTGTCTCTCCCCATTGAAACTCCCCAAGAAGAAAACGTCAAGTTTTGTTTACGTATCGTTTTGTTGACACTTCTTGGGAAGGCGGTTAGCTTTTCCTTGTCTGGCCAGCCTTGCCGGCGGGTGCGCGGGGGAGACCGCGATGGAATACCGGAAAATGCTCACTTCGAAGGCCCCTGTCGGCCTTGAAAGCCCGGCATTGCACGAGAGCCGTCGCCCCATACCGGTATGGGATTCCACCCTCGAAAACTTGTCAAGATCACCTTACATCAGCGGTGATAACTTTTCTCGTCGCGGCGGTTCGCATGTCCCGCTCTACTCCGCCGAGGAGCGCCGGCGCCGCGACGCGACGCCGTGGACCCTGGTGCAGGGCATTCTGGCGCCGGTTCAGTTTGTCATCTTCATCGTCAGTCTTGTTCTGGTCATCCGCACCCTGATGACCGGCGAAGGCTATGCGCTCGCCACGGCGTCCATCGTCATCAAGACGCTGGCGCTTTACGCCATCATGATCACCGGCTGCATCTGGGAGAAGGTGGTGTTCGGGCGCTACCTGTTCGCCCCGGCCTTCTTCTGGGAAGACGTGTTCAGCATGCTGGTGCTGGCGCTGCACACGGCCTATCTCGCGGCGCTCGCGACCGATGCCTTGGCCCCGCAGCAATTGCTCTATCTGGCGCTGGCCGCTTACGCGACCTACGTCATCAACGCCACGCAGTTTCTGCTCAAATTGCGCGCGGCCCGGCTTGACCGCCGCGATCAGCCCGACGGCACCTCTGAAATGGTGGGGTCGGTGCCGTGAACATCCGTCCCGACATCAGCGAGACTGCGATTGGATGCGGCTCTGCGCCGGTGCTGCGGGAGCGTGGCCAGCGCGAAGTCTTCTGCGGTCTGACCGGCATCATCTGGCTGCACCGCAAGATCCAGGATGCGTTCTTTCTGGTGGTCGGCTCGCGCACCTGCGCGCATCTGATCCAGTCGGCGGCCGGCGTCATGATCTTTGCCGAACCGCGCTTTGCCACCGCGATCCTCGACGAGCGCGATCTGGCGGGCATGAACGACGCCAACGATGAACTCGATCGCGTGGTGGCGCGTCTGCTGGAGCGGCGGCCCGATATCAAGCTGTTGTTCCTGGTCGGCTCCTGTCCGTCCGAGGTGATCAAGCTCGATCTGTCGCGCGCCGCGCTGCGGCTGTCCCAGGCCCATATGCCGCGCGTGCGAGTGCTGAACTACTCCGGCAGCGGCATCGAGACGACGTTCACACAAGGCGAAGACGCCTGCCTGGCGGCGCTGATCCCGACGCTGCCGGCGGCACCTGCGAATGCGCCGCCATCTCTGCTGATCGCGGGCGCGCTGGCCGACATCGTTGAAGACCAATGGCTGCGGACCTTCGCGGCACTCGGCATCGGTCCGGTGCATTTCCTGCCGCCACGCCGCGCCAACGATCTGCCGCCGGTCGGACCCAACACGGTTTTCCTGCTGGCGCAGCCGTTTCTGAACGACACCGCCCGCGCGCTTGAAGAGCGCGGCGCCCGCTATCTGCCGGCGCCGTTCCCGCTGGGTGTCGAAGGCACCACGCTGTGGCTGAAAGCCGCAGCACAGGCCTTCGGTGTGGATGACGCGCTGTTCGACAAGGTCACGCAACCGTCCATCTTCCGCGCGCGTCAGGCGATCAAGCGCCATTCCGCGACGCTTTCGGGCAGGCGCGTGTTCTTCTTCCCCGACTCGCAGCTCGAAGTGCCGCTGGCGCGCTTCCTGGCCCGCGAACTCGACATGGAACTGGTCGAGGTCGGCACGCCCTATCTGCACCAGACCCATCTCGCGCACGAACTCGATCTGCTGCCGGCCGGCACCTTGCTCAGCGAAGGCCAGGATGTCGACCGGCAACTCGATCGCTGCCGGTTGCAACAGCCGGATCTGGTGGTGTGCGGCCTCGGTCTCGCCAACCCGCTGGAGGCGGAAGGGCTGACCACAAAATGGTCGATCGAGCTGATGTTCACGCCGACCCAAGGCTATGAGCAGGCCGCCGATCTGGCCGAATTGTTCGCGCGCCCGCTCAACCGGCGCGCCAGGCTGAAGGTGGCCTGACATGCAGCTCACCGTATGGACCTATGAGGCTCCTCCCCATGTCGGCGCGATGCGCATCGCGACGGCAATGGAGGGCATGCACTATGTTCTGCATGCGCCGCAGGGCGACACCTATGCCGACCTGCTGTTCACGATGATTGAGCGCAACGGCAAGCGCCCGCCCGTGACCTACACCACATTTCAGGCGCGTGACCTCGGCGGCGACACCGCCAACCTGTTCAAGGACGCTGCGCGCGACGCCTACGAGCGCTTCAAGCCGCAGGCCATGATTGTCGGCGCGTCCTGCACGGCCGAACTGATCCAGGACGATCCCGGCGGCCTGACGCAGGCGCTCGGTCTGCCGGTGCCGGTGATCCCGCTGGAACTGCCGGCCTATCAGAAGAAAGAGAACTGGGGCGCGGCCGAGACGTTCTATCAGATCGTCCGGACGCTGGCCGGTCCGGCGGCTTCAGCCGGCGCGAAGCGCGAGCGGGCGGCGGGCGCGCGGCCGCGTTGCAATCTCCTCGGCGCCACGGCGCTCGGCTTCCGCCATCGCGACGATGTCACCGAAATCCGCCGGCTGCTGGAGCGGCTCGGCATTGACGTGAATGTGGTTGCGCCGCTCGGCGCGACGCCGTCCGACATCACCCGCCTCGGCGAGGCCGATTTCAATGTCGTGATGTATCCCGAGATTGCGGGCCCGGCCGCGCAGTGGCTGCAGCGCACCTTCGGCCAGCCTTCAACCAAAACCGTGCCGATCGGCGTGTCGGCGACCGTTGAATTCGTCAAGGAAGTTGCGGCGCTGGCCGGCGTCGATCCCGGGCCGCTGCTGTCCGCCGAAGGGTCGCGGCTGCCGTGGTATTCGCGCTCGGTCGACTCGACCTATCTGACCGCCAAGCGCGTGTTCATTTTCGGCGACGGCACGCATGCGCTGGCCGCGGCCCGCATCGCCGCCGACGAACTCGGCTTTACCGTGGTCGGGCTCGGTACCTACAGCCGCGAGATGGCCCGTGAGATCCGGGAAGCCGCCGCAAAATACGGCGTCGAGGCGCTGGTCACCGACGATTACCTCGAAGTCGAAGCGCGCATTGCCGAGCTGCATCCCGAACTGGTGCTCGGCACCCAGATGGAGCGCCATATCGCCAAGCGGCTGGGCGTGCCCTGTGCGGTCATCTCGGCGCCGGTGCACGTGCAGGATTTCCCGGCGCGCTATTCGCCGCAAATGGGCTTCGAAGGCGCCAACGTGATCTTCGACACCTGGGTCCATCCGCTGATGATGGGCCTCGAGGAGCATCTGCTGGCGATGTTCCGCGACGACCATGAATTCCACGACGAGGCCGGCCCGTCGCATCTGGGCAAGACGGCGCAAAAGCCGGCCGCCGTGGCGGAGGCCATCACGGTCAAACCCGCGACGCCGGAATCGATCGTCTGGCACCGCGACGCCGAGACCGAACTCAAGAAAATTCCGTTCTTCGTCCGCGGCAAGGCGCGCCGCAACACCGAAATGTTTGCGCAAACCAAGGGTCTTCCGCTGATCACCGTCGAGACACTGTACGATGCTAAAGCGCACTACGGCCGCTGATCCGACGCCGATCCGCGTCGTCATCGTCACCATGGACAGCCATCTGGCTGGTGCTGCGGCGCGTGCCGAAGAAACGTTGCGCAAGGAACTCCCGGGCCTCGAACTGAAAGTCCACGGCGCCGACAAATGGGGAACCGACGACGTCGCGCTGGCGCGCTGCAAGGCCGACATTGCCGGCGGCGACATCGTCATCGGCACCATGCTGTTCCTCGACGATCACATCCGCGCGGTGCGGCCGGCATTGCTGGCGCGCCGCGAGCAATGCGACGCCATGGTGTGCTGCCTGTCGGCCGGCGAAATCGTGAAGCTGACGCGGGCCGGTAAGTTCAACATGGCCGGCGAGTCGAGCGGCATCGTCTCGCTGTTGAAGCGGCTGCGCGGCTCGAGCGGCAAGTCAACCCAGTCGAGCGGGCAGGGGCAGATGAAGATGCTGCGGCAGCTGCCGCGCATGCTCCGCTTCATTCCCGGCACGGCGCAGGACGTGCGCGCCTATTTCCTGACACTGCAATACTGGCTCGGCTGTTCGGACGGCAACATCGCCAACATGGTGCGGCTGCTGGTCGAGCGCTATGCCGACGGCCCGCGCCGGGGTCTGCGCTCAACGGTCAAGAGCAAGCCGCCGATCGATTATCCCGATGTCGGCGTCTATCACCCGCGGCTGAAAGAACGCATCGTCGACCAGGCCGAACGTTTGCCGGGGCCTGTGTTGAAGGGCGGCGTGGCCGAGAGCGGCACCGTCGGCGTCCTGATCATGCGGTCCTATCTGCTGGCCGGAAATTCCAAGCACTATGACGGCGTCATTGCCGCTTTCGAAGCACGCGGCCTGCGCGTGATCCCGGCCTTCGCCAGCGGCCTCGACGCACGCCCGGCCGTCGAAAAGTACTTCATGAAAGACGGCCGCGCGTCGGTCGATGCGGTTGTGTCGCTCACCGGCTTCTCGCTGGTCGGCGGCCCCGCCTATAACGACGCGCGTGCGGCCGAGGAGATGCTGGCGGCGCTCGATGTGCCCTATCTCGCCGCGCATCCGATCGAATTCCAGACGCTGGAGCAGTGGGGCGCGTCGAACCGTGGCCTGATGCCGGTCGAAAGCGCGATCATGGTGGCGATCCCCGAACTCGACGGCTCGACCGGCCCGATGATCTTCGGCGGCCGTTCCGATGCCAATGGCGCCGCCTGTACCGGTTGCCACCACGGCTGCGTGTTCGAATCCTCCAGCGATGGCGCCGACATGCATGTCTGCGCCGACCGGGCCGCGATGCTGGCGGCGCGCGCAGACAAGCTGATCGCGCTGCGCCGCAGCGCCCGCGCCGCGCGCAAGGTCGGTATCGTGCTGTTCAATTTCCCGCCGAACTCCGGCAATGCCGGTACCGCGGCCTATCTTTCCGTGTTCGAGTCGCTGCATCGCACGCTCGCGGCGATGAAGCGCGACGGCTACGACGTCGATGTGCCCGAAAATGGTGATGCCGTGCGCGAGCGACTGCTTGGCGGCAATGCGCAACGTTTCGGCGCCGACGCCAATGTCCATGCCCGCATCCCGGCCAACGACCACGTGCGCCGCGAGACCTGGCTGAAGGAGATCGAGGCGCAATGGGGTCCGGCGCCGGGCCGCCAGCAAAGCGACGGCAGCACGATCTTTGTGCTCGGCGAGCGGTTCGGCAATGTGTTCGTCGGCATCCAGCCGTCCTTCGGCTACGAAGGCGACCCGATGCGGCTGCTGTTCGAGAAGGGCTTCGCGCCGACGCATGCCTTCTCGGCCTTCTACCGCTGGCTGCGCGAGGACTTCGGCGCCGACGCGCTGCTGCACTTCGGCACGCACGGCGCGCTGGAGTTCATGCCCGGCAAACAGACCGGCATGTCCGGCGCCTGCTGGCCGGACCGCATGATCGGCCAACTGCCGAACATCTATCTCTATGCGTCAAACAACCCGTCGGAGGGTACAATCGCCAAGCGCCGCTCGGCGGCGACGCTGATCAGCTACCTGACGCCGCCGGTCGCGCATGCCGGGCTCTACCGCAGCCTGGTCGAGCTCAAGGCGTCGATCGAGCGCTGGCGCGGCCTCGAGCCGGATGCCGAAGCTGAACGCGCCGATCTTGCGAGCCTGGTGCAGACGCAGGCGTCGGCCATCGATCTGGCCTTAGCGGAGCCGGTCTGGACCGAAGCCGAGCGCGACACCCGGATCGCCACGCTGGCCGCCGAGGTACTGGAGCTCGAATACACCCTGATCCCGCACGGGCTTCACGTTGTCGGCGAGCCGCTCAGCGCCGAAGAGCGCGTCGACATGCTGATCGCTAGCGCCGACGCCGGCCATGGCGCCAAACCCACGCGGGCAAAGATCGAACAGCTGGTGGCCGGTGAAAGCCCGGCGGCCGGCGACGCCGCCGAACTGGCTCTGTTTGCCGACCTGGCCGCGACCGACAAATTGCTGGCTGAAGATCATGAATTGCCGGCGCTGCTGCGCGCGCTGGATGGCCGGTTCATTCGCCCGGCACCGGGCGGCGATCTGCTGCGGACGCCGGCGATCCTGCCGACCGGCCGCAACCTGCACGGCTTCGATCCGTTCCGCATCCCGAGCGTCTATGCCGTGAACGACGGCGCCAAGCAGGCCGAACGCCTGTTGCAGCGGCACATGAACGACGGTCATGACTTGCCGGAGTCGGTGGCGCTGGTGCTGTGGGGCACTGACAACCTCAAGAGCGAGGGCGGCCCGATCGCGCAGGCGCTGGCGCTGCTGGGAACACGCCCGCGCTTCGACAGCTACGGTCGGCTGGCCGGCGCCGAACTGATCCCGCTCGCCGAGATGAACCGCCCGCGCGTCGACGTGATCATCACGCTGTCGGGCATCTTCCGCGATCTGCTGCCGCTGCAGGTCAAGCTGCTCGCCGAAGCCTGCTATCTCGCGGCTGCGGCCGACGAGCCGGTGACGCAGAACTTCGTGCGCAAGCACGCGCTGGCTTACCAGCAGGCGCACAATTGCGATCTGGAAACCGCGGCCCTGCGCATCTTCGGCAATGCCGATGGCACCTACGGCTCGAACGTCAACCATCTGGTCGAAAATGGCCGCTGGCAGGACGAGGACGAACTGGCCGAGACCTATACGCGCCGCAAGGGCTTCGCCTATGGCCGCAACGGCATGCCGGTGCAGCAGACGGCCTTGCTCGCCAGCGTGCTCGCCGATGTTCAACTGACCTACCAGAACCTCGACTCGGTCGAGTTGGGGGTCACCACCATCGACCACTATTTCGACACGCTCGGCGGCATCAGCCGCGCCGTGCGCCGCGCCAAAGGCGGCGTCGACGCGCCGGTCTATATCGGCGACCAGACCCGCGGCGAAGGCAAGGTGCGGACGCTGGGCGAGCAGGTGGCGCTCGAGACCCGCACCCGCATGCTCAATCCGAAATGGTACGAGGGCATGCTGAAGCACGGCTACGAAGGCGTGCGCCAGATCGAGGAGCACGTCACCAACACCATGGGCTGGTCGGCCACCACCGGGCAGGTGGCGCCTTGGGTCTACAAGCAGCTGACGCAGACCTTTGTGCTCGACGACGAGATGCGCAACCGGCTGGCGACGCTCAATCCGGTCGCCTCGGCGAAAATGGCGAACCGCCTGATCGAGGCGCACCGCCGCCAGTACTGGAAGCCCGACAGCACCACGCTCGAAGCCCTGCGCCGCGCCGGCGAGGAACTGGAAGACCGCATCGAGGGCATCGAGCCTGCGATCGGTCAGGGAGTTGCCGCATGAACGTCTACACCAACCCCTCCGTGGCGCGTGAACAGGCCAAACGTCCCGATGGCGACGGCAGCGTCCAGGTTGCGCTAGATCCGAACCTCACCATCGGCAAGGCCAAGGTGTTCTCGGTCTACGGCAAGGGCGGCATCGGCAAGAGCACGACCTCGTCCAACCTGTCGGTCGCCTTCTCCAAGATCGGCAAGCGCGTGCTGCAGATCGGCTGCGACCCGAAGCACGATTCCACCTTCACGCTGACCAAGCGGCTGGTGCCGACCGTCATCGACGTGCTGGAGACCGTCAATTTCCATACCGAGGAGTTGCGCGCCGAGGACTTCGTGTTCGAAGGCTATAACGGCGTGATGTGCGTCGAGGCAGGCGGGCCGCCGGCCGGCACCGGCTGCGGCGGCTACGTCGTCGGCCAGACCGTCAAGCTCTTGAAGGAGCACCGGCTGCTCGACGACACCGACGTCGTCATCTTCGACGTGCTGGGTGACGTGGTTTGTGGCGGGTTTGCCTCGCCGCTGCAGCACTCCGACCGCGGTCTGATCGTCGCCGCCAATGACTTCGACTCGATCTTCGCCATGAACCGGATCATCGCGGCCATTCAGGCCAAATCGAAGAATTATGCGGTGCGGCTCGGCGGCGTGATCGTCAACCGCAGCGCCGGTACCGACCAGATCGACAAATACAACAACGTCACCGGCCTGAACAAGATCGCGCACTTCCCCGACCTCGACGTCATTCGCCGCAGCCGGCTGAAGAAGTCGACGTTGTTCGAGATGGAGCTGACCGCCGAACTGGAGGCCGTGCAGCACGAATATATCCAGCTCGCCACCAAACTGTGGGACGGCGTCGAGCCGGTGCACGCGCAGCCGATGAAGGATCGCGACATTTTTGACCTGTTGGGGTTCGACTGAATGCAGACCGCCACTTACCAGCAGCGCCGCGGGCAGATCGAAACCTACTTCGACCGCACGGCGAATGACGCCTGGGCCCGGCTGACGTCGGATGCACCGGTGAGCCGGATCCGCGCCACCGTGCGCGCCGGCCGCGACCGCATGCGCGCAACCTTGCTGTCCTGGCTGCCGGACGATCTGCGCGGCTGCCGGCTGCTCGACGCCGGCTGCGGCACCGGGGCTCTGGCGGTCGAGGCGGCACGGCGCGGCGCCGACGTCGTCGCCATCGACGTCGCCACCAGCTTGATCGAACTGGCGCGCGAGCGCACGCCGCGCGACCTCGGCGCGGGGTCTATCGATTTCCGTGTTGGCGACATGCTCGATCCCGCGCTCGGCCGCTTCGATCATGTGGTGGCGATGGACTCGCTGATCCATTATCGTGCCGAGGATTGCGTCGGTGCCGTATCGGCGCTCGCCGTGCGCACCGGCCGGTCGATTGTCTTCACCTACGCGCCGCGCACGCCGGCACTCGCCGCGATGCATGCCGTCGGACGCTTGTTCCCGCGGTCCGAAAGGGCGCCCTCGATCCAGCCGGTGGCCGAGGCGGCGATGCAGCGGCTGCTGAAGCAGGCGCCGGCGCTGGGCGGCTGGCACGCCGGCCGTACGCTGCGCATCGCGTCGGGCTTCTACACCTCGCAGGCCAACGAGGTTCGCGCGCCATGAACCCCGTCAGCAAAGCTTTGGTGAAATCGTTCATCTGGATCGGGCCGCGCTTCCTGCCGTTCGCCGATGCGGCGAGCAAGGAATTGCCGCTGGCCCGGCTGCTGCGGCTGTCGCTGTTCCAGGTGTCGGTCGGCATGGCCTTCGTGCTGCTGAACGGCACGCTCAACCGGGTGATGATCGTCGAACTCGGCGTGCCGGCCTGGCTCGTCGCCTTGATGGTGTCGCTGCCGCTGGTGTTCGCGCCGTTCCGCGCCTTGATCGGCTTCAAGTCCGACACCCACCGCTCTGTGCTCGGCTGGCGCCGCGTGCCCTATATCTGGCTCGGCACCATGCTGCAGTTCGGCGGCTTTGCCATTCTGCCGTTCGCGCTGCTGATCCTGTCCGGTGATACGCACGGTCCCGTCATCATCGGCCATATCGCGGCCGCGCTCGCCTTTCTGATGGTCGGCGCCGGCATGCACACAACGCAGACCGCCGGCCTGGCGCTGGCGACCGACATTGCGCCGGAGGCGCAGCGCCCGCGCGTCGTCGCCTTCCTCTACGTGATGCTGCTGGTCGGCATGGTCGTCAGCGCGCTCACCTTCGGCACGCTGCTCACCGATTTCACCCAGATCAAGCTGATCCAGGTGGTGCAGGGCGTTGCCGTTGTCACCATGCTGCTGAACATCATTGCGCTGTGGAAGCAGGAAGCCCGCGACCCGTCCCGCACCACCGGCCAGAAAGGCATGTACTTCAGCGACGCCTGGCGCTTGCTGCATCAGTCTGCCGGTTCGAAGCGCCTGCTCGTGGTCGTCGCCTTCGGCACGGCGGCCTTCAGCATGCAGGACATTCTGCTCGAGCCTTACGGCGGGGAGATCCTGAAGCTTTCCGTCAGCCAGACCACGTTCCTCACGGCGATGCTGGCCAGCGGCACGTTGGGCGGGTTTTCGCTGGCGGCGATCTGCCTGGGCCGCGGCTACGATCCCTACCGGTTGGCCGCCAACGGACCGCTGGTCGGCGTGGTCGCCTTCACCGCCGTCATCTTCTCGTCGCCGCTGAATTCAACGTTGCTGCTGAGCATCGGCACCGCACTGATCGGGTTTGGCGGAGGCCTGTTTGCGATCGGCACGCTGGTCGCCGCCATGTCGCTGGCGGGCAAGGGCCTCGGCGGCATCGCGGTCGGCAGTTGGGGCGCGGTCCAGGCCACCGCCGCGGGCGTCGCCATTGCGCTGGGCGGCGCCATCCGCGACGGCGTCTCGGCGTTGGCCGCCAATGGTTCGCTCGGCCCCGCGATGATGCATCCGTCATCCGGATACAGCGTCGTCTGGTACATCGAACTTGCTCTCATGTTTGCCACGCTCGTTGCTATCGGCCCGCTCATTCGCGTGTCGCGGGTTGCCCGCTCCAAACAACAAACGCGGTTCGGCCTTGCCGAACTTCCCGCCTAACAAGGTCTTATGGAGGCAATGTCATGGAAAAAGGTGCAATCGTCGGTTCGATCGATATGGCCCAGGTCGTGCTTTACGCGTTCTGGATCTTCTTCATCGGTTTGATTTTCTACCTTCGCCGCGAAGACAAGCGCGAGGGCTATCCGCTACTCGCGGACAATGCCGGCACCATTCAGGGATTCGGCTATCCGCTGCCGCCGGATCCGAAGACCTTCTTGATGCCGCATGGGCCGAACGTCAGCGTGCCCGATGGCAAGATCGACGCGCCCGTCACGAAGGCGGTGCCGACCGCGCGCTGGCCCGGTGCGCCGCTTGAGCCGACCGGCAATCCGATGATCGACGCGGTCGGTCCGGCGTCCTACGCCAACCGCGCCGATGTGCCGGACCTGACGGTCGATGGCGCCGACAAGATCGTGCCAATGCGCATTGCCACGACTTTCTCGATCGCCAGGCAGGATCCCGATCCGCGCGGCATGCCGGTCATCGGCGCCGACCACAACAAGGCGGGCACGGTTCGCGAGGTCTGGGTCGATCGCTCCGAGATCATGATCCGCTACCTCGAGGTCGATCTGGTCGACGGCGGGTCGGTGATGTTGCCGTGGAATTTCTGCCGGGTCGAACGCTACATGCGCCGCATCCTGGTGAAGTCGATCCTGTCGAGCCAGTTCAAGGATGTGCCGAAGCTGGCGAGCCCGGATCGCATCACGCTGCTCGAGGAAGACAAGGTCTGTGCCTATTACGGCGGCGGTCATCTGTACGCCCTGCCGTCGCGTTCGGAGCCGCTGATATGATCGAAGCATCCTATGGCCCGCTCAAGGGCATGCCGGAACGTCTGCCGGATGGCGAGGTTCTGGTCTGGCAGGGACGGCCCGATTGGTGGTCGCTGGCGAAGCGGGCGCTGCATCTGCCGCTGATCGCCGTGTATTTTGGCGTGCTGGTGATCTGGCGGGTGGCGGCGGGCCTGGCAGACGGCTTTGCCGCCACGGGAAGCTGGCGCAATACGGTGTGGCTGGTCGGGCTGTCGTTTGCAGCACTTTGCATCGTCGCGATGCTGGCGTGTCTGTACAGCCGGACCACGGTTTATTCGATCACCAACCGCCGCGTCGTCATGCACATCGGGCTGGCGCTGCCGGTCGCGCTGAACCTGCCGTACAGCAAGATCGGTGCCGCATCGGCAAAGGTGCACCGCGACGGCACCGCCGATATTCCACTCAAGCTGCTCGGTGACGGCCGCATCGCCTATCTGCATCTGTGGCCGCATGCCCGGCCGTGGCATCTGCAACATCCGGAACCGATGCTGCGCTGCGTCCCGGACGGGGCGCGGGTCGCCAGTCTGCTGGCCAGAGAATTGAAAGCGGCGCAGCCCGATCATGCCGCCGCCCATGTCGCCGAAGAGAAAAGCCAGGAGCGCATGCCAGGGCCGCTCGCCCCGGCGGCTGCGTAACGCGTGAGGAGACGCCGATGAGCGAACAACAGATCAAACCGTTCCCGCGGGGGGCGCTACTGGGAGCCGCGGCCTTGATCGCGCTCACCATCACCGTGTCGCTGACGGCGCGGCTGACGGGCAGCACGATTACCGACAAGAATGACTCAGCTCCGGCCCAGATGCTGCATCTTCGGTTCGAGGATCGCGCCGACGGCGGCATTACCGTGTTCGACGTTGAGAGGAACATGGTCCACGAGGAGCTGCCGCCCGGTGCCGGCGGCTTCGTTCGCACCGTGATGCGCAGTCTGGCGCGCGACCGGCGCCAGCACGGCGAGGGCCGCGAACCGCCGTTTCGTCTGACCCGCTGGGCCGACGGTCGTCTGACGATCGACGATCCGACCACCGGCAGCCATGTCGATCTCGGCGCTTTCGGATCGTTGAACACGGCCTCGTTCGCGCGGCTGCTGGTAACGGAGCGTACGCAATGAATGTTCGCAACGAACGGACCTTTGAGGTGCCTTGCACCGTCGAGATCGAGCACAGCGCCGAAAGCCTGCACGCCCATGTCGAGCTTGAGGGCGTCGAAGCCGGTCCCGGCGATGTCGTGACCGTGCATGGCGCACCGACCAATATTCCGTTCGGCGAGCGCCGGACGTTCCACTGTCGCGCCACCGTCACCCGCGCCAACGCGCTGGGACGGCTGCGGGCCAAACTTGAAGGCTATCTCGAACTGACCGAACTGTATGAAGTCGGGTTCGACGGGAGGACATCATGATCCCCATGGAAGGCGGCGGCACAGCGCCGAATGCGGCAACGCGCATTGCCCAGGAAGACACCGTTCTCAGCCCGCGCTTCTACACCACCGACTTCGACGCCATGAACAAGCTCGACGTCAGCCTGGTGCGGCGCGAATGGGAAGGCGTGATCGAGGAGCTTCGCGCCGATCACAACAAGGGCCACTTCATCCGCACCGATGAATTCAAGATGACGCTGGAGAGCCTGCCGCCGGCGCTGCGGCAGGAGTTTGTCGACTTCCTGGTCAGTTCGCTGACCGCGGAATTTTCCGGCTGCGTGCTCTACGCCGAAATCAAGAAGTCGATCACCAACCCGGATATCAAGGAGCTGTTCACCTACATGAGCCGCGATGAGGCGCGCCATGCCGGCTTCATCAACGACTCGCTGAAGGATTTCGGCATCGGCGTCGACTTGAGCTTCCTGACCAAGGCCAAGAAGTACACCCACTTCCGGCCGAAGTTCATCTTCTATGCGACCTACCTGTCCGAGAAGATCGGCTACGCCCGCTACATCACGATCTACCGGCAACTCGAGCGGCATCCGGACAAGCGCTTCCACCCGATCTTCAAGTACTTCGAAAAGTGGTGCAACGACGAGTTCCGCCACGGCGAGGCCTTCGCGCTGCTGATGCGCGCCAATCCGAAGCTGCTGACTGGCGTCAACCGGCTGTGGATCCGCTTCTTCCTGCTCGCGGTCTACGCCACCATGTATGTGCGCGACCATATGCGGCCGGCGTTCCACGAGGCGGTCGGCATGGACCCGACCGACTACGATTTCAAGGTATTCCGCATCACCAACGAGATTTCGCAGCAGGTGTTTCCGGTGCTGCTCGATCTCGACAACCCGGCATTCCAGCCCGGGCTGCACCGTTTGTGGGAGATCAGCGAAGCGATCGCCGATGCCCGCAAGCAGGGCGGCCTGCGCGGCCGCATGAAGCGGATCGGGCTGACGATGGAAGCCGGCGCGCTGTTCCTCAAGCTGTACATGCTGCCAGTCAAACGCAACGAACTGCCGCGGCAGATTCTCATGCAGCCCGCCTGGTAACGGACGACGATGTCGCAGATCGCGCTGCCCGCACTGTACGCGCTGCTGCTGTGGTGGTTCAGCACGGGAATCATTCTGTATGCTGTCGGGCTATCGCGGCGCAGCTACCGCGTCAGCGTTGCGATCTCTGCGGTCTGCCTCATCGTCGCGCTGTGGGCGCTGGCGCAAGGCGGGCAGGCGACGGCACGGGACGCCTATGTGACCTTCGCCTGCGTGCTGGCGGTGTGGGGCTTTGTCGAGACCACGTTTCTGACCGGCTACATCACCGGGCCGCGCAAGACGCCGTGTCCGCCGGGCTGCACCGGTGCGCGGCGTGTCCGCTATGCGACCGAGACCATCATCTACCATGAACTGATGCTGGTGGCGGGTTTTGCCGCCATCGTGGCGGCGACCGGTGGCGGGGATACGTTCGCCATCGGGCTCTACGCTATGCTGTGGGTGATGCGGCTGAGCTCGAAGCTCAATCTTTTCCTCGGCGTGCCGACGCTGAACGCCGAACTGCTGCCGCCGCCGCTGCGGCATCTGCGCAGCTACTTCCGGCAGCGGCCGATGAATGCGCTGTTTCCGGTCTCCGCGCTGGGCTCGGCCGCCGTCACGGCCTGGCTCGTCGGGCGCGCCTTCAGCGACGGCGCCAGCGACTACGATGTCACTGTCTATATCCTGATGGCCTCGCTGCTGGCGCTCGGCCTCCTCGAGCATCTGTTTATGCTGATCCCGATGCCGATCGCTGGCCTCTGGGGTCCGCAGATCAAGGCGCGGGCCGAAAAGGCGGAAGCCGAAACGGCCAAGCCGGCCGCCGATCTCGCCTCGGTGCGGGCGCAACCATCAAGAAAAATTTCTGTCGGGGGAGTCCAATGAACTACGAAGCTTTCTTCCGTGGCCAGATCGACCAGTTGCGCAAGGAGGGCCGCTACCGCGTCTTCGCCGATCTCGAGCGCAGCGCTGGCGAATTTCCGAAGGCCGCGTATCATCGCGCCCGCGGCGGCAAGGCCGAGGTTACGGTGTGGTGCTCCAACGATTACCTCGGCATGGGTCAGCATCCGGCGGTGATCGAGGCCATGCATCTGGCGATCGACCGCTGCGGCGCGGGCGCCGGCGGCACCCGCAACATCGCCGGCACCAACCACTATCACGTGCTCCTCGAGGAGGCGCTGGCCGACCTGCACGCCAAGGAATCGGCGCTGCTGTTCACGTCGGGCTATGTCTCGAACTGGGCGACGCTGAGCACGCTGGCGTCGCAACTGCCGGACTGCGTGGTGCTTTCCGACGCCGGCAACCATGCCTCGATGATCGAAGGCATCCGCCACAGCATGGCCGACAAGGTCATCTTCGCCCATAACGACCCCGAGGATCTCGACCGCAAACTGGCGCTGATCGAGCCCGGACGGCCGAAGCTGGTCGCCTTCGAGTCCGTCTACTCGATGGATGGCGATGTCGCACCGATGGCCGAAATCTGCGACGTCGCCGAGAAGCACGGTGCGCTGACCTATCTCGACGAAGTGCATGCCGTAGGCCTCTATGGCCCGCGCGGCGCCGGCATCGCCGAGCGCGAGGGCCTGAGCCATCGCATCTCGATCATCGAGGGCACGCTGGCCAAGGCCTTCGGCGTGATCGGCGGTTACATCGCCGGCTCCGCAGCGATGTGCGACTTCGTCCGCAGCTATGCCTCCGGCTTCATCTTCACCACGGCGCTGCCGCCCGGCATTGCCGCCGGCGCCATCGCCAGCATTCATCACCTCAAGGAAAGCGCAGCGGAACGCGAACTGCACCAGAACCGGGTCGCGCGGGTGCGGGCGCGGCTGGACGAGGCCGGCATTCCGCATCTGCCCAACCCAAGCCATATCGTGCCGGTGATGGTGTGCGACCCGGTGTTGTGCAAGCAGATCAGCGACCAGCTGATGGCGCGCCACGGCATCTATGTACAGCCGATCAACTACCCGACGGTCGCGAAAGGTACCGAGCGCCTACGCATCACGCCGTCGCCGCTGCACAGCGACGAGGACATCGAACACCTCGTCACGTCGCTGTCGGACATCTGGGCGGAAATCGGCCTGACCCGCGCGGCGTGATCAGGCGCCCTCAGCGGCCCTGATAAGACGGCGTGCGCACGATCAGGCCGTCGAGCGCTTCCGTCACCTTGATCTGGCAGGACAGCCGCGAGGTCGGTTTCACTTCGAAGGCGGAATCGAGCATTTCCTCTTCCTCGGCGGACGGCGGGCCGACCGCGGGGCTCCAGGCGTCGTCGACATGCACCAGACAGGTTGCGCAAGTGCAGCCGCCGCCGCACTCGGCGACGATGCTGGAGATGCCGTTGCGCAGCGCCGCTTCCATCACGGTCGCGCCGATCTCAGCGTCGACAGTGTGTTCGGCGCCGTCATGTTCGATGAAGGTAATCTTCGGCATTGATTCTCTTTTGGCCGCGCATGATCTTGTCCGAAAACCGGTTCCCATCCCCGATCAGGTCGGGGACAGGCTTTTCGGGATCATGCTCTAGGATACGCCGAGCTTCTTCTGCAGGCTGGTCGACGAGGTGGTGTACTGGAACACCAGCCGCTTCGACGGATGCACATAATGATGCGCCTTCTGCGCCATCAGCGCCGCCTCATGGAAACCGGACAGGATCAGCTTGAGCTTGCCGGGATAGGTGTTGATGTCGCCAATGGCGAACAGGCCCGGCCGGCTGGTCTCGAAGGTCGACACGTCGACCGGGATCAGTTCGTCCTTCAGTTCGAAGCCCCAGTCCGCCACCGGCCCGAGCTTCATGGTCAGGCCGAAGAACGGCAGCATGGCGTCGGTCTCGACGCGCGTCATGGCGCCGTCGGCGCCCTTGATGGTCGCGGCGGTGAGTTGCCCATCCGCGCCTTCAAGTTCGGTGACCTGGCCGATCCTCAGGTCCATCGCGCCCGCCGCGACCAGCGCCCGCATCTTGTTGACGCTGTCGGGCGCGCCGCGGAAATCGTCGCGCCGGTGCAGCAGCGTCAGACGCTTGGCAATGGGCTGCAGATTGAGCGTCCAGTCGAGTGCACTGTCACCGCCGCCGACGATCAGCAAATTCTTGTCGCGGAACGTCTCCATCTTGCGCACGGCGTAGAACACCGACTTGTTCTCGTAGGGCTCGATGCCGTTGATCGGCGGTCGCTTGGGCTGAAACGAGCCGCCGCCGGCGGCGATCACCACGGCCTTGGCCTCGAACACCTTGCCGCGGTCTGTGGTGATGCGAAACAGCGGATCGCCGATATTCTCGATGGTGGTCACCATCTCGCCGAGATGAAAGGTCGGATTGAACGGCTTGATCTGCTGCATCAGGGCCTCGGACAGGCCCTGGCCGGTAATCAGCGGGATCGCCGGAATGTCGTAGATCGGCTTTTCCGGATACAGCTCGGCGCATTGCCCGCCGACCTTGTCCAGGATGTCGACCAGATGCGTCTTGATGTCGAGCAGACCCAGCTCGAACACCGCAAACAGGCCGACCGGGCCGGCGCCGATGATCAGCACATCGGTCTTGATAGGCTCACTCATTCTTCCGTTCCGGCCGCGGCCGGCTCCCTCACTGACAAAGGCGCCGACCTGCGCCCCATGCGATTATCGGGTAGTTCGATCAGGCGCAACAGTTCGATTGCGCTCTGTTCCGGCGTGCGGCCGGTGGTGCTGAGCTGTGCCGGCGCCTTGGCGTAAAGCGGCTCGCGGCTCTTGAGAATGGCGATCAGGTCGTCCATGGCGCGGGTGCTGTTGGCCATCGGCCGCAGGTCGCCCTGCGCCATCACGCGCTTCATGTGCTCCTCCGGCTCGGCGCGCACCCAGACCGTGAAGCACGACGCCAGCAGCAATTCGAGCGTGCCGGGCTCCGTGACGATCGAGCCGCCGGTGGCCAGGACGAAGCGGGGATGGCGGCGCAACACGTCGTCGAGCGCCTCGCGCTCGGCGCGGTGAAACATTTCCTGGCCGAACATCTCGAAGATTTCGCTCAACGAGGCGCCGCTGCGCCGCTCGATCTCACGATCGAGCTCGATGAATGGCACGCCGAGGCGCTGCGCCAGCAGGGTGCCGATGGTGGACTTGCCGCCGCCGCGCAGGCCGATGAGCGCGATGCGCTGGCGTTGCGCTGCTTCCGACGGTTCGCTGAAATGGCGCAGCAGCAGGTCGCGGGCGTCCGCCAGCGCGGCGGGCGACAGCGGCTCCAGAAACTGCGACAGCAGCACCAGGTCGAGCGTCGGCTCGACGCCGTCGTGTACCAGTTGCGTCACCGGCAGGCCGAGGGCGCGGCCGATGCGGCGCAGCAGCACGATCGACATGTTGCCTTTGCCGCCCTCGAGCTGCGCCAGATAGCGCTCGGAAACCTTGGCGTGCTGCGCCAGCGCCTTGCGCGTCATGCCGCGCTGGTGACGCAGCACCCGTACGCGTTCGCCGAGCCGGTGCAGATAGGCATCGGTATCCGACGGCGGCTTGGGGCGGGCGAAAGCCATGCCCATAGCTAACATGCATTATAATGCAAGGCAACCGGTAGCGTCGCCCGCGCTGCAGCGCAACACCGGTTGTCTCGTGTTTGACGCTATGATAATCTCATGCAAAATAATGCATAGCGGGAGGAGGGCAGCGGTGTGAACGCTGCCGTCATTATACATGCAGGCCATCGACTTCCAGACCGAGCCGTCGCGCTACCGCCACTGGCGGATCGTCTGCGATGGCGACGTCGCCACGCTGATCATGGATGTCGATCCCGCGGGCGGGCTGTCGGGCGACTACGAACTGAAGCTCAACTCCTACGACCTCGCCGTCGATATCGAACTCAACGACGCCGTGCAGCGGCTGCGCTTCGAACACCCGGAAGTGCGCTGCGTCGTCATCAAGTCCGGCAAGGACAACGTATTCTGCGCCGGCGCCAACATCCGCATGCTCGGCAAGTCGAAGCACGGCGCCAAGGTGAACTTCTGCAAGTTCACCAACGAGACCCGGCTCGCCATCGAGGACGCCAGCGCGAACTCCCGCCAGATCTACATGTGCGCCGTCAACGGCAGTTGCGCCGGCGGCGGCTACGAACTGGCGCTGGCGACCGATTACATCATGCTGGTCGACGACCGGCGCTCGACGGTGTCGTTGCCGGAGACGCCGCTGCTCGGCGTGCTGCCGGGCACCGGCGGCATCACCCGCGTCACCGACAAGCGCAAGGTGCGGCGCGACCGCGCCGACTTCTTCTGCTCGACCGAGGAAGGCATTCGCGGCGCCAAGGCGGTCGAATGGCGGCTGGTCGACGAGACGGTGCCACCGTCGAAGTGGGACGATGCGGTCACCGTTCGGGCCCGCGATCTCGCGACGCGCTCCGATCGCCCGGCCACGGCCAAGGGCATCGCGCTGACGCCGTTGCAGCGCGAGTTCACGGAGAGCGGCGTGTCGTATGCCCATGTCAGCGTCGAGATCGACCGCGACCGCGCGGTGGCGACGCTCACCGTGCGCGGGCCATCGGAACCGTCGCCGGCCTCGGTCGAAGCGGCGCATGCGCTCGGCGCCGCGTTCTGGCCGCTGGCGATGGCGCGCGAACTGGAAGACGCCATTCTGCATCTGCGATCGAACGAGCCGGCGATCGGGCTGCTGCTGCTGCGCACCGAAGGCGACGCGCAGGCGGTGCTGGATCATGACGCCTTGCTGATCAAAGGCGAAAGCGACTGGCTGATGCGCGAGATCCGCCATTACCTCAAGCGCGTGCTCAAGCGCCTCGATCTCACCGCCAAGACCCTGTTCGCACTGATCGAACCGGGCTCGTGCTTTGCCGGGACTTTGGCCGAACTCGCCTTCGCCGCCGACCGTTCTTTCATGCTGATCGGCACCCGAGAGGGCGACAACCGCGCCCCGGCAGCCATGATCCTGAGCGAAGCCAATTTCGGCCTCTATCCGATGGGCAACGGGCTGACGCGGCTGCAAAGCCGTTTTCTCGGCGAGCCGGACTCGGTCGAGAAGGCGCGGGCCAGCATCGGTCAGAATCTCGACGGCGACGCGGCGGTCGACCTCGGCCTGGTGACGTTCGGCTATGAAGACTTCGACTGGGACGACGAGTTGCGGGTGATGACCGAAGAGCGCGTCAGCCATTCGCCGGATTCGCTGACCGGCATGGAAGCCAATCTGCGCTTCGCCGGACCGGAAACGATGGAAACTAAAATTTTCGGCCGCCTGACCGCGTGGCAGAACTGGATATTCCAGCGGCCCAACGCCGTCGGCGAGCAGGGCGCGCTCAAGCTGTACGGCAGCGGCGTGAAGGCGAGTTTCGACAAGGAAAGGGTGTGATGCGCGCAAAATGCGTTCAGCACACTCAGCCGTCATGCGCGGGCTTGACCCGCGCATCCATGATGAGGCGCGGCACACACCGGGCGTATGAAAACATTCGCGGCAAGACCTCATGGATTGCCGGGTCAAGCCCGGCAATGACGGAGAGAGGTTGTACGCGCCCGGGAAACGACGAGAGGACAACGCCATGAGCATCGCGCAAGTCGATTACAACGGCCTGATCCCCAACAATGTCGGCCTCGGCGACGACGTGCGCGTCAAGCGCGCGCTGGAGAAGTGGCATCCCGGTTACATCAACTGGTGGAAGGACATGGGACCGGACGGCTTCCAGGAGTCAATGGTCTATCTCCGCACCGCGGTCAGCGTCGACTCCAAGGGCTGGGCGGTGTTCGATTATGTCCGCATGCCCGAGTACCGCTGGGGCATCCTGCTGGCGCCGGCGGCGGAGGGCCGCACCATTCCGTTCGGCGCTCATGCCGGCGAGCCGGCCTGGCAGGAAGTGCCGGGCGAATACCGCGCCATGCTGCGCCGGATGATCGTCATCCAGGGCGATACCGAACCGGCCTCGGTCGAGCAGCAGCGCCATCTCGGCAAGACCGCGCCGTCGCTCTACGACATGCGCAATTTGTTCCAGGTCAATGTCGAGGAAGGCCGCCATCTGTGGGCGATGGTCTACCTGTTGCACAAATATTTCGGCAATGACGGCCGGGACGAGGCGGAAGGCCTGTTGCAGCGCCGCTCCGGCGACGCCGATCAGCCGCGGATGCTCGGCGCTTTCAACGAGGCGACGCCGGACTGGCTGTCGTTCTTTATGTTCACGTTCTTCGTCGACCGCGACGGCAAGATGCAGTTGGAGGCGCAGGCGCAATCCGGCTTCGATCCGCTGTCGCGCACCTGCCGATTCATGCTGACGGAAGAAGCTCACCACATGTTCGTCGGCGAGACCGGCATCGGCCGCACCGTGCAGCGCACCTGCGAGGCAATGGTGAAAGCCGGCATCGACGATCCGTCCAACATCGAGGCGGTGCGCAAACTCGGCGTGATCGATTTGCCGACCATCCAGAAGAAGCTGAACCTGCATTACTCGCTGGCGCTGGACCTGTTCGGCTCCGAGGTCTCGACCAACGCCGCCAATGTGTTTAACGCCGGGCTCAAGGGCCGCTTTCAGGAACATCGCTTGCAGGACGACCACAAGCTCGAGAACGCGACCTATCCGGTGCTCAAGCTGGTGGGCGGCGAGATCAAGCGCGTCGATGAACCGGCGCTGACCGCGCTCAACATGCGGCTGCGCGACGACTACACCAACGACTGCAGCAAGGGCGTCGCCCGCTGGAACAAGATCATCGAGGCGACCGGTATCAAGTTCACGCTGACGCTGCCGCATGTCGCGTTCCACCGCCATATCGGCGAGTTCCGCAACACCCAGGCCAGCCCGAGCGGCGAGTTGCTCGACGCCGCGGCATGGGAGAAGAAGAAGGACAACTGGCTGCCGTCGTCGGCGGATGGCGACTTCATCACCGGGCTGATGCAGCCTGTGGTCGAGCCGGGCAAGTTCGCCAGCTGGATCGCGCCGCCCAAGGTCGGCATCGACAACAAACCTGGCGATTTCGAGTACGTGAAGATCGCCTGAGCGTTTCGCGCGGCGTATGATCTTCCGGCGCGATCATCGCGCCGCGCTCTCCCTTTGGAGAGACGAGCCGTAAGGTATCCCCGTGAGCATCGGACTGATCGCGCTTCTCGACGACGTCGCGGCGCTGGCCAAGGTCGCGGCCGCGTCGCTGGACGATGTAGTGGGTCAGGCCTCCAGGGCGGGTGTGAAGGCGGCTGGCATTGTCATCGACGATACCGCGGTCACGCCGCGCTATGTCGTCGGCTTTGCCGCCGCGCGCGAACTGCCGATCATTGGCAAGATCGCCTGGGGGTCGCTGCGCAACAAGCTGCTGTTCCTGCTGCCGGCCGCGCTTGCCCTCAGCGCCTTCGCGCCCTGGCTCATCAACCCGCTGCTGATGATCGGTGGCGCCTATCTCTGCTACGAGGGCGCGGAGAAGGTCTACGAGGTGCTGGTGCCGCACAAGGCGCAAGAGCACGAGGCCAATATCGAGACGGTGGCCTTGAACGCGAAATCGCTCGAAGACGAGAAGGTCGCCAGCGCCATCAAGACCGACTTCATCCTCTCCGCCGAGATCATGGCGATCACGCTGTCGACGCTGCCGGCCGGGAATATCTACACCCAGGCCCTGGTGCTGGCGGTGGTCGGCATCGGCATCACCGTCGTGGTCTATGGCGCCGTCGCCTTGATCGTGAAGGCGGACGACGTCGGCGTGGCGCTGGCAAGTAACGGCAATGCGTCGGGTTTCGGCAGCGCCAGCCGGGCGCTCGGGCGCGGACTGGTGCTCGGCATGCCGTATTTTCTCACCGGCCTGAGCGTCCTCGGCACCGCCGCCATGATCTGGGTCGGCGGCGGCATCATTGTGCACGGGCTGGAAGTCTACGGCCTGACGTCGATCGGCCATGCCATCGCCCATGCCGGCGCGGTGGTCGCGCAGGCCGTGCCGGCGGTGGGCGCCGTGGCCGGCTGGATCGTCATGGCCGCCGGCGCCGGGGTGGTCGGGCTGGCCGTCGGGGCGGCATTGATCCCGGTGGTCGGCTATGTGCTGGCGCCGGTCTGGAAGCGGGCGAAGGGCGTTCGACGCGCCTAGGCACTTGTGGGCCGCTGCACGATCCGCGTGAAATCCGGCGCAGCGATGGTATAGTTTTGCCGCCGATTTTCATCACAGGGCAGGGGCTATGCACACCACGACCAATCGCCGATCCTCCCAGCGCGGCAAAGTTCTCGCCGCCGCTTTGCTGCTGTCGTTTGCCCTCGCGGCGCTTCCCGTGCAGGCGCAGGAATCCAAGGTTCTCAACGTCTATAACTGGAGCGACTACATCGCCCCGACCACGCTGGAGGAATTCACCAGGCGCACCGGCATCAAGGTCAATTACGATGTCTACGATTCCAACGACACGCTGGAAGCCAAGATCCTGGTCAAGAAGTCGGGTTACGACGTGGTGTTTCCGTCGGCGATGCCGTACCTCGCGCGTCAGATCAAAGCCGGCGTCTACCAGAAGCTCGATCTCGCCAAGATCCCGAATGCCAAGGGCGTCGATCCCAAGGTGCTGGCGCAGCTCAAGCCGGCCGACCCGGACAATGCCTATGCGCTGCCCTACATGATGGCGGGCACCGGCATCGGTTACGTCAAATCGGCGGTGTCGAAAGCGCTGCCGTCGGCGCCGACCGACAGCCTGGCCTTGATCTTCGATCCGAAGAATACGGCGGCGCTGAAACGCTGCGGCGTCACCTTGCTCGACACGCCGGACGAGGTGATCCCCGCGGCGCTCGCCTATCTCGGCCGCGATCCGCAGAGCACCAGCGAGGCGGACCTCAAGGCCGCCGGCGAGGTGGTGACCAAGGCGCGCGGAGGGTACCGCTACTTCCACTCCTCGAAATACATCAACGACCTCGCCAATGGCGCGATCTGCGTCGCGCACGGCTATGCCGGCGACCTGTTCCAGGCGCGCAAGCGCGCCGCCGAAGCCAAGAAGGGCGTCGAGATCGGCATCTTCCTGCCCAAGGAAGGCGCGGTGTTCAACGTCGACGTGATGGCGATCCCGGCTGATGCCCCTAACCCCGACAACGCGCACAAGTTCATTGACTTCCTGCTCGATCCGAAGATCGTCGCCGAGATCACCAGCGAAGTCGGCTACGCCAACGCCGTGCCGGAGTCGCGGCAGTACATCGCCAAGGAGATCAACGAGGATCCGGTTGTCTATCCGCCGCCTGCCGTTAAACTCTATACGGTGCCGATGGTGGCGCAGAAGTATGAGCGGGACCGGAACAGATTGTGGACGCGGATCAAGACCGGCCGCTGACCGGCGGCGACGCGCCGCCGATCATCCGCATTCGGGGTGTCACGCGGCGGTTCGGCGGTACCACGGCTCTCGATAGCGTCGACCTCGACATCGGACGCGGCGAGTTCTTCTGCCTGCTCGGCGCCTCCGGCTCCGGCAAGACCACGCTGCTGCGCGCCATCGCCGGGCTGGAGACGCTCGACTCCGGTCACATCCTGGTCGACGGCGAGGACATGACCGGCTGGCCGGCCTATCGGCGGCCGGTCAACATGATGTTCCAGTCCTACGCGCTGTTTCCGCATCTGACGGTCGAGAAGAACGTCGCCTTCGGCTTGCAGGAAGAGCGCCGTCCGCGCGATGAAATCCGCGACCGCGTGCAAGCCACGCTCGATCTGCTGGAGATGGGCGCGCTCGGCGGGCGCAAACCGCATCAACTTTCCGGCGGCCAGCGCCAGCGCGTGGCGCTGGCCCGCGCGCTGGTGAAGCGGCCGAAAATCCTGCTGCTCGACGAGCCCTTGGCGGCGCTCGACAAGAAGCTGCGCGAGCGTGCGCAGGCCGAGCTCGTCAGCTTGCGCGAGCGGATCGGCATCACCTTTGTCGTCGTCACCCACGACCAGGAGGAAGCGATCGGCATGGCGAGCCGGATCGCGCTGATGCGCGACGGCAAACTGGTGCAGATCGGAGAGCCGCGCGACCTCTACGACGCGCCGTGTTCGCGCTATGTCGCGGACTTCTTCGGCGCCGCCAATCTGTTCGCGGGCACGGTCGCCGGTATCACCGCCGGCATTGCCACGGTCGACAGTGGCGAGGCTGGGTCCGATCTGCCCGCGCTGTGCGACGGGCAATCCGCCACCGGGGCCGCGGTGACCGTCATGGTGCGGCCGGAGCACATCCGGCTGTCACGGCAGCGGCCGGCACAATCCAGCGCGCTGGCGGCGCGGGTCGGCGCGCTGGCCTTTCTCGGCAACTCCTATGCCTGCGAATTGACATTGCCGACGGGCAAGATTGTGCGGGTGCGGCTGTCGCCGCTTGAATTCGAGGCCGCAGGCCGCCCGGCGCAAGGCGACGAGGCCCATCTGTGGTGGGAGCCCAAGGTCGCGCGGATGTTGAGCCAATGACCGCCCCCGGCGGCCGGACGGGCGCGACCCGCAAACTCGTGCTCGGGCTGCCGCTCGGCTGGATGCTTCTGTTTACGCTGCTGCCGGCGCTCGTCGTGCTGGCGATCAGCTTCACCGAGAAGCGGCGCGGCGCGCCGCCGTTCACGCCGCTGCTGGTGCCGGGCGAGGGGCTGCTGCCGGAACTGAATGCGTCCGGCGACAACTATGCGCTGATCTTTTCCGACTGGCTCTACATCCAGGCCTTCGCCGGCTCGATCCGCATCGCCGCGGTGTCGGCGCTGATCACGCTGCTGATCGCCTATCCGATGGCCTATGCGCTGGCGCGCGTCCGTGAGGGCGTTCGCACACCGCTGCTCATTCTGGTGGTGCTGCCGTTCTGGACGTCTTTCCTGATCCGCGTCTACGCCTGGTCGAGCCTGCTGAACTCCAACGGCCTCATCAACTCCCTGCTGCTCGACGCCGGGCTGATCGCGGAGCCCTTGCCGCTACTGAACACCGAATTCGCCGTGCATCTCGGCATCGTCTATTCGTATCTGCCGTTCATGGTGCTGCCGATCTATGCGGTGCTGGAGCGGATGGACTGGACACTGCTCGACGCGGCGTCCGATCTCGGCGCCAGGCCTGCGCGTGCCTTCTTCCGCGTCACTTTGCCGCTGTCGATGCCCGGCATCGTCGCCGGGCTGCTGCTGGTGTTCATCCCGGCGCTCGGCGAGGTTATCATTCCGGAACTGCTCGGCGGCTCGCACACGCTGATGGTCGGCCCGGTGCTGTGGAACGAGTTCTTCGGCAACAATGACTGGCCGCTCGCCGCGGCGCTGGCGATGCTGCTGCTGGTGGCGGTGCTGCTGCCGGCCGCGCTGATCTACCGCCTGGCCCGGCGCACGGAGGTCGCGACATGACGCGTCGCGCGCTTTTTCCGCTCAGCATGCTGGCCTTCGGCTATGCCTTTCTCTATCTGCCGATCGCCGTGCTGATGGTTTATTCATTCAACGACAACCGGCTGGTCGCGGTGTGGAGCGGATTTTCCACCCGCTGGTATGGCGAACTGTTCCGCAATGCACAGATCGGCGACGCCTTGTGGCTGTCGTTGCGGGTCGCGGCGGTGAGCGCGACGGCCTCGGTGCTGCTCGGCACCATGGCCGCTTTCGCGATGCAGCGGATCCGGCGGGCTACCGGGCGCGGCGCTTTCGAGGCGCTGGCGATGGCGCCGCTCATTCTGCCCGAGGTGCTGACCGGTCTGTCGCTGCTGATGCTGTTCGTGATGCTCAGCGAAGCGATCGGATGGCCGGCGGGCCGCGGCGCCACCACCATCACGCTGGCGCATATTACGTTCGGCACGGCTTACGCGATCGTGGTGATCCGGGCGCGGCTGTCGCAATTCGATCCGCGGCTGGCGGAGGCGGCGGCCGATCTTGGCGCGACGCCGTGGCGGACGTTCCTGCGCGTGACCCTGCCGCTGCTGGCGCCGGCCATGCTCGCCGCCTGGCTGCTCGCCTTCACGCTGTCGCTGGACGACGTGGTGATCGCGAGTTTCGTCACCGGGCCCGGCGCCTCGACCTTGCCGATCGTCATCTTTTCCAGCGTCCGGCTCGGCGTGTCGCCGCAGATCAATGCGCTGGCGACGCTGCTGGTGCTCGGCGTCGCCGTGCTCATTGCCACGGCGATGCTGATGCTGTGGCGGGCGGAACGGCGCTCCGCGCCGTGAGGGTGCGTTTCCCGGGCGCGGCGCAGCGCGTCAGCGGTGCGTTGCAGACCCGGGATCGTTCCATAGTCATTGTGTGAGACGGCCCCGGCTCTGCGGCGCATCACTTCGTGCTGCACCGCGTCCGGGGCAAGCGTAAAGTCACAGCGCCGGTGGCCAGCCGACGCCGCTCGCCGCGTGCAGCAGCTTGGCGAGGCCGAGGATCTTCGGCTCCTCGAAGCGCGCGCCGACAATCTGCATGCCGACCGGCAGGCCGTCGCTGGCGAATCCGGCGGGCGCGCTGCCGCCCGGCAGGCTCATCAGCGTGATCAGGAACGAACTGGCGATCCAGTCGGTGTAGTTGTCGAGTTTCTTGCCGTTGACCTCGGTCGGAAAATTCTGATCGACCGGAAACTGCTTCACCGGGGAGGCCGGAGTCAGCAACAGGTCGTAACGATCGAACAGGTCCTTGAAGCGAAGAAAGAGAGCCGCGCGCGTCTTCTCGGCCGTGGCGAAGTCGAGCGGCGTTACCTTCAGCCCGGCCTTCACGTTGCCTTTGAGATTGGGGCCGAAGTCTTCCAGCCGGTCGAGGTTGGCGAATTGCTGGCCGACCATCCAGAGCCCGCGCCAGGCCTGATACGGCACCTTGCCCTCGGAGGCGTCGAACTCGATCTCATCCACTGTCGCGCCGGCATCGCGCAGCGCCAGCGCCGCCTTGCGGCAGATGGCGTCTATTTCGCTGTCGACGCCAATGCCGGCAATGTCCGACACATAGGCAATGCGCAGGCCCTTGGCGTCCTTCGTTGCCTCGACCTCGGCCAGTGCGCTTTTCCACGGCGGTGCCACCGAAATCGGCGAGATGCGGCTGAAGCCGACCATGGCATCGAGCATGCGCGCGGCGTCGGTCGCGTTGCGCGCCAGCGGGCCGTTCACCTGTCCGGGATCCCAGGCCAGCGGCATCGGGTAATTCGGCGTCAGGCCCGGCGTCGGGCGAATGCCGACAATGCCGCAGAACGCCGCCGGCATGCGGATCGAGCAGCCGAAGTCGGTGCCCTGCGCCAGCGGCAGCATGCCGGTCGCCACCGCGACGGCCGAGCCGCCGGACGAACCGGCCGGGCTGAGTGCCGGATTCCATGGATTGCGGGTGGCGCCGAACACCGGATTGACCGTGTTGGCGCCGGCGCCGAATTCCGGCGTGTTGGTCTTCGCCAGAATGATAGCGCCGGCCGATTTCAGGCGGCGCACCACTTCGGCGTCTTCGTCCGGTACGAAATCCTTGAACAGCGGCGAGCCATAGGTGGTGCGGATGCCGGCGGTCAGCGTGATGTCCTTGATGCCGACCGGGAGGCCATGCAGCGGCCCGAGCGGGTCGCCACGCATGACGGCCGCGCCGGCCTCGACCGCGGTGGCCCGCGCCCGCTCCGCATCGAGCGTGACGATGGCGTTGAGCGCCGGGTTGATCCGCTCGATCGCCGCCAGATGGGCGTCGAGAATTTCCACCGGCGTCACCGCGCGCGCGGCGATCAGTGCCGCCAGTTCGCCGGCGGATTTCCGGGTCAGGGTTTCGTCAGGCATCTCGTTTTCCTTTGGCTTGTCATGGCCGGGCTTGTCCCGGCCATCTCGCTCAGGCGGGTACAGTGTCCGCCTGAACGGGATCGCCGGGTCAAGCCCGGCGATGACAATCGAGAGGGTGTGTGAGTTACTTCCCCGACCAGTGCACGAAGCGGCGCTCGATCAGCAGGAACAGCAGATTGAGCCCGTAGCCGAGCGCGCCGGCGGCGAAGATCGCTGCATACATCCGCGGCATGTCGAACAGTTGCTGCGCCTCGAATACGCTGTGGCCGAGGCCGTCCTGCGAGCCGATGAACATCTCGGCGACGACGATGATGACCAGCGCCAGCGACACGCCGTTGCGCAGCCCGACGAAGGTCTGCGGCAGCGACTCCAGCAGCATCACGTCGAACAGCACGCGCAGCCGCGACGCGCCCATCACCTTAGCGGCGAGCAGGCGGGTCTTGCGCGCGTTCATGACGCCGTAGGCGACGTTGAACAGGATCACCAGAATGGCGCCGAAGGCGGCCACCGAAATCTTGGTTTCGTCGCCGACGCCGAACAGCACCAGGAACAGCGGAAACATCGCCGACGCCGGAGTCGACCGGAAGAAGTCGATGACGAATTCGAGCGAACGATAGACCCGCTCCGACGCACCAAGCACGATGCCGAGCGGAATGGCGATCACCGCGGCGATGACAGTGGCCATCGCGGTGCGATAGACCGTCTTGGCGAAGTCGAAGCCGAGGCGGCCATCCATCCCCTTCCAGAAGGCGTCGAAGGTCGAGGCCGGCGATGGCAGCAGCACGGGATCGACCAGCTTGAGGAAAGTTGCGCCCGACCAGATCGCCACCAGACCGGCGACGCCGATCAGCGGCAGGAATACCTCGAGTCGTTTGGTGTTCATGCGCGCCGTACCTCACGCTGGAATACGTCGAGGCAATGCGCCTTGGTCTGCACGAAATCGGCATCGGACAGCGTCGCGTCGGTGCGCGGGCGGGCCGAGCGGACGACCTTGAAGTCGGCGACCCGCGCCGGATGGCGCGACAACAGCAGCACTCGGTCGGCGAGATAGACCGCCTCCTCGAGGTCGTGCGACACCAGCACCATGGTGGTACCGCTCTCCATGAACAGCTTCTGCAACTGATCGCGCATGAACAGCGTCATCTCGTAGTCGAGCGCCGAGAACGGCTCGTCGAGGAACAGGATTTCCGGCTCGACTACCAGCGCGCGCATGATCGAGACCAGCTGCTGCTGGCCGCCGGACATCTTGTACGGATAGAGATTGAGGTCGATCTTGACGCCCAGGTGCGCCACCAGCTTCTCGGTGCGCGCCTTGCGCTCCGCGGCCGGGACATTCATCATTTTCAAGGGGTAGGCGATGTTGTCGAAGGCGCGCATCCAGGGAAACAGCGCCTCGCGGTAATTCTGGAACACGTAGCCGAACTTGATCTCATCGAGCCGCATGCCATCGAACAGGATTTCGCCGGCATCCACCGGGATCAACCCGGCGATCATGTTGATCAGCGTGCTCTTGCCGCAGCCGTTCGGGCCGAACACCGAGATCAGCTCGCCGCGCGGAATGTCGAGGTCGAAGTTGTCGTAGATGACCGCGGTGTCGAAGCGTTTGCTCAGCCCGCGGATGGTGACGTGCGGGCGCTTGCTGAAGCCGACCCCCGGCGCCGTGGACGGCACGCCCGACGGATCGGGTCGCAGGGCGTGCTGTGCCACGGTCATGGGATACTCCCCGTCAGTCGCTGTTTCAGAACGCGTGCAGGTACTTCTTGACGTCGATCTTCTCCGGCACGACACCAATCTCGTGGCCGAAGTCGGCGAACTTCTGCAGGTCGCCGAGCTGCTTGGCGCTCATGTCCTTGGTCATGATGTAGCCCAGCATCGGCACGGTATCGACGATGTTGTCGGGCGTCATGGTGTTCTTGGCGAGGTGCTTGCGCGCCTCTTTCGGGTTCTTGTTGATGTAGTCGATCGCCTTGGCCCAAGCTTGCGCGAAACGCTTGGCGACGTCCGGACGCTTGGCGATGAAGTCGGCGGAGAATGCGCAACCGGCCGCAAAGGCGTCGGCCTTCGGGTCGCCGAGAACGTACTTGGCGATCACGCCGGCCTCTAAGGTCTTGCCGGCGCCGATGTTCTGCATGATGGTCGCGCTCGGCTCCAGCGTGTAGCCGCCGTCGAAGGTCCCCGCCTTGATGGCGTTGACGTGCTGGCCCATGTCGAGTTGGTCGATGGTGTAGTCGCCTTCCTTCAGCCCGGCTTTGGCGAGAATGCCTTTGGCGGTGTTCAGGTTGGCCGGCCCCGGCGCCGACAGCAGCTTGAGACCCTTGAAGTCCTTCAGCGACTTGACCTTGTCGAGCAGGCCTTCGCGCACCACGAACTGCTCCATCTTGTATTCGACGTTCTGGCTGTGCATGGCGATGTATTGCGCGACGCCCGGCTTCTTGAGCGCGGCGTTCAGACCTTCCAGCGTCACCAGCACCGCCGAGACCTCGATCTGGTTGGTCATCAGCGCGGCCACGTTCGGCGGCCCGCCCATCAGCCGGATGGTCTCCGGCTCGATGTTGAGTTCCTTGAAGTAGCCGAGGTCGATGGCGACGAAATAAGGCAGCGACGACGAGATCGGGAACACGCCGACCTTGACCTTGTCCTGCGCGGCGGCGGGGAGGGCGGAGACGGCCAGCGCCGCCAGCGCCCCGACCAGCATTCTGCGGGCATTGCGTCCAAACAGGGCCATTTCAGTAACTCCTTGGTTTGACGAACTGTTATGCTTCACGCGTGATCCGGCCGACCGCCGGAATTCAGGTCATTTGCAAGCAAACACCGTGCCGGTCTCGCCCCGGTTCACTCCCCTGCGTCAATAATGGCGATCACCGGTCCGCCGCCCTGCGGGCCCTGGTGCATGGCGTCGACCGACACGAACACCGCCGCGTCGCCGATCGCGGTCGCCGCCACCCCGCCGACCGCCGCCTTGATGTGGCGGTGCCAGGACACGTCGGAATCGTCGAGCATGATCTGCCGCCGTCCGCGCAGCGTGCCGCGCCGGTCGGCCTCGCATTTCATGAAGCAGTTGACGACCTTGCCGTTGAGGTCGCTGGCGCGGGGGCGCTCGGGAAGCTCCAGGCCGGCACTGCGGATCGAGTCGTAGATGCCGTCGATGTCGAGGGCGTCCCTCATGACGGCGTGACCGATGCGGTAGCGGCCGCCGGCGCCCGGCTTGTTGCCGAGCAGCACGATCTGCGCCTGCGTCAGTTCGACGCCGGAGGAGCACGACGCCACCGACGAAAAGAGGTCGAGGTTCTTGCAGATCTCCTCGGCCTTCGGCATGGCGATCTCGCCGAGCGCGACGGCGATGCCGAGCGCGGTGGTGCCGTTCGACACACCCATCGACTCGTGGACTTCGCAGGCGACATGCTGGCCGCGGCTTTCGGCATCAAGCACCGAGTCGATGGTCAGCAGCGGCGTCTTGGTCTGGACGTAGTGCACATCCTTCGGGTCGGTGATGCCGGCGTCCTTCATGGCCGCCTTCACAGCCGCCGCCACCTTCTCCACCATCGCCAGCCGGCCGATATCTTCCGGTAGCAGTTCGGCGCTGAGCGAGGTGCCGATGACCAGCCGCGCCTTGTCGGCCGGGCCGGTCTTGTCGTTGCGCGCGAACACGGTGGCGTGCGGCGTGATGACGCCGTCGCAGCCGCCCGACCACACCATCGGGACGTTGTGGATCTCGGCCTCGCTGCGCTTACCGTGCTTCATCAGCACGCGGCGGAAGCCCTGATCGGCCAGGATGCGGGTGAAGTCGTTCACGCCGCCATTGCCTTCGGTCTTGCCGATCACGGCGATCACCTGATCGGCGGTGAACTGGCCCTTGGCGATGCATTCCTCCATGCCGGAGGCATCCTGCACCGTTTTCAGTTCGACTTTGGCGACTTCGATGGCCATACGTTATTCCTCTTTCACGGGATTAATTGCTTCGCTTCCACGGCTTGAATTCGCCGCGGATCATCTTTTCGTAGCCGTCGCCGCGATCGATCATCGCGGCCGGCTTCGGCCGCGCTTCCTGCATCTTCCCGCGCAGGGCGATGCTCGCGGCCGTATCGATGGCGAAGGTGTCGGCGGTCAGCACGATGCCGTAATCGTCGCGCGCCGCAGTGAGCGATACCCTGCCGTCCAGCACGTCACGCTGCACCAGTTCCGGCTCGCGTTCCAGCGGATCGCCCCAGCCGCCGCCGCCGGTGGTGACGACGCGGACGATCTGCCCGGCCAGTACCGGCTCGCCGTCGACCAGGCCGCCGAGATCGCGCGGCGTGCCGTCCGCATCGACGGTCACCAGGAACGGCGTGCCCGGCTTGCCGCCATTGACGCCATAACAGCCGAGCCGCACGCGGTCGGCGGTGACGATGGTGCGGCAATCGACCAGCGCGCGGTAGTGTTTTTCATAGCCGAGCCCGCCTCGCCGCATCCCGGCACCGCCGGAGTCGGTGCGCAGCGCCAGTTTCTCCACCAGCATCGGGAAACGGGTTTCGGTGAATTCGGCCGGCTGGTTGCGCGAATCCGGCACGATGTGGATGGCGTCGCTGCCGTCGGCGTAATAGCGCCCGCCGGAGCCGCCGCCGAGAACCTCGCGCGACAGGAACGACTTGCCGTCCGGGCCGACGCCATAGAAGCCGGTGTAGCGGATGGTTTCCTGATCGGCCGGGATGCGGCCGTCGACCGCCTGCGCCACCACGCCGGCGAGCAGGCCGAGGCAGCGCAGCAGCACGAAGGACCGCGCATTGGTGGCGGCCGGCCATTCCGGCGTGATCAGCGTACCCTTGGGCGGGAACACGATGTCGAAGACTTCGCAGACTCCCTCGTTGACCAGGATTTCCGCGGCGCGCTCGGGGGTGTCGGCGAGATTGCGCAGGATCGGCGCGATCCACTTGATCAAAAAGGCGCCGCCGGCATAGTCGGCCGGCCAGTTGATCGGGCCCGTCGACTGCGGATCGGTGCCGGTGAAGTCGAGCGTGATGCGCTCGCCCTTCTTGGTCATGGTGATGGCGAGCTTGTGCAGCTTCGGATCGGTGATGCCGTCGTGCTCGACGTAATCTTCCCATGCGTAGGTGCCGTCGGCGATCTTCGGCAGCAGTTCGCGGCGGAAGATGTCGCGGCACTTGTCGAGGATGGCCTGGAAGCAGGCCTCCACCGTCTCGGCGCCGAAGCGCTCGAACAGTTCGGCCATGCGGCGTGCGCCCATGACGCAGGCCTGCACCTCCGAATCGAGATCGGCGGCCAGCATGTCGGGTACGCGGGTGTTGCGCTTGACGATGGTGAAGACGGCCTCGTTCTTGACGCCGGCGTCGTAAAGCTTGATCGGCGGGATTGCCAGGCCTTCCTCGAATACCGTGGCGGCGGTGCCGGGCATCGAGCCGGGCACCCGGCCGCCGATGTCGTCGTGATGTCCGAAGGCCTGGATGTAGGCGACCACCTTGCCGTCATGAAACACCGGCACGGTGCTGCACAGATCGGGCAGGTGGCCGATCGAACCTTCGGTCAGGTACGTGTCGTTCATCAGGAACACGTCGCCCGGCTTCATGGTGTCGGGCGGGAAGTCGCGCACTACCGCGTTCGGCATCGCCGAATAGGAGCGGCCGGTGAGCTTGCGGCAGTAGCGGTCGAACAGGCCGACGCGGTAATCGTGCGCCTCGCGGATCATCGGGGAACGCGCGGTGCGCTCGATGGCGTATTCGATCTCGGCCTCGATCGAGTTCAGCGTGCCCTCGACGATCTGCAGCACGATCGGATCGACGTGACGCGCCGGCAGGTCGGGCGCGGTCGGCCAGGGGAAATCCTTGGAATGCGCATTCATGGGGCAATCCCCGAAGAAACCGGCCGCACGATCAGAATGCCGTGCGGATCGACCTCGAGACGCTGGCCGGGAAACACCACCGTGGTCGAGCCGAATTCCTCGACCACTGCGGGTCCGTCGAGCGTGAAGCCGGCGCCGAGCGAAGCGCGCTGGTAGACCGGCGTGTCGATGAAGGCGCCGCTGAAATAGACTTTTCGCTGCGACCGCTGCGGCGACGTTGCCGCCGCGAGATCGAGCTTCGGAATGCTGGGCCGGTCGATGACGCCGAAGCCGGACACGCTGAAATTGACCAGCTCGACCTTCTGCTTGCCGGCGTAGTTGTAGCCGAAGGTCTTCAGATGCGCGGCGTGGAAGGCATCGATCAGCCTGTCTGCAAAGGCATCGTCAATGGGGCCGGACGGCGCCGTCACCCGCACTTCCATCGATTGCCCGGCGTAGCGGATGTCGCCTTCGCGCAGTGTGCGGATGCGCGCCGGCTCGATGCCGTCGCGCTCCAGCGTCGCGACCGCGTCGCGCTCCAGGCCGGCATAGATTGCGGCGACAGCGGTGAGATCGATGGCGTCCTCGTGCATCACCTTGGTGACGATCTGGTCGGTGCGCCAGTCGACCGCGAGCAATCCGAACGCCGAAAGGTTGCCGGGATTGGGCGGCACGATGCAGGCCTTCATGCCGATCAACTGCATCACGGCTGGCGACTGCGCCGGGCCGGAGCCGCCGAACGACAGCAGCGCGAAGGCGCGCGGGTCGATGCCGCGCTGAATGGTCATCTGCCGGATGGCGTTGGCCTGGTTCCAGTTGGCGATCTCGACAATGCCTTCGGCCAGTTGCTCGGCAGTCATCTTGCCCGGCAGTTTGGCCGCCAAGGCCGCAAGGCCGGCGCGGGCGCGCTCGGCGTTCAGCGCAATGCCGCCGCCGATCAGCGCCGGCGGAATGCGGCCCATCACCAAGTTGGCGTCCGTGATGGTCGGCTCGTCGCCGCCGTTCGGATAGCACATCGGTCCCGGTTCGGCGCCGGCGCTGCGCGGCCCGACCTTGAGATGGCCTTCGCGGGTGATCCAGGCGATCGAGCCGCCGCCGGTGCCGATGGTCTCGATGTCGATCATCGGAATGCGCACCGGGAACGGCCCGACCGAGCCACCATTGGTGACATGCGGCTTGGCGTTCTCGATCAGGCACAGGTCGGTCGAGGTGCCGCCGGCGTCGAGCGTGACGACGTTGGGAAATCCGGCCATTTCGGCGATCACGGCGCTGCCGAGCGCGCCGGCGGCCGGTCCCGACAGCGCGGTGGTAATCGGCTTGCGCATCACCTGGTCGGGGCTGGCGACGCCGCCGCTCGACTGCATGACCAGAAACGGCTTCTCGCGCAGGCCTTCGCCCAGTTCGTCGCGGATGCGCGCAAGATAGCGGCTCATGTGCGGCTTGACGAAAGCATCGACCAAAGTCGTCACGGTGCGCTCGTATTCGCGGTACTCGGGCAGCACCTCGCAGGACAGCGACACCGTGCAGTCCGGATATTCCTGCCGCACGATCTCGGCGACGCGCTGTTCATGCGTGGCATTGGCGTAGGAATGCATCAGGCAGACGCCGATGGTCTTGATGCCCTGATCGCGGAAATACCGCGCCGCGTCGCGTACACTGGCCTCGTCGAGCGACCGCAGTTCCTGGCCGAGGTAATTCAGCCGGCCGCCGGCTTCGCGGACATGACGCAGCGGCACGATGCGTTCCGGCTTCACCCAGAAATAGGAGTTGCCGTAGCCGTCCGGCACCGCCTGCCGCGCGATTTCAAGAATATGGCGGAAGCCTTCGGTGACGATCAGGCCGAGGCCGTCGATTTCGCCTTGCAGCAGGGCGTTGGTGGCAACGGTGGTGCCGTGCGCCAGTCCGGCGAGGTCGTCGACGGTGGCGCCGCTGGCTTCGAGGATGGCGTTGACACCGCGCACCAGCCCGACCGCGGGATTGGACGGCGTGCTGGCGACCTTGGTGACGCGCATCGCGCCGGTGGCGCTGTCGACGCAGACGATATCGGTGAAGGTGCCGCCGGTATCGATGCCGATACGCAGATGAGTGTGGGTGGCCGGCATAGTCAGCGCCTCACATGGACAGTGAGGCAAAGTATGGGCCGGGGCCGCGCTCAGAGTCTAAGATGGATTGGCGATTCCATTATCGGAAAAACCGATTGCAACCGGTTGGCTAGTCCTTGAGCAGGTCGCGCACGGTCGCAATGTAGCCTTCCTTGCGGCGCGACAGCGGCTGCCGCCGCCGAAACAGGCTGAAGGTGACCGCGCGTGCCGGAACAATAGGCAGCACCTTGATGACGCCAAGGGCTGCTTGGGTCTCGACGCTGGCGCGCGGCACGATGGCGATTCCGGCGCCGGATTGAACGATCGTCTTCATGGTCTCGATATTGTCGGCGATGGCCAGGATATTGGGGCGGATGCCGAGATCGGTGAACAGCGACAGCACGATTTGGCCATAGCCGACGGTCAGTTCGCTCATGACAATCGGCTCGCTGACCAGGCTGCCGATGTCGATGGCCTTGCGCGATCGCGCCAGCCGGTGCGCCGGCGGCACGATCAGGGCCATGTCGGCCTGGGTCAGCCGCTCGATCAGAATGCCGGCCGGCACCCGTTCCGGATCGGATTCAATGGCGATTCCGGCATCGACCCGTTCTTCGTGCAAGTCATTGAAAATGTTGCGGGTCGGCGCCGTGAGGATTTCCAGCCTGACGCCCGGCAGGGTCTTGGGCAGATCGCGGAACAGCCGCGGCATGAAGATCTGCGCCATGCCCGATCCGATGCCGAGCGTCAGTGTCTCGGACGGCGCGCCGCGCAGCCGCCGGGCGCTGTCCGACAGGCTGAGCACATCGCCGATGACGCGCTCGGCCTCATACAGGAAGGTGCGGCCGCGTTCGGTGATGTCGATACCGCGCGGCGTGCGGCGGAACAGCGGGAAGCCGATCTCGGTCTCCAGCAGCGCGACCTGCTCGCTGACTGCGGACTGCGAGACGTTCAATACCGTCGCCGCGCGGGTGAAGCTGCGCTGCTTGGCGACCGACAGGGCATAACGGAGCTGGCGCAGTTCCAAGGGGCGATCCCGGGCTGTCTATCGGCAAATCTTATACCGGCTTCCGCGGCCCGGGTCTTGCATCGAAATTTGGTGATGCGCGCCGCCGGGCGCGACGATTGGAGGAGTTGTCCCCATGAAGGCACTCGAAGCGGTGAAGGTTTCCGTGGCTTCGCTGCCGGTCATCGATATCGGCGGCCTCAACAGTGCCGATCCGGCCGACCGCCAGGCGGTTGGCGCTGCGCTGCGCGCCGCCTGCATCGACAAGGGCTTTTTCTACATCAAGAACCACGGCGTGCCCGAGGATCTGATGCAAGACGTGTTCGCCGAAGCGGCGGCGTTCTTCGCGTTGCCGGCCGAGCAGAAGGCCGAGGTCGACAAATCGAAATCAAAGGCAAACCGTGGCTACGAGGCGATGCAGGGCCAGACGCTGGAGCCCGGCGCGCCGCCCGACTTGAAGGAAGGCTATTACATTGGCCCCGAGCATGCGCCGGACGACCCGCGGGTGCTGGCCGGCATGTTCAATCATGGCGCCAACCAGTGGCCGCCGCAGCTGCCCAATTTCGGTCCGGTGATGCTGCGCTATCTCGACGTCATGATGGGTTTGTCCGCGACCATGATGCGCGGCATGGCGCTGTCGCTCGACCTGCCGGAAAACTACTTCGACGGCTTCAACAAGGATGCGATGGCGACGGTTCGGCTGCTGCATTATCCGCCGCAATCGCCGCAGGGCGATCCGACCCAGAAGGGCGCCGGCGCCCATACCGATTTCGGCGGGCTGACAATTTTGCGGCAGGGCGAGATCGGCGGCCTGCAGGTCTGGGACCAGAACAGCGGCAACTGGATCCACGCCGAGCCGCTGCCCGGCACCTATGTCGTCAATCTCGGCGACATGATCGCGCGCTGGACCAACGACCGCTACCGCTCGACCGTCCACCGCGTCGTCAACGCCTCCGGCAAGGAGCGCTATTCGGTGCCGTTTTTCTATGGCGGCAATTACAGCTTCGAAGTGAAATGCATTCCGACCTGCCTGGCGCCCGGCGAACAGCCGAAATATCCGCCGGTCACGGTCGATCAGCACATGCGCGAGATGTACAAGCGAACCTACAAGTGAGCGGCGCCGCCAAACCGCGTTACACGTTCATCCTTGTTCATGGCGCCTGGCAGGGCGCTTGGGCCTGGGACACCATCGTGCCGCGGCTTCAGGCGGCCGGGCACGTTGTGATCGCCGCCGATCTGCCGGGCGACGGCCACGACGACACGCCGCCGGATCAGGTGACGCTCGACAGCTATGTCGAGACGGTGACCGGCCTGGTCGACGGGACCACCGGGCCGGTCATCCTGATCGGCCACAGCATGGGCGGCGTCACCGTTTCGCAGGTTTGCGAACTGCGGCCGGCGCGGATTGCGCTCGCCATCTATCTCTGCGCTTTCATGCTGCCGGATGGCATGGCGGTGCTGGAATTCTACGACCGGCACCTTGAGCCGTGGATGCGCGGCGCCCATGCGCGGCTGACCTATGCCAACGGCGCCTCGACCATCGATCCGGTTTCGGCGGTGGAGGTGTTCTACCACATGGCCGATCCCGCTCTGGCCGCGGCCGCTGCGGCGCGGCTGACGCCACAACCGGAAGGCCCACGCCACGGCAAGCTGCGGCTGACCCCGGCCAACTATGGCGTCATCCCGCGCGCCTATGTCGAGGCGCTGCAGGACCGCTCGGTGCATCTGCCGCTGCAACGCAAGATGCAGGAGCTGGCCGGCTGCGCCGCCGTTTATGGCCTGGAGACCGACCACGCGCCGCAACTGTCGATGCCGGACAGACTGACCGAAAAGTTGCTGGCGGTGACGGCGCGTCATGCGCGGGCCCTGAGCCTGGCCTGAATCAGCCAGCCTGTTGCGTCAATTCCCATAGCCGCGCCGGGCTCAGCGGGATCTCCAGCAGTTCGATGCCCTTCGCCTTGAAGCCGAGGGCATCCTCGATCGCCTGCGCAAACAACGGCCCGGCCGGGATGGCGCCGGCCTCGCCCGCGCCCTTGATGCCGAGCGGATTGAGCGGCGAGGGCGTTACGGTGTGGTCCAGCACGAAGCGCGGCACGTCGAGCGACGTCGGCAACAGGTAATCGGCCAGCGACGCATTCAGCAATTGCCCGGCGTCGTCGTACATCAGCTTCTCGTAGAACGCATTGCCGATGCCCTGCGCCGCGCCGCCGATGATCTGTCCCGCCAGGATCAGCGGATTGATCACCGTGCCGCAGTCATGGACGATCACGTATTTCCTGATCGCCAGCGTGAACGTTTCCGGATCCACCTCGACGATCATGGCATGCACGCCCGACGCCGTGGCGCCCGATGGCGGGCCGAAATATTGCGTGGACTCCAGACCCGGCTCGGCGCCGGGCTTGACCGCGCCGCGCATCGGATTGGCCTTCTGCGCCAGTTCGCTCAGCCGGATCGCCTGGCCGCGCACGCCGACGATCGACACCTGGCCCTGGCCGAGTTCGAGGTCGCCCTCGGCGCATTCGAAATGCTCGGCCGCCAGCGTCAGAATCTTCTGCCGCACCACCTTGGAGGCTTCGTTGACGGCGTTGCCGGCGACCACCGCGCCGCGGCTGGCGAAGGTGCCGGCGCCCCAGTGAAAGCGGTCGGTGTCGCCGGTCACCACATCGACGTCGCGCACGTCGCAGCCGACCTGGTCGGCGACGATCTGCGCGAACACGGTGTAGTGGCCCTGGCCCTGCGTGCCGATGCCGGTGGCGACGCTGACGCGGCCATTGGCCTGCACCTGCACCCGCGCGCCTTCATAGGGGCCGATGCCGGTGCCTTCGACATAGGCGGCGACCGCGATGCCGAGATGCTTGCCCTTCGCGCGGGCGGCGGCCTGCTCGTCCTTGAAGCCGGCGTAGCCGATGGCGCTCAGCGCCTTGTCCAGCACCGGTTCGTAATCGCCGCTGTCATAGGAAAGCGGCGCGAAGTCCTGGTAGATGATCTCGTTGTCGTAGGGGAAGGCGTCGGGTGGAATCAGATTGCGGCGGCGGATTTCCGCTGGATCGATGCCCAGTTCATGCGCGGCGATATCGAGCAGCCGCTCGATCACGAACACGCCGTGCTGGCGGCCGGCGCCGCGATAGGGCGTGACGATCGGCAGATTGGTGAACACGCAGGTGAAAGTGCTGTCGTAGTCGGGGATGACATAGGGCCCGAGCAATGTGCACTGGCTGTTGATCGGCACCGTCAGCCCGTAGGGATCGTAGGCGCCGCTGTCGTGCAGGAACACATCCTTGACGCCGAGGATCTTGCCATCTTTGGTCAGCGCGATCTTGGAGTCGTGAACCTGGCCGCGCTCATGCGTGGTGGCGACGAAATGCTCCAGCCGGTCCTCGATCCACTTGATCGGCCGGTTGAGCTGCATCGCCGCCCAGGGCAGCAGCAGTTCCTCCGGATAGAACATCATGATCTTCGGCCCGAAGCCGCCGCCGACGAAGGGCGCGATGACGCGCACCTGCCGCTCGGACAGGCCGAACACCGCCGCCAGCCCGTTGCGAACGAAAACCGGCGCTTGTGTGGTGTCCCACATGGTCAGCTGGCCGCCGCGTGCGTCCCATTGCACGACGATGCCGCGGGTCTCGATCGGCGACGAGATGCCGTGCTCGTACAGAAAGCGCCGCTTGATGATGTGGTCGGCGCGGGAGGCGGCCCTGGCGTAGTCGCCTTTGCCCTGGTGGATATGCGCGGCGATGTTGCTGCCGAGATCCTCGTGCACCAGCGCGGCGCCTTTCGCCAACGCCGCTTCGAGGTCGACCAGCGCCGGCAGGATCTCGATATCGACGACGATATCGGCGAGCGCATCCTCTGCGATGTAACGGTCGGCGGCGATGACGATGGCCAGTGGCTCGCCGGCGTAGCGGACCTTGTCCTTGGCGAGACAGGCGTGGGTGCGCAGATTGAACACCGAGCCCTCGATCGGCGGCGGCGGAACGAGCAAAGGGCCGGGCTGCCAGAAGTCGCCAAGGTCCTGTGCCGTATAGGCGGCGACCACGCCCTCGCGTTTCAACGCGGCCGAGACATCGACCGTGACGATACGCCCATGCGCCACCGCGCTGCGCAGCACCGCGGCATGCAGCATGCCGGGCAGTTCGATGTCGTCGATGAACAGCGCCTGGCCGGTGAGCAGCCGCTGATCTTCGTTGCGTTTGACCGAAGCGCCGAAGTATCGCGTTTCCATGCCGGTCAGCCCCGCATCCGTTCGGCCGCCAGCAACACCGCATCGACGATGTGCTGGTATCCCGTGCAGCGGCACAGGTTGCCGGACAGCGCCTCGCGCACCGCCTGTTCGTCGGGCGCGGGATTGCTGGCGAGAAAATGCGACATGGTCATCAGGATACCGGGCGTGCAATAGCCGCATTGCAGACCGTGCGCCTCGTGCATCGCCTGCTGCAATGGGCTGAGCTTGTCGTTGTCGGCCAGGCCTTCGACGGTGGCGATGTCGTGGCCGTCGGCCTGCACCGCGAACATCAGGCAGGAACGCGCAGGGAAGCCGTCGAACCATATGGTGCAGGCGCCGCAGACGCCGTGTTCGCAGCCGACATGGGTCCCGGACAGCAGCAATTCGTGGCGGATGAAATCGCTCAGCAACATGCGCGCCTCGACCGTCTTGTCGTGGCGCACGCCGTTGACGGTCACGCTGATGGCATGGCGTTCAGTGGTCACGGCGCACCTCGGTTGTGGCGCGCGCATGCGCGGTGGTCAGCGCGCGGCGCGCCAGCACGCCGGCCAGATGGCGCTGATAGCCGGCGCTGGCATGGGTGCTGCCGGGCGGATTGAGTGCGGCCATCGCCAGTTCGGCGGCCTGCCTGAAGCTGTCGTCGCTGCCGTCGCCGCCGATCAGCGACTGGGCCGCGGCGTCGGCGTGAAACGGCCGCTCGGCGACGCCGCAGAACGCCAGCCGCACGCCGCCGCATTTGCCGTCAGCGCCGAGCGTGACGATGGCGGCGACGCCGGCCTGCGCGAAGTCGCCTTGCCGCCGCGCCACCTCCATGAAGCAGGTGCCGGTGCCGGGCGGGCTGTCGGGAATGTCGATCTCGGTCAGCATCTCGTCCGGCCGCAACGCCGTTTCCATCGCCGAGACAAAGAAGTCGTTGGCATCGACCCAGCGATCGTTGGCGGCCGATTGCAGGCGCATTCTGGCACCGAGCGCGAGCATGATCGCGGGCATCTCCGAGGCCGGATCGGCATGCGCCAGGTTGCCACCGAGTGTGCCACGGTTACGGATCTGCGGATGGGCGATGTGGGGCAGGGCTTCGCGCAGGATCGGCTGGCGAGCGGCGATCAGTGGATCGGCCTCCAGCATCCGGTAGCGGGTCAGGGCCCCGATTCGGATCGAGGCGCCGTCGCGCACGCCGGACAGCGCAGCAATCGGGTTGATGTCGATCAGGATGGCCGGCTGCGCCAGCCGGAAATTCATGGTCGGCACCAGGCTTTGACCCCCGGCCAAAAAGCGCGCCTCGTCGCCATGCTCCGTCTTCGCCGCCAGCGCGTCGTCCAGCGTGCGCGCGAGGATGTATTTGAACGAGGCTGGCTTCATTGCGCGGTTGTCAGAGACCTGAGCGAGGGGGTGGGCGGAAAATTATGCTGACGAATGCGCGGCAATGTCAAAGGCGACGGCTTTGCCCAATATGTGTCCTGCGGCTGACCAAGATTTAACCGCTTTGCGATGAGATGGTGAGGTCATTCATTCACTTCCTCCCGATAGACGGTCACTGTATGCTGAATGTTGCGGCACCTTCGTCTAGGCTCCCGGCATGACCGTCGATTTTGTCCCGCCTTATCCATACCGTTTTCCCCGACCGCCGCCGGCCTGGCAGCGGCTATGGATCGGCCGCAAGAATTTCGTGGCGATGTGGGAGGCGTCCGCGTTCGAACTGGAGTTTTCGTCGTCACGCATTCTCAACCGTGAGACGTTTCTCTGTAACAGTCCGGATTCGGTCAAATTCGCCTTTAACCTGCACAATGCCAGCTTCGAGCGCAAAGCGCCGCAGATGCGGCACGCCCTGGCGCCGCTGATCGGCGACGGCCTGTTCATCAGCGACGGCCCATTGTGGAAGGCGCGGCGCAAGATGGTGGCGCCGATCATTCACACCACGCGGCTGTCGCAGTTCGCGCCGGTGATGGTCGAGACCATCGTCGAGACCCGCAACCGCTGGGCTTCGCTGGCTTCACCCCGGATCGATGCGCTGAGCGAAATGGCCAACCTGACGGCCGAGATCATTGCCCGCACCATCTTCGGCCGCGAGCTTGGCCGGGTCTATACCGAGGAGGTGGTCAACGGCTTCAGCGACTATCAGAAGACGATCGGCCAGCTCGACCTGATCTCGCTGCTCGGTCTGCCGGAATGGCTGCCGCGCTTTCACGCGCCGGCGGTGCATCGCGCCCAGCGCCGCATCCACACCGTGCTCGACGGTATTGTGCAGAACATCAAGGCCCGGCGCGCGACCGGCGAGACATCGCTGATCGCGCAGTTGCTTGACGCCAAGGATGCCGAGACCGGTGAGGCATTGAGCGACGAGGCGATCCGCAACGAGGCCGCGGTTTTGTTCATGGCCGGCCATGAAACCACCGCCAATACGCTGGCCTGGGCCTGGTATCTGCTGTCGCAGGCGCCGGACGTCGAGGCTCGATTGCATGCCGAAATCGACAGCGTGCTGGGTGGCCAGCGTCCCGGTCTCGCCGATGTCGCGCGGTTGCCATTCACGCAGGCGGTGATCGAGGAAACGTTGCGGCTCTATCCGCCGGTGCCGATCCTGCCCCGCGAGGCGCTTCAGGAGGAAACCTACAACGGCCGGCGCATTCCCAAGGGCTCGCTGATCTTCGTGGTACCGTGGCTGCTGCACCGTCACAAGAAGCTGTGGGACAAACCCGACCATTTCATCCCCGACCGGTTCATGCCGGATCGCGCCGGCGCGATTTCGAAATTCGCCTACATCCCGTTCAGCATCGGGCCGCGGGTCTGCGCCGGCATGTCGTTCGGCCTGACCGAGGCGATCCTGTCGCTGGCGACGCTGGCGCAGCAGTTCAGGCTGCGCATGCCGATGGGCAGCAAGGTCGATCCGGTCTGCCGGCTGACGTTGCGTCCGGACGGCGGGCTGCCGATGACGCTGGAGCCGCGAATTGCAGCGGCGCCTTTGTCGGCTGGCGCCGGAACGCAGGTCGAGGCAGCCTGTCCCTATCATCAGGCCAAATGACCGGCCCATGAATCGAGCCGGCGAGAGAATCCTTGTGAACACGCGCTGGACACAACCGGGGATATTCAAGCGGCTCGGGGCAAGTGGCGTTATCGTGGAGCTCCATTGAGGAATCGAACGACATGCCGCATCCCGCCGACACCATCAAAACCGCGCTTTCCGACCGTTTCGGCGAGACCTTCACCGTCGATGCCGGTCTGTCCGGGCTCGACGAACTCGCCCGCCTGGCGGCGCGCCGGGTGCACCGGCGCTATCTGGATCGCCCCGTGGCTGACGATCTGCTGCGGCTGCTGTGCGCCTGCGCGCTGTCGGCGCCGTCCAAAAGCGATCTGCAACAGGCCGACATTCTCATCATCCGCGATCGCGACCGGCTCGGCGCCATCGCCGATCTGATGCCGGAAATGCCGTGGCTGCACGACGCCCCGCTGTTCCTGGTCTTTCTCGCCAATGGCCGCCGCATTCCGGCGCTCGCGGAAGCGCGGGGGAAACCGTTTCCCAACGACCACCTCGATCTGTTCTTCAACGCCACGGTCGACGCCGCCATTGTGATGGCGACATTCCTGCGCGCGGCGGAGGCCGTCGGTCTCGGCTGCTGCCCGATCAGTGTGATCCGCGATCACGCCACGGTGGTGAGCGAGATGCTGGCGCTGCCGCCGAAGGTCATTCCGCTCGCCGGCATGTCCGTCGGCTGGCCGGCCGAGCCGAGCGGCATTTCACAGCGGTTGTCGCTCGGGACCACGCTGCACGAGGAACGCTTCGACGAGGGCGATCTTCTGGCGGAGGTTGATGCTTATGACCGGCGGCGCCACGCGGCGCGGGCATACCGGCAGCAGCGTGAGCCGGAGCGTTTCGGCCGGGCCGAGTTCTACGGCTGGTCGGAGGACAAGGCCCGGCAATATTCGAAGCCGGCCCGCGCCGATTTCGGCGCCTTCGTGCGGGCCAAGGGATTCTGCCTGGATTGAGCTGCCTTGCGTCACTGTAGCCCATGGGCTACAGTGACCTATGGTTGAGATCCGTCAGACAGCGGAATTCTCACACTGGCTTCGGCGGTTGAAGGACGCCAACGCCTTCGCCAGGATCGTTGCTCGACTTCGTCGGATGGAGCGCGGCAACCCCGGGGACTGCAAGAGTCTTGGGGATGGTTTGATGGAGTTACGGGTCGACTACGGCCCCGGATATCGAATCTATTTTATACGTCAGGGCACAGCTGTCGTCATACTTCTGTGTGGCGGAGACAAAGGCACCCAACGTCAGGACATTGAGCCGGCCCGGCAAATCGCAGAGAGGCATTGATGGGAAAGACGACACGCTTTGATGCCGCCGGCTATCTTGATACCGATGAACGGCAGGCGGCCTATATCACGGCCGCGCTCGAAACTGGGGACGCTGACTTTGTGCGCGATGCGCTGGGTCTTGTCGCGCGCGCGCGTGGCATTTCCGGGATAGCCAAGTCGGCCGATCTGAACCGGGAAAGTCTTTACAAGGCGCTCGGCGAGAACGGCAATCCGGAGTTTGGCACGATCATGCGGGTGTTGAACGCGCTGGGTCTGAAGTTGTCGGTCCGCCCGGCCGAGCCGAAGCGTCCGGCCAAAAAGCGCCGCGCAGCCTGACAGGCGCCCCGCTACGTCTTCCTGATCCGGAATGTCAGCACGCCGTCCGCGGCCGACTGGCCTTCCAGCACATCGCCGGTCTGGCGCACCAGATTCGGAATGTCGATGGCGGCCAGCGGGTCTGTGCATTCGGCAACGATCACGTCGCCGGAGGCCAGGCCCGACAGTTTCTTCTTCACCCGCAACGTCGGCAGCGGGCATTTCAGCCCGCGCAGGTTCATGGTCGTTTCGCTGCTCAAGAGAGCGGCACCATCGACAGCTTCGGGTCGGTGGCCGGGATGTCGGCTTCCGGCAGACCCAGTTCCTTGCGCACGATATTGGTGCCGCGCGTCAGCGCCACCATTTTGTAGAACGCATGCATGCGGCTCATGCCCTGGCGGCCGAAGCCGCAGTCACTGGTCAGGATCAGCCGCTCCGGCTCGATGTGCTTGAGCGCCTTGCGGATCAGGTCGGCGACTTCCTCCGGCCGTTCGACCTGCAGCGTGCGGTGGCTGATGACGCCGAGCGCGACCTTCTTGTCCTTGGAGATCAGCTTGCCGAAATGCTCGAGATCCATGCCCTGGTTGAAGGCGCCCTCGACGGTGAGCACGTCGCAGTCGAGTTCGTTGAGATAGGGCAGGGCGTCCTTGTAGGACTGGTTCTTGCTCGCCACGCGCTGCGCCGCCGGGCTGCCCCAGCAGGTGTGGCACCAGACCTCGGTCTTGTCGCGCAGGCCCTTCACCTCGATGTTGAAGGCCTCGACCCATTGCTCCGGCTTGATCGTCTGGTTCGGGTCGGCGATCACCTGGTGAATCGCCGGCTCCTCGATCTGCACCATCGGCGCGCCGGCGTCGGCCAGCGCGTGATATTCGCGGTTCATCGCCACCGACAGATCCATCAGGAGATCGAGCCGGTCCTTGTAGTGCTCATTGGTCAGCATCAGCGCCAGCAGTTGCGCCGAGATCGAGCCGACCTTGACCGGCTTGTCGGTCATCGGCGCCATCGCCTTGTAGGCGCGGTCGAGCTGCAACTGCGTCGCGCCGATCTTGCCTGTCACCGGCGGCGTCATGCGGGTTTCGATCACTTCCCACATCAGGTCGCCCGGACCCTTGTCCTTCATGAAGCCGGCCGGCGGCACTTCGACGCGCGGCGTGCCGATGCCCGCGATCCGCTCGGTGGCGTAGCTCACCCAGCCGCGGCCGGCGACGTCGTCGTCCAGCCGGGTGTCGCCGTCCACCATGATGTCGATGCCGGCGCGATGCTGCGTTGCAACGTGGCAGGCCAGGCAGTCGAAATGCTGGTCGCGATAGCCCAGTCGGGAAAAGCCCTGCGACAGCGGCGCGCCGCGGAGGTTTTCAGTGTACCAGCTCGGCCGGGGCAGCGCTCCGGTGGTGGTCGTGAGTAGCGCCTTGTCCTTGGTGGCTGTAAACACCGCGTCTCTCCTGCTTTCACCTGTCGAAAAGCTTCGCTGCTTTACGCGCATTGTTGCGATAGACTGAATAGTCTGAGACCAGCAACGTCAAGCACGTGGAAAGAGCGGCCGTGGCGTCGGAAACAATACAGACGATTACACGGTTGACGCCGCTCGCCGATGTGCTGGCGATGATCGACAACCGCGTGAAGCCGGTGCCGGCGCGGTCCGCCGATATTGCCGCCGCCGTGGGCCGCGCGCTGGCCGCCGATGCCGCAGCCCCGGCGCGTCCCAGTGCGGCGCTGGCTTTGCGCGATGGCTGGGCGCTGGTCGCCGACGACACCCTCGGGGTGGGCAGCTACACACCGTCGCCGTTGTTGCGTCCGCCGCAGCGAATCGAAGTGGGGCAGCCGATGCCGCCCGACACCGACAGCGTCGCGCCGTTCGATGCGGTGAAAGTGCGCAATGGTACCGCCGAGGCGCTCGCCGAAATCAGTCCGGGCGACGGCGTGTTGCCGGCGGGCAGCGATTGCGATCCGGCCATGCCGCTGCGGCGGGCCGGCGAGCGTCTGGGCGCGCTCGACGTCGCCGCCTTTGCCGCCGCCGGTCTGGCACGGATCTCGGTGCGCGAGCCGCGCATTCGCGTCTTGCCGCTGCGCGGCAGCACCCTCATCAATGCGGCTGCGCGCCTGCTGGCGACGGACATTGAAAAACGCGGCGGCACGGCGCGTCTGGATCAGGCCGGCGGCGATCTCGGCACGGTGCTCGCGGCCGAGAGCGCCGACGCCATCGTCGTCATCGGCGGCACCGGCAGCGGCCGCAGCGATACCAGCGTGCTGCGCCTGGCGCGCGATGGCGAGGTCGCGGTTCATGGCATTGCGCTGACCCCGGGCGAAACCGCCGCGATCGGCTTTGTCGGGCACCGGCCGGTGCTGCTTTTGCCGGGGCGGCTCGATGCGGCGCTGGCGGTCTGGCTGCTGGTCGGCCGGCGCATGCTGGAGCGGCTGGCCGGTATTACCTACCGCGAGAGCGAAGCCGTCGAAATGATGCCGCTGGCGCGCAAGGTCACGTCGACGGTCGGCCTGACGGAACTGGTGCCGGTACGCCGCAGCGGCGGGCAGGCCGAGCCGCTGGCGAGCAAATATCTGCCGCTGTCGGCGCTGACGCGGTCCGATGGCTGGATCCTGGTTCCACCGGACAGCGAGGGCTATTCCGCGGGCGCGTCGGTTCAGGTAAAGCCGTGGCCGTGAGCAAAGCGCAGCCCAATGATGGCGCAGAACTGATCGCGCGCATCCGCGCCGCGGCGCGGCAGGAGCAGTTCCTCGACGTCGTGTCGGCGGAGGAAGCGCGCCTCCGGTTCGAAAAGCACCTCAACCTGTCGCCGCTCGGGCCGGAGACGGTGTCGCTTGGTGACGCGCTCGGCCGCGTGCTGGCGCATGACGTCGAAGCCGCGGTCGACGCGCCGCCCTTCGACCGTTCCAATGTCGACGGCTTCGCTGTGCGTGCCGCCGACACCGTCGGCGCCAGCGAGGCGCAGCCGAAAATCCTGACATTGAATGCGGAGATTATACCCTGCGGCCACGCACCGCTTTTGAGCGTGGCGCCGGGCACGGCGACCACCATTGCCACCGGCGGCGTCATTCCGCGCGGCGCCGATGCGGTGGTGATGATCGAGCACACCGAGCTGATCGAGGACGGCGCCCCGCGCATCGAACTGCGCCGCGCCGCCGCCGCCGGCCAGTTCGTGTCCTATGCCGGTTCCGATATCGCGCGCGGCGAAACGCTATTGCGGCACGGCACCCGCATCGGCTCGCGCGAAATCGGCATGCTGGCCGCCTGCGGCCTCGCCACCATCGACGTCGTGCGCAGACCGAAGGTCGCGGTGCTCTCCACCGGCGATGAACTCGTGGCGCCCGGCGCGCCGCTCAAGCCCGCCGGCGTCTATGACAGCAATGGCGCGATCGTTGCCGCGGCGATTGCCGAATGCGGTGGTGCGCCGGTGTCGCTGGGTGCGTTTCCCGACGACGCCGCGCAATTGGAGAAAGCCGTGCGCGCGGCGCTGGCGTCGAGCGACATGGTGGTGCTGTCGGGCGGCACCTCGAAGGGCGCCGGCGATCTGTCGCATGCCATCGTGGCGCGGCTCGGTGCGCCCGGCATCCTCGTGCACGGCGTGGCGCTGAAGCCCGGCAAACCGCTCTGCCTCGGCGTCGTCGACGGCAAGCCGATCGTGGTGCTGCCGGGATTTCCAACCTCGGCGATCTTCACCTTTCATGCCTTTGTCGCGCCGGTGATCCGCGCGCTGGCCGGGTTGCCGCCGGAAGCGGCCGAGACCGTCAGCGCCCGCGTGCCGGTGCGCATTGCGTCCGAACTGGGCCGCAAGGAGTTCGTGCTGGTGTCGCTGGCTCATGGCACGCAGGGCCCGATCGCGTTCCCGACCGGCAAGGGTTCCGGGTCGGTGACCAGCTTCTCGCAGGCCGACGGCTTTATCGAGATTGACGCGCTCGCCTCGGCGCTCCATGCCGACACGCAGGCGGAGGTGACGCTGATCGGCAGCGCCGCGCGCGCGCCTGACCTGTCTATCATGGGCAGCCACGACGTGGCGCTCGATGTGGTGGTCGGCGCGCTGGCCGAGCGCGGTTTCTCGGCGCGCACGCTGGCGGTCGGCAGTCTCGGCGGCGTCGCCGCCGCCAGCCGCGGCGAATGCGACATTGCGCCGGTGCATCTCATCGATCCGGCCAGCGGCAAATACAATGTGCATTTGGTGACGCCGGAACTGTCGCTGGTGCCGGGCTGGCGGCGCATGCAGGGCGTCCTGTTCCGTCCCGGCGACGCGCGCGTTGAGGGCCGCAGCGCAGAGGAAGCAATCATGGCGATGCTGGCCGATGCGTCGGCGCTGATGGTCAACCGCAATGCCGGTTCCGGCACCCGCGTGCTGGTCGACAAATTGCTCGCGGGCGCGCGGCCATCCGGCTACGCCAACCAGCCGAAGTCGCACAATGCGGTGGCGGCGGCGATCGCGCAGGGTCGCGCCGACTGGGGGCTCGCCATCGAGCCGGTGGCGCGGCTCTACGGCCTCGGTTTCATTGCGGTCGCGCCGGAACACTATGATTTCCTGGTGGTCGAAAGCCGCCGCGACCGGCCGGCGGTGCAGGCCTTCCTCGCGGCGCTGCGCGACGACGCCACCCGCGACCGGATCCGCGCCATCGGCATGGAGCCGGCGGAGTCTTCTTTCACCTCCCCCTGAAAGGGGGAGGTCGCCCGCCGAAGGCGGGCGGGTTGCAGGGGGAGGGAGCACGCAGAATTCGCGGCGCGCATTGTGCGCCGCCGCTGCTATAACGCTCGCCATGCGCATCATCGGTCTCGCTGGCTGGAGCGGTTCCGGCAAAACGACATTGGTCACCAAGCTGATCCCGCGGCTGATTGCGCGGGGCCTGCGCGTGTCGACGCTCAAGCATGCCCATCACGGCTTCGATCTCGACACGCCGGGCAAGGACTCGTTCATGCACCGCGCCGCCGGCGCCACCGAGGTGTTGATCTCCTCCGGCAAGCGCTGGGCGATCCTGCACGAGTTGCGCGAGGAGCCGGAATGGAACCTCGCCGCGCTGACGGCCAAGATGTCGGCGGTCGATCTGGTGCTGGTCGAGGGATTCAAGCGCGACGCCTTTCCGAAGCTGGAAATTCACCGCACCGCCAATGGCAAGCCGCTGCTGCATCCGGACGATCCGCATATTGTCGCGGTCGCCTGCGACACCGCGCTGCCGGAGGCGCAGGTTCCGGTGGTCGATCTCAACGACACCGACGCAATTGCCGACGTGCTATTGCGGCATGCGGTGGCGATTGAAAAAGTCCGGAGCGCATAATGGCGCAACTGACCGACGACTGCTTTGCCTTCTCCGGTCCGCTGCTGCCGCTCACCGATATGGAGCGCCTGATCGGCGAGCGCGTTGCGCCGGTGGACGGCGTCGAGCGCGTTCCGCTGCGTCTCGCCCGCGGCCGGGTGACGGCGGACGATGTGATTGCGCCGGTGGCGTTGCCGCCGTTCGATAATTCCGCTGTCGATGGCTACGCGGTGCGCCATGCCGATCTGTCGGCCGAGGGCGACACGAAGCTGGCCGTTGCTGGCCGTCTGATGGCGGGCGCGCAATCCGATGTGGCGATCAGGCCGGGCGAGGCGATCCGCATTTTCACCGGCGCGGCGATGCCTGCCGGCGCCGATACGGTTTTCATGCAGGAAGACGTCACTGTCGACGGCGACACGGTGGCGGTGCCCAAAGGACTCAAGCGCGGTGCCAATAGCCGTTTTGCGGGTGAGGATCTGCCCGCCGGTAATGTCGCGCTGCCGGCCGGCACTGTGCTCGATGCGCAGCACGTGGCGCTCGCCGCCGCCATCGGTCTGACCGAGTTGGATGTGCGCCGACGCCTGCGGGTGGCGATCTTCTCCACCGGCGACGAGGTGGTCGAGCCCGGCGGGTTGCGCCACGGTGCGGCCATCTACGACGCCAACCGCTTTCTGCTCGCGGCGCTGCTGGAGCGGCTCGGCGCCGAGGTCACCGACCTCGGCATTCTTTCCGACGATCCAGATGGACTGGCGCGCGCGCTCAAGAACTCCTCCGCCGGGCACGATCTGGTTGTCACCTCGGGCGGCGTTTCCACCGGCGAAGCCGATCATGTGCGCGGCGCGGTCGAGGCCATCGGCAGTCTGGTGTTCTGGCGCATTGCCATCAAGCCGGGCCGCCCGGTGGCGATGGGCGTCATCCGCGGTGCGAGCCACAATGAAAGTGCCGCCTTTGTCGGGCTGCCAGGCAATCCGGTGGCGGTGTTCGTGACCTTCGTGCGGGTGGTGAAGCCGCTGCTGCGGCGCCTGTCGGGCGCGCTGCCGCAGACGCTGCATCCGCTGCCGGTGCGCGTCGCCTTCGCCTACAAAAAGAAGAAGGATCGCCGCGAATATGTCCGTGTGTCGCTGCGCCGCGGCGTCGACGGCGAACTCGAGGCGGTCAAGCATCCGCAGGACGGCGCCGGCATTCTCACATCGCTGACCGAAACCGACGGGCTGCTGGAGTTTGCCGAAGACGTGACGTCCGTCGCGCCGGGCGACCGGGTCGGGTTTCTCTCGTATGCGGACCTGATGAACTAGCCGCCGGCCACGATCTTCTCGGCCTTGGCCGCATCCTCCGGCGTGTTGACGTTGAAGAACGGATCGAGCGGCTGGTCCGGCCATTCGGCGATGGCGATGCCGTGGCGCGCGGTCCACACCTCGATCTTGCGCAGGTCCTCGTCGATCAGCGCCTTGCGCAGGTCCTCGCGCAGCGCCAGCGGCCACAGCCCGACGACGGGATGGCGCCAGTCGCCGGAGCGCGCGCAAGCGAGCGGCACGGCGGTGCCCTTGTCGCGCCGCGCCTGATGCAGCCGCTCGACCAGATCGTCCGGCAGGAAAGGGCAGTCGCCGGGCACGCTCATCATCCATTCGACGCCGTTGTTCTTCTGCGCCAGCCAGTCGAGCCCGGCAAGAATGCCGGCCAGCGGCCCGGCGAAATCCGGCACGCTGTCCGGCACCACCGTCAGTCCGGTGTCGGCGAAACGCTTCGGGTCGCCATTGGCGTTGATGATGATGCCGGTGCACTGGCCCGACAGCGTCGCCAGCACGCGGTCGAGGATGGTGACGCCGCCGATCTCGATGCGGGCCTTGTCGCCGCCGCCCATGCGGCGGGCGAGGCCGCCGGCGAGGACGAGGCCAAGGGTGGGGGGAGGGGGAATGTTCAAATGCAGTGCCTTTCTTCACCTCCCCCTGGAGGGGGGAGGTCGCCTCGCGAAGCGCGGCGGGAGGGGGTGAGCTTAAGCGGCATTCACCCCACCCCGGTTCGCTGCGCTCACCGACCCTCCCCCTCCAGGGGAGGGTAAAGCAAAGCGCGTGTTGCGCTCATTCATCACCCACCGCCGCTTTGCGCCGGTGTTTGGCGCTTTCTTCCTCGACCTTGTCGAGGTCCTGATCGAACACGATGCGGTCTTCGCCGGCCAGCGCGACAAAGCGCTTGCCGCGGGCGCGGCCGATTAGCGTCAGGTTGGCCTTGCGCGCCAGCTCGACGCCCCAGGCGGTGAAGCCCGAGCGCGAGATCAGAATCGGAATGCCCATCCTTACGCACTTGATCACCATCTCCGAGGTCAGCCGGCCGGTGGTGTAGAAGATCTTGTCGTCTGGCGGCACCTTCTCCTTGAACATCCAGCCGGCGATCTTGTCGACCGCGTTGTGGCGGCCGACATCTTCCATGTAGACCAGCGGCTGGTCTTGGTGCGCCAGCACGCAGCCATGAATCGCGCCGGCCTCGAGATACAGCGACGGCGTGGTGTTGATGCTGTGCGTCAGCGCATAGAGCCACGAGGTACGCAATTCGGTGTTGGGCAGCGTCACGTTCTCCAGCGCTTCCATCAGGTCGCCGAACACGGTGCCCTGGGCGCAGCCGGAGGTCTGCACCTTCTTCTTCAGCTTCTTCTCGTAATTGGTCTTGCGCTTGGTGCGCACCACGACCACCGCCAGTTCCTCGTCGTAGTCGACATCGGTCACGACGTCGTCCGGCAGCAGCATGTTCTGGTTCAGCAGATAGCCGATCGCCAGATAGTCGGGGTAATCGCCAATGGTCATGGCGGTGACGATTTCCTGGCTGTTCAGGAAAATCGTCAGCGCCCGCTCTACCGTCACCGAGGTGTCGATGCGGGCGCCGGTCTGGTCGATGCCGCTGACGCGCTCGGTCAGCCGCGGATCCTGCGGACTGGGCTTGATGAGATAGGTGCCTGATTTCATGCGGCGAATGTAGGCATTCGGTACGGCCCACGGAAGCGCGGGCAGGGCGTTTCGGGCTGCTTGTACCGCGATATGGACCAGTAAGTACTGTATTGTGATTTTTGCTGCGACCCGGCACAATGGGGACAACAAAATCAAGAATTTAAACCAGGGAGGAAGTCATGGTGCGGAATTCCGTCATTGCGCTGGCTGTCGCGCTTGTTGCCTTCGCCGCTCCGGCGTCGGCGCAGACCTGGCCGCAGCGGCCCATTACCTTGATCGTGTCACAGCCGGCCGGCGCCAGCCCGGACGTGATGGCGCGCATGATCGCCGAGCGGATGAGCAAGTCGCTCGGCCAGACTGTGGTGATCGAGAACAAGCCCGGCGCCGGCAATGTGGTTGGCGCCAGCGCCGCGGCACGGTCCGCGCCGGACGGCTACACGCTGTTCTTCGCCACCTCGGCGGCGCTAGTCACCAATCCCTACATGATGAAGAACCTTCCCTATAATCCGGAGAAGGATTTCGCGCCGGTCGCCTTTGTCACGCGCAGCAATCAGCTGATCGTCGTCAATCCCTCGGTCGAGGCCAAGACGCTGGGCGAATTGATCGCGCTGGAAAAGAAGTCGCCCGGCAAACTCTCGTTGTCGGTTGACGGACCGCGCAATCTGGCTGGCGTCACGGGTCAGGCGCTGAACAAATTTGCCGGCACCAAGTTCGTGCTGATCCCCTCGACCAATCCGAATGCCGGCATACAGGACGTGATGACGAACCGCACCCAGGCTGGTGTGTTTTCGGTATCGATCGTCGAGGCGCTGGTGCAGGCGGGATCGCTGCGTGCCGTCGCCGTGGCGTCAAGCCAGCGCTCAGCCAGTCTGCCGAACGTTCCGGCCGCCGCCGAAACGCTGCCGGGCTTCGACTTCAACGGCTGGTTCATGCTGATGGCGCCGGCCGGCACGCCGGCCGACATTATCGCCAAGGTCAATGCCGCGGCCGATGCCGCGATCAAGGACCCGCAGGTCGTGGCGCTGTCGGCCAAGCTCGGCTTCGAGCTGCCGAAGGGCGGCGTCGGCACGCCGCAGGCCGCCGCGGCGTTCCTGAAGGAACAATTGGCGTTGTGGGGCAAGACCACCAAGGACCTCGGCATCGAGCCGCAATAGGCGGCTGTCATCGAAAGGCGTGCGCACCTCCCGTGGGGGAAAGGCGCGCACGCCTTGGTGCCTGATGCTTTGCTCTGACGCGCAAGTCCATCACGCCCCGGCGTCCTCTGCATTCGGATAGAACAGCTGCTCGCCGCCGATCGTGTAGTCGGCGATGGCCTTCTGTCCTTTTTTGGACACCAGCCAGTCGATGAACTGCTGGCCGAAGTCCTTCTTCACGGTCGGATGCCTGGCCGGGTTCACCAGGATGACGCCGTACTGGTTGAACAGCCGCTTGTCGCCTTCGACCGAGACGATCAGGTCGCCGCGGTTCCTGAACGACAGCCAGGTGCCGCGGTCGGCGAGCACATAGGCGTTGCCGGCGCTGGCGGTGGCCAGCGCAGCGCCCATGCCCTGGCCGATCGACTTGTACCAGGGGCCCTTTTCCTTTTCGATGTCGACGCCGGCCGCCTTCCAGAGATTGAGTTCGGCCGCATGCGTGCCGGATTTGTCGCCGCGCGAGATGAACGGCGCGCCCTTGTCCCTGATGGTCTTGAGCGCGGCGACGATGTCCTTGGATCCCTTGACGCCGGCCGGGTCGCTCTTCGGTCCGATCAGGACGAATTCGTTGTACATCACCGGATGACGCTTCACGCCGAAGCCGTCGGCGACGAATTTTTCTTCCTGCGACTTGGCATGGACGAACACCACGTCGGCATCGCCGCGCCGGCCGGTGTCGAGCGCCTGGCCGGTGCCTTGCGACACCACCTTCACGTCGATGCCGGTCTTCGACTTGAACAACGGCAGCAGGTGGCCGAACAGGCCGGAATCCTGCGTCGAGGTGGTCGACGACACGATGATGGATTTGTTCTGTGCGCCGGCGGGCGCGGTCAGCGCGAAGGTGCCGAGCACAAGGGCGGTCGTCAGACTGCGGACGTGGAACACGGCTATCATCCTGCTTTGGTTTTCGTTGCTCACACCAGCAACTCACCGGCGATGAACCTGCGGGCTTCCTCCGTCGCGGGCTTCACGAAAAACGGTTCGGCCCGGCTGTCTTCGACCACCCGCCCGCGGTTCAGCAGCACGACGTGACCGCCGAGCCGCCTGGCCTGGCCGAGATCGTGCGTCGAGATCACCACCTTGACGCCGCGCGCGGCGACGTCGCGCACGATGTCCTCGATGGACTTGGTGGCGGCGGGATCGAGGCTGGCGGTCGGCTCGTCGAGAAACAGCAAGGCCGGATCGCGGGCGAGCGCCCGCGCCAGCGCCAGACGCTGCTGTTCGCCGCCCGACAGCCGGCGCGCTGGCTGCTCGGCGAAGCCGTCGAGGCCGACCAGCTCCAGCAGTTCGTCGATGCGTGCGGCGTGCTGGCTGCGCGGCACCCCGGCGGCGCCCAGCGCATAGGCGATATTGCCGGCGACGCTGCGGCGGAGCATTACCGGGCGCTGAAACAGAATGGCGCGGCGCTCCGGCGGCGCGGTGTCCAGTCCGCCCCAGGTGATACGGCCGGAGGTCAGCGGCAGCAGACCCATGGCGGCGCGCAGCAGCGTCGTCTTGCCGGCGCCGTTCGGCCCGATCAGCGCGGTCGGCGCGCCCGCGGCGAAGCTCAGCGAGACGCCGTCGAGGATGGCGCGGCCGCCGGCGACGATGCGGGCGTCGGCGATCACGACCGGAAGGCATGTGGCGGGCGCCCGCAAGTCAGGCCGCATAGCGTTCGCCCGCCCAGCGCGCCCCCCACGCCAGTCCATTGATGACAATGACAATGCAGATCAGGACGATGCCGAGCCCGATCGCCAGCGGCAGATCGCCCTTCGAGGTTTCCAGCGCAATCGCCGTGGTCATTGTGCGGGTGAAACCCTCGATATTGCCGCCGACGACGATGATGGCGCCGACCTCCGCCGCTGCGCGGCCGAAGCCGGCCAGAAGCGCGGTGACCAGCGAGAACCGCGCGTCCCAAATCAGCGTCGTCACGCGCCCGGCCGGGCCGACATTCATGGCCGCCAGTTCGTCGCGGTACTCGGCCCACAGGTCTTCGATGGTCTGCCGGCTCAGGGCGGCGATGATCGGCGCCACCAGAATGGTCTGCGCAATCACCATGGCCTGCGGTGTGAACAGCAGGCCCCACGAGCCGAGCGGGCCCGACCGCGACAGTGCGAGATAAACCGCGAGCCCAACCACCACCGGCGGCAAGCCCATCATGGCGTTGAGCACAACGATGGCGGCGTCGCGGCCGCGAAACCGGGTCAGGGCGATCAGCGCGCCGAGGGGGATGCCGATCAGCGCCGCCAGCAACACCGCGGTCAGGCTGACCAGCAGCGACAACCGGACGATGGCGTAAAGGCCGGGATCGCCGGTGAACACCAACTGCAGCGCGGACAATTCCCCCGGCATAGGCACCTCATGTAAGCACCGCTTATAATGCGTTCAAAATACATAAATCGTCAATAAATGTATAAAAAACATAAATATGCATATTATTGTCATTTACGGTGGCGTGCTTGTGCCGTGACGGTCCATGGCTATAGTGCCGCCCGCTATCGCTGTTTTGCGCTGCAAAACGAGCGAAAAACCGTGCCGCGCGCGTGTCTTGGTGTAGAAGGCAGGCGCTCTGTTCGGAGCTGGAGGGGTGGCCGAGTGGCTGAAGGCGCACGCTTGGAAAGCGTGTTTACGGGAAACCGTAACGTGGGTTCGAATCCCACTCCCTCCGCCACTGTCCCGGAACGGGCACTCCTGCGGCGGCGATCAATAAAAATCGCGCGGCGCGTGTTGGGACGCCGCTATCAGCCGTCACCCGGCCCGGCGATCAGACGGAGGGCTAGGGCTTCGACACCCGGAACGGCGAAGCATCGCCGCCGTGGCAGCACGCGGCCCGAGCCTGTGCGGCCACCGGCGCGAGTCGCGCGGGTCGCTGGAGGGCGGCGGCTTGAGGCCGCTGCCGCCACTCTGCGATAAGGCGCTTTGCTCAGTGGCCCTTGATGTTGTTGTCGCGCACCACCTTGCCCCAGAGCGCGATCTGGTCACGCACGTAGGCTGCGGAGGCTTTGAGCGACATCTGATCCTCCGGAAACCGCTGGATCAGCGCGGTGTCGAAATTGCTGATGATTCGCGAGTCGGCGATCGTCTCGCGCAGCGCGTCATTCAGCTTTTCAAGCACCGGCTGCGGCGTTCCGGCGGGCGCGAACAGGCCCATCCAGAGCCATAGCTGGATATCGTAGCCGAGTTCCTTCAAGGTCGGTGTGTCGGGAAAGTGCGGGTTGCGGCTGAAGCCGGTGGACGCAAAGAGTTTGATCCTGTTGTCCTTGATGAGCGGCGCTGCGGCTGATGCGCCGACCTGCGTCACGTCAACATGCCCGCCGACGATATCATTGACCGCCGGACCGATGCCTTTATAGGCGACCAGCACGGGTTCGATGTCCAAGGCGCGGACGAACATGGTCGCCGCCAGATGACCGTTGGTGCCGACGCCCGGGTGCGCGATCCGCGCCGGCTTGCCGGGCCCCTTCATCCACGCGACGAGTTCCTTGAAGTTGTTGGCGGGCAGCGTCGGCCGGCCGACGACGAAGGTCTCGCTGCGGTTGATCATGCCGACCGTGACGAAGTCCTTTTCGACATCGAACGGCAGCTTCTCGTAAATCGCGGGCGTGATGGCAAAACCGTTCTGATGGATCATCAGCGTGTACCCGTCGGGCGCAGAGCGGGCCAGCCGGCCCATGCCGAGGGTGCCGCCGGCGCCGGGAACGGTTTCGACCACCACCGGCTGCTTGAGCGCCTGCGAGAACCGGTCCGCGATCAGCCGCGCCGTGACGTAAGCCGGCCCGCCGGCGGACGAGGGCACGATGATGGTGATCGGCTTGGTTGGAAAGTCCTGCGCATAGAGCGGACTCGCCGCTTGCATGAGTCCGAGCGCAAGGGTGGCCGCGGCGGCACGCGTGACGACGGTTCTGCGGGATACGGTCATTCTGGTTGGTCCTCCCTGGACACGTTGGGGCTCAAGCCCTCTGCCGCGCAGCGGCGGTTCTTGGCGTCACTCTAACGTTGCAATACCGGATGAGCCAACACCGAAATGGTCGCGTGGAAAATCTCCTTTTTCAGGATGTGACAGAACGCCGTGTTCCCGGCAAAGACCTGCGCGGGCGGCCGTGATCTCTGATAATCAGAAATTCGACAGGGATGATCATCGGCAGGTAAAGACTTGCCGGATCCCATGAGGAGGTCGAGCCACTATGACGTCACCGCATCGCATCGACGTGCATCACCACATCCTGCCGCCGCGCTACCTGAAGGCGGTGGGTGAAGAGGCGATCGGACGTTTGCTTGTGTCGGGCAAGGCGCCGGCGTGGAGCCCGGACATGTCGATTGCCGTGATGGACCGGCACGGAATCGAACGTGCCTACACCTCGATGTCGGCGCCCGGCGTGGCCGGCTGCGCGGAAGCGGAGGCGGTCGAGGTCGTCCGCGGCTTCAACGACGATGCCGCGGCGCTGCGCCGCTCATCGGCGGGACGGTTCGGCGCCTTCGCTTTTCTGCCGCTGCCGCATGTGCCGGTAGCGCTCGCCGAGATCGACCGAGTTTATGACACGATCGGGACCGATGGCATCGGCCTGCTGACCAGTTACGGGCAGCGCTATCTCGGCGATCCGCTGTTCGACCCGGTGTTCGCGGCGCTCGATCGCCGCCGCGCCGTCGTCTTCGTTCATCCCGACTGCGGACCGTGTTCGTGTCACATCCCCGGCGTTCCCGCCGCGACCCTCGACTTTCCGTTCGACACCACGCGCGCCATCGTCAGCCTGATGATGAACGGCACCTTCGCGCGCTTCCCCGGTATCCGCTTCATCTTCTCGCATGCCGGCGGGACGGTGCCGTTCCTGGCCGACCGGCTGGCGCGGCTGGAGCGCATTCCGGCCAATCGCGCGGTGCTGAGCGAAGGCGTGCTGACGACGCTGCGTAAGCTCTATTTCGACACGGCGTTGTCCGCCAACCGTTTCGCCTTCGCGTCGTTGCTGCAACTGGTCGACACAAGCCGCGTCCTGTTCGGCAGCGATTACCCGTTCGCGCCGGAAGATACGACCGCCGCTTCTGTCGCGGGCCTGGCCCAGCTCGGCCTCGATCCGGCGCAGTTGCATGCGATCGAGCGCGGCAATGCGCTCGCGATGTTTGATACGGCGGCGTAGCGGGACCGTTGACGGCGGGCCTCCAAGGTGCCGCCAACGTCCTGACCGGCCCCGCGGTATTCCTTCGCTCCAACCGCGCCGGCTCTTTCCCTTGCGTAACGCGACGTTTCAGTTTCAAACTGGAGAGACGAGGGAGGAGACATAAAAATGTCCGACTATGTTCTGGAGGCCGACTCGCTCATCAAGGACTTCAGCGGATTCCGCGCGGTCTCCAATGTGTCGCTGGCCGTCGAGCGCGGATCGATCCACGCCTTGATCGGGCCGAACGGCGCTGGCAAGACCACCTGTTTCAACATGCTGACGAAGTTTCTCGAGCCGTCGGCCGGCACCATCCGCCTGAACGGACGCGATATCACCCGGCAGAAATCGGACGCGGTCGCGCGCATGGGTCTGGTGCGATCGTTTCAGATTTCAGCGGTATTTCAGAATCTTACCGTGTTCGAGAACGTGCGCCTCGCGGTGCAGCGCCGGCGCGGCGGCTCCTATGATTTCTGGCGCTCCAAGGCCGTGCTCAACTCGCTTGAATCGCGCACGCGCGAACTGATCGCCGCGGTCGGTCTCGAGGATTTCGCCGATGGCCCGGCTTCCGAACTGGCCTACGGCCGCAAGCGCGCGCTGGAACTGGCAACGACGCTGGCGCTTGAGCCCGAAGTGATGCTGCTCGACGAACCGACAGCCGGCATGGGCCACGAGGATGTCGGCCGCATCGTCGATCTGATCCGCGCCGCGGCAAAGGGGCGCACGGTCCTCATGGTCGAGCACAATCTGAAAGTCGTGTCCGACCTGTGCGACCGGATCACGGTGCTGGCGCGGGGCGAAATTCTCGCCGAAGGCGACTACGCGACGGTGTCCAAGGATGCGCGCGTCGTCGAAGCCTATATCGGAGGCGGCCATGCATGAGGCGATGCTCGAGATCCGCAACCTGCAGGCCTGGTACGGGCAGAGTCACGTCTTGCACGGCGTCGATCTGACCGTCCGGCCGGGTGAACTCGTCACGCTGCTCGGCCGCAACGGCGCGGGAAAGTCCACGACGCTCAAGTCGATCATGGGCATGGTGCCGCGCCGCGAGGGCTCGATCCGGCTCGAAGGGACAGAGATCATCGGTGTCGCGCCGCATCAGATTGCGCGCCTCGGCATCGCCTTTTGCCCGGAGGACCGCGGCATCTACGCCACGCTCGACGTCGCGGAAAATCTGCGCCTGCCGCCCGAGGTCCAGGCCGGCGGCATGAGCGAAGCGCAGGTGCTCGACCTGTTTCCGAACCTGCGCGAGCGCCTGAAAAGCCCCGGCGCCAAGCTCTCCGGCGGCGAACAGCAAATGCTGGCGATCGGCCGCATCCTGCGCACCGGCGCACGGCTGTTGCTGCTCGACGAACCGACCGAAGGCCTTGCGCCCGTCGTCGTTTCGCAGATCGGCGCGGTGATCCGTCGCTTGAAGGAGCAGGGCTTCACGATCCTGATGGTCGAGCAGAACGTGCGGTTCGCGACCACGGTCGCCGACCGCCACTATGTGATGGAAGGCGGCCGCGTGGTGGAAGCCTTCGACAATGCGCGCCTGACCGAGCAGTTCGACCGCGTCGTCGGCCTGCTAGGCGTCTGAGGCTCTTGGTGCGCGGTGCAGGCGGAATTGCGACGGGCGGAAGCCCGTCATCCGCTTGAATGTGTTCGAGAACGCGAACGGATTCTGATAGCCGACCAGGTGCGCCACATCCTCGATCTTCTCTTCGGTGGTGGCGAGTCTGTGCGCCGCGTGCTGCATGCGCAGATAAGTGAGCTGCTGCATCGGGCTGCGGCCGAGACTGCGCTGGCATAGCCGCCGCAAATGTTCGCCGCTGATTTTTGCGCGCGCCGCAAGCGAGTCCACGGTCCAGGGCTGCGCCAGATCCGCCTGCACGGCGTTCCAGACCGCGCGAAGCCGGTCCTCGCGCTGCAAAGGTTCGGCAAAGCGCGTGATGTAGTGCTCGATGAGATCGATCCAGAGCGTCGCCGAGCCGGTGTTGCTGCCGGCCTGCACCTCGCGATGGAGGCCGAGGATCGCGTGATTGAGCGCTTCCGCTTCGAAGCGGGCCATCACCGGCGCGACGAAATTGATCGACGAGCGCGGCGACGTCGGCATGTAGCGCACCCAGCAATACTGCCAGCGTTTGGAGGGGATGGCATGGAAGGCGTGCAGAACATGGGCGGGCGCCAGCGACACCATGCCGGCGCGGTGCGGCCGCCAGCGGCCGTCGAGCAGAATTCTTCCTTCGCCGCCGAGGCTGGCATGGACATAGGTGCCGCTCAGTTGCGTCCGCACAATTCTATATGGCACCGCAGCATCCCCTACACCCACATGGGAAATTTGCCTTTGCGCCAGCGCCGCGCAGTCCGCGGCGCGCACGATGGTCTGCTCCGTGTCGGCGCCGACGATGTGGGTTTCAGATAGTTTTCCGTGCGAACCAGCCATGGATCATGAGTAAATCGAACATCTAATGTGGAGTCCAATAATAACATAAATCTCAAACAGGGAGGAAGTCATGGCCAGGAGTTCACGTCTATCGCTCGCTGCCAGCGCTCTGCTCGCCGTCACTGCGTGGCCCGCCAGTGCGCAAATATCCGATGATGTCGTTCGCATCGGCGTGTTGGCGGACATGTCCGGCATTTACGCCGACCTGTCCGGCAAGGGCGCCGTCGAAGCCGTGCGCATGGCCGTCGAGGATTTCGGCGGCACCGTGCTCGGCAAGAAGATCGATGTGGTCTTCGCCGACCATCTCAACAAGCCCGACATCGGCGCCGCCAAGGCGCGCGAATGGTTCGATACCGGCGGCGTCGACATGATCAACGACCTCGCCAATTCCGGCGTCGCGCGCGCGGTCGCGACCGTTGCCAAGGAAAAGAAGCGTCATATCATCGTCAACGGCGCCTCGAACATGGGCATCACCAACGAACTGTGTTCGCCCTACGCGATCCACTATGCCTACGACGCCTATTCGCTCGCGCACGGCACCGGCAAGGCCGTGGTCGAGCAGGGCGGCAAGACCTGGTTCTTCCTGACCGTCGACTTCGCCTTCGGCATCGGACTCGAGCAGCAGGTCTCGAACGTCGTGCGCGCCAACAAGGGGCGTGTGGTCGGGGCGGCGCGGCATCCCCTGGCCACCACCGACTTCTCCTCCTACATCCTCCAGGCGCAGGCTTCGAAGGCGGAGATCATCGGCATTGCCTCGACGGGCGCCGACGCGGTCAATGCCATCAAGGCCGCGGCCGAGTTCGGTGCGACCAAGAATCAGAAGCTCGCCGCGCTCCTGCTCTGGATCGAGGACGTGCATTCGCTCGGCTTGCAGACCGCGCAGGGTCTGTTGCTGACCAATGCCTGGTACTGGGACGCCAACGACGAATCGCGCGCCTTCGGCCAGCGTTTCATGAAGCGCGTCGGCAAGATGCCGAACATGGCGCAGGCCGCCGATTACTCCTCCACCATGCATTACCTCAATGCGGTGAAGGCGGCGGGCACCGACGATCCGGACAAGGTCTCGGCGAAGATGCGCGAGCTGCCGATCAACGACTTCTTCACGAGGAACGGCACCGTCCGCGTCGACGGCCGCATGGTGCACGACATGTACCTCTGGCAGGTCAAGACGCCGGCGGAATCGAAGGGCGCCTGGGACTATCTGAAGCCGGTTGCCACCATTCCGGCCGCGCAGGCTTTCCAGCCGCTGTCGGAGAGCACCTGCTACCTCGTGAAAAAGTAATCACGCTGCCCCGGGCGAGCCATGCTGGCCGCCCGGGGCTTTGCCTTTCCGGCAGGCACGGTACGCTGCATCGCTGCGCCGGTTGAATACGGTCCGGGCCGGGCGCTCCTGGTTTCTGGTTGAGGCGAAGCGGCCATGGATATTTTCGGCGTTCCGATCCAGGCGTTTCTCGGGCAGATCATGCTCGGGCTGGTGAACGGCGCTTTCTATGCGGTGCTCAGTCTCGGGCTCGCCATCATCTTCGGTCTGCTGCGGATCGTGAACTTCGCCCATGGCGCCTTCTTCATGGCGGGCGCCTTCGTGGCCTACATGGCCGGCAGTTATTTCGGCGTCGGCTACTGGCCGGCGCTGTTCGTGGCGCCGGTGGTGGTCGGGATCGCCGGTGCGCTGTTCGAGCGGCTCTTCCTGCGCCGCATCTACGGCCTCGATCCGATCTACGGCCTTCTGCTCACCTTCGGTCTGGTGCTGGTGCTGGAAGGCGGCTTTCGCGTCGCTTTCGGTTCGTCCGGCCAGCCGTTCCCGACGCCGCCTGAGCTGCGGGGTGTGTGGAATCTCGGCTTCATGATCCTGCCGGTCTATCGCGCCTTCGTCATCGGCGTGGCGATCGTCGTCTGTCTGGCCACCTGGTTCGTGATCGAGAAGACGCGGATCGGCGCGCATCTGCGCGCGGCGACGGAACGGCCCGAGCTGACCCAGTCTTTCGGCATCAATGTGCCGATGCTCCTTACCATCACCTATGGCGCCGGCGTCGGGCTCGCGGCCTTTGCCGGCGTGCTGGCCGCGCCGATCCAGCACGTCTATCCGTCCATGGGCTCGGATCTCGTCATCATCGTCTTCGCCATCGTCGTGATCGGCGGGCTCGGCTCGATCTTCGGCTCCGCCGTCACCGGCCTTGGCCTTGGCGTCGTCGAAGGGCTCACCAAGGTTTATTATTCGCAGGCATCCGCGACCGTCGTCTTTCTGGTGATGGCGCTGGTCCTGCTGCTCCGTCCGGCGGGCCTGTTCGGCCGGGAGGAGAACTGATGCCGCTCGCCCTGAGCCGCTCGCTGCTGGTTCTGCTTTTCGCCGTGCTGGTCGCGGTGCCCTTCATGCCGCACATCCTTTATCCGGTGTTCGTGATGAAGGTGATGTGCTTCGCGCTGTTCGCCTGCGCCTACAATCTTCTGCTCGGCCACACCGGCATCGTGTCCTTCGGCCACGCGGCTTTCTTCGGCACGGCCGCCTATGTCACCGGCTACGCGCTGCGCGAACTGGGACTGCCGCCGGAGGTCGGGATTCTGGCCGGCGTTCTCGGCGCAGCCTTGCTCGGCGCCGTGTTCGGCGCGCTCGCCATACGCCGCCAGGGTATCTACCTCGCAATGATCACGCTGGCGCTGGCGCAGCTGGTCTATTTCGTGTTCCTGCAGGCCGAGTTCACCGGCGCCGAAGACGGCATGCAGCAGATTCCGCGCGGCGTGCTGTTCGGCGTGCTCAGCCTGCGCAGCGACTTCAATCTGTATTATGTCGTGCTTGCCTGCATCGCCGGCGGGCTGTGGCTGGTGCACCGCATTGTGAACTCGCCCTTCGGCGAGGTGCTGCGCGCCATCCGCGAGCACGAACCGCGGGCCCGGTCGCTCGGCTATGCCGTCGACCGCTACAAGATCATCGCCTTCTCGCTGTCCGCCGGCCTGTCCGGTCTCGCCGGCTCGCTCAAGTGCGTCGTGTTCCAGCTGGCGGCGCTGACCGACGTCCATTGGCACATGTCCGGCGAGGTGATCCTGATGACGCTGCTCGGCGGCATGAGCTCCGTGTTCGGCCCCGCCATCGGCGCCGTGCTGATCTCCGCGCTGCATCATTACTTCGATGCGCTCGGCGCCTGGGTAACCATCGTCGTCGGCCTTGTCTTCATCTTCTGCGTGCTCGTGTTCCGGCGCGGCATCGTGGGACAACTCAATCACATGCTGATGCAGCGGCCGTCGGTCACCCGCTCGGCCGCCGCCAATATCAAGGAAAAGCACCATGCCGCGGTTTGAACGCAAGGCCATCGTCGAACGCTTTCACGACATGATACGGCGCGGCGAGCCGATCATCGGCGGCGGGGCGGGGACGGGGATTTCCGCCAAGTGCGAGGAGGCCGGCGGCATCGATCTGATCATCGTCTACAACTCCGGCCGCTACCGCATGGCGGGCCGCGCATCGTCGGCCGGGCTGCTGGCCTACGGCAATGCCAATGAGATCGTCGTCGAGATGGCGGTGGAAATCCTGCCGGTCTGCAAGACGACGCCGGTGATCGCCGGCGTCAACGGCACCGACCCCTTCATCATCATGCCGGTCTTCCTCAAGAAATTGAAGGAACTCGGTTTCTCCGGCGTGCAGAACTTTCCGACCGTCGGCATCATCGACGGCACATTCCGGGTCAGCCTTGAGGAAACCGGGATCAACTTCTCGACCGAGATCGACATGATCCGGCAGGCGCACGAAATCGATCTGCTGACGACGCCCTATGTGTTCAGCGCCGACGAGGCCGTCGAGATGGTGCGCGCGGGCGCGGACGTGATCGTTCCGCACATGGGCGTCACCACCGGCGGTTCGATCGGCGCCACCACGGCCAAGAGCCTTGACGCCTGCGCGGCCCTGATCGACGAATGGGCCGAGGCCGCGCGGCGCGTGCGCAACGATGTGATCGTGATCGCCCATGGCGGCCCGATCTCCTCGCCCGAGGATGTCGACTACATTCTGCGGCACAGCGAACACTGCAACGGCTTCTACGGCGCCAGCAGCGCCGAGCGAATACCGGTCGAAACGGCGATTGTCGCGCACATCAAGACGTTCAAGGGTCTGAAGTCGCTGACGGGCAAGGGAGGAGAGAAGAAATGGCGCGCGTCTATGTGAGTGGGGTGATGGATGTTCCGGTCGCGGAGGCGTGGGGCGTGCTGCGCGATTTCAACGCGCTGCCGGTCTATCACCGGTTCTTTGCCAAAAGCGAGATCGAGGGCGGCAAGCCGTCCGACCAGATCGGCTGCGTGCGCAGCTTCTACACCCACGATGGCGGCCATATCCGCGAGGAATTGCTGACGCTGTCGGACCGCGAATACACCTGCTGCTACCGCATTCTGTCGGTCACCTCGCTGGCGGTGAAAAATTATGTGTCGGAGATGCGGCTCAAGCCGATCACAGAGGGCAACAAGACCTTCGGCGAATGGTGGGCCGAGTATGACGTCGCCGACAAGGATGCGACGTCGGTGCACCAGGTCGTGAGCGACACCTTCCGCTTCGCCTTCGAAGGCGCCGAGCAGGTCGCCAAGAAGAAGCGCAAATAAGGGAGCGGGTATGCCGGGCGCGGCCTACGTCGTCGGCACCTTCGATACCAAGGCGGAGGAGATTCGCTATATCGCGGATCGCCTGCGCGACGCCGGCCTGCGCGCCGTCACGGTTGACGTCGGCACCATGACGCCGGCCACCGACGCCGACATGTCCGCTGAAGATGTCGCGGCGTTTCATCCCGATGGCGCCGGCGCCGTGCTGAAGGCGGGCGACCGCGGCGTCGCGGTCACGGCGATGTCGGTCGCGCTGAAGGCCTGCATCGCCGCGCGCCACGATGTCGGCGGCATGATCGGTCTTGGCGGCTCCGGCGGCACGGCGATCATCGCGCCGACGCTGCGGTCGCTGCCGATCGGTGTACCGAAGATCATGGTCTCGACGCTCGCCGCCGGCGACGTCGGCCCTTATGTCGGCGTGCACGACATCATGATGATGTTTCCGGTCACCGACATTGCCGGGCTCAACCGCCTGTCGCGCGTGATCCTGGCGAACGCCGCCCACGCGCTCGCCGGCATGATGACCCGGCCGGTTCCAATATTTGCCGACGCCAAGCCCGCGCTGGGCATCAGCATGTTCGGCGTGACGACGCCTTGTGTGCAGCAGCTCACCGCGCGCCTCGGCGGCGACTACGAGTGCCAAGTGTTCCATGCCAACGGTCCGGGCGGCCGCGCCCTCGAGGCACTGGCGCTTGCCGGGTTGTTGCAGGGCATGGTCGATCTCACGACGACTGAGGCAGCCGATCATCTGCTCGGCGGCGTCTGCACCGCGGGGCCGGAGCGTTTCGACGCCGTGGCCAAGACCGGCATTCCCTGGGTCGGCTCATGCGGCGCGCTCGACATGGTGAACTTCTGGGCGCAAAGCACCGTGCCCGACAAATATCGCGGGCGGCTGTTTCACGTGCACAACGCCAACGTCACGCTGATGCGCACGACCGCCACGGAACTGGAGCAGATCGCCGCCTGGATTGCCGAGAAGCTCAATCGCTCGAAAGGCCCCGTGCGGATGCTGCTGCCGGAAGGCGGGGTGTCGGCGCTCGACGCGCCGGGCCAGAAGTTTCACGATCCCGCCGCCGACGAGGCCCTGTTCAAGGCGTTCGAACGCCATTTTGTGACCAGCGGAACGCACCGTCTGATCCGCGTGCCGCATCACATCAATGACGCCGCCTTCGTCGCGATCGTGGCCGGGCACGTCCGCGAGATCATCCCGCTCGCCGATGAAAGCGTTGGGTTGTCTTAAGAACGCTGCGGAGCTGCGACAAAGCCGTCCCGTGCTATTTTTTCTGACTCGGTGCGCGGATCTCTGCCGCCGGGAACCAGTGTTTTGTGCGGTTGGCAAAGTGCACGAGGCTCAGCATCACCGGCACCTCGACCAGCACGCCGACCACGGTCACCAGCGCGGCGCCCGAGTTGAGCCCGAACAGGCCGATCGCCACCGCAACGGCCAGTTCGAAGAAGTTCGACGTGCCGATCAGCGCACAGGGGGCGGCGATGTTATGCGGCACACGCCAGGCCTTGGCCGCCCAGTAGGCGATCGCGAAGATCCCGTAGGACTGGATCAGAAGTGGAATCGCGATCAGAGCGATCAGCAGCGGTTGTGACAGGATGACGTCGCCCTGAAAGCCGAACAGCAGCACCACCGTGGCCAGCAGGCCGGTGATCGACAGGGGTTTCACCTTTGCTGTGAAGCGGCTCACCGCCGCCTCGGCCTCTACCGGGCCGCCGGCATCGCGCGCCAGCACCATCCGCGTCGCCACCCCCGCCGCCAGCGGAATTACGACATAGAGCACGACCGACAGCAGCAGCGTTTCCCACGGCACGCTCAGATCGGTGACCCCGAGCAGCAGCGCCACCAGCGGGGCAAAGGCAAAGACCATGATGACGTCGTTCAGCGACACCTGAACCAGCGTGTAATTCGGATCGCCTTTGGTCATCTGCGACCAGACGAATACCATCGCCGTGCAGGGAGCGGCCCCAAGAAGGATCATCCCCGCGATGTACTGACCGGCATTTTCCGGTTCGATGAACGGGGCAAAGATGTAGTGGAAGAACAGAACGCCCAGCGCCGCCATGGTGAATGGCTTGATCAGCCAGTTGATCACCACCGTGATGATCAGCCCCTTGGGGCGTTCGTGCACGCGGCGCAGGCTGCCGAAATCGACGGCCACCATCATCGGATAGACCATGAACCAGATCAGCACCGCGACGATAAAGTTGACCGAACCGTATTCGAGCGAGGCCAGAAAGCCGAAAACCCCGGGTATCAGGGTGCCCAGTGCAAGGCCCGTGAGGAGGGCCAGGCCCACCCACACCGAAAGATAGCGTTCGAACAGCGGCATGCTCAGGAGGCCTTTTTCGGACGTTCAGCGATGCCTGTCTGCTAAGGCCTTTGCCTCCGCGTGGGAAGGCGAATGTGCTCGACCGGCGATTGTGGCGCGCAGAATTCCGTGCGACGCAGCGGGTGGGCTTTCTGCAGAAATACTTCGATGGCCAGAGAATTTTCGCGCGCGGCGGCGCACCGGCCAAAACGAAACGAAGGCGCCGGGGTGACCCGGCGCCCTCGCAGCAAGCGTAAAGAGACTATTTCGAGCCGAGCATGCGCTCCGCCACCGGCGGCAGGAACTTCTCGGTGTACACGTCCGACGGCGCCGGCTTGTTGGTGAGGTTGTAGGCTTCGGCGATCGAGTCGATGGTGAACTGCAGCTTCTTCGGGTTCACCGTGCTCAGGCCATTCTTTTCGACCCAGGGCGTCTTGGTCAGTTCGAGCGCCAGACCGAGGCGGATCTTCTCGACCTCGATCTTCATCATCTGGTCGCGGCTTTTCATGAGGGTGAGGGCGGCATCCGGATCGGCGATGGTTTCCTTGGTGCCGCGGTTGAGCGCCTTGACCACGCCGCGCACTGCGTCGGGGTTTTCTTCGACGAACTTCTTGGTGGCCACCAGCGTCAGGCCGTACATGTCGGCGCCGTAGTCGGAATACTTCAGCACCGTGATCTCTTCCGGCTTCATGCCGACGCCCAGCAGCGCCGGGACGTTCGAGTTGGTGAAGGCGACCGTGCCGGCCACTTCGCCGCGCTTGATCATGGCGCCGTACAGCGTGTTCTGCACCGGCACCCAGTCGATCTTGACGCCTTCGGCGCCCGACGCCTTGAGCAGGATGCCGATGGTGTCGTGGCCCGCGCCGCCGCTGCCGCCGGCCATTTTCTTGCCGTCCAGATCCTTGGGGTGGCGGATGCCGGCAGCGGCATTCGCGATGACCGCCAGCGGCGAGGCATCGAAGCTGATGTAGACCGCGATCAATTGCGAGTTCGGATTCTTCGCGTTGAAGTTGATCATCGAAGGCATGTCGACCCAGCCGAAATCATAGGCGCCGCTGGCGACGCTGATGGCAACGTTGGTCGCGCCCTTGCCCGGATCAAGGGCGGTGACGTTGACGCCGGCGTCTTTGAAGTAGCCCTTCTCCTGCGCGATGAAGAACGGCGCGTGCGTGCCCTGGATGATCCAGTCGAGTCCGATCTTGACGTTCTTCGTTTGCGCCTGAGCGGGCGCCGCGATTGCGATAGCCGATGCCACCAGGCAGGCCGCGCCGGTCAACAGCGCGCGGCGGCCACAGCCTGCTGTCCGCTTCGCCGTCTGGTCGCTCTTTATTCCGTTCCAAATTGACGCAGTCATCATGTCACTCCTGTGCTTTTTGCCGATTGCCGTGACTCGGTATCAAGCAAATTGCATGCCGGGAAAGTCCATTGAGTGGATGGCACGATGGTTGCAAGTTTGACGCAGGGACGGGCCGCAAACCCCGTTCCAGAGCAGGACTGCCGCATTCGTAATCATGCAGTGATGAAACGGCACCCACGCCTTGTTTGCGACACCCATGCGCCGCGATCGGCGCTTGGCAAAACGGGTTGAAGAAAATCGCGGTGACGTTCGGTCAGGCGAGGAATTCTTGAGAGGAGTGAGCAATGAACAAAACGGTCGACCCGAAAACGATGGGCAAGACCCACCTTCTACAGTCATCGCCAGAGACCGTGCATTGGGGCTTTTTCTACGGCGGGCTGAAGCCGGTGCTCACCATCGATCCCGGCGATCGGGTTGTCATCGAGACCGTCTCGGGAAATCCGGAGCGGCCGCCACCGGCCGAGTACAAGATCCTGCCCGAGCTGAAGCAGATTCACGAGAAGGCCAAGCGCGGCACCGGCAACCACATTCTGACCGGTCCGATCTACGTCAACGGCGCCGCTGTCGGCGACGTTCTCGAGGTCAAGATTCTCGACATCGAAGTGCGCCAGGACTGGGGATTCAACGGCTACCGTCCGTACGTCGGAACCGTGCCGGAAGACTTCCCGGCGACGGGCATGATCCAGATCCACCTCGACAAAGAGACCAAGATGGCAACCATGCCGTGGGGCATGAAGGTGCCGATCGTACCGTTCTTCGGCCAGCTCGCCGTGCAGCCACCCGAGGCCTTCGGCCGCCAGAACAGCAAGGAGCCGCGCGAGTTCGGCGGCAATATCGACTGCAAGGATCTGGTTGCCGGCACGACGGTGTATCTCCCGGTGTGGAACGAGGGCGCTCTGTTCTCGACCGGCGACGGCCACGGTGCGCAGGGTCACGGTGAAGTCAACGGCACCGCGATCGAGACCTGCCTGAAGGGCACGTTCGAGTTCAACCTGCGCAAGGGTCTCGGCTGGACGCTGCCGCGCGGCGAGACGCCCACACATTACATCACGTTCGGTCTCGACACCGATCTCGACGACGCCGCGCGGACTGCGGTGAAGCAGATGATCGAGTGGATCGTGACGCTGACCGGCATCACCAAGGAGCAAGCCTACGCTTTGTGCAGCATCGCCGCCGACCTGCACTGCACCCAGACCGTCAACCATGTGAAGGGCGTCCACGCGATGATTCCGAAG
>JAUXXH010000041.1 GCA_030684935.1 Pseudolabrys sp. | reverse complement strand
GCAAATGAGACGCCGCGCTGCTTGATCAGCCGCACAGCCTCAAGCTTGAACTCCCGCGTAAATTTTCGCCGCTCCATGATCCACCTCCGGTTCCATCAAAACACCTAACTCGGTGTCTTCGGAATCGGGTGCAGGCCAATGTCCCAAGCCTTGTAGCTGAATTCTTTCAGATGAGTTATTTCGCAAAGCTTATCATGCACCGGCGGGTGGTCGATACTCATAATCAGGCCAAACGGTGGGAACGCAATCTCTGAAAAGAAATGCTGTTTGCGGCCGACTAACATTGAGGTCAGGCCAACTTGCCGAATGCATTTCGACTCTTTTGGATGATGCAAGTAAATATAAAAGCGAAGTCGGTTGGGTATGCTTCTTTCATCTTGATTGAGAATAAACCGCACTAAATCGGCGTTACCTTTCTGAAAGTCCGGCCCGCAAGCTGAGCAAAACATAACGGCAATTTGCTTAAGAAAGCGAAGAGGATACATTCGGTAGGGGTATGCCAGCGATATAGAGCCCTGCGACGCATGCAAAAGAATCATGGCTTGTCGCGCAACATCGACATAAGTTGCTCCGTACCAACTACCAGTGTCGCTATTGCATTTCTCGCACAGCGAATGGCGTCCAGCTCCTCTCTGCTTGTACTTCCCCTCCTCAACACGCTCGCCAGGCGACCATTTTCCGGCAAGCAATGCGTTGATGTCGGCTTCAAAAATGCGACGATCGTTGAAGGCGGCAGCCGGAGGGATATGCTCAAACGATAGCTTTCCAATCCGGCCGCAAATGCAACACGTACCCTGAACGACCTTGCTCATTGCACTCTCGGCAAATCAGTGAGTCGAGGCGTGATATAATCGATTGTCGCGCGGGCTGTTTTAAAAGCCAAGTGACGTCCGTCTGCCAATACTCAGCGAGCCGTAACCCGGATTGACCAACGGTCCGAAGCGCGGTCCGATGACTCTGTCATGCGCGGGCTTGACCCGCGCAACCATGATGAGATGCAGCGCGGCAAAGCCTTGCGTAATGTTTCCTGTGGCGAGCGGCCTCATGGATGGCCGGGTCAAGCCCACGGCCATGACGACGGAGAGCGTGTCCCGAATGGCGTGCAGCGAAATCCGCCGTCTTTAGACACACCGGCACATTGTCGGCCGGAAAGGCGAAGGCCCGCGCCGGGCCGAGGCCGGGCACGCGCACCACTGGCTTCGGCTCCCCGCACAATGGACGTGCAGGCGATCCGCAGCATAAACTTGTAATGGCCCCACATCATTGACTTGTTATTGACGCGCAATATATACTTGTAATAACTACACGTTAAAAACTTGTATTGGACCCGGTCATGGCCAGGACATCCCGCCATCCGACACCGCACCTAAAACTTGCCGCCGCGCTGGCCAAGCTCAAGGAACTGCAGGGGAACGGGCGCCGCGTTTTCCGGTCCAGCGCGTTCGGGCGCTCCGACCGCGAACGCCTGACCAAGCAGGGATTCCTGCGTGAGGTCATCAAAGGCTGGCTGATCTCCAGCGCCCCGGGCACGGCTCAGGGCGACAGCACACCCTGGTATGCGTCTTTCTGGCAGTTCTGCGCGCTCTATTGCGAGAGCCGGTTCGGAAAGGGCTGGCATGTCTCGCCCGAGCAATCCCTGCTGCTGCATGCCGAGCACACGGCTATTCCCGGCCAGGTCGTCATCTACGCGCCCAAAGGCACGAACAACACGATACGGCTGCTGTTCGGCACGTCGCTCTACGATCTCAAACAAGCGCAGATGCCGCCACCCGAAGAACTTGTCATCAAGGACGGCCTGAGGCTCTTCACTCCCGCCGCCGCGTTGACCCGGATCCCTGAATCGTTCTTCGCGCGGCATCCGGTCGAAGTGCAGGTCGTGCTCGCCAGCATCAAGGATTCATCCGAAGTGCTTCCGCGACTCCTTGGTGGCGGGCATTCGGCCATCGCTGGGCGTCTGGCCGGCGCCTTCCGGCGCTTGCGCCGCGCCGCCATCGCCGACGACATCATGAAAACCATGAAGGGCGCGGGATACGATCTGCGTGGAACCGACCCCTTCTCGCGCGACCAGACATTCGGCGCGATCAAGACAGGCGTCGCGCCGGTCGTCGGCCGCATCCAGGCCCTGTGGGAGTCAATGCGAGAGCCGGTCATTGCCGCATTCCCCGAAGCGCCTGGCCCGCCGAAGAACAAGTCGGGCTATCTTCGCTTTGTCGATGAAATCTATAACAGCGACGCCTATCACTCGCTCTCGATTGAAGGCTACCGCGTGACGCCCGAACTGATCGAGCGTGTCCGCGAAGGAAATTGGCGTCCCGACGTAAACGAGTCCGACCGGCAGAACCGGGATGCGCTCGCGGCGCGGGGATATTGGCAGGCATTTCAGAACGTCAAGGAAAACGTCTCAAGCATCATTGCGGGCGAGCAGCCGGGCGAACTGGTCCGCACCGCGCATCGCGACTGGTATCGCGAGCTGTTTCAGCCCAGCGTGCAGGCCGGCCTTATCGGCGCGCAGGCGCTTGCCGGATACCGAAACCAGCTGGTGTTCCTGCGCGGCTCCCGGCATGTCCCGCCGCGGGCCGACGCGCTGCGCGACGCCATGCCCGCGCTGTTCGATCTTCTGGAGAAGGAGGATGTGCCCGCCGTCAGCGCCGTGCTTGGGCACTGGATGTTCGGCTATATCCATCCGTACCCGGACGGCAACGGACGCATTGCACGCTTCCTGATGAACGCCATGCTCGCCTCGGGAGGGTATCCATGGACGGTGATCCGAGTCGAAGATCGCAATGCCTATCTCGCCAGCCTGGAGAGCGCGAGCGTTGAGGGCGATATCGGTCCCTTCTCCGCCTTCATCGCTGAACGCGTTTCATGGTCTATGAAGGAAGCGGCGAGAACCCGTAAACGCTAGCGTCGAATGGTGTTCATTTCGGCCGCGGCTTCGTTGCGGGCCTGCACCACCACGCGGCTGCAATAGGATTCCGCGGCGTGATGCGGTGCGTGCCAGTCGCGGACGCCGAAGGCGTCGTAGCGCGTGCGGATCCACTCATCGAGTGCCCAGAAATCGAACGTCTTGAGCTGCTTCCGGAAATGCAGGACCGCCAATCCTGCCGCAGCGAGGATGAGCGTCAGCGGCAATGCCGCGTTGTTGCCGATCAGTCCGCCGAAAAGCCCGACCACAAACAAGACGAGGGCGGCCCAGCCTGCATAAGGCCTGATCGAATTCAGCATCTCGGCGATCACGACAATTCCTTACATTCCAAATCACAGCCGCCGGGTGTGCTACCGAGGTTCGATCGGATGCGCGCACACACCCACACACGACGCGTGATGCGTTCTTGAGCCTGGAAACACCGTGAAGCCGTCGGCTGTAGAGGCCGATTTCCGCAACCGAATATGACGAATCCGGAACGCCAGGCAAGGGCTGGAACTGAATATTCTGATGGCTTCGCCGCGACGCTCGTGGAGGCCGCGCGCTGGACCGCTCAGTAAGCGGTCGGCCGGCGCGCCGCCATCAGCACCGTCTTGAAAACAATTCTGAGATCAAGCCACAGGCTCCAGTGGTTGATATACCAGAGGTCATATTCGACGCGCCGCTCCATCATGTCGACGGTCTGCATTTCGCCGCGGAAGCCGTTCACCTGCGCCCAGCCGGTGATGCCCGGCTTCACGTGATGCCGGAAGGCGTAATTCGATACGACGGTTTGATACTCGTTGTTGTGCGAGATGGCGTGGGGGCGCGGCCCCACCAGCGACATGTCGCCCCGCAGCACGTTGAGCAATTGGGGCAGTTCGTCGATGCTGGTGCGGCGCAGCCAGCGGCCGAGCCGGGTGACGCGCGGGTCGTCGCGCGTGGCCTGCTTGATGCGCTCGCCGTCTTCAAGCACGCGCATGCTGCGAAATTTGTAGATGGCGAAGACGCGGCCGTTGAAGCCGTTGCGTTTCTGCCGGAACAGCACGGGCCCGGCGGAATCCAGCTTCACCAGCACGCTCGTTATCACGAGCAACGGGGACAACATCACCAGCAGGCTCAAGGATGCGACGACATCGAAGACCCGCTTGAGCCACTGTTCGGTATTCGACAGCGGCGCCCGTTGCAGTTCGACGGTGAAGGTCGTGCCGATGTGGCCGGTGCGGGCGCTGAGATAAGTCGCGACGTTCTCGTCCGGCAGCAGGTGCACCGGGATCGGCGTGACGCTAAGCAGGCGCACCACATTGTTGATGAGTTGCGGGCGTTCCCATTTCAGCAGCAGGAAAATGTGGCCGATCGATTCCGTCTGGCTCAGGGAAATGATGGTGTGAATTTTCTGATTGAGCGACATATTAACGCCGGCGGCGCCGACCTCGGCCTCGGTCAGTTCGAATGTCTTGAGCGGGCGGTAGCCGCACTGACGAAGTTCGTTCAGCGCCCGCGATGTGGATTGCTGGCCGCGCTCGGAAATCAGGATGATTTTCTGTTCGGCAAAGGCGCCCGCGGCCAAGGCTTGCTTCAAATAGCGTGACAGGCAGAACCGGTAAGCCAGCAGTCCAGCCCAGCCGAGCAACAGGAATGACAGCGTGGAGCCGCGCGAGAAGCTCTCGGCGATCTTCAAGGTGAAGGCGACGGCCGTCAGGACCGAAAAGATGAACAGCCAGTTCAGCGTGACGTAGCGGGCCTGCCGGCCGAAATTGATCAGATGGGTCGGGCGGTAGTTTTGCTCGGTGCTGGTCAAGGCAACGAAGTTGGCAAAGACCAGCGCGCCGATCGCTGGTGGGGTCGGTGACCGTGGCCCGACGGTTCTGCCGGCTCGACATCACGTTCAACGCCAACGAACCTGTTTCGTTAATGTTTTAAAGAGCTTACCGCTGGGCGGGCTCTCGGCAATAGTGAACCAGCCAATATTACAACCTGTGATTTAAATTGGCAACGCTTATGCTGGACCGCCGCCGCGAAGCGGGCACGACGGAGCCACGCGGGTGAGGGATGCACCCGTGAAGCAGGCATTGGCCCTTGCCGGCGTCTGAGGTCATCGACCAAAACCGGCGGCCGCCCGGTCGTGCGGCTGCGGGACCCAGTCCAGGACTTCAGGCAGCCTTGCGAGCCGCGCTCATCGCCTCAAAATCTCACCCGCGCCGACAAACTCCCTGCGTCGCCCTGCGTCGTGTTTTGGGCGTTGAACTCGCGGTAATATTTCGCCACCAGCGTCAGCGGTACATTGTTGACCGGGAAGGTGAAGGCCAGCGCCGGGCCGAGGCCGAGCACGCGGGCCTTGCGGGCGCCGAGCGTGGCGCCGGCGCCGCTGTCGGCGCCGATCTGCTCCATGGCATAGCCGACGACACCGAGCTTGAACGATCGCGTCAACTGCCGGCCGATGGCGAAATCAAAATGCAGCAGATCGCCGGACTGGTACCGTGTCGCGCTGTTTTCCAAACTGGTGACGTAGATCGCGGCGCCGGACATTTCCCATCCGGTCGCCGGATTGAAATAGGTGACGCCGAGCTGCGGCGACACCGCGACGGTGTTCTTGCCGGTGTTGGCGAGGCGGTTGCTGTCGTAGTTGCCGGCCGGCAGCCAGACCGTCGCCGACACGTTCCAGTGAAAATGCCCGGCGTGCCAGCCGATCATGACCGGCGTCAGCACCACGTCGTTCAGGGCGGCGAGGTCGCCATGGGCGGCGACCGTCGTGAGGGGCCGCGTGACAGTGCGGTCGACCTCCGTGTCGGTGCCGGCCAGCCGCGCCGCGAAGGCGTAATGGCCGCCAAGGATCCGATAGGGCGTGATCACGGTGGCCGACAGGATGCTGATGCGGTTGCGCAGCCGGACGTCGAGCTGGCCTTGCGGGATCCGCGTGTTTTCGCGGCCCGAATAGAAATAGACATCCTGCCGGAGTTGCAGGCCGGGCGGTGGCAACACGCCGGTCAGAAAATCGCGAAAACCCTTGAGGTAGGGGCTTTGTCCGCCTTCGACGGCAAAGGCCGGCGCGCACAGCGCGGCGAACGCCAGACCGAGCGCCGCAGTTCCCTTGAGCGATGTCAGCCCCATTGCGGCATTATGCATTGGGGCGCGGCGATTCCTAGAGCGTGCGGCAATGATGTTCGGACGACCGGTTACCACCATTGCCCCAGACTCGGTCATGCGCGGGCTTGATGTTCAGCCCGTGGACATAGCGGACACCTGTTCGGGGACATGACTGACACTTTTTGGGTTGGTCAAGTCGATAGTTGCGATCTGGTGGGCACCGAAGAAGACGCCGTAGTGTCCGTCGGTGTTT
>JAUXXH010000036.1 GCA_030684935.1 Pseudolabrys sp. | reverse complement strand
GATCGCGCGCTCCATGCGCAACAGACCGATGCGGTACTGGTTCTCCATCAGCTCGCCGACCGAGCGAACGCGGCGGTTGCCGAGATGATCGATGTCGTCGATCTCGCCCTTGCCGTCGCGCAGGTCGACCAGCGTGCGGATGACCGACACGATGTCTTCCTTGCGCAGCACGCGCATGGTGTCCGGCGCGTCGAGTTCGAGGCGCATGTTCATCTTGACGCGGCCGACCGCCGAGAGGTCGTAGCGCTCTGAATCGAAGAACAGCGAACGGAACATCGCCTCGGCGGTGTCCACGGTCGGCGGCTCGCCGGGGCGCATGACGCGGTAGATGTCGAACAGCGCGTCTTCACGCGTCATGTTCTTGTCGGCCACGAGCGTGTTGCGGATGTAGGCGCCGACATTGACGTGGTCGATGTCGAGCAGCGGCAATTCCTTGTAGCCGGCCTCGATCATCACCTTGAGGTTCTTCTCGGTGATCTCTTCGCCCGCTTCGACGTAGATTTCGCCGGTCTTCGGGTTGGTGAGATCCTCGGCGATGTAGTGGCCGATCAGCTCCTCGTCGGCCATGCGCAGGTGCTTGAGGCCCTTCTCCTGCAACTGGCGGGCCTGGCGCACGCTGAGCTTCTTGCCGGCTTCGACCACGACCTTGCCGGTGTCGGCGTCGATCAGGTCGTTGATGGCCTTGTAGCCTTTGAGGCGGTTGGCGTCGAACGGCACGCGCCAGCCTTCCTTGGCGCGCTTGTAGGCGACGTGCTTGTAGAAGGTGCGGAGAATTTCCTCGCCGTCGAGGCCGAGCGCGAACAGCAGCGACGTCACCGGAATCTTGCGGCGGCGGTCGATACGCGCGAACACGATGTCCTTGGCGTCGAACTCGATGTCGAGCCAGGAGCCGCGATACGGGATGATACGGGCGGCGAACAGCAGCTTGCCCGACGAGTGGGTCTTGCCCTTGTCGTGATCGAAGAACACGCCGGGCGAACGATGCATCTGCGAGACGATGACGCGTTCGGTGCCGTTGACCACGAAGGTGCCGTTCATCGTCATGAGCGGAATGTCGCCCATGTAGACGTCCTGCTCCTTGATGTCCTTGACCGAACGGGCGCCCGTCTCTTCGTCGATGTCGAACACGATCAGCCGCAGCGTCACCTTCAGCGGCGCGGCATAGGTCATGCCGCGCTGGCGGCACTCGTCGACGTCATACTTCGGCGGTTCGAATTCGTATTTGACGAACTCGAGCATCGAGGAATTGGAGAAATCGGAAATCGGAAAGACCGACTTGAAAACCGCCTGCAGGCCCTCGTCGGGGCGGCCGCCGACCGGCTCCTTGACCAGCAGGAACTGGTCGTAAGACGCCTTCTGAACCTCAATGAGGTTCGGCATCTCCGCAACTTCTTTGATGGATCCGAAAAATTTTCTTACGCGCTTGCGACCGGTAAACGTCTGCGCCATCGTTTCTCTCTCGATTCGATTGTAGCGGCAGCGCGGGCGCCTCTCCTAACAGCCGCAATCCATCGCGACCATCGGGACAGGCGTCGGGGCTGTCCGGTTTTATGTGATTCGGGGTCTGCCCGAACCGTCTCACGCTTCACAATTCAGATGACCAGGCCTTTAAGGCCGATCATGTCGGTGGCTGGTATCTCGCCACCCCGCTCCTTCAATCCGAGACCCCCGGGGGCTTTCGCCTCCGGGGGTAGTCGTTATGTCGCGGGATCCGGGCGCCGAGGCGGAACCGGGTTCCCCTTAAATAGGCATCGACCTACTTAAGCTCAACCTTGGCGCCGACCTTTTCCAGGGTAGCCTTGATCTTCTCGGCTTCTTCCTTGTTGACGCCTTCCTTGACCGGCTTCGGCGCGCCTTCGACCAGGTCCTTGGCTTCCTTGAGGCCGAGACCGGTGAGAGCACGCACTTCCTTGATCACCTCGATCTTCTTCTCGCCGGCAGCGGCGAGGACCACGGTGAACTCGGTCTTTTCTTCAACGGCGGCAGCGCCGCCGCCGGCGGCCGGGCCGGCAACCGCAACCGCGGCAGCAGCCGAAACGCCCCACTTTTCTTCAAGCAATTTGGCCAGATCGGCTGCTTCCAGCACGGTCAGGGTCGAGAGTTCGTCTACGATCTTCTGCAGGTCAGCCATTGTCTCAGTTCCTGTTGATAGGTTCGAACCAGTTTCGAGAGATTGCTTTGAGCCGTCAGGCCGCAGCGTCCTTGGATGCATAGGCACTGATCACGCGCGCGACCTTGGCCGCGGGAGCGTTGGTGAGCTGCGCAATCTTGGTCGCCGGCGCCACCAGGAGGCCGACGATCTTCGCGCGCAGTTCGTCCAGAGACGGCAGCGAGGCGAGTGCCTTGACGCCGTTCGGATCCAGTGCCGTTTTGCCCATCGACCCGCCGAGAATGACGAACGCTTCGTTCGCCTTGGCGAAATCGACGGCCACCTTCGGTGCCGCCACCGGGTCGCCTGAGTAGGCGAGCACGGTCGGTCCCTTGAGCAGGGACGCAATGGAGGCAACGTCGGTGTCCTTGAGCGCAATCTTGGCGAGACGGTTTTTCGCGACCTTCACGTGCCCGCCCGCCTGCTTCATCTGCTGACGCAGAGTCTGCATCTGGGCGACCGTGAGGCCGGAATAGTGAGCCACCACCACCACGTTCGAGGTCTTGAAGACCTCGCCCAGTTCGGTGATTGACTCCGCTTTGCCCGCTCGATCCACTGCAAGCTCTTTCCGGTTATGACGGCTTGCCTGCGTGTCGCAGGAGCCGCCGGGTTGCTACCAGCCGTCCTGCCTTTTCGTGCACGCGCAGCGAAACCGGGGCAGAACGACGCTCGAGTTAGCCTGCCCCCCGATCGGTGGCCTGAAGCCGCCGCCGGGTCTCCGAGGTTCGAACCGACTTGGCGCAGCGGTTAAGCCGCGCAAATCCGGTCTGGTCCCCGTCTGTGCTGGCCCCTTGCGGATTAAGCCTCGGCCCGAGGGCCTTGGCGCCGGCAGTCTTGGACAGGTCGACCGTATCGGTTGCCCGATGCGGCCTTGCGTGTCTTTAAAGCGCGGAAATGCGGTTTTCCTCCCTTTCAGAGCTCCCGCCGGGATGTCTAAAAGGGATGAGTTCCGAACACCTTGTTTTAGAGACGCGCAAAGGCGTGCCGACAAAAGGGGACGGCACGCCCGATGCGGTCATTTAGAACGTCTCGAACCCTTTGCCAAGTGGCAAATTCAGGGCAATTTTGACAAAATTCGAGGGAAGCGGCGGCTGCCGGACGAAAAAGGCCGGGACGAACCCGGCCTTTTGACTGTCGTCGTGACGGCAAGCCCGATCAGGCCTTCGGCGGCATCAACGTCGCCGAATCCACCTTCACGCCCGGGCCCATGGTCGAGGAGACCGCGACCCGGTTGATGTAGTGGCCCTTGGCGCCAGGAGGCTTGGCTTTGTTCACGGCGTCGACGAACGCCATGATGTTCTCGACCAGCTTTTCCTCAGAGAACGACGCCTTGCCAATGCCGGCCTGCACGATGCCGGCCTTCTCGACGCGGAACTCGACCGAGCCGCCCTTGGCGCCCTGCACCGCACCGGCGATGTCCATGGTCACGGTGCCGACCTTCGGGTTCGGCATCATGCCGCGCGGGCCGAGCACCTTACCGAGGCGACCGACCAGCGGCATCATGTCCGGCGTGGCGATGCAGCGATCGAAGTTGATCTCGCCGGCCGTCACCTTCTCCACCAGGTCTTCCGCGCCGACCACGTCGGCACCGGCCGCCTTGGCCTCTTCCGCCTTGGCGCCACGGGCGAACACGCCCACGCGCACCGTCCGGCCGGAGCCGTTCGGCAGCATGCAGACGCCGCGGACCATCTGGTCGGCGTGCTTGGGATCGACGCCGAGATTCATGGCGATTTCGACGGTCTCGTCGAACTTCGCCTTGGCGCGTTCCTTCACCAGTTTGATCGCTTCTGCGATCGGGTAGGCCTTTTCGCGATCGATGCCGGTACGAGCGGCGGTGGTGCGTTTTCCATTTGCCATGATCGTTACTCCGCCACCGTCAGGCCCATGGACCGGGCCGAGCCTTCGATCATCTTCATCGCCGCTTCGATCGAATCGCAGTTGAGATCCTTCATCTTCTGCTCGGCGATTTCCTTGACCTGCGCCTTGGTCACCTGGCCGGCGACATCGCGGCCGGGTGTCTTGGAACCGCTCTGCAGGTTGGCCGCCTTCTTGAGGAAGAACGACACCGGCGGGGTTTTCAGTTCGAACGTGAACGAGCGATCCTGGTAGGTCGTGATGACCACCGGGATCGGCGTGTTCTTTTCCATCTTCTGGGTCTGGGCGTTGAACGCCTTGCAGAACTCCATGATGTTCAGGCCGCGCTGACCCAGCGCCGGACCGATCGGCGGCGACGGATTGGCAGCGCCCGCCGGCACTTGCAGTTTGAGGAATCCAGTAATCTTTTTAGCCATGTCTCACTCCGGTTAGTGGTGCGGATCTTGACGGTTGGCTTAACCGCCTCACCTCCCACGACTTCTGATGTGCAACGGCGGAAGCCGCTGCCCTTACACGGTCAAAGCTTCTCCACCTGACCGAATTCCAGTTCCACAGGCGTGGCGCGGCCGAAGATCGACACCGCGACCTTGACGCGCGAACGCGCTTCGTCGACTTCCTCGACGGTGCCGTTGAACGACGCGAACGGCCCGTCCGACACGCGCACCTGCTCGCCGACCTCGAACGATACCGACGGCTTCGGCCGCTCGATGCCCTCCTGCACCTGGTGCAGGATGCGATTGGCTTCGGCGTCGGTGATCGGCATCGGCTTGTTGTCGGCGCCAAGAAAGCCGGTAACCTTCGGCGTGTTCTTGATGAGATGATAGACCTCGTCGGTCAGGCTCATCTTCACCAGCACGTAGCCGGGAAAAAACTTGCGCTCCGCGTTGACCTTGCGGCCGCGGCGCACCTCGGTGACGGTCTCGGTCGGCACCATGACTTCGTCGAAGTGGTCCTCAAGCCCGCGCTGCTTGGCCTGCTCGCGGATCGACTCGGCGACCTTCTTCTCGAAGTTCGAATAGGCATGGACGATGTACCAGCGCTTGGGCCGGGTTGAAATCGTCGAGGCGGCAGTATCGCTCATCTCTATATGACCTTCAGCTTCCGATGCCGAGCACGAAGGTAACGGCAATGCGGATGATTTGATCCGCGATGAGGAAGAACACCGAGGTGATCGCCACCATGACGAAAACCATGGCGGTGGTGATCATGGTCTCCTTGCGGGAGGGCCACGTCACCTTGCGCGTTTCCTCGCGCACTTCCTGCAGAAACTTGAACGGAGACGCCATTCAGCGAAGCCCTAATCCCGATGTCGTTTCGCCCTCGACGGGTCCCTACGACCCGTGTCAGCTTAAATCTATATAGTCGCGCCCGAAGCATCTGTTCAGGCCAGGCCCTGCCAATTACTGCCGGGCCCCTGCCTGGCAGGAGTGGCAGGACTCGAACCTGCAACCCCCGGTTTTGGAGACCGGTGCTCTAGCCATTGAGCTACACTCCTCCGGAAGCGGATGCGGCGGACCATAAAGGCCCGCCGCGGCGATGTCATGCATTATAGCCGGCCGGTTTGCAAGGCCGGAAAAGCCACGAACCGGAGGGGTTTCCGGTCGGAACCCCGGCGAATCGGCCGGACAGTCCCGCTCCCTGCCCGCCGATCAGATATCGGCCACCGGCACCGGCGGCCGCCCGAGGACCCGGCGGTACAGGCGGCGGGTTCCGGCCGAAAGCTGCTCCATGTAGATGTACAACGCCGGGGTCAGGTACAGCGTCACCAACTGGGACACGAACAGGCCGCCGACCAGCGCCACGCCCAGCGGCTGGCGCAGTTCGGCCCCCGCCCCGATACCGATCGCGATCGGCAGCACGCCCAGGAGCGCCGTCAGGGTTGTCATCATGATCGGGCGAAAACGCAGGATGGCCGCCTCGTAGATGGCATCGGCCGGGGGCTTGCCCTCGCGCTGGGTCACCAGCGCGACGTCGATCATCATGATCGCGTTCTTTTTGACGATACCCATCAGCATCAGCAGCCCGACGACCGCGATCAGGCTGAGATCCATGCCGAAAAGCCGCAGCGCGATCAGCGCCCCGATCACCGCCGACGGCAAGCCGGTGAGGATGGTGAAGGGATGGATGTAGCTCTCATACAGGATGCCGAGCACGATATAGATCGTCACCAGCGCGCCCAGCAGCAGGATGCCCTGGTTGGCAACCGAGTCCTGATAGGTCTGCGCCGATCCGGCAAACGCCGTCGTGAGCGTCGACGGGAACTTCTGTTCCTCCTTGAGTTGGTCGATACGCGCCACCGCCTCGCCGAGCGACACCCCGGCCGGCAGGTTGAACGACAGCGTCACCGCCGGAAGCTGCCCGAGTTGGTTGATGGTGAGCGAGCCGGCCGTGCGATCGACCCGGGCGAAGGCGCCGATCGGCACCAGCTTGCCGTCGCTGTTGCGGATCCGCACATCCGGTATTGAGGCCGTGGTCCAGTTGGCCTTGTCGTTGAATTCCATAATCACGGAGAAACTGTCGCCGGTGCCGTAGATGGTCGACACCTGCCGGCTGCCGAAGCCGGAATAGAGCGTTGAACGCAACTGTCCTGCCGAAATACCGAGCGAGGCGGCCTTGTCTCTGTCGACCACCAAGGTGGCCTGCGTCGCGTTGATCTGCAGATCGCTGTTTACGTCGGCGAAGCTCGGATCGCGGCCCATGCCGTCGGCCATCTTTTGCGACCACTCATAGAGCTGCGAGCGGTTGAGGCCCTGCACCACGAACTGGTACTCGGCCCGGCTGGCGCGGCCGCCGATGCGCAAATTCTGCACCGGTGTGGCGAAGGTTCGAATGCCGGGAATGCTGCCGGTGGCGCGGCGCAGGTCCGCCAGCACGGTTTGCATGTCGCCGCGCTCACCGCGCGGCTTCAGCTCGACGAACATGCGGCCAGCATTCAGCGCGTTGCCGCCGACGATGGAGGCGACATTGGCGACATGGGGCGAGGACCGCACCGCTGCTTCGACCTGCGCCTGCAAGACACCCATGGCCTCGAACGAGATGTCCTGCCGGGCCTCGGTCGAAACCGAGAGCTGGCCGATATCCTCCTGTGGAAACAAACCTTTGGGGGTCGTCACCAGCAGCCAGGCGGTGCCGGCCAAGGTGACGGCGAACACCACCAGCATCCACGGCTTGTGGCGCAGACTGGCCTGCAGGCTGTGATCGTAACCGCGCAGCATGGCGTCAAAGCCGCGTTCGAAATATTTGCTCCAGCGCCCCGGCTCCTTTTGTTCGGAGGACGGACGCAGCATCCGCGCCGCCATCATCGGCGACAGCGTCAGGGAGACGAAAGTCGACGCCACGATCGCCGTCGTCACCACCACGGCGAACTCGTTGAATATCCGGCCGATGATGCCGCCCATCAGCAGCACCGGAATGAACACCGCCACCAGCGACGCCGTGGTTGAAATGATGGTGAAGGTAATCTCGCGGCTGCCTTTCACAGCGGCCTCGAAGGGCGTGAGCCCCTTCTCGATATGGCGGTGGATGTTCTCCAGCATCACGATTGCATCGTCGACCACCAGTCCGACCGCCAGCGTCAGCCCGAGCAGCGAAATATTGTTGATGCTGAAGCCGAACAGATACATCGCCCCCAGTGTCGCGATCAGCGAAATCGGCACCGCCACGGCCGGGATGACGGTCGCGCTGACGCGACGCAGGAACAGGAAGATCACCAGGATGACGAGACCGACGATCAGCATCAGCGTCAACTGCACGTCGTGCACCGCTGCGCGAACCGAGGTGGAGCGGTCGTTTAGAATATTCAATTCGGCGGCCCGCGGCAGCTGGTCCTCGAAATTCGGCAACAAGGCCCTGATCCGGTCGACGACCTCGACCGTGTTGGCCTCGGGTTGACGGTAGACGCCAAGGATAATGGCCCTCGTTCCGTTGTAGCGGCTGGCGGTCTGGATGTTCTCGACCGAATCCGTCACCTCGGCGAGGTCGCCGAGCCGCACCGGGCGGTCGCCGCGCGTCGCCACGATGATGCTGCGAAACTGGTCGGCATTGGTCAGTTCGGTCTGGGCCTGGATGGTCAACGACTGCTGCGCATTGCGTAGCGTGCCGACCGGGGTATTGGCATTGGCCGCGGCGATCGCGGTCTGCACCTCGTCGACGCCAATGCCGCGGGCCGCCAGCGCATCCGGATTGAGGCGCACGCGGACGGCATATTTCTGGCTGCCGAACACCTGCACCTGGGCGACGCCCGGGAGCGTGGACAATTCCGGCGAAATGACCTGCTGGGCGAACGCATCGAGGTCCGGCAACGGCGCGATCTCGCTGCTCAAGGCCAGAATGAGGATCGGCGCATCGGCCGGATTGACCTTCCGGAAGCTCGGCGGATCGGTCATCTCGGACGGCAGTTGCCGTTGCACCCGGGCGATGGCCGACTGCACGTCGGCGGCGGCGCTGTCGATGTCCCGGTTGAGATCGAACTGCAGGGCGATCGACGTCGAGCCCTGCGAACTTGATGCGCTGATGGTGTCGATGCCGGCGATGGTGGAGAACTGCTTGATCAGCGGCGTCGCCACCGAATTCGCCATGGTGTCGGGCGATGCACCCGACAGCGACGCCGACACGTTGATGACCGGGAACTCGGTGCGCGGCAAAGCGGCGACCGGCAGAAACAAATAGGCGAACAGACCGCCGGCCACCAGCGCCGCCGACATCAGCGTGGTGGCGACCGGATGGCGGATGCAGAATTCGGAAATGTTCATTTAACGCGCCTCGGCCGCAGCGCCGGCGGCGACCGGCGGCGCCGGTTGTTTCAGATCGCCGCCGCCATCACTGCCGGACGGCGCAACCTCGGTGATGCGCGTGCCGCCGACCAGACGCATCTGTCCCTCGACAATGACGCGCTCGCCCGCCGCAGCGCCGGACGCGATGGCGGCACGGTTGCCTTCAATGCCGATCAGCACAATGTCGCGCATCTCGGCATTCCGGTCCTTGCCGACCACGAACACGAACGGGCCCTTCTGGCCGCTCTGGATCGCCACCGCGGGGATCATCACGGTGTTGGGCCGGACATCGAGATCGATTTCGACGTCGACATACATGCCGGGCCACAGCCCGAAGTCGGTGTTGGGAAACACCGCCTTGGCAGCGATGGTGCCGGACGCGGTATCGACGGCGCTGTCGACGAAGTCGAGCGTGCCCGTCGCCAGCGGCGTGCTTTCGCCCGGCGTGAAGACGCGCACTGCGGTCTTGGCATCGCCGATGAAAGCCTTGCGCAGCAAGCCGAGATCGCGTTCGGCCAGCGTGAAGGCGGCGCGGATCGGCCGGATCTGGGTGATGGTCAGGAGCCCGGTCGCGTCGTTGATGCTGACCAGATTACCCGGCGTCACGCGCACCGCGCCGACGCGGCCGCCAATCGGCGCGGTAATCCGTGTGTAGCCGAGCTGCAATTTGTTGGCGTCAAGCTGGGCCCTGGCCGCCTCGACATTGGCGAGTGCGATCTTGTTGTCGGCGGCGGCCTGGTCGACCTGCTGGCGCGGCACGGCGTCGGTCTTGCCGAGACGCTCGTAGCGTTCCAGATCGGAGGCGGTGCGTTCCGCCGTCGCCTGGTCGCGCGCAATTTGCGCCTCGTCGCGGGCGATGGCCGCGCGCACTTCGCGGTCATCAAGCGTGAACAACAGATCGCCGCGGCGGACCAACTGGCCGTCCTTCACGTGCTGCTCGAGAACCTGACTCTGGATGCGCGAACGCACAATCACCGTTGCCGGCGATTCGAGAATGCCAATGGTGCGGCGGCGGATGGCGAAGTCCTCAACCTGCACCGGCGTGGTGGTGACCGGCACCGCAGCCGCGGGCCGTTGCGCGGTCTGCGGCGGAGCCGCGCCGGTGCGGCCGTAGTGCCAATAGAGCGCGACGGCCGCCAGTACCGCAATGCCGGCGAGAATGCTGATCCGACGTCCGTTCACGAAAATGTCCCGAATCCTATCGGCCGCCCTTGTGCTTTCCTTGCAGAAAGTTTGCGGATCAAATGCGGCAGAACCGTCGTCCGTCGCGCACGACTATCCGTGGAGATATCCCGAGCCAACGGAGTACCGCTACAAAAGTTCCGGGCTGTTATGTCGCAACCGATGCCGGATCTGGCGATTGCAAACCGGCGCCTGACGCCCCATTTCCGCACGGGTCCGCTATCGCTGACTCATCGATTGCACGCCGCCCTCATCACATCACGTGGAAACAATTTCATGCTTCATGTCGACATCCCCACATTGCCGGAATTCAAGTCATTGAGCGGCGTGCGTGCCGACGCCTGCGTATCGGTCTACCTGAAGACCACACCGCTCTCTCAGGACGCCGATGCCAACCGCATCGAATTGGGCAATCTGGCCAAGCAGGCGCGCGAACAGCTTGAGGCAAGTGGCTTCGAAAAGCGCCGGCTGGCAGCGCTGATGGAGCAGTTCGACGATCTGGCCGAGGACGGCGAATTCTGGCGCTTGCAGGCCAACAGCCTGGCCGTTCTGGCGACACCGGACTCGATCCGCACCTTCCGGCTCGCCAATGCGCTGTCGCCGACCGTGCAAATCTCCGACCGCTTCCATCTCAAGCCGCTGTTGCGCGCGATCACGTTCCCGCATGCCGCCTTTGTGCTGGCCCTGTCCGAAAACGCCGTACGGCTGGTCGAGGTTTTCGCCGACCTGCCGCCGGTTACCGTCAAGCTTGACAGATTGCCGAAAGATGCCGCCAGCGCCGTCGGAAAATCGACACTGAACGACCGCGCCCCGGCCGGCCGCATCATGGGCGCCGAGGGTCAAAACGTGCGCCTGCGCCAATACGCGCGCCAAGTCGACGCCGCGCTGCGCGCCGTGCTGGCGGGCCTGCACACGCCACTGATCCTGGCGTCGACCGGCCGACTTGCCGACATCTATCGCTCGGTCAACAGCTATCCGCACCTGCTCGCCGGCGGCATTGCCGACAGTCCGGACCGCATCACCGATGCCAGTCTTGCCGAGGCGGCAAGACCCATCCTGGACAAAGCCTATCAAACCGAAATTTCCGATCTGAAGGCCCTTTACGATCGGCGCGCCGGGCACGGCCGGGCGACGACCGATCTGTCGGTTGCCGCGCGCGCCGCCACTTACGGCGCGGTCGAGTCTCTGCTGGTTGACATCGACACGGTTGTTCACGGAACGGTGGACGACGACTCCGGCGCGATCACCTTGGCCAAGACAGCCGACGCGTCCAGCTATGGTGTGATCGACGAAATCGCGCGGCGTGCACTCGACAGCGGCGCAAAGGTTCTCGCCGTGCGCGCCGACGACCTGCCGGGCAAAACCGGGTTGGCGGCGATTCTGCGCTACGCGATCTAGCGTCACGCTTTCGCAATTGGCCCTCGTTGCGGCGCGCATGATTTGCGCGCCGCGACCAAGCGGGAACGGCTTCACCCTGTGACCAATCGCCATGCGGCGTCTCGTCGCTGCTGCGACGGTTCATCGCATTAGCGGTACCGCCCCATTCCGCTAGGCAGTTCGTTAATGCGTGACCGTCGGCGTTCCTTTCGACGCTTGCGTGGCGTGAGAAGAAAGCAGGACGATGCTGGCGCGCGACTATCAGGATATTATTGCCGGCGCCATTTTCGCCTTGATCGGCGCGAGCGTGGCGATCTGGTCATGGGCCAATTATCCGCTCGGCTCGATCACCCACATGGGACCGGGCGCGTTTCCGGCCGGCCTCGGTGTGTTGCTGATGTTCATCGGCGTGCTGGTAATGTTGCCGGCTTTTTTCCGTGCCGGCCCGTCCATTCCGATGCCCGACTTCCGGGCGTTTGTGTTCGTGGCGCTGGCGCTGACCCTGTTTTCCTTCACCATCCGCTGGCTCGGGCTGGTGCCCGCCATCATCCTTGTGGTCATGACCTCGGTGCTGGCCGATAGCAAACTCGGGATTATCGGCAGCACCATCCTCGCTGTCGGCTTGTCGATCGCCGGATGGCTGATCTTCAGCGTCGCGCTCGGCATTCCGCTGCAGGCATTCGGGCAGGTCTGGCAGACTTGGATGTTCTGGCAGTGACATATCTTGGCGGACTGATCGACAATCTTTCGCTGGGCATGAATACGGCCCTGTCCCTGTCGAATCTGTATTACTGCTTTTTCGGCGTGCTGCTCGGTACCTTTGTCGGCGTGTTGCCCGGCATCGGTTCGCTGGTGGCGCTGTCTCTGCTGCTGCCGATCACCTTCCATCTGCCGGCCACCGAAGCCATCGTCATGCTGGCGGGTGTGTATTACGGCTCCACCTATGGCGGTTCGACCGCCTCGATCCTGCTCAATCTGCCGGGCACGCCATCGACCGCGGTGACCTGTCTCGACGGCTATCCGATGGCCAAACAAGGCCGCGCCGGCGTGGCGCTGTTCATGACGACGATCGCCTCGTTCTTCGGCGCCACCGTCGGCATCATGGTGATGACGCTGTTCTCGCCGCTGATTGTCACCTTTGCGCTGAGTTTCGGGCCGGCGGAATACTTCGCCATGATGGTGCTGGGGCTGGTGGCGGCATCGTCGATTGCCACCGGTTCGCCCGCCAAGGGCATCGGCATGGTGGTGCTTGGCGTCATTGTCGGCCTGATCGGCTCCGATCTGGAAACCGGCCAGCCGCGCTTCACCTTCGGGGTGCCGGAGCTGTTCGACGGCGTGCCGCTGGTCGCGGTCGCCATGGGCCTGTTTGGCGTGGCGGAAGTCATCTACAGCGTCCGCGTCGTCAAGCCGGGCCATGTCGACAGCAAGAGCATCACGCTGCGCTCGATGATCCCGACCCGCGACGACGTGCGACGCTCGGTGATGCCGCTGATCCGCGGCGCCGGCTTCGGCTCGTTCTTCGGCGCCCTGCCCGGCACCGGCGGCGTGATCGCCTCGTTCATGTCCTATGCGGTCGAGAAGAAGGTTTCGAAGGAGCCCGAACGCTTCGGCAAGGGCGCCATCGAGGGCATCATGGGGCCGGAATCGGCCAACAACGCCGCCGACCAGACCGCCTTTATCCCGACCCTGACGCTCGGCATTCCCGGCAACGTTGTGATGGCGCTGATGCTCGGCGCGCTCACCATTCACGGCATCGTCCCCGGCCCGCAATTGATGACCAAGGAGCCGGCCCTGTTCTGGGGCGTGCTGATGAGTTTCTGGATCGGCAACCTGTTGCTGCTGATCCTGAACATTCCGCTGATCGGTCTGTGGGTCCGCATTCTGGCGATTCCCTATCACTGGCTGTACCCGGCCGTGCTGATGTTCGTCGCCATCGGCGTCTACAGCGTCAACAACAGCCCCGTCGACGTCATCATCGTCATGGTGCTGGGTGCTATCGGTTACGGCATGCGCCTGCTGGACATGCAGCCGGCGCCGCTGATCCTCGGCTTCGTGCTCGGCCCACTGATGGAAGAAAACTTCCGCCGCGCCATGCTGATTGCCCGCGGCGACTTCCTGGTCTTCTTCCAGCGGCCGATCAGCGGTGTCCTGATGACGCTGACATTCGTCCTGGTGGCCTACGTGATATATTCGAGCTTCAACCAGTCCCGCGTCCGCCGCAAAGCCGCCAAGGCGGCGTGACACATCGGGACGATAGAGGAACATTCGGCATCGCCGCCGCGTTGACATGGCGATAACCCAAGCCGTGTCAGCAAGGAGATACCGATGGCCTCCGACGAGAAAAACGACGAACGTCCGGCGTCCGACAGCGAGGACCAAGTCGATATCGCCTTGCGCGCACTGGCGATGAAGCAAAAGGCCGACGCCGAGGCACCGAAGCCGCCGGAGACGCGCACGGCCAATGAGGGCATGCACCCGATCCCGAACAAGGACATCGCGCCCTCGGGCGCCTTGAACCAGGAAGGTCACCGGCCGGTGCTGGAGCGCTCGCGCAAGGTACGCTGATCTTCCACTTTCCCCTGCGCCTGCAAGGAGTGCCCATGCACATTCAGATCAATTCCGACGACAACATCGCCGGCCGCGAGCAGCTGGCGCAGGACGTCGAGGCCGCGGTGAGCGACATCCTCGGCAGGTTCAGCGACCGGATCACCCGGATCGAGGTTCACCTCAGCGACAAGAACGCCGGCAAGTCGGGCAGCAACGACAAGCGCTGCCTGATGGAAGCACGGCCGGCCGGCCGTCAGCCGATCGCCGTCACCCAGGATGCCGATACGTTGGCGGACGCCTATAGCGGCGCGGCCCGCAAACTGCGGCGGTTGCTCGACAGCACGCTCGGCCGCGCCAACGATCACAAGGGCGCCGACTCGATCCGAAAGGACGGAGCGGAGGTTTGAGCGTCAGCGCTGGGAGCGCCCGCGCGCACCAGAGGCACACCGTTGCGTGATTGTCGGTCCGGGGGATCGCCCGTATAATTCGGCGATGACCCCGCCCCTGCCTTCGGCCCCGCCGACAGAAGCGAGCGATGCGCCGGTTCACATCGGAGCGGTAGGTCTGGTCGTTCGCGATCTCGAACGCCTGACCGCCTATTACCGCGACGTCTTGGGGTTGACCGTGTTGGAACGCACCGCGCAGGCCGCGGCACTCGGCGTCGACGGCATCACCTTGCTCGTGCTGAGCCACCGGCCGGATGCATTGCCGGACGACCCGCGAGACGCCGGGCTCTACCACACGGCCTTCCTGATGCCGACGCGCGCCGATCTGGCACGCTGGATTGTGCATGCGTCGAGAATGCGCGTGCCCATAACCGGCGCATCCGATCATGATGTGAGTGAAGCAATCTACCTCGACGATCCTGAGGGCAACGGGATCGAGGTTTATTCTGACCGGCCGCGCCGGATGTGGCGCCGCGACGGCAAAACGATTTTTCAGAAAACCGACCCGCTCGACATCGACGCAATCCTCGGCGAGATCGACCCGGCGACCGCCACCTATCCCGGCGCGCCGGCTGGATTGCGCATCGGCCATATCCATCTTCGTGTCGGCAACATCGCGGCGGCGGAGGCATTTTATTGCGGCGTGCTCGGCCTCGATGTGACGCGGCGCCGCACCGGCGCCACCTTCATTTCCTCGGGCGGCTATCACCACCATGTCGGCGTCAACGTCTGGCACAGCGAAGGCGCCGGCGTCCGCACCGGCACCCGGGCGGGGCTCGACTGGTTCGCCTTGGACGTTATCGATCAGCCGGCACTGGACGATCTGCGAATGCGCCTCGGCGCCGCCGGCGTCAAAATCGACCGCATCCCGGGCGGATTTTGCGCGGCAGATCCCTCGGGTATCCGGATCCGTTTCACCGTGTCGCAGACCGCCGGGTCGCCCGCGTCTGCATAATCATACGGCGATAAAAACTGGAGCGGGTGAAGGGAATCGAACCCTCGTATTCAGCTTGGAAGGCTGCTGCTCTACCATTGAGCTACACCCGCAAAGAGAATGGTGGGAGAGGCAGGACTCGAACCTGCGAAGGCATAGCCAGCGGATTTACAGTCCGCCCCCTTTGCCGCTCGGGACACTCTCCCCCAAGGCTGTCGCACCGCCTTGATCGCGAACGATAAAGTGCGGCATTGCCCGTCCACCGGCCGGGATTTGAGGGGTTTATGGGGAGACGCCGGGGTGAAGTCAATGGAGGCTGTTCGGCCCGGTGCAGATCGGTTAAGGCACAAGACGGGCCGCCGCCTTATTGCCAGGGATCGAGCGGTGCCAGCAGCGGAACTCAGCGACCATGTCACGCCCCCCTTCAGGCCGCGCGCCGGCCAGCCGGCCCCATTCCGGCACCAAATCCGGCAACAAGCCGGGCGCGACCCGCGAACAGGTCGAGCGCCGCGAACGCTTCGAGCGCGCGCGCCGCGACAGCCTGCGGCCCGACGCCGACGGCCCGATCGTGATGTATGGCTGGCACACCGTCACCGCGGCACTGCAGAACCCGGCCCGCGTCGTGCGCAAATTACTGGCGACCGAAAACGCCGCGCGCCGCCTGACCGACGAGAACATCCCGTACAGCACCGCGCCTGAGATTGTGCGGCCCTCGGCGATCGCCGAACGGCTGCTGCCCGACGCCGTCCACCAAGGTCTCTACCTGGAGGCCGACGCGCTGGACTCGCCGGCGATCGAGGACCTGCCGGCGCAAGGCATGGTGCTGGTGCTCGACCAGATCACCGATCCGCACAATGTCGGGGCCATTTTCCGTTCGGCCGCCGCCTTCGCCGTCACCGCCATCGTCATGACGCAGCGGCACAGCCCGGACGCCACCGGCGCGTTGGCCAAGGCCGCGTCTGGCGCGCTGGAAAAGGTGCCGCTGGTCAGCGTGCAAAACCTGGCGCGCGGTTTGGCCGCACTCAAGGACAGCGGCTTTCTGGTGGTCGGCCTGGACTCGACCGGCGAAGCCGATCTCGCCGGTCTGCCGCTGCGCGCGCCGCTGGCGCTGGTGCTCGGCGCCGAGGGCAAGGGTCTGCGGCAACTGACCAAGGAAACCTGCGATCACGTCGCCCGCATCGATCTGCCCGGGGAACTCAAGAGCCTGAACGTATCGAACGCCGCCGCCCTCGCACTCTATGTCGCCAGCCGGCGGCTCACAGGCTGACGTCTCGCCAGCCGGCGCTGAAAATGCGAACGGCGGGCCCCCGCCCGCCGCCCGCGTCCCACTAACTGTTGAACTCTTTAATTGGCGCGCGCGCGCGGGCCCTCGCCTCTGCGGAACAGCTGGATCGTCATGCGGTCCGGTCCGAGAATGGTGACCTCGGCGTCGGCGCGGATCACCCGCTTCTTGCCGTCATCGCGGCCCTTGCCGCGCTGCGGCGTTTCCGCCAGTTCCGGCTCCGGCGCAGGCACAGGCGGCGCGGCGTCCTGATCGGCCTCGACAATGTTGTAGCGCTCGATCACCCGCGGCGGCAGATCGACGTAACGGGTGGTCTCGTTGATGATCGGTTTGCCGCGCACGACCCGCGTGGTGTTGATGACCTCGCCTTTGCCGCGCGCAGTCTTGGTCGCAACGGGTTTCACCGGCTTGCGCTCGGCGCGTTGCGGCCGCGGCGCCGGCTCGACCTTCTGGCGCTGGCGCCTCGGCTGGCTGACCGGCGCGCCGCGCGCGCGCATCGGACGGCGGATCTCGGAATTGCTCACATAGGGATACGGCTGCGTTGCCGCGACGGGGCGTTGAATCACATAAGTCCCGGGCGCGACCTGGATCGCGTAAGGCTGCCCGCGCTGCACAACGCCGGGGTTCTGCGCAGCGTAAGGATACAGCGCCGGCGGGTGATGCGCGCCCGGTGCGCCGTAGTATTGCGCTTGCGCCGCGGCAGCCGGCAGCATCGCGACGGCCAGTGCGGCAAGAACGGCAAGTCGGCGGTTGTCGGTCATTGTTCGGACGCACCTGCACGCGCTATCGGGTGTTGGCTGCATTATTTCTGGAACCGTTCTTCGGGCGGCTGCGGGTCGTCGACCGGGCGCGCATCGATGCGCACTCTGTCGACCGGATAATTCGGCATCGTCGACCATGAACGATGGAAGGACTCGGCCGGCTCCGGCAGCGGGCCGCTGCTGGAGAGGTCTTCGTCACGGCCGAGCATCGGCCGATCGCCATTGGACGGGAAATAGTGCCGGTTGCGCCACGGGCTGCGCCAATAGGCGCGCACAACGACGCCGGGTTCTGTGTCGTAGATCGTCACCTGCCCGGCGCGCACGCCGCCGCCGGAATAATAGTGGCTGTAGCCGCCGCCGGCGGGCGCAAGCGGCAAATCGGCGGCGCTGGCAACAGCGGCGCCGAAGAAAAAAATCGCAATGGCCAGGCCCGCGCGCATCGCATGCACTCCGTCGAACTGGAGTGCATTTTATACGAACGATTCACGCTATCGCGTTCATTCGCCGGGTAACATTAATCGCGCAGGCGCCGTTAGCGTTAATCCCGGCCGCGATCGTCGCGCGACGAAACCCGTGGCTGTTCGCCTGCGGGATGGTGGCCGGCGTCAACCGCATGCCAGGGCGACAGCCTCCGCCATGGCCGGCCGCGGCCGCTGTTGCCATCAGCGGCAAGCGGACGGACCCGACCGCAGCGCTTGCGCCGGATGGCCGCCTGCGGTAGCAGGGCGCGCCGCCCGGCACGCGTTGCTCCGCCGTTGCGTTCCCGGCCGGGGCACTGCCGAAGGCACGGAGGAAATGCCCCATTTCCGGGTCTTATGCCGGGTTAGCTCAGCGGTAGAGCAGCGGTTTTGTAAACCGAAGGTCGGGGGTTCAATCCCCTCACCCGGCACCACGCGGCCCTCCGGCCGCACTCCGAAAAACTGCCAAGTCGCGGCATTGTGGACCTTGTTTCGGTCCGCGATTGTGCCAAACTGAGGCGTTGGTAATACTTCGGAGATCTAGACATGCCTCAGGGCACCGTAAAGTGGTTCAATCCGACGAAGGGCTATGGCTTCATCCAGCCCCAAGAAGGCGGGAAGGATGTGTTCGTTCACATCTCGGCGGTCGAACGCGCCGGACTTAGCACGCTGAACGAAGGTCAGTCCGTTCAGTTCGAGCTCGTCGAGAACCGCGGCAAGACATCCGCGGAGAACCTCAAGGTCAAGTGACCTCGTAGCCCGAGGCTGCTTTCGGCGTTTTCTGTCTGAAACTGGTGCTGTCGAGCGCGTCGTGCCCGGCAGCGATGGCGCACTGCCCTAGCGCGCCAGCTTTTCGAGTTCGGGGAACGGCGCAAACGCCGTGTCCTTGCACATCGCGCTCACCTCCCGCGGCACATCAAAGTAGCGGTCGAGTTTTCCCGACACGTAGCTGGCATAGCCGCCCTTCACGCCCATGTACTTGCCGTCGTTGTTGCGCGCGTCATAGCGCACGCACACGACATAGCGGTCGCCGGGGCCGAGGGACTTGAGCATCGGCTGCGACACCGCCGCCGCGCGCACCCGCGTCGGATCGTTGAGATAGGTTCGCATAAACGCCAGCAGGTCGTTCTTGTATTCCGCCGGGTAGACATTCTGCGCTTCCCAGCGCGCTTTCAGCTCGGCCGGCGTGGGGCCGACATCGGTGGCGCAGCCGCCGGCCAGCATCAACGCCACACAGGCTCCCCCCCGCATCAACTGCCGCATCGAGAACTCCCTCCGCCTTCGCGTCGCACCCGCCGCAACCATAGCGGCTGCCGCGACAAGGACCAAAGCGGCCATTTGCAACACGCGCGATAATTGCAACAATGGCGGCAATACAAAAAAATTAATCCAGGGAGAGAAACATGACGTTCACACGACGCAGCCTCGTGCTCGGCGCCGCCGCAGCGCCGTTCGCCATCTCCGCTTTCGCGCACGCGCAGACCTGGCCCTCCGGCCAGATTCGACTTGTCGTTGCCTACCCGCCGGGCGGGTCGACTGACGCCATCATGCGTCTGGTTCAGCCCGGATTGCAGCAACGGCTCAACACCACAGTCATCATCGAAAACCGCGCCGGCGCCTCCGGCAGCGTCGGCACCGGCGCGGTGGCGAAATCACCGCCGGACGGCAACACCTGGCTCGCCGTGTTCGACAACCATGCCGCCAATCCGTTCGTGATGCCGAGCCTGCCCTACGACACCGAAAAGGATCTCGATCCGGTGCAGTTGCTCGGCACCGCGCCGTATCTGATCTCGACCGGCAAGTCGAAGCCCTACAACACGCTGGCCGATGTCGTGGCCGCCGCCAAGGAGAAACCCGGCGCCATCAGCTACGCCTCGGTCGGCAGCGGCAGCGTCGGCCATCTGGCCATGGCACTGTTGTCGCAGCAGGCCGGCGTCAAGCTGGTGCATGTGCCCTATCGCGGCGGCGGCCCGGCCATGAATGACGCGGTGGCCGGCCATGTCGATCTTCTGGTCGGCAGTACCGCGCTGTCGATGCCGCAGGTGGCGGCCGGCAATATCCGGGCGATCGCGCAAACCGGCAAGGAACGAAACCCCTTCCTGACCCAGGTGCCGACCGTGAGCGAAAGCGGCTATGCCGGGTTCGAAGCCTATGCCTGGTGGGGTATTTTCGCGCCGGCCGGCACGCCGAAACCGGTCATCGATCGTTTCGCCAAGGAGATCGCCGAATGCCTTCGCGAAGAGCGCATCGCCAAGCAACTGATCGAGACCCAGCAGGTGACCTTGGCGCTTGGCGGCCCGGCCCAGTTGCGCGACTTCCTCGCCACCCAGATGCGGGTCTGGGGCAAGGTCGTGAAGGACAACAACATCAAGGCGGACCAGAACTAAACAAAGTCGGCGCGGTGTTAGTCCATCGCGCCGGCCTCTCCCGTGCGCGACAGGGTGGCCCATGACGTCATTGACACGCCGCGCCCTGCTGCAGGCTTCCGCCTTCGTCGCCACTGCTGCGGCGCTGCCGGCGCACGCGGCCGCGCCGGTCGCGACCGTGCAGGCGCCCGGCGTTTATCGCTACAGCCTCGGCCATTATCAACTGACCGCGCTCTATGACGGAGTCTGGCAGTCGCCGATCGACGACAACTTCATCCGCAATGCCGATGCCGCCGCGGTCGACCGTGAACTGGCGTCCGCCTTTCTGCCGCCGCGCGTGCTGCCGATTTCGTTCACCGCGCTCCTGGTCAATACCGGTGCGAAACTGGTGTTGATCGACACCGGCACCGCCGGGCAGACCGCCGACAGCGCCGGCGCCCTGCTCGACAATCTCAAGGCCGCCGGCATCGCCCCGGGCGCCATCGATACCATCGTCATTTCGCATTTCCATCCCGACCACATCGACGGTCTGAAGACCAAGACCGGCGACAAGGTGTTCGTGAACGCCGAGATTTTGGTGCCGGAGCCGGAATGGGCGTTCTGGATGGATGACGGCAACCAGAGCCGCGCCACCGGCACGCTGTTCCGCTATTTCCGCAATGCGCGGCGCATCTTCGGCGATCTGGCGGGCGAGGTGCGGCGCTTCACGCCCGGCGCCGAGGTTGCGCCCGGCATCGTCTCGATCGCGGCCTTCGGTCATACACCGGGGCACTGCGCCTTCGCCATTCACTCCGGCGGGCACTCAATGCTGGCGATGAGCGACACGGTGCGCAATCCGTATCTGTTCGCGCGCCATCCGCGCTGGCAGCCGATCTTCGACATGGACGGGCCGCAGGCGGTCAAGGCGCGGCTGGCGATGCTGGAGCGCGCCGCCAGTGACCGCATGCTGGTCGAGGCCTATCACTTTCCCTTCCCGGCCTGCGGCTACATCGCCCGCAACGGCGACGGCTATGAACTGGTGCCGGCGGAGTGGCGGCCGCTATAGCGCATGACCGCGAAAAGCCGGAACCGGTTCTCGGACCGGATCATGCGCCCATACATGAGCCCTACATCTTCGACAGACGGGCGACGTCGATGGCCTTGGCATAGTCGAGCTTGGCCGACGCCTCGGCTGAGCCCTGCACCTGCACCAGGACCTTGTTGGCGACCAGCATCATGACGTCGCCGTCATGAGTCTGGATGGCGCGCTGGCTGCCGACGCGGATCAGCTTGCCCATGGCGCCGGCCATCGCCGGATTGCCCAGGATCGGCGCGAGCTGCATGATCATGGCGCTGTCGCCAGTGATCGAAATCTCCACCGTGTCGCCCTTGGCATTGCTGTAGCTGCGGCTGGCGGACGACGCGCCGCCGAACATGGCCGCGCCCATGGCGGTGGCCTGCGCCTTCTCCGCCTTCCAGCCGGCCAGCGGCTCCGGCAGCAGCGCCGAAAAGGATTCGGCATTCTTCTGCGCGATCAACTGCGAGGCGAGATCGAGCGACTGTTTCGCATTCGGTAGATCGCCGGCCTGATAGGCTTTGCGGGCGCCATCGATGGCATCGAGAATGTCGTCGGCGGCCAGCGCCGGATAAGCCAGCACGGCACAGACAAGCACGCTGGACAAGGTTCGCATGATCGAAATTTGCAGCATCGGCAGGCCCCCATGTTCCGGGGCAAACCATACCAGATTCGGGCAGACGGAAGCGCGGCCGGCCGGAAGCCGGCCGCGCCGTTTCGTCAGAACTTTGCGCCGGCCCGCATCATGAAAGTCCGGCCCGGCTGCGGATAGGTTTGAACGAGTTGGTTGCCGGCGAAACTCTGGTCGAGCGCGTAATCGTAATAGTGCTTGTCGAACAGGTTCTGCACCGCGAACGACCAGAAGAATCGGTCGATCTCGCCGCCCACGCGCACGTCGACCAAGGCATAGGCCGGGATCATGCTGCCGCCGAGATTGGCCTCATCGCCGTCGGGATACCGCTTGCCGACAAAGCGCGCACCGACGTCCAGCATCAGGTACTTCTGGTAAACATCCCAACTGGCCCCGGCACTGCCGGTCCAGCGCGCCACCTCCGTAACATCGTTGCCGGCGAACGGACCGGAGCGGAACACAGCCCGGGTATGGGTCGCCGAGCCGCGCAAGCGAATGCTGTCGGTAACACGCATGCGGACCATCGTCTCGACACCGTAGCGTCGCGTCGGATCGAGATTGGTGTTGGCAAAGGTGATCGGGCTGAAATGCAGCTCGTCGGTGAGGTACATGTCATAGACGCTTGTTTGCACGTCGAAGCGGTTCCAGTTCAGGCGCAGGCCGCCTTCATAGTCCCGCGAGCGCTGGGTGCGCAGGTTGAAGTCGGTGACCGTCAGCACCGGGGTCGCGCCGACCCGCTCGTCGATATTGGGCAACCGGAAGCTCTGCGCCATGCGCGCGAATACCGCGACGTTGGGACTGAAACGGTGCTCGATCCCGACATGCACGGCACGCTGGGTCTCGTTGGTGTCGAGCGGCAGCCCCTGCGGATTGACGCCGAACGGGCCTGCCGGCGCGGTCGGATCGAAGGTGTCGCGGGCGCTGAAGGAATTGCGCTGAATCCGGCCGCCTAGCGAGACGTCGGTATCGTTGCGGAACGTAAAGGTCGGTTGCGCGTAGAAACCCGTCGTCGTCTGGTCGAAGTCATAGACGTGATTCGGCGCCGCCCCCTGAAACAGCGCGCGGTTCGACTGGTAGTTGGTCTTGTAGAAATCGACGCCCGCGATGCCGCTGACCCGCCAGTCGCCCCAGCTGCGATCGAAGTTGACGCGCGGCGTGATAGAGGCCGCGCTCAGCGTCGTCTCGTTGAACGCCGATGGCGTATTCGCCGGCAGAAAGCCGCCGATCGGATTGAAGGTGGCAAACGTTGTGTCCTTGCGCCGGAGGCTGCCATCCAGTGTCAGTTCGATCCCGTCCCACAACGAGCGAGTAAACCCGCCGCGCACTGCGATATTGTCTCGGGAGAATTTATCGAGCGGATAGTTGGTGCCACGCGGATTGGTTCTGAACTCGTTGACGTTTCCCACGAATGGGCCGTCGGCGATGGTCCGCGGTCCCGGCAAATGCTGGTCGAGATGATCGGCAGCGATATTGAAGAACACGCTCGCCTCATCGATTTTGTAACGTATGTCACCCACCGCCTGCCGCTGCTTGGTGCGATTGTTGTCGCGATAGCCGTCGGTCTCGAAGGCATTGCCGAAGACCGCGGTCGAGAACGGCCCGAACGAGGTGCTGGCCGAAACCTTGGCTTCCCTGGTGTTGTAGCTTCCGAACCCGGCTTCCACGCGGGCATTCGGCCTGGCGCCGACGCCATTCTTGGTGACGACGTTGATGACACCGCCGACCGCGCCATCACCGTAGAGAACCGCGCCGCTGTTGCCGCGCGTAATCTCGATGCGCTCGATGCTGTTGCGCGGGATCAGGCTGAAATCAAAACCGGTCAGGTCTGAATCGTTGAAGCGCCGGCCGTCGACCAGCACCAGAACGTTTGACGGTGCGGTGACACCGAAGCCGCGCATGTCGACAGTGGTTCCGGTGCCGTTGACGCTGCCGTACAGGCTGGTGGTCTGTATGCCGGCCTCACGGCTGAGAATGTCCTGCAGCGACGATTCCGGCGCGCGCTCCAGGTCCTCGGCGGTGATAACGCTGGTCGAAGCGCCTGTAATGCCGCCGCCGGTCCGGGTCGATGACACATCGATCGCCGGCAACGCAACGCTTCTGTTGTTCAGCGAATCCTGTGCGCCTGCGCTTTGCGCGAGGAGCGTGCTCACTGCCAGTCCGGCACCGGCAATGCGAGAAAAAGTACCCATATCGCAACATTCCTTCGTTAGCGCTCCAGCCAAAGGCCGGGAGCACATCGGGTGAGACAAGATCCGATACGAAGGACACGGCAACGCGAACACGCAGGGTCACTGCACGCGACGTTCACCGCATCGATGTCGTGAATAAAGTATCCACGGCCATCGCACCGGCATTGACGTCACCGCTGCGAAAGCGCGCTCCGTATGGACCTCCCGTCCACCGGTTGGGTGACCGCGCTGGCAGGTTTCCTGGCTCGCGGGTCATAGCCCCGTTGCGTCCGGCCTTCCCAGGCTCCCGAAGGCTCCCAGTGGCCGCATGGACGCGGGCTCGCCGCTTACAGTTGCGGGGGCAGCCACGGTTTCCCGCGAATTCAACGTCGAATTCGCAGGCTGCCGTGTTCCCTCTTTCGTTCCCGGTGCGACCCGGGAAACCAGCACGGTTAAATGTTCGTTGCTAAAGCCCGACGAGTCAAGCGTTTGCCGCGGTTTCGCCGCAAAGCCGGCGCTTTGGCTCGGCGCTTGGGAAAACTTTTCACCGATGCCGGGACTACCCCCCGGTCACGGATTGTTTTGTGTGCAGCGACACGATTCGACTTACTCTCTCGCCACGTTCGCCGTCCCCAGGAAAGGCTTTGCCATGACCCTCGCCCGAACGCTCCGCCATTGGAATCTGCTGACCGCCGCCGCCTTGCTCGGCGCGGCCGTCGCGCTGAGCCCGCTGCCTTCTTTTGCCGCCGGCACCGACACCCCGCCGCCCGCCGACGAAAAGAAGGACAAGAAGAAAGGCAGCGCCGTCGAACAGCGCGAGCAGCAACTTGCCGACGCCCAATTCCTGCGTGACTACCGCGCCGCGCGCGAGTTGATCGTCACCGGGAATTATCAGGCCGGCATCGCCGCCATGCATGCGCTCGGCCGCGACGATCATCCCGATGTCGCCAATTACATCGGTTATGCCAACCGCAAGGCCGGCAACTACGATCAATCGAAGGTCTGGTACGAGGCGGCGCTGAAGGCCGACCCGAACCACACCCGCACCTGGTCCTATTTCGGCATGTGGCACATGGAACAGGGCAACCGGCTGATGGCGAAGGACCACCTCGCCAAGGTCAGCGCGCTGTGCGGCAACGACACCTGCGAGGACTATGTGCAGCTCAAGGCCGTGATCGACGGCACCGCGAGTTATTGAGACCTGTTGCCGGGCGCGGCACACCGCGTCCGGCAAACTCGGCCTTGCAGCCCGCATAAAGCGCAGCGGAATGCGGGGCTAACGGCGTTCGAGCCCCGGATGACGCGTCGCTCCATCCGGGCCACATCCGTCCCTGCCCCCGCTACGCCCGCGCCTCCAGGATCATGTTGAAGGGCGTCTGCACCGCCGTGCGGAAATGGCGGAAGCCTGACGTCTCGAAGATGTGACTGAGCTGGGACTTGCCTGCCTGTGCGCCGAGCACGTGGGTGCCGTTCTCGGAGATGGCGTGCGCGCAGCACATCGTCGTCGACGCGGCATAATAGAGCCGGCCGACCGGATTGAGGTTGTCTTCGACGCGATCGCCGGCAAAGGGTTCGACCAGCATGACGGTGCCGTCCTCGGCCAGCGCCTGGCGTGCATGCGTTGCAGCATCGACCGGCCGGCCCATGTCATGCAAGCAGTCGAAGAAGCAGATCAGGTCGTAGCCGCGCTTCGGATAGGACTTCGCATCGGCGACCTCGAACGTGACACGGTCGGCGACGCCGGCCGCCTTGGCCACCGCGCGCGCCTCCTGCACCGATCCCGCATGGACGTCGAAGCCCCAGAATTGCGACTTCGGAAACGCCTGCGCCATCAGAACGGTCGAATGGCCATGGCCGCAGCCGACGTCGGCGACCTTGGCGCCGGCCGCGAGCTTGGCGGTCACCCCCTCGAGCGCGGGCAGCCATTCCTGCACCAGGCTGCCGCGATAGGCATTGCGGTAGAAGGCGGCGACGCCGCAATAGAGCCGCTCGTCGTGGTCGCCCCAGTTGACGCCCTTGCCGGTCCTGAACGCCGCCAGTGACTTCTCCTCGTCGGCCCACATCGAGGCGACCACCTGCCAGGCCGACGGGATGAAGACCGGGCTGGTGTCGTCGGCCAGCACGTAAGCCTGCTCGGCGGTGAGCTCATAGGTGCCGCTCTTGGCGTGATAGATCACGTAACCGCCGGCCGCCTGCGCGTTCAGCCATTCGCGCACGTAGCGCTCGGCGCAGCCGGAGCGTTTGGCCAGTTCCTGCGAACTGACCGGACCGGCGCCGCGCATGGCCTTGTAGAGCCCGAGCCGGTCGCCGAGGCTGGCCATGACGCCGCCATAGCCGGCCGACAGTTCGCCTATCATCTTGCCGACCAGGTCGTGGACCTTCTGCTGATCGAGTCCCATTGTGCATCTCCATGTATCGTGGCCGGACGGAGCGTCCCGCGATGCCGACGTGATGACGGTTGCCGGATCGTTTGATGAGTGGCAGTTTCGCCAAAACCGGTTCGATCGTGCCAAACGGCACGGAACGGAGCTTGCGACGCCATGGCAGAGGGCCGCCGGCAACTGCATGTCAGCCTGATCTCGCTGCCGGACGCGGCAATCTCGACGCTCAGCGGCATTTACGACGTGCTCAATGCCTTCAAGCTGCTGGGCGCCGTGGAGTCGCTGCCGTCAACGCCGCCGTTTCTGGTTGAAATCGTCGGCGCGAAACGCGGCCCCGTCACGCTGGTGAGCGGCCTGGCCGTCGAAGCGCATCGCAGCATCGATGAGATCGAAACCACCGACATCGTCATCGTGCCATCGGTGGTCCTGTCGGACGGAAGTTGGGCGAAAGGCCGCTATCCCGAATTGGTGGTCTGGCTCGCCGCCATGCACGAGCGCGGCGCGATCCTGTGCTCGGCCTGCTCCGGCATCTTCCTGCTGGCGGAGACCGGCTTGTTCGACAACGTCGAGTCGACCGTGCACTGGGGCTATGCCGACGCGTTCCGGCAATCCTATCCGGCGGTGCCGATCTTTCCGGACCGGGTGCTTGTCACCGCTGGCGCGCGCCAGCAGTTCGTCTCATCCGGCGCGTCGATGACCTGGCACGATCTGGTGCTGTATCTGATCGCGCGTCACGTCGGCGCCACCGCGGCGCAGACCATCGCGCGCTTTTTTGCGCTGCAATGGCATCACGACGGGCTGGCGCCTTACATCGTGTTCGAAGGACCGAAGGCGCACGGCGACGCCGCGATCGTCGCGTCGCAAGAATGGCTGGCAACGCATTTTTCGGTGGCCAACCCGGTCGACGAAATGATCCGCCGCTCCGGTGTTGCCGAACGCAGCTTCAAGCGCCGCTTTACCGAAGCAACGGGTTACGCGCCGCTGGACTATGTGCAGCGGCTGCGCGTCGAGGACGCCAAGCGGCGGCTGGAGCGCACCGACGCGCCGGTCGACGAGATCGGCTGGAATGTCGGCTATGAAGATGCCGCATTCTTCCGCCGGCTGTTCAAGCGCACCACCGGTCTGTCGCCCGGGCAGTATCGCCGCCGGTTCCAGGTGCCGGCCTATGCCAGCGGCTCATCGGCCGGGCCGGGCTCCGCCGTGGCAGCGCGGAGCCAGCGAAAGTAACGTGCATCGACCTTTGGTCCGGAGCACATGCCCGGCTGAGTAGCCCTCAGTTTGAACTTCAGGCCGCAAAATACCGATAGCCGAGCCACGCCGTCAGGGCGGTGGATGCCGCCCAAATGAGGGCGATGATGAGGGCAGCAGTACGGCTTATCGGACGCTCGGCCGCTAGCGTGGCCGCGGCCCGGTGCTCAGCCATGATCCCCGGCGGGATAAGTTTCACTACCGCCCAGATACCGAGTGGCAGCAGGATCACGTCGTCCAAATATCCAAGGATGGGGATGAAATCCGGGATGAGGTCGATCGGTGAAAGGGCGTACCCTGCCACACAGAGTGCCAGCGCCTTTGCATACCAAGGCGTGCGGGGGTCGCGGGCCGCGAGATATACCGCATGTGCATCGCGCTTTATAGTGCGCGCCCAGTCCGTCAGCTTGCCGGCCATTGGCCTATCTTAGCAGCGAACCGCAAGTAGAACGAATGCCCCGAGGCCCGCTCCGCCTCGACAATCGAGGGCCAAGTCGTATAGACGAGCACGGCGCGTTCCATTGTCAGGTGCCTCTCCATGAACAAGCCGGTTTCCGGTTATCAGCGCATTGCGTTCGTCGCCAGTTCGGCGCCCGAGGCGCGGGAGGCCTGCGCCAGGCTGGAGAAGCGCTATGGCAACGCCGCGCCGGACAGCGCCGACGTGGTCGTGGCGCTCGGCGGCGACGGCCTGATGCTGCAAACCCTGCACAAGTTCATGAATTCCGGCAAGCCGATCTACGGCATGCACCGCGGCACCGTCGGCTTTCTGATGAACGAGTTCGTCGAGCAGAACCTGGTCGAGCGGCTGAATGCCGCACACATGACCATCGTCCACCCGTTGGTGATGCAGGCCCGCGACGCCCAGGGCAAAGTGCATGAACATCGCGCCATCAACGAAGTGTCGCTGTTCCGCCAGAGCGCGCAGGCGGCGCACCTGCGCATCCTGATCGACGGCCGCGAACGGCTGACCGAACTGGTCGCCGATGGCGTGCTGGTGGCGACGCCAGCCGGTTCGACCGCCTACAATCTGTCGGCGCAGGGCCCGATCATTCCGATCAACGCGCCGCTGCTGGCGCTCACGCCGATCAGCCCGTTCCGGCCGCGGCGCTGGCGCGGCGCGCTGCTGCCGGACAAGGCCAAAGTTACGATCGAAGTGCAGGACCCCGGCAAACGTCCGGTCGCCGCGGTCGCCGATCACGACGAGGTCCGTTCGGTCCTGCAGGTTGACATCACCATGGATCACGGCACCTCGCTCAATGTGCTGTTCGATCCCGGCCACAGCCTCGACGAGCGCATTCTGAGCGAGCAATTCGGGTTTTGATCTTTCAATTCGTGGACAGGCCATGACGCAGACATTCGAATTTCATGTCAACGGCAAGCCGGTGAGCGTGGCGCCGGTCAACGAAGAAACGCCGCTGCTCGATGTGTTGCGCAACGAGCTCGGCCTGATGGGCACGCGCTTCGGCTGCGGGCTGGAGCAATGCGGCTGCTGCATGGTGCTGATCGACGGCGCACCGGAAAAATGCTGCGCCAAGCCGGTCTGGAGCGTCGCCGGCAAGCAGGTCACTACCGTCGAGGGCCTCGGCAATGCTGATGCGCCGCATCCATTGCAACAGGCGTTCCTCGACGAGCAGGCCGGACAATGCGGTTATTGCCTGTCCGGCATTCTGATCTCGGCCAAGGCGCTGCTGGACAGCAATCCGCAGCCGACACGATCCGAAATCGCCGCCGCGCTCGACGGCAATATCTGCCGCTGCGGTTCGCATAACCGGATACTGCGCGCGGTCGAGAAGGCCGCTGCGACGATGCGAGCGGGAGCATAAACGATGAACGCGCCCCTGCCCGCCGTCCTCGATGCCAATCCCCGTCTCGATCGCTGGATCGCGTTTCCCGCGTCCGGCCAGGTGACCGTGCTGACCGGCCGCGTCGAACTCGGCCAAGGCGTGCTGACCGCGATGGCGCAGATCGCGGCCGACGAACTCGACATCGACCTCGCCCGCATCACGGTGCGCTCCGGCGACACCGATGTGACGCCGAACGAGGGCTACACCTCCGGCAGCCATTCGATCCAGGCCGGCGGCATCGCCATGCGCCAGGCCTGCGCCGACATCCGCGCGCTGTTTCTCGCTCAGGCCGCCGTGGTGCTCGGCTGCAACGCGGGTGCGCTCTCGGTGCGCGACGGCAGCATTTTGCGCGACGGCGCCTCGACCGGCCTCGACTACTGGACGCTGTGCGGCGCGGTTGATCTCGCGGTCAAGGCGACCGGCGCGGGCCAGCGCAAGGCGGTCGCCGACTTCACCAGCATCGGCCAGAGCAGCGCCCGGCTCGATCTGCCGGGCAAGGTATTCGGCGCCCCTGTGTTCATTCATGACATGCGGCTCGACGGCATGGTGCATGCCCGCGTGGTGCGGCAGCCGAACCGCGGCGCCACGATCGGCGCCATTGACGAGGCCGCCATCCGCCGCGCCACCAAAGGCCCGGTCGAGTTCGTGCGCACGGGCAATTTCCTCGCCATTATCGGCGGCGACGAGACCGCCGTCGAACGTGCCGGCGGCGCAGCGCCGTCGCATGTGACGTGGAACGATGTCGAAACGCCGGCCGCCGCGCAGCAGGAGGCAACCTGGCTGCTGCAACGGCCGGCGATCGACAAGACCATCGGCGATCCGGAGCCGGCCGATCCGCAGGGCCGCGAGCGCTACGAGGCGACCTTCACGCGCGGTTATCTGGCCCATGCCTCGATCTCGCCGTCGTGCGGGCTGGCGCTGTTCAAGGACGGCCATCTCACGGTCTGGACCCATTGCCAGGGCGTCTATCCGCTGCGCGCGGCGCTGGCGAAGATCCTGCCGGTGAAGCCCGAAAACATGACCGTGGTTCATGTTCAGGGCTCCGGTTGCTACGGCCACAACGGCGCCGACGACGCTGCCGCCGACGCCGCCATCATCGCCCTGCAGAAGCCCGGCGTGCCGGTGCGCGTGCGCTGGCGGCGCGAGGAGGAATTCGTGTTCGAGCCGAAGTCGGCGTCGATGGTGGTGACGGTGCGGGCGCTGCTCGATGCCGACGGCAAGCCATCCGACTGGACCCAGGAAATCTGGAGCGCGACCCACAACCAGCGGCCCGGCGGCGGCGGCAATCTGCTCGGCGCACTGGCGCTGCAGAACCCGCCGCCGGAGCCGCCGCCGGCCGACGTGCCGGAAGCCAATGGCGGCGGCGCTACCCGCAACGGCACGCCGCTTTACGCCATTCCTGCCAGCCGCATCATCCATCACCTAATCCCCGACACGCCGATCCGCACCTCGTCGCTGCGCGGTCTCGGCGCCATGCCCAACGTGTTCGCGATGGAATGCGGCATCGACGACCTGGCCGCCCGCGCCGGACAGGATCCGGTCGCCTACCGGCTGTCGATCATGTCCGATCCGCGCGCCCGCGGCGTGATCGAGAAGGTCGCGGCGATGGCCGACTGGAAGGCCGGCGCGCCGGGTGGCGCCGGCCGCGGCCGCGGCATCGCCTTTTCCCGCTACAAGAACCGCGCCGCCTACGCCGCCGTGGTGGTCGAACTCGATGTCGACGAGGATATCCGCCTCTCCCATGTCTGGTGTGCCTGCGATGCAGGGCTGGTGATCAATCCGGACGGCGCCATCAACCAGCTCGAAGGCGGCGTCATCCAGTCGGCGAGCTGGGTGCTGAAGGAACAGGTCCGCTTTGACAGCGACGCGGCATCGGGCCTGGCGTCGTTCGACTGGGAGACCTATCCGGTGCTGAAATTCAGCGAGGTGCCGGAGATCGACATCGAGCTGATCAATACAAAGGACGAGGTGCCGCTCGGCGTCGGCGAAGTCACCGCGGGGCCGACCGCCGCCGCCATCGGCAACGCCGTATCGCATGCTTTGGGCTTGCGCATTCGCGATCTGCCGCTGACGCGCGAGCGCATCATGGCCGCACTGCTGCGGGACTGAGGGCTAAATCCGCCGCTGCGGATTGGTCAATGCCAGCACCAGGCCGATGAGGCAGAAGACCGCCATCAGCATGAAGCCGGCGCGGAACGCGCCGTCGATGTCGGCCTGAATCGCCAGCCGCTGCGCCACCGACAGCACCGGCCCGCTAGCCGCCCGGTGTTCGACCATGGCGGCAAAGACCTGGGCCGCCGACGGATTGCGGATCGCGAGATAGGCAAACAGCGCCGTTGCCACCAAAGCCGTGCCGAAGGCCGCGCCGATCGACCGGGAAAATTGGACCGAGGCCGCGGCTTCGCCAAGGCGGAGCTGGCCGGCCGCGCTCTGCACGCTGACCTGCACGACGCCCATCACCGTTCCCATGAACGTGCCGATCAGCAGCATCACGACCGCCAGCCCGTTGGTGCCTAGCTCGCCGGCCCAGATCGCCAGCACTCCGAAGCAGAGCGCGGTCGCGGTCAGTCCAAAGATCGGGAAGATCGTTGTCCGCCCGGTCCGGCTGACCAGACGGCCGGTGACCAGCGAGCCGATGCCGATACCGATGGTGAGCGGCACCAGAACAAGCCCGGTCTCGGACGGCGACGCCCCGCGCACCACTTGCAGATAGACCGGCAGGAACACGATCAGCGACACAAGCGCCGCCCCGTGACAGGCCGCCAGCGCGTCGCTGTGCCAGATCGCCGGCTGCCGCAACAGGCTGAGCGGTATCAGCGGCGACGCCTGCCGGTTCTCATGCCGGATCAGCAGCACCAGCGCGACGATCCCGGCCGCAAGCAGCGCCGCACCCAGCGGCAGATCGCTGACCCTGACGCGTTGGATCTGCTCCAGCGAGAACAGCGTCGCAAAAACGAAAATCGAGAACAGGATGACGCCGCCGGGATCGGTGCTCCACGGCAGCCGCTCCGCCGGAGGCTTCGGCAGCCGCAAAGCCAGCACCGCCGCCCCGATGGCAACCGGCACGTTGATGAGGAAGATCGACTGCCAGCCGAAATGCTGGGTCAGATAGCCGCCCGCCACCGGACCGAACGAATTGGCACAGACGGCGATGCCGGCCAGATAACCCTGGTAACGCGCCCGCTCGCGCGGCGGAATCGCCTCCCCCACCAGCGCCTGCGACAACGTCATCAGCCCGCCGCCGCCGAAGCCTTGCAGCAGGCGGGCGAGACTCAGCATCTCGATCGATGTTGCCAGGGCGCACAGCAACGACGCAACGCTGGCTATCCCGAGGGCGACAAACATCATGTTGCGGCGGCCGAAGGAGTCGCCAAGCCGCCCGAAGATCGGCGCCGAGATCGTGGCGGCGATCAGATAGGCGACGACGATCCAGGACACCCGCTCCACGCCGCCCATGGTGGCGACGATCGCCGGCAGCGCGGTGGCGACGATGGTCTGATCCACCACTGCCAGAAACATCGGCAGCATGATCGAGGGGAAGACGGAAAAGAAGCCGGGAGATTTTGGCGCAGGCGCCGGAACGGCGGCGTTATGGGTCGGATCGGGCACGTTCGGCAATGACGAATGTCCTGCTGTCTTGCTTGGCCCCGAAATCGCCGCCCCGAATGCCAGCCGGCCTTCGGGGCCGAGTTCGCTCTTATCAGTGCGCCATCAGTATCGGCAAGGTCGCTTTGGCCAGAACATGGCGGGTGGCACCGCCGAAGATCATCTGCCGCAGCCGGCTCTGCGTATAGGCGCTTTTGACCAGCAGATCGCAGCCGAGCGAGGCGGCGTGTTCCAGTGTGATCTCGCCGGTCGCCTCGCCGCCGGTGCGCGACCCCGGCTTCACCGTCAGCGCGGTCGCCTTGACGCCGTTGCGGCGCAGATGCAGCGCGGCATCCTCGCCCGACGGCCCGGTGCTGGTACCGCCCTCGACGGTAAGTACCGTCACCTGCTCGGCCAAACGCAAAATCGGCATCGCGAAGGCATTGGTATGGGCCTGCTCGGTGCTGCGGTTCCACGACACCAGCACGTTGCGACCGATCGACTTCGGCACCGCCGGCGGCACGATCAGCACCGGTTTGCCGCTTTCGAACAGCGCCGCTTCCAGCGGCGCCATGCGCGGGTTTTGCGCCGCCGAGCCCGGCCGGCCGAGTGCAATCAGATCGAACACACGGCCACGGTTGCCGATAAAGGAATCCTCGGCCGGATCGGTGAAGGGCCAGGCCCAGGAATAGACCGACCCCGCCGGATCGGCTTTGGGCACCGAATGCTTTTGCATGAAGGCTTCGAACTGGGCGCGCGCCTGCGGGGCCAAATCGGCGTCATAGGCGTCGGCGATCGCCAGGCTGCTGACCGGTTCGACCGTCACATAAGTGCCAAGCGAGGGACGCACCGCGAAGCCTTCCATGTAGCTGTCGAAGGTGCGGGCGACCAGACGGGCGGCCTCCAGTACAGCCGGCATCGCGTCGTGATCTTCGGTCGGAATCAGGATCGTTTTCATGGCCATGCCTGAGCGTTGTGGCGTTGCCGCGCGGGACCGCCGGCACCATCGGACTGTCTTATACTAAACCCTTCATTAACGGCACCCCGGTAGCCTCCCTCCCCAGGTATCGGGCTGACCCGCCCGGGGCCTGGGGAATTCATGGTACGCATCGATTTCAACCGCCTGCGCTTTCTCGTCATCGACGATAACGCCCATATGCGCCGGATTCTGCGCACCTTGCTGCATGGCTTCGGCGCGCGCGAAGTGCACGAGGCCGAAGACGGCGCCACCGGGCTGGAGGCCTTTACCCATTTCATCCCCGATATCGTCATCACCGACTGGGCGATGCCGATTTTCGACGGACTCGAGCTGACCCAGATGATCCGCCAGCCGGGCGCCAATTCCAACCCCTACGTGGCGATCATCATGCTGACCGGCCATTCCGAAAAGAAGCGCGTGGTGGCCGCGCGCGACGCCGGCGTCACCGAATTCCTGGCCAAGCCGATCTCGGCGAAGGGCCTTTATCAGCGGATCGTCAACGTGGTCGCCAATCCGCGCCCGTTCGTGAAGACCCGGACCTATTTCGGTCCGGACCGTCGCCGCAACGTCAATCCGAGCTACGTCGGTCCCGAACGCCGCAAGGGCGGCAAGGTCGACTTGATCAAACAAACGCCCTTGCTCGACAAAGTCAAAGCCCCAGGCTGAGAAGGCAGTCGCATCATGGCGCTCCCCAGAGATACCGCAGCCGTCGCAACCTACGGTGACCACGAGGTCATCATGCCGGAAAACAAACTGCGCAAGGCGGTGACCACCAAACCGTACGAGCCCGGCGAAGAAGATCCCATCGCCCGCGCCGAAATGGCGCTGGCCGAATTGTCCACGGAGTTCGCCGACTGGATGAATTCCGAATGCGAACGGCTCGACCAGGCCCGCCAGGGCGTTACGGCGAACGGCTTCACCAAGACAACGACCGAACTGCTGTTCCATGCCGCCCACGACATCAAAGGCGAAGCCGCGACGTTCGGCTTTCCGGCGGTGGCGGCGGCGGCCGACAGCCTGTGCCGGCTGATCGAGCACACGCCGGATCAAAACCGCATCCCGCTCACACTGGTGGATCAGCACGTCGATTCGGTGCGCGCGATCTATCGCGAATATGCCCGCTCCGACGCCAGCGAGATGGCCACGCTGCTGACCCGGCGGCTGCGCGAGGTCACCGACGAGTTCCTGATTTCCGAAAATCGCGATCGGCCCGAGGTGCTCGAGCACATCATCGGCGGCCCGTCGATCGCGCCGGAATAAGCTTCCCGTCATGGATGCGCGGGTCAAAGCCGCGCAGGGCGCCGAGGGTGATGCGCCGGTCTTACTACGCCACCAGACGCTGGTCTTCGAGCGCATAGTCCAGCGGCATCATCCGGTCTTCAGCGACATAGTCGTCGGCCACCAGATCATCGCAGAACATGCGCGCTTCTTCGCGTGCGGCCTCGACCGCAAAGCGCCGCAGCAGCGCCAGCAGCGAGGCAGCGTCATGGCCCCGTTCGCCGGCACAGCGCGCCAGCACGCGTTCGACCATGCCGCGCTTGAGCCGGGCCACCCCGCCTTGCTCGCCGACCAGCACACCCTCCCGCATCGCCGCGATCGCTTCGCGGAACGCCGGATAGGCGGAGCTCGGCAGACCGGCCTTGAGATACAGCGCGCGGAAGCCGGAAATATTGCGGTCGTGAATGTAGCCGGTGACACGGTCGAGCGGCATGCCGGACAATTCCGCCAGCGCCTCCTCGAACAGCACCACATTGCCGGACAGCAGCGCACGCAGGATCATGCCGGCGGTGAGCTGGCCGCTCTGGCGCAGATGCTGCATCAGGTCGCCGATTTCCTCATAAGGCGTTTCGGCCGCCATCGCGACGGTGGCCTTTTCACAGGCCTCGCGCGCGGCATGTTCGGCATGTTCGCTGCCGAGCCAGTGCCGGGCGGTCACGAAGCCCGCCAGCGTCTGCGACAGCTTCGACAGCAGCGCCTGGCGCGTCGCCATCGGCAGATCGTCGCGATCGGTCAGGTTTTCGCGGATCGCGGCCAGATGTCCGAAGCGATCGACGATGCGGTCGACTGAGAATGACGGGATGGTGGCGTTGGGGTTTTCGAGAAGCTCGAGACAGGCCTCGGCCGAGCCGACTTCGGCGATGGCGGCGGCCAGCGAACGTGACAACAGCGGCCGGCCGGCGATGGCGATCTGGGTCTCGGTCTGACCGGTGGCGACCAGATCGACCAGGTCGTCTTCGTTGAGCAGCGGCGAGCGCGACAGCACCGGCAGTGCGACGTCCGGCTGATCGGCGGCCAGCGCGTCGATGACGACCTGCGGCGCCTTCTGCGACGAGGCGAACACCTCGGCCAGCGCCCGCCGCACCAGGGGCGACGGATCGTCGAGCAGCATGATCATCGCGCCTTCGGCGGCAGCGAGATCGTCACTCGATAAATCGGAATGGAGATAAGCGCGCGCAAGCGCAGAGGTGGCTTCGGCCCGCTCGCCGGGCGCGGCATTGCGGATCCACTGAAGGAACTGACGAACAATCATGTACCCTACCGACGCTACAACAACAGCCGGCATACTTGCGGCCGACCGTGAGGCTAGCCGATGTCACTTAACAAACGGTTCACCATAGATGTTTTGCAGGTGTTAACGACGTTGGCGCGGGCCGGCGCTCAGAACTTGCCGTTGAACAGCCGCGCTGAATCGGCCGGACCGTCGCCGAACAGGCCGAAGCCGCGCACCGGCGAGTCGCCTGGACTGGCGGCCGCGGCGGTCTTGGTCGCCGCCGGAATGCCGCCGGCATTGGCCGGCGCCGTGCCGCCGCGCAAGCGGTCGGTGAACATCGCCTGGAACAGCGGCTTGGTATCCGGCAGCACGGGGCGGTCGTCCTGCGCCAGCGCATAGGCCCGGGCGACAGCGGCCGGATCGGGCGGCGCGGCCACAGCTTGCGCGGCCTGCGGCTGCAAGGCCACGACCGGCATCGCGCTGCGAACCGGCGCTGCGCTGGCGGCGCGGGCAAAATCGAACCGCCCGGTCAGCGTCGCATAGACCTCGCTGGCGCTGCGCGGCCGGCCGGCCTTGTCGAGGAAGATGCGCTGGTTGGCCGCCGCGGCCTGCGGAAACATGTCGGCGGCGCGCGCCATTGGCTGGTTCGCGGCGGCCGAGATCAGCCGCCCCGCCCCCTCGGCTCCCAGGAAATGGGCAATGTACAATTCGCCTTCGGACGGCATGCGGCCGATCGCCGACTGCAGCTGCGCGGCATTGTTGCGGGCAAAGGTGCCGGCCATCACCGCGCTCGCGGTGGGATCGCTGCGCAGCCGCATGATCGCGGCGCGCTGGCCCGGATCGGCGACCTCATAGCGGCCGTCCGGCAGCCGGGTGATGGCGTCGGCATGGCGGCCATAGCCGTGCGCCGCACCGCCCTCTTTCAACGTGCCGAGCCAGGTCTGTTCGATGAACTGGTAGAGGCCATGGGCCGACGAGGTCGGCGCCTGGGCCGACGGATTGAGGTTGGATTCGATCTGCGCGGTAGCGAGCAGATAGCCGAAACTGACGCCGGTCTGGCGCGCGGCCTGCTGGATCGCGCCGGTGATCAGGGGCACCGAATTGACGGGGACGGAATTGACGGCCATCGGGTTGCCCTTGGATTAGCTCGGCTGCTAAGGGCCAGACGCGACGCGGCTGCTTGGCGGACGCTGTCCACACTGGGTAATTATGGTAAATGAAACGTTAACGGCAGCCCTTTCGAGCGGAGACGAGCGATGAGCGAGGCAATCCAGCGGCACAAGCGCGGCGGGCTGTATTTCGAGGATCTCGAGGTCGGCAAGACCTACGAGCACGGCCTCACCCGGACCGTGACGCAGATGGACAACATGCTGTTCTCCAACATGACGCTCAACCCCCAGCCGCTGCATATCGACCGGCATTTCTGCGAGACCGAGACCGAGTGGGGCCAGCCTCTGATGAACTCGCTGTTCACGCTCGGCCTGATGATCGGCATCCAGGTTTCCGACATGACCGTCGGCACCACCATCGCCAATCTCGGCATGAGAGACGTGCGCTTCCCCAACCCGCTGTTCGAGGGCGACACCGTCCATTGCTCGACCCAGGTGGTCAGCAAGCGCGCGTCGAAATCCCGCCCCGGCGCCGGTATCGTCGAATTCCACCACCAGGCCTTCAAGCAGGACGGCACGCTGGTGGCAGAATGCCACCGCAACGTCTTCATGACCATGCGGACGAAATAAGCAACCGACCCCATCATTCGAGACGCGGCCTGGCGGCCGCTCCTCAGGATGAGGTCTTCTTTCTCCCTCATGGTGAGGAGCATCGCGCAGCGATGCGTCTCGAACCATGAGGCCAAGGAGGCTCCAGACATGCGCGCACTTCTCTTCGTTCCCGCCGACAGCGGGCCCAAACTCGACAAGGCAATGGCCTCGGGCGCCGATGGCGTCATCATCGACCTTGAGGATTCCATCACCGTCGAGCGCAAGGAGAACGCGCGCGTCGCCTGTCTCGACTTCCTCCAGCGCATGCAGCCGCTGCAGAACCGTCCGAAATTGCTGGTCCGCATCAACGGTTTCGACACCGGCATGACCGACGCCGACCTCGACGCCATTGTCGCCGGCCAACCGGACGCCGTGGTCTTTCCGAAGGCGGAAGGCGGCGCCACGGTGACCCATCTCGACGCCAAGCTGACGGCGCGCGAGGCCGTCGCCGGCATTCCCCAAGGCTCGATCAAGATCCTGGCGCAGGCGGTCGAATCCGCCGCCGGCCTGTTCGCCGCCGGCGATTATCTCAATTCCAGCCCCCGGCTGATCGGCATCACCTGGGGACCGGAGGATCTGTCGGCCGAACTCGGCGCCGAGTCCAACCGCGACGAACAGGGCCAGCTCACCGAGCCGTACCGTCTGGCGCGGTCGGTCTGCCTCTACGCCGCCGCAGCCGCCAGGGTGCCAGCGATCGAAACCGTCTATGTCGACTTCCGCAACACCGAGGGACTGCGCCGCGACACCGACGACGCCCGCCGCGACGGCTTCAGCGGCCGGCTGGCCATTCACCCGGCGCAGGTGGCGGTGATCAACGCCGCCTTCACGCCGACGCCGGAGCAGATCGACAAGGCCAAGGCGGTGGTCGCGGCCTTTGCCGCGCAGCCCGGCGCCGGCGCGGTCGGTATCGGCGGCAAAATGTATGACCGGCCGCATCTGGTGCGCGCCAAGGCGCTGCTGGAGCGCGTGAAGCAGTAGCCGTCAGGCCTTGGCGGGCCCCGGATAGACCGCCTTGGGATCGAACGTCTTGGCGCCGTCGCGGAATTCAAGGCGGACGGCGCCGGTCTGGCCCAGCGGGACGGCGCGATAGAAGCACGAGCGCCGGCCGGTGTGGCAGGCGCCGGGTCCGGCCTGCTCGACCCTGAGCCACAGCGCATCCTGGTCGCAGTCGGTGCGCAGTTCGACCACGCGCTGGACATGGCCGGAGCTCTCGCCCTTCTTCCACAGCGCCTGGCGCGACCGGCTGAAGTACCACGCCTCGCCGGTTTCGATGGTTTTGGCCAGCGCCTCGGCGTTCATGTGCGCCAGCATTAGCACGTCGCCGCTCGCGGCATCGGTCGCCACCGCGGTGATCAGACCGTCGGCGTCGAACTTCGGCGTGAAGGCGAGGCCTTCTTCGATGTCGGCGGTCGAACCGCGAACGGAAAATCGGGAAGCATCGGACATGAAGTCACCGGAGTAACCGAGGGTGCGTCAGTTTCCGCCGTCATGCCCGGGCTTGACCCGGGCATCCATGACGCGTCGCTTAAGCGAAAGAGTTACAATATCTTATAGGCGCCGCGATTCATCATGGATTGCCGGGGCAAGCCCGGCAATGACCACGAGCGAGGTCACTGTTTGCAACGGCGGACTTACCGCCCGCCGCGCAGCATGCTCATGAAGCGCACCTGCTCGGCCGCCTCGCGGAACGCGCCGGTGAACTGCGTCGTCACGGTCAGCGCGCCGGGCTTGGTGACGCCGCGCATCGACATGCACATATGCTCGGCCTCGATCATCACGGCGACGCCGCGCGGCTTGAGCACTTCCTCGATCGCAGTCGCGATCTGCGAGGTCATATGTTCTTGCGTCTGCAGCCGCTTGCCGTAGACATCGACCAGCCGCGCCAGCTTCGACAGGCCGACGACCCGGTCCGTCGGCATATAGGCGACATGCGCCCGGCCGAAGAACGGCATCATGTGATGCTCGCAGTGGGAATTGAAGGCGATATCCTTGACCAGCACGAAGTCGTCATAGCCGGCGGTCTCGCCGAAGGTACGGTCCAGCGCCTCGACCGCGGATTCGCGGTAGCCCTGATAGACCTCCTCATAGGCACCGATCACCCGCTTTGGGGTATCCAGCAAGCCCTCACGTTCCGGATTGTCGCCGGCATAGGCGATCAGCGTGCGCACGGCGGCTTCCGCCTGCTCGCGCGTCGGCCGCGGTGCGACCGGCTCCGGCGCCGTCCGCACATGGTCGGACAGCTCCTGCTTCGGCCACGGCTTCACGGGTGTGTTCTTGGCGTCCATCAACGGTCTCTCCGTTCGACCCGTATCCGCCTCTCTTGGACGAACCGGGAGTGTCACCGGGTTGGCCGCGTCACATACCCGCCCGTGGAGCCCAGTCCAGAGCGGGAGCAATCGGGACGCTGCATTCCCATATGGCATGGGGTCACCCCAAGGCGGGGTAATTCCATGTCCGGCGAGAGAGAACTCCTTCTCGCGCCGGAAGGATGCTCCCTATATATTCGTTTATACGGTCGAGGCAATGAGCCGGATCACCGGCAACCGGACGGAAATCGATGCTAAACGACGTCTATAACGGCAAAATCCTCGATCTGGCGGGGAATATCCCCCGCCTGGGCCGCCTCAGCGCCCCCGACGCCAGCGCCACGGCCCACTCCAAACTGTGCGGTTCGACCGTGACCGTCGACCTGAAAATGGACGGCCCGGTGGTCACGGACTTCGCCCATGATGTCAAAGCCTGCGCCCTGGGCCAGGCGTCGTCCTCAATCATGGCCCGGCATGTGGTCGGCTCCAGCGCCGGCGAACTGCGGGAACTGCGGGAGACCGTGCGCAAGATGCTGAAGGAGAATGGCCCTCCGCCGTCCGGCAAATGGGCCGACATTGCCGTGCTCGAGCCTGTGCGCGACTACAAGGCGCGCCACGCTTCGACTATGCTCACCTTCGATGCGGTGGTGAAGGCGGCCGATGCGATCGAGGCCGGGCGCGCCAGCGCCGCGCTATCCGCAGCAAAATGAATTTCTGTTTTCGCCACCTTACGCCCCGATAAATCGCAACACCTGCCGGAGATTCCGATGGACATCGTACTCTACTACGCGCCGATCGCCTGCTCGCTGGTGCCCTTCGTCACGTTGACGGAAGCCAACGCCAAGTTCGAGGTTCGCAATATCAATCTTCAGAAGGGACAGCAGAAGTCGCCCGAGTACCTGAAGATCAATCCTAAGCACAAAGTGCCGCTGCTGGTGGTCGACGGCAAGACGCTGAGCGAGAATGCCGCCATCCAGACCTGGATCGCCCGCACCTTCCCCGAAGCCAAGCTGATGCCGAGCGATCCGTGGCAGGAGCTCCAGGCGCTGTCGACGATCGCCTGGTGTTCGTCGGGCATTCACCCGTACCTGACCCGCCTCAACGCGCCATCGCGGATTTGCGACGTGCCGGGCACCGAGGACAGCGTGCGCAAACTGGCGATCGAGCCGCTGTTCGAGAATTACAAGCTCGCCGACGACCGGCTGGCGGGGCGCGAGTTCTTCTTCGATCACTTCACCGCCGCCGACGCCCATTTCTACTGGACCTTCCGCCGCGGCAAGTTGTTCAAGCTCGACCTGTCGGGCTTCGCCAACTGCATGGCGCATTTCGAGCGCATGGAGCAGCGCCCGAGCGTGCAGAAGGTGCTGGCTTACGAAAAGAGCGTGCAGGCCGAGTTCGCCAAGGCGGCGTGACGGCCGGGGTCCGGCCACCGCGTCAGGCTGCGCGGACCATCGACAGGAACCGCTCGACTTCGAGCTTGAGCCGCACGCTCTCGCCCGACAGTGACCGTGCCGATGCGAGGACCGCAGACGACGCCAGATCGGTTTCGCTGGCGCCCCTGCTCACGTCCGCGATCGCGGTGGAGACCTGCGCCGTTGCGTCGGCGGCGTCCCGCACATGGGAGGCAATCTGCTCGGTCGCGGTTCCTTGCTCGTGAACCGCGTCCCTGACGGTGGTGCTCAGCGCGGCGATGCGGCCGATGATACCGCAGATATGCTTGATCGCCGCGACTGAGTCCTCGGTCGCGGCCTGCATGCTGGCGATCTGGGCGCCGATCTCCTCCGTCGCCGCCGCCGTCTGCGCCGCCAGTTGCTTGACTTCCTGTGCGACCACGGAAAAACCCTTGCCGGCGCCGCCGGCCCGGGCCGCCTCGATGGTCGCGTTCAGTGCCAGCAAATTCGTTTGCTTGGCGATGGCCGAAATGACGTTGACGACGCGTCCGATCTGGCCGGAGGCACGCGCCAGTTCGACGATCCGAACGTCGGTATGGCCGGCCTGATGCACTGCCTCAGCCGCGATATCGCTGGATTCCTGCACGTGCCGGTCGATCTCGACGATCGAGGAATCCAGCTGGTTGGCGGCCGACGCCGCCATGTAGGCATTCTGCGAGGATTGCTCGGAGGTGGCGGCAGCGGTGGTCGAAAGCTTCCGCGTGTGCTCGGCGATCGTGGTCAGCGACCCAGCCGCCTGTTCAAGCTCGGTCGAAGCGTTCGAAACCGCATCAACAATGTCGCCCACCGCGGCTTGAAACTTGCCCGCCAGCGCGTTCATTTCGCATCGGCGCTTCTCGGCGGTCATCCGGTCGGCCTGCTCCTTGTCGACCCGCATGCCCGCAACTTCGTTCATGCTGTCACGGAAAACCGCCAGCGCCCGCGCCATGGTTCCGATTGCATCGGTACGGTTGTTGAACCGAACGTCGACGGCGGTGTTTCCGCTCGAGAGCTGCCTCATCGCATCTTCGAGGTGGGATAACGGCTGAACGATCGAGCGCCGCGTGAAAAGATATATCCCGATCGCCAGCAAGAGACCGACGGCGAAGGCGGCAATGGCGCCCGCCCACATGGCGCTCGCCCACATGGCGATTTGGGACAGGTGTTCTCGCGATTGTTGCTGGTTATTCAGCATTAGCAATTGGGCGGTATTACGGGACATGTCCAGAATCTCTTGCACCCGCTTCTGTACCGTGTTGAGCCGGCTCGACGATCCGCCGACTTGTGTGACCAGGCCGAACAACTTCGAGCGCTCGCGCTCCACAGCGCGCAACAACGCGCAGGCGTTCCGGCCGTCGGCCTTGAGCAAGGCCGCCGCATCGTCGGCAAGATCGGCAAACATCGAAATGGCCCGCCGCGTGCTTTCGAAATCACTTCTATCGGGGTTGAGCGCGAAAGACCCAATCATCTCGATCAGGGCGCCGCTACGCTCCATCAGCTGATTCGACTTGCCTTCGGCCCCCTCGACCGCGGCGCCGCGCAGATTGACGGCGAGCGTTGCCGAGGCACTCGCGAACGCGCCGAGCGCTGACGGAAACAGCGACACCGCCTCGGTCAGTCCGCCGCGCGCGAGCATGGCTTCGAGGACAACCTGTTCGAGGCCGCGGATGCCGTCTGAGAAGCCTTGCAAGACGGTCTGGCCACCCTCCTCCGAGGATTCAGCCAGGACGTTCGCAAGCTCGCGCAGCCGGGCGATTTCCGGTTTGAGCCGCGCTTCGACCTGCTGTTGCGAGCCGGGATCGTTGATGAAGTGGCTGGTCCGTTCCACCACCTTGGAAAACTCGTTGGCGTCCCGCAGCACAACACCCGAACTGATGCCCTGCTTGGCATGGTCAGCCACCCGGGCGATGCCGATCCCCGCCGCGCCGGCAAGCGCAAGAGCCATGACGATGGGAATGGCGACGGCGAGATTGAGTTTTGCGGAAATGCCGAGATGTCGGGAGAACATGAACGATTCGCTGTGACGGAACACAGCGACTTGCTAGCGACGATACATGACGCTTTCGTTACGAACCGCCCGTGCGGTGCAAATCACTGCGCCGCGGCGTAGGCACCGGCATTGCGCGCCGGCAGGCCAGCGCGGGCGCCGGGCGTCTTGCTGCAACCGCCGGCGAGCTGAGGGAAGTCCTGCCGCGCGCCGGTGTTGCCGAGCCGGATCACGGTGACGACGCCCTCGCTCCGGGTCTCGATGATCATGGCCTGATTGCCCGCGCCAGCGAAGCCACCGACCACGCCGGCAGACAACGTCCCGGACGCGAACGAGACAAGTTCGCCGGTCTCAGTGCGGCGTTCCGAGGTCACCACTTTCAGTGGCGCCAGCGCGCGGCCGACGCGCAGCGTGACGCCCGAGAGCGGCGCCAATGACGGCTTGTCGGCCGCGCCATAGCGGCGTTCGACATAACTGAAATCGTAGCTGTCGCCATCGGCGCTGCAGGCCAACGCCAGGTCGAAGCTGCCGATGGTTTCGCCTTCGACGGTGAGCGGATGCCGCCGCGCCAGCGTCGACACGCCGCCGCGTTCGACCACGCTCCAGCGCCGGTCGCTGATGGGCGTCGCCTGCGTGCCGCTGGTCACCTTCGGCGCCGCCGGCTGGACTGCCGCAGCCGGGGCCGGCGGGGACACCGCGGCCGTGGCCGGCGCCGGCGGCGCAGCCGGATCTTTGGTCATGAGTCCGGTGGCAACCAACTGCGCGCGTGTCATCGCATGCATGGGCTCCCACGGCGGAATCCGCAGCGCCAGATCGAGCAGATCGACCGATGCGCCCATTTCAATTGTGTACTGCGCCAGCTTGCCGATATCGCGCTGCACCAGAACCATGTCTTCGGCGGAGTAATTGGCAGCGGTCGGATCCTCGCGGCGGTCGCCGAGCCAGATCTGATGCACGCGCACACGGGCTTCCGGCGGCACCATGCGCTTCACACCGCCCAACAGCACGAAGGCGCACATCGATTCGCAGTCGCCGCGCGGCGACAAGGTGGCGCGCGGCGCCGCGGGTTCGCCGAACCGCGTTTCGTCCTTGCCGCTCTTGCCCGCGGCGTCGGTAGCCACGATATCGATCACGCGGCCGACGGTGGTCGACAGCGCCAGGCGGCGGATGTCGCGGCCGAGCGCGATGGCGCCGAGCACCGAACCGCCGTCCGAGTCGAATACAACGGTGGCGTTGCGCAGATCGCGGTTCCGGGCGAATTGTTTGAAGTCGCGCGGCGTGTCGGCGGTGATGGCGCCGCTGGCCGAAATCAGGAGCGCACATTGCCCGCCGCAAATTTCGGCCGGGCCCTGCAGGCGCAGCTCGAATTTCATCGGCGCCGTGCGATCGGCCGCCTGCGTCGCCGTCGGCAAAAGCAAGGCCGGCGCGGCAAAAGCCAGCGCAACAGCTAAGCCAAGGGAGCGAACCATCCTTCCCCCTCAATCCGCCGCGCCCGATTTTTCTCGGCGTGGTCGCCCACGCTCCGTTCGGACTCTGGCGGAGTATGACCCCCGTATGTCGTTTTTAATAAGCGTGGGGAGTCGGGTCTAGTGTAAAAAAGTCGCTATCCGACGCCGTTTTTGATCGAGACTTGGGCAATCGCCGATTTTGGAACTTCAGGACAACCATCAACCTTATGGGTCAACATCAGTCATTATTCGGCGCAATCGCACGGCTGCCGCGCATGGCGGGGCGCGGACTGGTGGCCGTTTACCGCTACGGGATATCGCCGCTGCTCGGCCCGCGCTGCCGCCACCTTCCGACCTGTTCCGACTATGCCGACGAATCGATCAGCCGGTTTGGCCTGTGGGCCGGCGGCTGGATGACGCTTGGGCGAATTGCGCGCTGCCATCCCTGGGGCACGCACGGTCTCGATTTCGTGCCGGCCGCCCTGCCCGATGGCGCGCACTGGTATCTGCCTTGGCGCTACGCCCGCTGGCGCGGGACCAACGAGATCGCCCCGCCGCGGTAGTTGCGCCGGCGGAACCGGCTGCTATATCCCTCCCCCAAACCCGCTTACCCACGCTCGTTCGTGGGAGTGAGCAACAGGAGACGAGACAATGGTCGCACTGACCTTTCCCGACGGCGCGCGTCGGGACTACCCCAACGGCATTACCGGCCTTGATATCGCCAAGGGCATTTCGCCCTCGCTGGCCAAACGTACCGTGGCGATGGCGCTCGACGGCACCGTCGTCGACCTCGCCGATCCGATCGAGCACGACGCCAGGATCGAGTTCGTCTCGCGCGACGACCCGCGCGCCCTCGAGCTGATCCGCCACGACGCCGCGCATGTGCTGGCGGAAGCCGTTCAGGCGCTGTGGCCGGGCACCCAGGTCACCATCGGCCCGGTGATCGAGAACGGCTTTTATTACGACTTTCACCGCAACCAGCCGTTCACGCTGGAAGACCTCCCCGTCATCGAAAAGAAGATGAAGGAGATCATTGCGCGCGACAAACCGTTCACCAAGGAAGTCTGGGCGCGCGATGAGGCCAAGAAGGTGTTCGCCGACAAGGGCGAGAGCTTCAAGGTCGAACTGATCGACGCCATTCCCGACGACCAGTCGCTGAAGATCTACAAGCAGGGTGACTGGTTCGACCTGTGCCGCGGCCCGCACATGACGTCGACCGGCAAGATCGGCAGCGCCTTCAAGCTGATGCGCGTGGCCGGCGCCTATTGGCGCGGCGACTCGAACAATCCGATGCTGTCGCGCATCTACGGCACCGCCTTCGCCAAGCAGGAAGAGCTCGACACCTATCTGAAGAATATGGAAGAGGCCGAGAAGCGCGACCACCGCAAACTCGGCCGCGAGATGGACCTGTTTCATTTCCAGGAGGAAGGCCCCGGCACCGTGTTCTGGCACGCCGGCGGCTGGACCATCTTCCAGGAGATCGTCGCCTATATGCGCCGGCGCCTGAAGGGCGACTACCAGGAGGTCAACGCGCCGCAGATGCTCGACAAGGCGCTGTGGGAGACCTCCGGCCACTGGCAGTGGTTCCGCGAGAACATGTTCCAGGCGACTTCGGCCGGTGACGACACCGAGGATGAGCGCGTCTACGCCATCAAGCCGATGAACTGCCCGGGCCACATCCAGATCTTCAAGCACGGGCTGAAGTCATACCGCGACTTGCCGCTGCGCATGGCGGAATTCGGAATCGTCCACCGCTACGAGCCGTCCGGCGCCATGCACGGCCTGCTGCGCGTGCGCGCCTTCACCCAAGACGACGCCCATGTGTTCTGCACCGAAGAGCAGATGGCGGCGGAGTGCCTGACCATCAACGAGTTGATCCTGTCGACCTATGCCGATTTCGGCTTTGACGGCGAACTGACGGTGAAGCTGTCGACGCGGCCGGAAAAGCGCGTCGGCTCCGATGCCGCCTGGGATCACGCCGAAGGGATCATGCAGGACGTGCTCAAGCGCATCGAGGCCGAAGGCTGCGGGCGCATCAAGACCGCGATCAATCCGGGCGAAGGCGCGTTCTACGGGCCGAAGTTCGAATACGTGTTGCGCGACGCCATCGGCCGCGACTGGCAGTGCGGCACCACGCAGGTCGACTTCAATTTGCCGGAGCGGTTCGACGCCTTCTACATCGCCCCCGACGGCTCACGGAAAACGCCGGTGATGATCCACCGCGCCATCTGCGGCTCGATGGAGCGCTTCCTCGGCGTCGTGCTCGAACACTTCGCCGGGCACCTGCCGCTGTGGCTGGCGCCGAAGCAGGCGATTATCGCCACCATCACGCAGGATGCCGACGATTACGCGGCCGAGGTTGTGGCGGCGGCGCGCAAGCTCGGCCTGCGCGCCGACGGCGACCTGCGCAACGAGAAGATCAACTACAAGGTGCGCGAGCACTCGCTGGCCAAGGTGCCGGTGATGATGGTGGTCGGCAAGAAGGAAGCAGAAACCCGGCAGGTCTCGATCCGCCGGCTCGGCTCCGAGAAGCAGACGGTGATGCCGCTCGACGAGGCGCTGACGCTGCTGACCGACGAGGCGACGCCGCCGGACATGAAGCGGGCGAAGGCTTAAGGCCCGCCCGCTGCCGGCACCCGCAACCTGTTGATCCATTCGACGACGATGGCGGCGTCGCGGGTGCCGCTGCCGGCAGTGTCGGCCGGCCCCGGCTTGCCAAAGCGCGCCTCGCGCGGCGAGTAGCCGAAGGTCTCGCGGAACGCGCGGCTAAACGAGGTATCGTTCTGGAAACCGCAGATTGCTGCGATTTCCGAGACGCTGCGCCGCTCCTGCGGATTGGCCAGCAGCAGATGCGCCCGCGCCAGCCGCCGTGCGCGGATGTAGGAGGCCACTCCGCCAAATTCGACGAACAACCTGTAGAGCGTGGAGCGTGATACTTGCATGACAAGGCCGAGGTCGTTGCCGCCCCACTCCGGATTGGCCAGATTGGCGTCGATGTGTGCCGTGGCACGCCGCAATAGCACGCTATCGATCTGCGGACGCGCCCGCGCCGCCGCGTCGCGTGACGGCGACAGGCAGGCGGCAACCATTTGACGGATTGCTTCGGCCAGTTGCGGCGCTTCCGGCCCATTGCCGGCGCCGGCGCGTCCCTGCAACGACACGATGAAGTCGTAGAGCAGCGCGCCGCGCGCGCCGTCGAGCACCAGACCGTGCATATCGAACGGCGGCAGCACCGCGTCGAGCACGTCGCGGGGCAAAGTGAGGGTGATGCTGTCGTTGTCACCAACGTCGGTCACGATCGGCCGGGAAACATCCATAGCGCAGACACGGCCCGGCCCGCTTTCCAGCAACCGGTCGCCAGTGTCGGCCTGCCAGCGACCTTTCTTTTGTAAAATGAAAGTATAGTGGTCGAAACCATCAGTTCGGGCTCGGCGGGCGGAGCGCAGCAAGCGGGCGCCGCTGAACTGACCCTCGGTCATGATCAGGCCGCCGATGTTCCAGACTCCGATGCAGGCCGCGAAGCTCTCGGCCTCGTCCCGCCGCTGCACGTCGTACAACTGCCCGAGCGTGTCGTGCCAGATTGCGCGCGCCGTGGGCTCCGGCAGCGTCGTGGTGTCGAAAATCATGTGCGCAACTGGCGGCGGCGGCATGCTGGCTAAGCTCCTGGCAGCGCGAGGAAACCTCGCCCTCGAGTTCCCCTCGTCGCAACGCCGCGTTGTAGGACTGAATTTACACCCAGATGACACGTGGCGGCAAGAGATGGGACGCCACGCACGTGACCTTGCCTGCCGTTACGCTACAAAATTAGCGGGACAGGCCGCGACAAGCCGGTGTGCTAACACGCGGCTTCGCACAGTACGGAAGTGCGTCAATGCAGAACCAGCGGGGCGGTGGGGGCCGCAGCGAGACGCGCATGGGCGCGCGCAGGGCCCAAGGTTCAAGCCGGCGACGCACCGCACTGCTGGCGGGTTGCGCCCTCGCCGTACTCGGCGCTGCGGTGGTGACGGCACCAACGGCGCAGGCCTTTATCTGCGACAATGTCGGCGCCGGCGGAGCGGCTTCGGCGGGGGGTGATGGCGGTACCAACAGCTTCTCTTGTGGTTTGAATTCCTATTCCGGTGGTGGCGGCGCCAACGCGGCAATCGCCGGCGGCGATGCTGGCGGCGGAGGCAGTGCATCGAATATTGCCATCGGCTATATCTCGACCGCCACGGGCGATAGCGCCCACAACATCGCCACCGGCGACAGAGCCAACGCGTCCGGCGATTCGAGCGCCAACATCGCCACCGGCTGGTTTTCCGATGCCAGCGGCTATGCGTCTTATAATGTCGTGGTTGGCCGCTCGTCGATCGCCAGCGGCGACAGCAGCCGCAACATTGCGCTCGGCTTCAGTGCCAATTCGTCAGGCACTCTGAGTCACAACATCGCAATAGGAGATTCAGATTCGCGGGGCGATGGCAGCCGCAACACCGCCATGGGCTTTTCGGCCAATGCCGGCGGCGCGAACAGCTCTAACATTGCAACAGGATCTTCGGCATTCGCCACGGGAGCCTCTAGCGCCAATATTGCAACTGGCTTTTCTGCCAATGCCAATGGCGACGCAGCGAACAATATCGCGGTCGGCCGCCTCGCCTATGCTACGGGCGACAATAGCCGCAACCTAGCAATAGGTTACGCAGCCTATGCCGACGGCCTTCAGAGCTACAACATCGCGATGGGAGCAGATGCGGCCGCCATGGGCGATGCCAGCACGAACATTGCCATCGGCCGAAGTGCCGTTGCCAGAGGGAACGGAGGCCAAAACATCGCCATTGGCGAAATGGCAGAGGCTAGAGGCAATGGAATGAGAAACACCGCTGTCGGCGCGGGCACCTATGCCATCGGCGGCTACAGCACCGCCTTGGGCGCGGGCGCGCAATCGCTCGGCGCCAACTCGATCGCGATCGGCGGCAACAGTGCCGGCGGCCCCGGCAATGGAGCCTATGTCATCGCCACCTCCGCCAATGGCATTGCCATCGGAAACCAGTCGCGGGTCATCGGCTTGGGCACGGACTCCATGGCGCTTGGCTACAACTCCGTCGCCAGCGCCGCGAATTCCGTCGCCCTCGGCCCCAATTCGATCGCCAACGTCGCCGACACGGTCTCGGTCGGCACCACCGCGGTCGGCGGACAGCGACGCATCGTCAACATGGCCGACGGCACCATCGCCTCCGGCTCCACCGATGCCGCCACCGCCGGGCAGCTTTACACCGCCAACCAGCGCGTTGCCGCCGCGTTCGGCGCCAGCTTCGACACGGCAACCGGCGTTATGAGCGCCCCGAGCTATTCCATCCTCGGCACCTCCTACAATAATGTCGGCAGCGCCTTCGGCGCTGTCGATGGCGCCATCACCAGCCTGCAAACGCAGATCAGCGGCGGCACCATCGGCCTGGTGCAGCAGAGCGCGGCGGGCCAGCCGATCACGGTGGGTGCCGCGACTGACGGCACCGTCGTCAACTTCACCGGTACCTCCGGTACGCGGACCCTGACCGGCGTGTCAGTGGGCGCCCTCTCCGCGGCCAGCACCGAAGCGGTCAATGGCAGCCAGCTTTACGCCACCAACCAACAGGTGGCGCAGAACACCGCCGACATCGCCACGCTGTCGAGCACCGTCGCCGGCATCAGCGCCGGCAACTCGACCTACATGAAAACCAACTCGACCGGCCCCGCGGCCACCGCAACGGGCACCAATGCGGTTGCCGTCGGCAGCGGCGCCAATGCCTCGGGCGAGGACGCGATGGCCATGGGCACCAATGCACAGGCGACCGCGCCCGGCGCGCTCGCTCAGGGTCGCGGCGCGGTGGCGAGCGGCTTGAACGCCATCGCCATCGGCGCGGGCGCGACCGCCACTGGCTCGGTCGCGGTCGGCGCCGGCGCCTTCGCGTCCAATGGCGGCGCGGCCTTCGGCGACGGCGCGTCGGCGTCCGGCAGCAACGCCACGGCGCTCGGCCCCAACGCCAGCGCCACCGCGGCCAACTCGGTGGCGATCGGCTCGGGCTCGGTTGCCAGTATCGCCAACACGGTCTCGGTCGGCTCTGCCGGCAACGAACGCCGCGTCACCAACGTCGCCGCCGGCGTCAACCCGACCGACGCGGTGAATGTCGGGCAACTCAACGCCGTGGCCGCCGGGATCAGCGGCCTGCAAACCCAGATCAACGACGTCAACCAGCGCGTCGACCGCGCCGATGCCGGCGTCGCCATGGCCATGGCCATGGGCGGCGGCAGCCTGCCGGAGAACAAGAAATACGCGATCGGCATCAATTACGGCACTTTCGCCGGCGAGAACGCTTTCGCCTTGCAAAGTGCGGTCCGGCTGAGCGAGAATCTGGTGGCGTCGGGCTCGGTCGGGTTCGGCATGAACCAGAGCCAGGTCGGCGGCCGGATGGGACTGCAATTCGCATGGTGATGACGATGAGGATGACGCCGGCTTTTCTTGTGCCGACGGCGCTGATGGTTTTGGCCTCCGCTCCGGCGGCGGCGCAGACCGCGGAATGGTCGAAGCTGCCGCGCATGCAGCTCGAACGCCAGTTCGCGGGCCCCTTGCAGGACACCATCATCCAGCGCTGGCGCGATCCGGTCGATGGCACCGTCTGCTACATCTATCTGCCGATCACCGCGCCGCACACGCCGCCGACCGCCAGCGGCTATGTGCAATACGGCGCGACCACCATCGGCTCGGTAAGCTGCATGCCGGGCCCGGCGACGCCGGGCAAAACCGCAACCCCCGCTCCAACACCGGCGCCCAATCGTGCGCCCGCCCCGGCGGCGCGATAGCGGCGCCTAGCGCCCGCCCTGCGTTGCGATATAGGCCACCAGATCGGCGGCCTCGGCCCGCGACAGGCCCATGTCCGGCATTTTCGGATGCGGCGACAGCAGGAACAAAGCCAGCATCGCGGCATCGAAGCCGGGCCGGTCGGCGATGGCCGAGAACGGCGTCGCCTGCGTGGTGCCGCTGCGCTGATCGGCAGCGACGACATGACAATCCGCGCACCAGCGCTTCGCCAGCGTCTCGCCATTGCGCGCGTCGGCGGCGTTGGCCGCCGGCGTCAGAGTCAGAATGGCAATCGACGACAGCAGACCCAGAACGACGCCTTGCATATGCAGCCACCCCCGCAGTTATCAGTTGTTCAGGCTATGCCCCGCCCACGCGATCGATCGTGATTTATGTCAAGAATTCACCGTCCGCCGGCGATCCGCATCGGCGGCGGTGCGCTGGTGCGCGTCGGCGGCCGTTCCAGCGCACCGAGGAACCGCTCGGCCCAGTCCCCGAGATCGTTCTGCAACAGCGCCTTGTAATTGATCGCATGGCGCTGGCGCCGCTCGTCGAGCGGCATCGACAGCGCCCGGTTGATGGCCAGCGCGACGCCTTCGTGGTCATACGGATTGACCAGCAGCGCGGCGGTGCATTCGCGCGCGGCGCCGGCAAAGCGCGACAGCACCAGCACGCCCGGATCGTCCGCATCCTGGGCGGCAACGAATTCCTTGGCCACCAGGTTCATGCCGTCGCGCAACGGCGTCACCAGTCCGACCCGCGCCGCCCGGTACAGCCCGGCCAGCGCCGTGCGGCTGTGCGCCTTGTTGATGTAGCGCAGTGGCGTCCATGACGCCTCGCCGAAATTGCCGTTGATGCGTCCGACCGCCTCGCCCACAGCGCGGCCGAGATCGGCATATTCCGGAATGGCGGAACGGCTGAACGGCGTGATCTGCAGATAGGTGACGTTGTCGTGCCATTCCGGAAAGATGGTGAGGAAGCGCTCGAACGCGTCCATCCGCTCCGGCAGGCCCTTGCTGTAGTCGAGCCGGTCGACGCCGATGATCATGGCGCGGCCGGACAGGCTTCCCAGCACGTCGCGCACGAAGGGGGATTCGATGGCGCGGCGGGCCAGGCGGGAAAATGCATCGGTCTCGACGCCGACCGGAAACACCCCGACTTTGACGGCGCGGCCTTCGAACTCGAAACTTTCGCCATCGATGCGCCTGAGACCGCATTCGTTGGCCAGGTAGCGCGAGAAATTGGTCGCGTCGACTTCGGTCTGGAAGCCGACCAGATCGTAATGGCCGAGTGCCGGCATCAAGCGCTCGTGGTTGGGCAGCGCGGTGACGATCTCCGGCGGCGGGAAAGGAATATGAATGAAGAAGCCGATCTTGTTCTTGTGGCCGCGCTCGCGCAACGCCTTGGCCAGCGGGATCAGATGATAGTCGTGCACCCAGACAACGTCGTCCGGCTTGAGGACCTTCTCGAGGTTGGCGGCGAAGAATTCGTTGACGCGAAAGTAGCCGCCCAGATCGCGGCGGGTAAATTCGGCCAGATCCAGCCGGTAATGCAATATCGGCCACAGAACGCGGTTGGCGAAGCCGTTGTAGAATTCCTCGTAGTCGTCCTGCCGCAGGCCGACGGTGACATACGAGACATTCTCGCGCTCGACGGTCTCGGCCGGCGGCGGGTCGCCATCGGTGAACTTGCCGTTCCAGCCAAACCAGATGCCGCCGCGCTCCTTGAGCGCCGGCCGGATCGACACTTCGAGCCCGCCCGCCCGCGCGCCCTTTTCGGGAATCCCGACGCGGTTTGAGACTACGACAAGGCGGGCCAATGCCGAACTCCCCATGCTTGCGACAGCCCGCGCGCTGCCAAACTCATTCCAGAAATCGAATAGGCCTGGGGACAGTTTCCCCGCAAACTGACGGTCTTGTGATGCTCACGCTCAAGCATCAGAAAATTTTGGCGTAATCGACACAACCCGACCATCGCTAGCCCCGGCATGGCCTTCTCTGCTTGGTACAGTGCAACGATAAAGCAGACGCGGCAAACGAAAAAAACGCGACAGCCTGCCCTGCTTCCCCATACCGTATAACGTTTGCCGCACTTTGGAAGTTCCCCGCGTCAATCGTAGCCGTGAATGCCGGTCCCATCCGAATTGGATAAAGAAACGGAGATATTCCGGCAGGAAACAGCAATTAAGCAGGCTGCGCCTGCCTGCCGCTTGCCAGCAGTTTGAGCGCGCTGCGAACCTGGTCGGCCGAGTCGAAAATGCCGACGAGGCCGGGGAAGTGCCGGCGCACGGAAAAGCTTTTGCCGCCGAGGTCAGGCAAAACCTTGAACACCGACTCATCCGTGACGTCGTCGCCGATGAACACCGGAACCCGGCCGGCGAACGGCGGGTGCTTCATCAGTTCGCGCACACTATACCCTTTGTCGACACCAGGACGTTTGACCTCGAACATCGCCTTGCCCAGCAAAAGCTCGGTTGCTTCTTCCGGATAAGCGGCGCGAACGGCCGCGATGTGTTTGCGAATGCGCTCGGCTTCTTTTGGCGCCTTGCGATAATGCAGCGCGACAGAATAGCCCTTGTTCTCGGCGACGATTCCCGATTCCGGTGTCGCCAGGTCGGCGAGGATACCCCGCATCCGGTCCGGGAGATTGCCGGCGGAATGAAATACGGCACCGTCCTGAAGGCGCATCTCGGCACCGTGGCCGCCGATCATCGGCAGCTTCAGCGGTGCGAACAGCATATCGAGATCGACGATCGGGCGGCCGCTGACCAGCGCCAGCGCGCCTTCGGTCAATTCATACAGCCGCACGAGCGACGCCTTGAGTTCGTCGGTAACTTCAACCTCGAACGGCGACGGGCCGATGTCGATCAGGGTGCCGTCGACGTCGAACAACAGCGCGACCGCTTTGGGATCGAGGCCGGTGAAAATGTCCATCGCAGTATCGTTCGCAATCGGTTGCGTAAGCATATGTATTCCAACGGTCAGACAGTCACAAAAGTTCCAAATTTCCGGTCAATTCTCGATATAACGGCAATTGCGAAGGTTTTGTTGCGATCCGCGTCGGCCGGCTCTACTGCGCGCGGACCTCGACATCGCCATCGACGCCGGTCACCACCTTGAAGTCCCGCTCGAACACTTTGCCTTCATTTCGGGCGATGGCGCGATATTCACCTTCGGCGAGAATCACGCGCGGAAATGCACCGATCGACTCCTTGATCACGTCGCCGCCGGGCGTCAACACCGACCATGCGGTGTTGGCGAGTGCTTCGCCGCCCTGCTCGGAGACAAGCTTGAGCGTGATCGCCGCAGCGCGGTGTGTCACGGTGATATCGGTGAGCTTGCCGGCCTGCACCCGGATATCGGAACGGACCGACGAATTGGCGTCGCCGTAGTTCGACACGATGTAATACGTGCCCTCCGGCACCATCAGCACGGCGCCGGTCGCCACGTGTTCGGCAATCGCCCGCCGCTCGCCGCCGTCGAACTGGCTGCCTTTGTAGACATCGAATGATATTTGACCGGCGGGCACGCGGGCGTCTCCGACCCGGCCCTCCATGCGCAGACCGCCGGCGGGCAAGACGAACTCCTGCCGCACGGTCGGACCCTGCAAAGTCACCGGCCGCACCGCGGTGGCCAGTCCGAAACCAACATGGACGATGTAGTTGCCCGCTGGCAGCACCAAAGTCGGCGCCGGTGTGGCTTTCTCTTCCTTGATCAACCGGTAATTGCCGCCGGCGTCTCGCTTGGCGGCATAGACACGCCAATGCAGTCCGCCGCCGATGGGTGGGCCGTCCTTGCCGAAACGCGCCGACAGGACCAGCGCCACCTGCCCGGCCGGCACCATCGGCATCGCTTGTGGGACGCCCTCCGGCGGCACCAGCGGCGTCAGCGACGGCGGCGCCACCAACCCGCCACGGCTGAAACCGTCGCCCGCCCCACTTTGGCCGGGCGCGATCAAACCGGTCGACGGCGTATTGGAAAACAGGCCCTGCCCTTGAGCCCAGGCCGGCGACGGGACCATCAGGGCGACAAGGAGCGCCATGGCCGGCCACAGCCGGCCGCGGGCTGCGGCGATGACGGATGCGCTGCTCATGACAGAGGCTTTTTCGGCCCAAATCGAGGCGATTTCAAGCCATGGCCTCGTTTGTCACCGTATAACCACCATGCTAGGCGCAATCGCACAGTCTGTGAGGTCCCGATGCCCGACGCCCTGCAATTGCTGAAGACCCGCCGGTCGGTCAAGCCGATGGAATTGGCCGGGCCCGCGCCGTCCCCGGCGGACATCGACACGCTTCTGACCATCGCCTCGCGGGTGCCCGATCACGGCAAGCTGGCGCCGTGGCGTTTCATTGTCATCGCGGGCGAGGCGCGCCTGGCCGCGGGCGACGCCATCGCCGCGGCTTTCAGCGCCGGCCGCCCAGATGCGACGGCCGAGCAACTTGCCTTCGAGCGCCACCGGCTCGCCCGCGCGCCGCTGGTGATCGCGGTCGTGAGCAAAGCGACGCCGCATGCCAAGATCCCGGAATGGGAGCAGCTGATGTCGGCGGGCGCCGCGACCATGAGCCTCGTTCAGGCCGCCCATGCCTTGGGCTTCGCCGCCAGCTGGCTCACCGAATGGTACGCCTATGATCGGCGCGTGCTGGCGGCGCTCGGCCTTGCGGCGGACGAGCGAATTGCCGGCTTTGTCCACATCGGTCGGCCGGCGCGGCCGCCGGAAGATCGCGACCGGCCGAAGCTTGCCGACATCGTCACGCATTACGTGGGCCCAGAAAAGTAATGTTCTACGAGCCCGCCAAGCGCGATCTGAAGCTGCTGCCGCACGATCCGTTCAAGGCGATCGTGGCGCCGCGGCCGATCGGCTGGATCACCTCGATCAGCCTCGAGGGTCAGATCAACCTGGCGCCCTATTCGTTCTTCAACGGCATCAACAGCCGCAAGGCGCTGGTGATGTTCGCCAGCGAAGGCTTCAAGGACTCGGTCGCCTTCATCGAGCAGACCCGCGAATTCGTCTGCAATCTCGCCACCTGGGACTTGCGCGACGCCATGAACGTCACCGCCGCGCCGCTGCCGCGCGGCGTCAACGAGATGGAGCGCGCAGGCCTCGCCGCCGCGCCATCGCGCCTGGTCAAGCCGCCGCGGGTTGCGGCCTCGCCCTGCGCGCTCGAATGCAGGTTGATCAAGATCGTGCCGGTGGAGACCGCCGACGGCGAGCCGGCCGATTGCTACGTGGTGTTCGGCGAGGTGGTCGGCGTCCACATCGACGACCGTTTCGTGGTCGATGGCCGCCTCGACACCGCCGCCATGAAGCCGATCGCCCGCTGCGGCTACGACGAGTATGCCGTGGTCGAGAGCCTGTTTTCGATGACGCGACCGTCGCAATAGGCCTTTCCCCGCATTTAACCATTACGTAATCGGCCGGGCGCAGGCTTTGGCTCACGATCCGGTCACAAGGCGCCGCTAGCGTTTTCACCATGTTGATCTGATGCGCTTGTCCGCGGACGTGCCCGGCGGGATGATCGGGCATTGGGGAGCACGGCTTTGGTCTTCGAGGGACTCTTCGGACGCATGCGGCACGGCGGCGACCGCGCGGCTGACGCCACCACCGAACAGCCGCATCCGGCCGCCACGCGTCCGACCATCGGCCTGGCGCTGGGCGGCGGCGCGGCGCGTGGCTTTGCCCATATCGGCGTGATGCGGACGCTGTCGGCGCACGGCATTGTGCCGGATGTCATCGTCGGCACCTCGATCGGCGCGGTGGTCGGCGGTTGTTACGCCGCCCAACAGCTCGACGCGCTGGAGACCTGGTCGCGCACCCTGACGGTGCGTGGCGTGCTCAGCTATCTCGACATCAGCCTGTCCGGCTCCGGCCTCATTCGCGGCAATCAGCTCGCCGCGGCGCTGGAAGCCAGTCTGGCCGACACCCGCATCGACGACCTGCCGCTGCGTTTTGCCGCCATCGCGACCGAATTCAATACCGGCCATGAAATCTGGCTGACCCATGGGCGGCTGGTGAACGCGGTGCGCGCGTCCTATGCCCTGCCCGGCATCTTCCCGCCGGTGAAGATCGGCGGCCGCTGGCTGGTCGACGGTGCGCTGGTCAATCCGGTGCCGGTGTCCGCTGCGCGCGCGCTTGGCGCCCGGCTCGTGATCGCGGTCAATCTGAACGCCGATCTGTTCGGCCGCGGCACTCTGATCTCGCACCACGGGCCCGACGAAAGCGATGACGCCGTGCCGCCGAAATCGCAAGGCCTGCGCCGACTGTTCGGCGGCGACCGTTCGTTGCGCCGCCAGTTCCTCGGCAGCCGCGACCGGCCGGGCATTCCGACTGTCATGGTCGAGGCGTTCAATGTCATGCAGGACCGCATCACGCGCGCGCGGCTGGCCGGCGATCCGCCGGATGTGATGATCAGCCCGCGGCTGGGTCCGGTCGGCTGGTTCGACTTCCACCGCGCCAGCGATGCCATCCGGCTCGGCGCCGAAGCGGCCGAAAAGGCCATCGAGGGCATCAACGAAGCGGTGGCCGCGCTGTCGCAGCCTTATGTTGCGAACAGCAATGGTGGCGGCGGCAAGTAGTCAGGCGCTGCGAATGTAGTCGCGCATTTCCTCGGATTCGCGCTCGATCTCGCCGACGCGGTGTTTGACGACGTCGCCGATCGACACCAGCCCGATCATTTTGCCGTCGCGCAGCACCGGCAAATGGCGAAACTTGCCGGTCGTCATTTTTTCCATGATGTCGGCGACGGAGTCGGTCTCGACGCAGGTCATGACGTTGCGGGTCATCTCCTGACTGACCGGGGCCGTCAAAGCGGCAGCGCCGTGCTCGGCAATCGCGCGCACGATATCGCGCTCGGACAAAATCCCGGACAGGCGTCCGCCCGCCCCGACAATCACCACCGCGCCGATGCGATGCGTGCTCAGAAGTCTCGCAGCGTCGGCAAGATTCGCGGTGGGCTCGATCGTGATGACGTTGTCGCCCTTCACAGTCAGGATTTTTTCGACGTTCATGGCAAGACTCCCTGTGCCCGGCGGGGAGTGATCGCGCGATTCCGGGTCCGTACCAACGATCCCGCCGGTGCAGCGGTTCCGTCAAGGTAAAACTGCGTCCGCGCATGTTGCGCCGCGGTAGTCCTAAACCTCGCGCGCCTCGTAATCGTCATATTGCAGCGGCCGCTGCGGCGGGTCGAACCATGAGAACAACAACAGACCGGCGAGGAAGCCGCCGATATGCGCCTGCCACGCAACCGACTGTTCGCTCCCGGTAATCGGCAACGAGCCGAGTCCGAACAAGAGGTTAATGCCGAACCACACCGCGAGAAAGATCAGCACGCGCGGATCGCTCAGCACGCCAGTCAGCGGCAGCGCCGGCACGCGGTATGCGCGCTCGTCGGTGCTGCCCAGCGATCCAAGCGGACCGCCCTGCTGGAAGGCGAACCGCATCGCCGCCGCCATGGTGCCGGAAATCGACGCCGAGGCGCCGATCATGGGCACCTGTTCGCCGGCGTGGGTGGCCAGATGCAGCGCCGCGCCGGCCGCCGCCGTCACGGCCCAGAACGCAATGAACCGCGAAGTGCCGAACCGGCGCGCCACCGCGCTCCCGAACGCCAGCAACCAGACCGAGTTGACGATGAGATGCGTCCAGTCGGCGTGCAATAGTGAGTAAGTGACAAAGGTCCAGACGTCGGCGCCGAAGCCGCCCGGCAACGTGCCGCCCAGCACCGCCGAGCTTTCATAGCGCGCCGGAATGAAGGCGAAGGCGATCAGGACGTCGATATCCTGATCTTCGCTCAGCAGCAGCGTGCGCACGCCATGGATCGCGGCCAGCACAGCCAGCAGCACCATGACAATAAAAGGAATGTTGAAGGCCGGCTCGCGATTCACCAGGCGGGATCCCGTGGAGGCCTGAATTACGCCGCTTCATGGTCGCGCCGCAAGCCCTCTCTGCGAGCGCAGCACGACGCCGAACCCGTTGTACCGCCTGGCAGCCGCCGATTTTAACACTAACGCGCGTTCCGCCCCGCAAATCCGCCCGCGGGCACGCCGCCTGCTGTGTGGATGCCATCGCGGCGAAAAGCCGGCGCACATGTCCCGATCGGGGACATGACGACGCCGGCACCGTCTCGCGACGGAACAGGTGGCGGCCATGAAGCATCCTTCGACGCAAGCGTTGTTCGCTTATTGGACTCGGCAGCGGGGCAATCGTCCGGCTCCCGATCGCTCGGAGATCGATCCGGCGGACATCCGCCATGCGCTCAGCGATACTGTGATGCTGGCAGCGGACTTCGTCGACCGGCTCAGGTTCCGTCTCGCCGGCACCCGCGTTTGTGCCTTGTTCGGGCGCGAACTCAAGGGCGAAGAGTTCTCCTCGCTGTGGAGCGAGGAGAGCATCCCAAAAATCGACGACCTGCTCACCATCGTCATTGACGAGCAGATCAGCGCCGTGGCGGGTCTCACCGGCCGCACCGCCGATGGTGACATTCTCGACCTCGAACTGCTGCTGCTGCCGCTTGCCCATACCGGCCACGCCCGCATCCGCGCCATCGGCGCGCTGGCCCCGCTGGCGCCACCCTATTGGCTGGGCGAGAAGCCGATCGCCAATCTCGAACTTGGCACCCTGCGCCATATCGGACCGGAGCCCACCATCGGACAGCGCCGTTCTGGGTCGATCGTGCCGGAAGCGCCGGCAGAGCCCGCGGCCACGGTCGTCCCATCGGTCGAAGATATCCGGGTGCGGCACGGATTTGTCGTCTACAGCGGCGGCCGGGACGCCCCGTCGGGCGAACGCACCGGCTAACCTGCCGTTAATAATAGAACCATAGGGTCATTGGCTCAGGGCGCTCACGCCCCAGAATGCCAATTGCCATGGCGCTGCCCTTGACCCAGCCTCGAATTGTGCCCCGTGCGGAAGAACGGCGGCGGCATCAGCGTGTCAAAGTGGACCTGCTCGGGCGCTACATGCTGGCCGACCGGCGCGAATTCCCCTGCCAGGTAACCAACATGTCGCCGGGCGGCATGGCCATCATCGCCCCGATCGCCGGCGCCCCGGGCGAACGGGTCATCGCTTATGTCGACCATCTCGGCCGCCTCGAAGGCACGATCTCGCGCGTTTTCGAGAATGGCTTCGCCATGACGATCTCGGCGACGGTGCGCAAGCGCGACAAGCTCGCCGCCCAGCTCACATGGCTCGCCAACCGCGATATCCTCAATTTGCCGGAAGACCGGCGCCACGGCCGCTTCGCGCCGCGCAATCCGTTCGCGCGGCTCGTTTTGCCGAACGGCACCAATGTCGGCTGCCGCGTCATCGACATTTCCGCCTCGGGTGCGGCGGTATCGATTGCGCCCGAACTGCGGCCGGCCGTTGGCGCGGCCGTCACCATTGGCAAGACCCCGGGCCGGGTGGTCCGTCATATCGAAGACGGCTTCGCCATCGAATTCACCCGGCTGCCGCATCCCGATTCCCTGGAAGAAAGCATCACCGGCGAATAGCGTCACCGGTGTGTAAACGGCTTCCCTAGAATTTCCCGCCGCCAGGCCGCGGCGAGCGGCCCAAGCGTGGGCCCGCGCCGGTAACGCGCTGGCGCAATTCACAAACCCAGCAAGGTAAACGTCCGCGCATAAACCAGTGCACAAGGGCGCTATTGCTGCATTCGACGCATTAACGTCTAAAATTTTACACAAACTGTATTCGTTACATTTTTACTCGAAATAGCGGCTAAGTAATACTGTATTCGTCTCTAACTTGAGCTCCATTAGCCTAAAACTGGCTCCCTAGACTTAGCGGCGATGCAAATGCTTCGTGGCAATTGTGGTCCCAACAAGACGGGACAGGGGCCACAACGATGGACAGGGACTTCAAACAGATTTCGCGAACCGGCGGCACGCTGGTTCTGGTCGGCGCCGCCGCGCTGGCGATCTCGATCGGCGGCGCCGTTGCTGCGAGCCGGACTGCGTCGCTCGGTAATTCGGCCGCTGTGCCGAATGAACGCGCGCTGTATGTTTCGGTCGGCGAAACGTCGCGACCGCCGATCGGCTGGGTCGAATTCTGCTTCGAGTACAAATCGGAATGTGCCACGCGGCCGACCGCGCCGCGCGACATCGTGCTCACCGCCAAATCGTGGGCCGACCTGGTCAAGGTCAACAAATGGGTCAACGACACCATCAAGCCGATTACCGACCAGGAACAGTGGGGCGTGGTCGAGCGCTGGAACTACCCGGATAACGGCCAGGGCGACTGCGAGGATTATGTGCTGCTGAAGCGGCGCATGCTGATCCAGGCCGGCTGGCCGCGCGAGGCCCTGCTGATCACGGTGGTGCGCGACAAGAAGGGCGATGGCCACGCCGTGCTGACGGTCAAGACCGATCGCGGCGAGTTCATTCTCGACAATCAGGAGACGGAAGTCCTGCCGTGGCAGAAGACCGGCTACCGCTTCATCAAGCGTCAGTCGCAGTCCGATCCGAACGTCTGGGTATCGCTGAACGAGCCGCGCAACGCGCCGGCCACGGTATCCGCACGCTAGTCATCAGGTGATCTGAACAAGGCAACACAGGAATTCGCGCTCCCGGTCACGTCCCCACCCTCCCCGTCCCCCAGACCGGGTTCGCGAGCGGCCAGCCCTCCCCCAGGGGCTGGCCGCACCTTTTTCAGGCCCAGCGCATCAGCCGACGCGCTTCAGATTCTTCGCGTAGTGCTTCGAGCGCTTCACGTAGACGTCGGCGCCGCCGCGGATCATCGCCAGCGCCTTGTCGTCCAGGGTGCGGATCGCGCGTGCCGGTGCGCCGACGATCAGCGAATTGTCCGGGAAGGTTTTGCCCTCGGTCACCAATGCGCCGGCGCCGACCAGACAGTTGTTGCCGATCCTGGCGCCATTCAACACGATCGCGCCCATGCCGATCAGCGTGTTGTCGCCGATGGTGCAGCCATGCAGGATCACGTTGTGGCCGATCACGCAATTCGAGCCGATGGTCAGCGGAAAGCCCGGGTCGGTGTGCAGCGTGGCGTTGTCCTGGATCTGCGAGCGTTCGCCGAGTTCGATCCATTCATTGTCGCCGCGCAGCACGGCGCCGAACCAGACGCTGGAATCGGCCTTCAGCCGCACGCGGCCGATCAGCACCGCGGTTTCGGCCACCCAGTATTGATCCGGGCCGGGAAATTCCGGCGCCTGTCCGTCGAGTTCGTAAATCGGCATGCCCGTCTCCTGTGGAGACTGGACCTAACCCATGACAGCGGCGAATTGGAAGTGGCTCAGGCCGAGAAAAGCCCGCAGGCCTGCAGGGTCATCATCAGCACGGTGCCCGACATCAGGCTCCAGAAGCCTGCAATCAGGGTCGCCAGGAAGACGAATTCGAAGCGGCGGCTTTCCTGCCGGTGGCCCAGCAGCGTATTGCGCATGATCAGGAACGGCGCCGACACGATCAGCAGCGGCAAAGCGGCAAAGGCCGACGGCCGCGGCCCGCTCGACAGCAGCGCAAAGCTCGGCAGCCGGCTGGTGGCGAGCCGGTACGCCGAACTGCACAGCCCGGCGGCGGCAAATCCGAGCGCGAGCGCCAGAAACATTTGCAGGGAATGCGGCGACATGTCGGCCTTTCAACGCGCTACGCCGCCATCCATGCCAAGGCGGAGCCCTCCGGGCCAGCACATCCTTAACGAATGGTTAAGACAGACATGCTGCCTTGGGGTGGGAGCGAGCCCCCCGGCCGCAAAGCCGCCCTGCCCGCCGTGGCATACTGGCAAACGATTCGGATTCAGGAGACGGAATGGCCACTTTGGTGCGACAGCAGCCCCGCAAACGCCGCGCGGGAACCGGTCCGCTGACCGCACCGGTGCTGCTGTTTGCCGCGGTGGCGGTGACCGCTGCGGTCTTTGTCGCCTACGTGCTGTGGCCGCGCTGGCCGGAGCCGCCCGTGGCGCGCGACGCCCCTTCAGTGCCTGTAATGGTGGGCGATATCGCCTTCAGCATCGAGCCGGCGGCGATCCGCCAGAAAGTCCAGCGCCGCCCCGGCACCCAGGACCGCATCGATCTCGCTTATCTGTGGCCATCGCTGCTGCCGCCCGATCCGGCGCGCAAGCCGACGGTCGGCGCGCCGGTCGATCCCAACGAGCGGCTGTTCGTCACCATCCAGGTCGCCGACGGGACATTGCCGCTTGGCGAGCGGCTGGCGACAATCTATCCGCGCTATTGGGCGGCCGAGCCGGTCAACGGCCCCGATGGCTTGACGGTGCGGGCCTTCCGCGATGGCACGCCCTATCAGGGCGAAGAACTGGCCTACGAGCAGGCGGCGCCGGAACACTTCCTGGCGCGCTGCTCGCGCAAGGGCGTCACCAATTCAGGATCGTGTCTCTTGGAACGGCGCATCGGCAATGCCGACCTCACCGTGCGCTTTCCGCGTGACTGGCTGAGCGACTGGAAGAGCGTCGCCGGCGGTATCGATCGTCTGATTGCGCGGCTGCATCCGCCATCGCAGCCGTCACAACGCTAGAGCTGGACGCCTTCTTCGGCCAGATCGACGTCCAGAATCGGCAGTTCGAAAATATACGACTTGCGGCCTTTTTCGTTTTCCAGAAACAGCACGCCGAGAAACTCTTCGCCGATATAGGCTTCCAGCGAGTCGGTCTTTTTCGGCCGTGTCATCACCCGGATCTTGTCGTTTTCGAACTTGCTGCGCAGATAGGCATTGAGCGTCGGGATCGGCTGGATGCTCGGATCGCTGCCGACCTGAATGACCATGCGGAAATTAAACGAGCGGTCGCCGTCCTCGTCATCGACAGTCAGTTCGCCGAGATCATCCTCGCCGATATACACTTCGGCGACGTCGCCCGCCTTCGGCACAACGCGGATATTGTTGTTGCCGAACAATTTCTTGAGATAGGCGTCGAGCTTTTTGACTTCAGTTACGTCCACCGGGTCGCTCCTTGATTGTCGCGCCTAGTTGCCCGATCGGACACGGGCACGCAAGTCTTGCCGAACAGGTAAAATCTAGCCGTCCAGCATGATGCCGTACAGCATCTGGTCCATGGCGCGCGAGGGTTCCGGGCAGCCGGCCTCGCCGACCACCTTGGCCGGCACGCCGGCCACCGTCACATTGTTCGGCACCGGCTTGATGACGACCGAGCCTGCCGCGATACGTGCGCAATGGCCAACTTCGATATTGCCGAGGATCTTGGCGCCGGCGCCGATCATGACGCCGCGGCGGATTTTCGGGTGGCGGTCTTCGTGTTCCTTGCCGGTGCCGCCGAGCGTGACGTCGTGCAGGATCGACACATCGTCATCGATCACGGCCGTCTCGCCGACCACCAGGCCTGTGGCGTGATCGAGGAAAATGCCGCGGCCGATTTTCGCCGCCGGATTGATGTCGCACTGGAAGATGGCCGACGACCGGCTCTGCAGATACAGCGCGAAATCCTTGCGGCTCTTGCCGCGCAGCCAGTGCGCCAAACGATGGGTCTGGATGGCGTGGAAACCTTTGTAATACAGCACCGGCTCGAGGAAGCGCGTGGTGGCCGGATCGCGGTCGACGGTGGCGACGATGTCGGCGCGGAACGCCTCGCCGATCGTGGCGTCGTCCTGCAAGGCTTCGGTGAAGGCCTGGCGGATCAGGTCGCCGGACACATCGCTGCTGCCGAGCCGCTCGCTGACGCGATGGATGACGGCGGCCTCGAGCGAGCCGTGATTGAGAATGGTCTCGAAGATGAAGGTCGCGAGCTCAGGCTCGCGCCGGGTGATGTCGTCCGCCTCGGCGCGGATGCGCGACCAGACCGGGTCGACCGTGTCGAGGCCCGTTGCCGGCCGTGTCTGAAATTGAGCCATGAATCGTTTCTCCAGTCCTCTCGGACCCCTCAGATAGTCCTTTTAGCACAAAATGGCAGAGGCCAAGCCTTCCCAAGGCCGCAAGGCATGTGCGCGTCAGGCCGCGCGGTTAAGGAAGTCCAGTGCCGCTTCTTTGAACACCTTGTCCCCGACCGCAACCATATGGTCGCGCCCGGGGATATCGACCCACTCGCTTTTCGGTAACAGCGCGGCCAGTTCCTCGGCCGAACCGGCGACGTCATCCTTGCTGCCGACGGCGACCAGAACCGGCACCTCGATACCTCCGACCTCTGTGCGCGTCAGGGTCTGGCGTGAGCCGCGGATGCAGGCGGCCAGCGCCTTGAGGTCCGATTTGGTCTGCTCGGCGAAGGCGCGAAAGGTGCGTCCGGTCGGGTCGGTCACATCCGCCAGCGACGGCGCTTCCAGCGCCGCGGCAATGCTGACCGGCAGGCCGACGCCGTCGACCAAATGAATGCCAAGGCCGCCGAGGATCGCGGACCGCGCCCGGTCCGGGTATTTCATCGCGACAAAAGCGGTGATGCGCGCGCCCATCGAATAGCCCATGACGTCGGCGCGCGGCAATCGCAGATGATCGAGCAGCGCCACCACATCATCCGCCATCTTTTCGGTGTGATAGGCATCAGCGTCGTACAGCTTGCCCGACTGGCCGTGGCCGCGGTTGTCGAGCGCAATCACCCGCCGCCCCGCGCGCGTCAGCGTACGGGTCCAGGACGGGTTGACCCAGTTGACCTCCTTGGTCGAGGCGAAGCCGTGCACCAGCACGATCGGGTCGCCTTCGCCTTCGTCGAGAAAAGCGATCTCGACGCCGTCATGGTGGAAACTGGGCATTGCGGTCTCCCCGTCCAGGGACGGGCTCATAACCGCCAATGGCGCGGGACGCAACGCGACAGGAAAATGGCCTAAGCCCGGACCGTCAGCGCCTCATAGCGCCGCAACCGCCGCCGCTTGCGATAGTTGATGAAGCGCTGGGTGCCGCGTTCGGTTGCGCTCTTGAGCGAGGACACGAAGGCGACCAGCGTGAACAAGGCGCCGAGCAGCCACAGGCTGGTGTTGAAGGTGAACATCGTCAGCGCCAGCGCGCCGCCGCCCACCAGCTTCAGGATGGCGCGGGTGCGGCTGCCCTCTTTCTCCGCGAGCTTGGCGACGCGCGCCATCTGGCGCGGCGAGCCCGCGATCTTCAACCCATCGAGCGCCGCCTTGGTGCCGGCCTTGGACTGCACCCGCCCGACATCGCGGGCCAGATGCATCAGCCCGCCGGCGCGCTCGACCTTGACCGATTCCCGCGCGGCGCGGATGGCCAGTTGCGGCTGGGCGATCGAGGCTCCGGCAATCGCCTTGTTCAGGCCGCCCCAGTCGACCACGCCGCGCATCATCCGGCTGATGGAGGCCGTCAGATCCGCGCTGAGCCGGCCGGTTTTCCGCGCCGCCTTGGCCAGCGACAGGCCGACCCGTGCCGGCGCCCCGGCACCGAGCGTGGCGTAGGTGCCGGCCGTGATGGCGAGGCCGATCGCGGACAGCCCCAGCACCACCTCGTCGACCGGCTGACCGGACGCCATGCGCGAGACCTCGCGCACCGCGTCGCGGATGTCGCCGAACACGAACAGGTCGCCGAGCGCGGTGCCGGCCAGACCCGCCATGTCATTAGGCTCGCCGGTGAACAGGCCGAGCGCGAAGCTTTCGGTCACCGCCCGCGCCGATCCCGCGTCGGCCACCGCCGCATTGACCTGCTCAATCAGCGCCGGATCGAGCGCCACCTGACGCTGCGCCGACAGATCGACAAAGCTCTGCGCCAGATCGGGATCCTTGGCGGCCAGCGCCGCCTCGATCTCGCGCTGCGCCAGCGCGGCATCGAAATTGCCGTCGAGCAGATGCGACGCGACCGCCGACGGATCGTCCTCGATGGCCAGAATGTGCTGCGCTTCGATGCCGCGCGGCACGACATAGACGGCAGCGGCCGCCAGCAGCGCCGCAAGGACCAAAACCGGGCCGACACGCCGCGCGCGCACCGGCCGCGCGCGCACCCGCGCGACTTGCAACTCCGGTGGCGCGAATCCTTCGGCGTTTCGCATGCTTTCGCTTTTACCCGAATCACGGCGGAATCGCGACCTGGCCCCGCAAGCCTTCAGCCGTCCCGCTCCCGCACTGAAAACGCCGGGGATTCCGCGGAGTTCCGAGGTTAACGCGCTGACGGTTTACGAACGGTGACATGCTCCGCCCGCCTCGCTATGGTGCGCGAAATCGCCGCTTTCGCTTATCGTAACGAGGACAATCCATGGCAGGGCACGTCGTCCCGCATTTTCACAATGATCCGGGCCTGCCGGTGATCGAGGTCGGCGCCAGGGAATTCATGTGCGTCGGCGCCACGCCGCCGTTCGACCATCCGCACGTGTTTCTCGACATGGGCGGCGACAACGAGATCGTCTGCCCCTATTGTTCGACGCTCTATCGCTTCGACCCGGCGCTCGATTCGCATGCCGCCCGGCCACTCGAATGCGCTCTGCCATTGGCCGCATCCGCCGCCTGATCCCGACTTTGGAGCTATTGCCTTGGCGTCCGAGCGTCATGTCATTGTCGCGGGCGCCGGCATTGCCGGTCTGACGGCGGCGCTGACGCTGGCGCGCGCCGGCCTGCGCGTGACGGTGCTGGAGCAGGCGCCGAAACTCGAAGAGGCCGGCGCCGGCCTGCAACTGTCGCCCAATGCCACCCGCGTGCTGGAAGTGCTCGGGCTGCGCGAGCACCTGCTGCCTCTGGTGACCGCGCCGCAGGCGATCCGCGTCATGAGCGGCGGCTCCGGCCGCGAAATCGTCCGCATCCCGCTCGGCAGCGAGGCGCTGCGCCGCTACGGCTCCCCCTTCATCACCATCCATCGCGGCGATTTGCAGACCGTGCTGGCAAATGCCGCGCTGGCGCAGCGCGACATCACCTTGAAGCTCGGCGTCCGCGTCGACGATTTTGCCACCCATCCGCACGGCATCACCGTCCAGGGACACCGCGGCCAGCACGTGGTCGACGAACGCGGCATCGCCCTGATCGGCGCCGACGGCATCTGGTCGGGCGTCAGCGCCAAATTGCGCCGCCAGCGCGCGCCGCGCTTCGCCCATCGCACCGCATGGCGGGCGCTGGTGCCGGTGGAGAAGGTGCCGGCAGAGTTTCGCCAGCCCTTCGTGCATCTGTGGCTCGGCCTCGATGCGCATCTGGTGCATTACCCGGTGAAGAGCGGCCGGCTGATCAATTTCGTCGGCATCGTCCACGACACGTGGCGCGAGACCGGCTGGTCGGCCGCCGGCGGCCGCGCCGAGATTTTGCGCCATTTTGCGCGCTGGTCATGGTCGGACAAGGCGCGCGACCTGATCGCCATTCCCGACACATGGGTGAAGTGGGCGCTGTATGACCGCAGAGCGCCGTTCAAGGGTGGCGACGGTCCGGTGACAATGATCGGGGATGCCGCCCACCCCATGCTCCCATTCCTGGCGCAGGGCGCCGGCATGGCGATCGAAGATGCGGCGGTGGTCGCGGCCTGCCTCGCCGCCAACCTGGACAATCCCGAACAGGCGTTGCGCACGTATGAAAAAGCGCGCGCCGCGCGGACCACCCGCGCGGCCAAGGCGTCGCGCAAACAGGCCCGCATCTATGGGCTGACCGGGCCGGAAGGCTTTGTCCGAAACACCGTCATGCGCCTGACCAGCGGGGATAAACTGCTCGGCCGCTACGACTGGCTGTATAACTGGAAGCCACCCGAGCACGTCGCGCGCCCGGAGCAGCCGCTATGATGTTTCCGACGACGATCGCCGGCAGCCTGCCGAAGCCGTCCTGGCTGGCCGAGCCCGACAAGCTCTGGCCGCAGTGGCGGCTCAGCGGCGACGACCTCGCGCAGGGCAAGCTCGACGCCACTTTGCTGGCGCTGAAGCTGCAGGAAGATGCCGGCATCGACATTGTCGGCGACGGCGAACAGTCGCGCCAGCATTTCGTCCACGGCTTTCTCGAATTCGTCGACGGCATCGACACAAAGAACAAGGTCGAAATGGGCATCCGCGGCGACCGCTACAAGGCGATGGTGCCGGTGGTGAACGGCGCGCTCGCCTTGAAAGGCCGCGTGCACGGCACCGAGGCGCGGTATGCGCGCGCTCACACCACCCGCAAGCTGAAGATCACCCTGCCCGGTCCTATGACGATCGCCGACACCGTCGCCGACGCGCATTACGGCGACAAGGTGAAGATGGCGATGGCCTTCGCCGATTTGCTGAACCGCGAAGCCCGTGCGCTGCAGGCCGAGGGCGTCGACGTCATCCAGTTCGACGAGCCGGCCTTCAACGTGTTCATGGAAGACGTCGCCGGCTGGGGCATCGAGGCGCTGCACCGCGCCATCAACGGGCTCACCTGCACCACCGCCGTGCACATCTGCTACGGCTACGGCATCAAGGCCAATATCGACTGGAAGAACTCGCTCGGCGACGAGTGGAAGCAGTACGAGAAGATTTTCCCGGCGCTGAGCCGGAGCCGCATCGGTCAGGTGTCGATCGAGGCGATCAACTCGCGGGTGCCGCTGAAACTGATGGCGCTGCTCGAGGGCAAGGACGTGCTGGTCGGCGTCATCGATGTCGCCACGGACGCCGTCGAGACGCCGGAGCAGGTAGCGCAGGTGATCGGCGAGGTCATGCAGTTCGTGCCGAAGCAGCGCATCGTCGCCTGCACCAATTGCGGCATGGCGCCGATGCGGCGCGACATCGCCGCCGCCAAGCTAGCGGCGCTGGGCGCCGGCGCGAAGCTGGCAAGGCAGCAATTCGCCTGACCGGCGATCAGCCGCTGGCTTGATCCACGTCAACATCCCCGCCCGGCACCGGCGTATCCAGAGCGCCTAGGTTCGGTCATCCGGAGGCATGAAAATGCTGATGCAAAAAGCGTGGTCGCCTTACGTCGCCGGTATATTCATCGGCCTGTTGCAGATCCCCGCGTTTCTCCTCATCGAAACCGCGCTCGGCGCGTCGTCGTCCTATGTCACGATCGGCGGCTTGGTCGCCTCGTGGATCGATCCCTCCATTCTCAAGATCGACTATGTCGCGCGCCACGTCGCCGCCACCGCCAAGAACTGGTGGCAGGTCGCGCTGGTCATCGGCATCGCCGTCGGCGCTTTTGCGTCCATGAAACTGTCCGGCGCCACGCGCCAGCCCATCTCGCCGATCTGGCAACGCGCGCTTGGCACGGCCTCGCCGGCAAAGCGCTACGCTCTCGCCTTCGGCGCCGGCTTCATCATGCTGGTCGGCGCCCGCATCGCCGATGGCTGCACCAGCGGCCACGGCCTGTCCGGCGTCGCCCAGCTCGCGGTCGGATCCACGGTCGCGGTCGCCGCCATGTTTGCAGGCGGCATCGGCGCCGCCATGTTGCTGCTTCGCCGCATCTAACCTTCGTCCGAGGAGAACGCCATGTCGCTCACGCTTGCCATCGCCGTCGGTCTCGTCATGGGTATCGCATTCGGTTTCGCGCTGGAGAAATCGCGCGTGTTCGAACCCGGCATCATCGTCGGCCAGATGCAGTTGCGAAACTTCATCATGCTCAAGGTCTTTCTCACCGCAGTCGCGACGGGCGCCGTGGTGCTGGCCGTGCTCAATGGCTTTGGCTATGTGAAGCTGCAGCCGAAGGCGGCGCTTTACGCCGCCGATATCATCGGCGGGCTCATCCTCGGCGTCGGCATTGCGCTGGCCGGCGCCTGTCCCGGCACGACGCTGGCGCAGGTCGGCGTCGGCTATCGTGACGCGCTGTTCACGCTGCTCGGCGGGATCGCCGGCGCGGTCGCCTTTTCCTACGCGCAGCCGGCGCTGTCGACGAGTTTCCTCGGCCAGGGCGGCGGCAGGCTGATCTTCACCGATCTGATCGGCATCCCGTACTGGGTGGGTGCGCTGCTGCTGGCCGCCGCGCTGGTCGCCATTCTTGTGGCGCTTGAGAAGTGGAAGCCGTGGCGCGACGAAATGGGCGGCGATGTCGACGGCAATCTGCCGCAAGGACATTCATCATCCGGAAGCAAGATGTTCGCACAGCCTGCGGAATAACAGGAGCTACCCATGACCGTGAACGTTGGAACAATCGACCGGATCGCCCGCGTGGTAATCGGCCTCGCGCTGATCGCCTTCGCCCTCGGCTATATCGCACCCGGCACGAGCTGGAGCTGGGTCGGCTGGATCGGCATCGTGCCGATCCTGACGGCCGCGTTCGGCACCTGCCCGGCCTACAGCATGATCGGCTGTTCGACGCGGTGACCGTCTAGCGGTTGACGCGGCCCATTACGTCCATCAGTTCGGCGACCTTGCGCCGCTGGTCGGCCTTGTCGCCGCTGCTGATGGCGTGCTCGACGCAATGCGCGACGTGGCCGCGGAGCAGTTCTTCCTCGACCTTGCGCAGCGCCGCGCGGACCGCGCCGATCTGCGTCACGATGTCGATGCAATAGCGGTCATCTTCGACCATGCGCGCGATCCCGCGCACCTGGCCTTCGATGCGCTTGAGACGCTTGAGATTGGCCGCCTTGCTGTTGCCGTTCATCCCGTCTATATACCCCCCTAGGGTATATACCGCAAGAGGCCGCCATGAGCACCAACGCCAGACCGCACCGTCACGAAGCAGGCGGCCATCCAGCCACGCCGGGCGGCGTACTCGACCGCGTGTGCGGCATGACGGTCGATCCGGCCACCGCCAAGCACCGCACCGAGCATCGCGGCCATTCTTATTATTTCTGCTCGGCCGGCTGCAAAACCAAGTTCACCGCCGATCCGCAAAAATATCTGGGCCCGCGCAAACCGGCGCCGGTAATCGAAGGCGCGATCTACACCTGCCCCATGCACCCGGAAATCCGACAGAAGGGCCCGGGCGCCTGCCCCATCTGCGGCATGGCGCTGGAGCCGGAAACCGTTACCGCCGACAGCGGCCCCAATCCCGAACTGGCCGACATGACAAAACGGTTCTGGATCGGCCTGCTGCTGGCGCTGCCGGTGATGGTGCTGGAGATGGGCGGTCACTTCCCCGGCGCGCACAACTGGATCGATCCGGGCCTGTCGGCCGACCTGCAATTCGCCTTCGCCACGCCGGTGGTGCTGTGGGCGGGCTGGCCCTTCTTCGAGCGCGGCTACCAGTCGCTGCTGACGCGCAACCTCAACATGTTCACGCTGATCGCCATGGGCGTCGGCGTCGCCTACATCTACAGCGTGGTCGCGACGATGGCGCCCGGCCTGTTCCCGCCGGCCTTCCGCGGTCACGGCGGCGCGGTCGCGGTCTACTTCGAAGCCGCCAGCATGATCACCGTGCTGGTGCTGCTCGGCCAGGTGCTCGAACTGCGCGCCCGCGAGGCGACCTCCGGCGCGATCAAGGCACTGCTCGATCTGGCGCCCAAGACCGCGCGCCGCGTCGCGGACGATGGCAGCGACGCGGACATCCCGCTCGACGCCGTGAAACCGGGCGACCGCCTGCGCGTACGCCCCGGCGACAAGGTGCCGGTCGACGGTGTCGTGCTCGAGGGCCGCTCGTCGCTCGATGAATCGATGGTGACCGGCGAATCCATGCCGGTGACCAAGGAGAAGGATGCCCGCGTGATCGGCGGCACGCTGAATGCCTCCGGCAGTTTCGTCATGCGCGCCGACAAGGTCGGCCGCGAGACGCTGCTGGCGCAGATCGTGCAGATGGTGGCGACCGCGCAGCGCAGCCGCGCGCCGATCCAGCGGCTCGCCGACCGGGTCTCCGGCTGGTTCGTGCCGACGGTGATTGCGGTGGCGCTGGTCGCCTTCGCCGCCTGGGCAACGTTCGGGCCGGAGCCGCGCTTCGCCTATGGGCTGGTCGCGGCGGTGAGCGTGCTGATCATCGCCTGCCCCTGCGCGCTCGGGCTGGCGACGCCGATGTCGATCATGGTCGGCGTCGGCCGCGGCGCCCAGGCCGGTGTGCTGATCAAGAACGCCGAAGCGCTGGAGCGGATGGAAAAGGTCGACACGCTGGTGGTCGACAAGACCGGCACCCTGACCGAGGGCAAACCGAAGGTGGTGGCGGTGGTCGCCGCTGACGGCTTCGACGAGGCGCAGGTGCTGCGGCTCGCCGCCAGCGCCGAGCGCAGCAGCGAACATCCACTGGCCACGGCGATCGTCAGGGAAGCAACTGACCGCGCCATCGACCTCGCGCCGGTGCAGGACTTCGACTCGCCTGCCGGCAAAGGCGTCATCGGCATGGTCGAGGGCAAACGGCTGGCGATCGGCAACGCCAAATTCCTTGCCGAACTATCCATCGACACGGCAGCGCTGTCCGTAGAAGCCGAACGCCTGCGCGCCGACGGCGCCACCGCCATCTTCGTCGCCGTCGACGGCAAGCCGGCCGGCATCATCGCCATAGCCGATCCGGTCAAGCCGACAACACCGGACGCCGTGCGCGCTTTGAAGGCGCTCGGCATCCGCGTGGTGATGCTCACCGGCGACAACCGCACCACGGCGCTGGCCGTCGCCAGACGTCTCGGCATCGACGAGGTCGAGGCCGAGGTGCTGCCCGATCAGAAAAGCGCCGTGGTGGAAAAACTGCGCGGCGAAGGCCGCGTCGTGGCGATGGCCGGCGATGGCGTCAACGACGCGCCGGCGCTGGCGGCGGCCGATGTCGGGCTCGCCATGGGCACGGGCTCGGACGTCGCCATCGAAAGCGCCGGCGTCACGCTGCTCGGCGGCGATCTGACCGGCATCGTCCGGGCGCGCGCGCTGTCGGCCGCCACCATGAACAATATCCGGCAGAATTTGTTCTTCGCCTTCGTCTACAATGCCGCCGGGGTGCCGATTGCCGCCGGCGTGCTGTACCCGACCTTCGGCCTGCTGCTGTCGCCGATCATCGCCGCGGCGGCGATGGCGCTGTCGTCGGTCAGCGTGGTCGGCAATGCGTTGCGCCTGCGCCGCGTCAAACTCTAGGTCCGCACCGCATGTACCGTTTCTGTCTCGCCGTTGTTGCCGCGGCAGCGTGCGCCTTTGCCGGCGCCAGCCAGGCCGCCGAATGGCGTGTGCAGCGGCTCGACACGCCGGCGCGCGTGACCGCAATCGAAACGATCGGCGGCCAGACGCTGGTGATGGCCGGCGGGCTCTGGTACCGGATCGAACTCACCGGTCCCAAGGCCCGTCTGGTCTTCGTCGAGGCGCCGCCACAGCCGGAACGGCCCGAGGGCGCCCTGCCCGACGGGCGCGTGGCCTACGGCACGCGCAACATCGTCCGCACCTGGCTGTCCGAGCCGACAAGGCGCTACGGCCATGGCGTGCTGGGCGATGCCATCGAGGCCGGGGCGCTGGAAATCGAAACCCGCGGCGGCCATCGCCAGACGATCCGGCTCAAGGACGACGCCGTATTCGAGGATTTGCAGCCCCGCCTTGCCGACCTGGACGGCGACGGTATCGACGAGATCGTGGTGGTGAAGGCCTATCTCGCGCGCGGCGCCAGCCTGGCGGTCATTGCCGACCGCAACGGCAAATACGAGATCGTCGCCGAGACCCCGCCGCTCGGCCAGCCCAACCGCTGGCTCGACCCGGCCGGCATTGCCGATTTCAACGGCGACGGAAAGCTGGAGATCGCGCTGGTGCGCCAACCGCATGTCGTCGGCGCACTCGAATTGTGGGGCTGGGCCGGCACCACCATGCGCAAAATCGCGGAGCTGCCCGGCGTTTCCAATCACGCCATCGGTTCGCGCGCCATCGACATGAGCGCGGTGGCCGACTTCGATGGTGACGGCATCGCCGATCTGGCCGTGCCGTCGCTCGACCGCCGCCGCTTGCGCTTCATCTCATTCGTGTCGGGTGCGCGTGAAATCGCCGTCGTCGCACTGCCGGCCCAGGCCGTCACAAACCTTGCCCTGGTGTCCAACATCGCAAAGCCGGCGGTGATTGCCGCCGGCCTTGCAGATGGGTCTCTGGTGCTGATCCGCCGCGACTAGAATACCGAAAGGTATCTGAGCAGTGACAGCACGCCGATGATGATCACGATAATGCGGGCGATCTGCTTGGCGCGGCCGTCGATCGGCAGCATGTTGATCAGGTAAAGCACCAGAACAACGACAAGAAACGTGATGAGTATGCTGATAAGTACGCCTGTGGCCATGGCCGCCCCCGTGGTGATGCCGCGCCGCAGCGCGGCTGTGGGAGGATAATGGCGGCGGGCCGGAAAAGTTCCAAGCCCGGAACTGCACCTATCGGCGTGGCGCCATGGCCCCGGCGGCCGGCGCGGGCGTCAGGGAGCCTTGGCATTCCTTTTCGGCAAAGACCCGGCGCAGCAAATTTCGCTCCGCCCGAACCGTGGTATATTCGGGGCGGTAGGCGATGGCGCTGACGAAACGGCCGTCGGCGTCCGGGCCAGCCTTGGCGATGAGGCCTTCCAGCACGCGCTGCCGTGCAAGCAGCCCCGCTTCATGCCGGACCAGATCCGGGCAGGTAAAGAGCGTGAATTTGCCCGGCGAAACCAACAGACTGCCAGCGGTTTCGTCCGAGGCGCAGCCGGACAGCGCCATCACCGCAAGGCCGGCGATGCCAGCACGCAGCGCTATACGTGATTTAGGGATCGTCAGCGGCATGGTTTTATGTCACGCACTTTGTTGCAAGGGTGCGGCCGCGGGACATTCCGTGCGCGCAACAAGACCATTGATATGATTCTATCGCACCCGATAGCCCCAAAGTAGCGATATTATGACGTCCGTGCCTGCCGGGATGCTTGCACCCCGGCGGACGGAAACCTATGTTCGCGTGGCCCATGCTGGGCATTGCCGGCCAGAGCCCCGCGTCCATGTGGTTTAAAGCGACATCGTTGCGGCGGCTGGCCGGCGCCCTGGCGGCGATCCTCCTTGTTCTGAACTGGACGGCCCCTGGCCGCACGCTGTCGCAGGCCGCTTTCGGCGCCAGCGACATCCCCGCCGGCTATTCGCCGTCGACTGTCTTTGCCAGCCCCGGCACCCTGCCCCGCGTGGCCCCGCGCCCTCTTGCGGCGGTGTCCGCACTGCCGAGCGGCCCGCACACATCTGACCCGGCCACGGGCGACGCGCCCTTCGCCCTGACGCCCGCCGGCCTGCTGATTTCCCCGGCACGCGCCGCGTCCGCGCCGGCTTTCCGCATCGGCGCGGCGCCGCGGATTCTCACGCCCCGCGCCTTCAATGCGCGCGCGCCGCCCCGGCTGACGGCCTGACACGCGCGGCCATTACGGTCGCACCCACCCATCACACTGCAATTTACGGCGCCGCGGCGTCGCCATCATGCATGGCGCGCTGCCGGCAAAGGCTATCATCATGATCAACATTCTCTCCGGCTCCACACTGCTGGCACTCGCTGTCGGCCTCTTCATTTTTGCCACGCCTGAAGAGGGCAAGCCCCACCGCTTCGTCACCTCGCCGACGCTCACAGCCTTCATGCCCGGCATCGTGATGTGCATCGGCATCGCAGGACTGGTTGTCCTCGCCCGCGCTCTGTTCCGCTGAGCGGCGGGACAAGCCGAAGCAACGCCGCGCGGGGACGGACATGCGCCCCGCGCGGCGAGCTCAAGCCAGCAATAGAACAATCGCATTTAAGTCCGCGATCTCAAGCTTCTGGCAGTCTCAGCCGCCCTTCTATGAAGGCACGAGCACATTCATAGTGCCAATTCGTGCGCGTGGACGTGTCGAAGCGATGCAAGCGGCAATTCACTGCAGCAGGCGGCTTTGATGAGTTATAGAAAACTATCCTAGGCCCCTTGACGTGACTTGTCAGTTCACAAAATAAAGAGACGTAGTCCTTGCCGCCAAAAAACAGAACCGGGACCTCCGCAGCAGGCAGCATGCGCAAATCTCGGTAGACATCGCCTCGGCGGCGTCTCTTGCAAGGATCAGCAGCGCCGCTGAAGGTGATGTCGTAGACCGGCGTAAGGAAGTCTGCCGAAATGAGACCCCAGCCCGCTGAAAGTATATAGGTGTTACCTCTGCCGACCTTTGAGGCAAGCTTTCGGTAGCACTCATTGGTATAGAGATCGATGGCGGGAAGTAGAGCGTACGGATTCTTATTCGGCGACAGATTATATTGCACCAGCAAATCTCGCCACGACACCCCCTCTCGAGCAATGTCATCGGGCCTCGCGAAAACGTATCGATCGGACGACGTTATCTTGGAAGGGTCCGCAACAAACTGTACCGCTCTTCCGTTCGCATGGTGAAAATATCCAGCGTCAACCCGCTTGTTTGCGGCGCACTGAATCACCGCAATCATTGCATGGCTACCAGACGTTCGAGCTCACCGAGAAAAGCCGGATCATACGATTCATCGACGTGATTGGAGTTCCAGAGTCCTGATTCGCGGACCCGGGGACGATCGCACTGATGACCAAGCCATCGAGAGGAAGGCGGATCAACCCGATCGCGCCCAAAGTTACTCAGCAATGCAATGGCGTTTCGTTCGATATAGCCACGCAAACTTCCCGACCCTGGCTCGTCGTCTACGGCAACCCAGATAAACGGCATAGCGCGAATAACTGCGCTAACCTGGCGCTCAAGCTCGACTTCCAACTCTCGGATGTCCCGAGCCGCGCTGCTGCCCTTACCCCAACTCGGGCAAGTCTGAACGCCTCGACTTATAAGCGCAGTACCAACTATTAGCCGGAAGATAGAGCCCCGATGATTGCCGCCGCCGCTGCCTGTCTGGCCGCGATGCTGTGAAAGTCGTGTCCACAATTTTGAGCGCGAGGTGCTGGTAAGCGCGTGAGTGCCAACGCGAACAACGCGTGGTCCGTCGCCGCTATCACTGCGCTGCTCGCCGGCCTCAAAGAAAAAGTAGACGCCCCGTCGCGGCCATGAAAGCCGGCCAGTACATTCGGCGAGCAGTTTGGCGCCGCCAAGACTTCCGGCGAGATGGTCCAGGATAGAATAGAAAGTCCGCAAATCCGCAATGCGCGACTCAACCATGAATAAAAATCCAATGGCTCTAAATTTGGTGCGGACGCCGGGACTCGAACCCGGACGGGATTACTCCCAAGGGATTTTAAGTCCCTAGTGTCTACCATTCCACCACGTCCGCGGGGGTCGTCCGCCGCACGCGCGGAGGACAGGTCCACGCGGGCGGCGTCAGGCTATCTGGCTAATAACGGGCCCCAGACCTCGTCCCAGTCCTTGCCGGAGGCGTCGACCACCTTGCCTTCCTGATCGAAGAACTTGTTCGGGATCTGGAACATGGCGAGGAAGGTGCCGCCCTTCGGGCTCCAGGCGGTGTGCCGCGAGCCGGCCGGACGCCAGACGAATTCGCCGGCGCCGACCTCGATGCCGGCATCCGGGCCTTCCTTGTCGACCAGCGAACCCTCCAGCACATAGGTCTGCTCGATCAGCACGTGCTCATGGTCGGGCAGAACCGCGCCCGGCGCCATCCGCATCAGCATGGTGGCGAGCCCGCTCTTGGCGTCGAACAGCAAGGTCTTCATCTCGCAGCCGGGAAAGCGCATCGTCTGCCACGGCATGTCCTTGGCGCGCACCACGCGCGACAGCAGGTCGGCGTTGACGGGCGTCGCATTGTCGGTATTCGGCTTGACGTTCATCGCGGTCCTCCCGGGATAAAGGCTCTAGCGGATCATAGAACGAATGGCGGCCTAGTTGCTCAACTTAATATTGGCCTGCTCGACGATCTTGCCGAACTTGGCGGCCTCAGAATCGACAAAGGCCTTGTATTCCCTGGCCGTCATAGTCGTCGGCACGATGCCCTGCGTCATCAGCTTGTCCGCCACCGTCTTGTCCTTCAGCATGGCGTTGACGACGCCGTTCAGCCGGTCGATCACGGCCGGCGGCGTGCCGGCGGTGGCGAACAGGCCGAACCAGTTCAGCAGTTCGTAGCCGGCCAGACCCGGCGCGCCTTCATGCAGCGGCGGCACGTCGGGCAGTTGCGGCATCCGTTCCTTCGAGGTGACCGCCACCGCGCGCAGCTTGCCGCCCTGGATCAGCGGCAGCGCCGCCGCCAGGCTGGAGAAGCTCATGGTGACCGCGCCGGTCGCCACATCGGTCACCGCCGGCGCCGAGCCGCGATACGGCACGTGCAGCACGTTGATGCCGGCCATGCTGTTCATCAGTTCGCCCGCGAGCTGCTGCGGATTGCCGATGCCGGACGACGAGAACGACAGCTTGCCGGGATTGGCCTTGGCGTAGGCGATCAGTTCCTTCGGGTTGTTGACCGGCGTGTTGACGTTGACCACGACCACGCAGGGCACGATGCCGATCAGCGCCACCGGCGTCAGTTCACGCAGCGGATCGTAGTTCATCTTCTCCTTGAACAGAAAATGGTTGATCGCCACCTCGCCCGAGGCCGCCATCAGCAGCGTGTGGCCGTCGGGCACCGCCTTGGCGACCGCGCCGGCCGCGATCATGGCGCTGGCGCCGGTGCGGTTCTCGACCACCACGTTCTGGCCGAGCGGCCGCATCGCCTCGGCCGCCATGCGCGCGACGATGTCGACGCCACCGCCGGCCGGATAGCCGACCAGAATACTGATCTGTTTCGCCGGATAGGCCGTCTGCGCGCCGGCGGGCGCGACGGCGCCGGCCACCGCCACCGAGGCCGCGCTGGCGAGAAACGTACGTCGGTTGAGCATGTGTCTTCTCCCTGATCTTGTTTTTATGCCGTGTGGAATGTGTTTCAGTCGCCCCCCGCCCGGATCGGCGGCACGAAGGCCAGGCCCGTGTCCCACGGAAAATAGATCCAGGTATCCTGCGACACCTCGGTGATGAAGGTGTCGACCAGCGGCCGGCCCATCGGCTTGGCGTAGACGGTGGCGAAATGCGCCGACGGCAGCAGCTCGCGCACCACGCGCGCGGTCTTGCCGGTATCGACCAGGTCATCGACGATCAGCACGCCCTTGCCCTGCGCGCGCATCGAGCTGATCTCGGGCGCAATGCCCTTGAGCACGTTGACCGGGCCCTGGTTCTTGTAGTCGTGATAACTGGCGATGCAGACGGTTTCGATGATGCGCACGTTGAGTTCGCGCGCCACGATGGCCGCCGGCACCAGGCCGCCGCGGGTGATGCAGACGATCGCCTCGAACGGCCCGGCCGCATGCAACCGCCAGGTCAGCGCCCGCGCGTCGCGGTGAAACTGGTCCCAGGAAACGGGAAAAACCTTCTCGGGACGGGGCGCGGCATCGGACATAGCTGGGTTCTCGGCAGGTCGCGGATAAAGGACGGCCCGTTCTAGCCTAGTTCCCCGCAAAACCGAACGCCCGCCGCGAAAACAGCCTATATTTCTGTGGGCCGCTGTTCCGGATCAGGGCGGCGGGATGCGTCCGATCAGCCGCATCTTGCGCGGGTCGGCCGCGTCCGGCTTCACCACCACGACCTCGGCCTCGCGCGGATTGAACCCGAGCAGTTCATAAATATTGTCGCCATGGGTGCCGACCACCAGCGTCCCCGGCCCGCCCCAGGCGGCGATCGCCGCCCGACCCTCGGCGGTGATCCGGTCGCGCTGATCGCGCAGCACGAAGACGTTGTTGAACGCCGGCGCGTCCTCGACAGGACCGATATTCATGAGTTCGGCGGTCTGGCGCGAACGGCACCATTGCGAGGCCACGACCTTGCCGACCCTAACGCGCTCGGCGCGGAAGCGGTCGCCCAGTGCGCGGGCGGCGCCGCGGCCGGCATCGTTGAGATTGCGTTGCGTCATGCAGTCGTCGAGCCGGTAGCCGGCCGGATCGCCGACGCCCGGCGCCGAAGCATGGCGGATCAGAGCGACATGGCCATCGCCGCGCAGGGCCTCCCAGGCGCGCGGGTCGGCCGCAGCAATCGAAGCGCCGGAGGTCAACATCGCAACAATAAGAAAAGCACGTGTGATCGGATGGCCCATGCGCGCACCGTAGACGCGATCGTCAATGCGGTGCGATCACGACCGCGTCAGCGCCGCACGCGGAGGATCAAGCCTTGGTCATCTCCGCCTTGACCTTGACCAGCATGGTCTCGACCGCGGCCCTGGCGGCGGCGAGTTTCTCCGGGTCGCGCGCGCGCACCACGATGTTGGTGTTCGGGTCGCCCTTCTCGTCGAAGAAAGGATAGCTGCCGATCATGGTGTCGGGATGCGCCTTGGCGACCAGGCCGAGTTCGGTGCCGACATCGCCTTCGCGCGCATCGGCGCGAATGGTTTCCGAGATCAGCTTGACGCCGGTCTTGAGCTTGGGCGCGACCTCGTCGAGCATGCCCTGCATCACCGACGGGATGCCGGCCATCACGATGACGTTCTCGATCCAGAAGCCCGGCGCGCCGGACACCTTGTTGAGCACCAGCTCGGCACCCACGGGCATGCGCGTCATGCGCATGCGCGCCTCGTTCATCTCGGTGCCGGTCTTGGCGGCGCGCTCGGTCATGATCGCCACCGCGCGGGGGTCGTGGTGGATCGGCAGGCCGAACGCCTTGGCGACGCAATCGGCGGTGATGTCGTCATGGGTCGGGCCGATACCGCCGGTGGTGAAAACATACGTGTAGCGCTGGCGCAGCGCGTTCAGCGCCGCGACGATGTCGGCCTCGTCGTCGGAGACCACCCGCACTTCCTTCACGTCGATGCCGAGCGCGGTCATGTACTCGGCGATGTAGCCGATGTTCTTGTCCTTGGTCCGGCCGGAGAGGATCTCGTCACCGATCACCAGGACGGCGGCGGTCACGGATGCGGGCGAAGAGCTGGTCATGGCGTGCTGGATTCCTTGGCGTGGCCCCGAGACCTAGCGTGACCCCGCGGGCTGCTCAAGCGGCCGGTCCGATCGGATGGAACTTTAACGGGCCGCTCGGCTTATCCCGGCAGCAAATCCGCCCAAAAAACAGGCAGATACCGTGAATCCAGCCGTTGCCAACAGCCGCAAGTCCGTGGTTTTCCTAGCTTTCTGCGGCATTGCGCCGGGTACTTCGCGGCCTGAGTTGGGCTAGTCTTGGCCTGAAGCTTGCAGAATAAATAGCCGGGGACGGCGTTCGCCGCCCCCGTGAGGGAAAGGACAGCCGTCCTTTAAGGCACGCATCGCCGTCGCGCCGCTGGGGGTTCCTGAAGATGTCTGCCGCCTTCGATGAGATGAAGGGCTTGGACGGTGGCGTGCGCCCCGCTTATGGCGAGCTCGCCCGCTGGCTCAAGGAAGTGCCGCCGGACGTTCTCGACTACCGGCGCCGCGAAGCCGAACTCATCTTCCGCCGCATCGGCATCACCTTCGCCGTCTATGGCGAGGCCGACGCCAGCGAACGCCTGATCCCGTTCGACGTAATCCCGCGCATTCTAGCTGCCGATGAATGGCGGCTGCTGGAAAAGGGCCTGGCGCAGCGCGTCAAGGCGCTGAACATGTTCATCAAAGACGTCTACGGCGCCCGCGAGTGCCTGCGCGCCGGCGTCGTGCCGGAGGACATGGTGTTCCGCAACCCCGCCTTCCGGCCGGAGATGAGCGGGCAAAAAGTGCCGCACGACATTTATGTCCACATCGCCGGCATCGACATCATCCGGGTCGACGCCGACACCTTCTACGTCCTCGAGGACAATGCCCGCACGCCCTCCGGCGTCTCCTATATGCTGGAGAACCGCGAGATCATGATGCGGCTGTTCCCGGAGCTGTTCTCGCGCCACCGCATCGCGCCGGTCGAGAACTATCCGGACGAACTGCTGGCCACCCTGAAATCGGCCGCGCCGCTGTCGGCGATGCGCGAGCCGACCGTTGTGCTGCTGACGCCGGGCGTCTTCAATTCCGCCTATTACGAGCACTCGTTCCTGGCCGACAAGCTCGGCGTCGAACTGGTCGAGGGCCGCGACCTGTTCGTCAAGAACGAAGTGGTCTACATGCGCACCACGCAGGGTCCGCGCCGGGTCGACGTCATCTACCGGCGCATCGACGACGACTATCTCGATCCCCTCACCTTCCGCCCCGATAGCGCGCTCGGCGTCCCCGGCCTGATGTCGGCCTACCAGGCCGGCAACGTGACGCTGTCCAACGCCGTCGGCACCGGCATCGCCGACGACAAGGCGATCTACAGCTTCATGCCGGCGATCCTGAAGTTCTTCCTCGGCGAAGAGCCGATCCTGAAGACGGTGCCGACCTGGCGCTGCCGCGAGCCGGAACAGCTTGCCTATGTGCTCGACCATCTCAACGAACTGGTGGTCAAGGAAGTGCACGGCTCCGGCGGTTACGGCATGCTGATCGGGCCGACCGCCAGCAAGATCGCGATCGAACAATTCCGCGCAAAGCTCAAGGCGGCGCCGGAGAACTTCATCGCCCAGCCGACTTTGGCGCTGTCGACCTGCCCGACCTGCGTCGAGGAAGGCGTGGCGCCGCGTCACGTCGATCTGCGCCCGTTCGTGCTGACAGGCAGCGACAAGGTTCGCATCGTGCCGGGAGGCTTGACGCGGGTGGCGCTGAAGCACGGCTCGCTGGTGGTCAATTCCAGCCAGGGCGGCGGGACCAAGGATACGTGGGTGCTTGACGGATGATCGTTATGACGCCGCAGCGTTTTGACTTGTCCCGGGCGCACTGCAGCACGAAGTGCTGCAGTGCAGACCCGGGATCATTCCAAATTCCGAGTCCGCAACGGTCCCGGCTCTGCGGTGCATCGCAAGTGCGCTGCACCGCGTCCGGGACACAAGGCCCTTAAGCATGCTCTCCCGCACCGCCGACAACCTGTTTTGGCTCTCGCGCTATGTCGAGCGCGCCGAATATCTGGCGCGCATTCTCGATGCCACCCAGCGGCTTTCGGCGCTGCCGCTGGCCTATGTCGGCAGCAGCAATGAATGGGAATCGGCGGTGCTGACCGCCGGCTGCTCCAACGCCTTCTTCAAGCTTTACGACGAGGCCAACGAGGAAAACGTCACTGACTTCCTCGCCTTCTCCACCGCCAACTCGTCGTCGATCCGGTCCTGCTTCGAGATGGCGCGCAGCAATGCGCGCTCGGTGCGCACCGCGCTGACCATGGAAATGTGGGATGCCATCAACGGCACCTGGCTCGAACTCAAGCGCTTCGGCAACGGCCCGACCACCCGCGAGGAAACCTCGCGCTTCCTGCGCTGGGTGCAGGAGTCGTCGCTGCGCTATGACGGCTCCGCCTACCGCACGATGCTGCGCAACGACGCCTACTGGTTCTCGCGGCTCGGCGTCTATGTCGAGCGCGCCGACAACACCGCGCGCATCCTCGACGTGAAGTATCATCTGCTGCTGCCCGATAACGAGCGCGTCGGCGGTCCGCTCGATTATTTCCAGTGGGCGGCGATCCTGCGCTCTGTGTCGGCGCTGACCGCCTATCACTGGGTCTACCGCGAGAGCCTCAAGCCATGGCTGGTCGCCGACCTCCTGATCCTGCGCGAGGAAATGCCGCGCTCGCTCGCCTCCTGCTATGAGGCGATCGTGCGCAACCTCGACCAGCTCGGCGGCGCCTATGGCCGCCAGGGCGCCGCCCAGCGCCAGGCGCGCGGCCTGCGCACCCGGCTGCAGAACAGCAAGATGGACGGCATTTTCCAACGCGGCCTGCACGAATTCATCAGCGAGTTCATCACCGAGAACAACAAGCTAGGCGCCGCCGTCACCGAACAGTTCCTGATCTGAGGGGCGCGCGCCAATCCGGGCCGGATGTGTTACCGTCATGGTCCCGTCAACCGTGCTGAGATAGTACCAAGCCCCCATGCGGATCCGCGTATCCCACACCACCACCTACCACTACGACACGCCGCCGAAAGGCGTGACGCAGTTGTTGCGGCTGACCCCGCGCAATCACGAGGGCCAGTACGTGCTTAACTGGCGCGTCGATCTGTCGGAAGACTGCCTGTTGCACCAGTATGAGGATGCGTTCGGCAACGTCGCGCATACGTTTACCGCTGATGGCCCGTTCGACGAATTGAAAGTCGCGGTCGAGGGCGAGGTCGACACCAGCGACACCAACGGGCTGGTCGCCGGCGCGGTCGAGCGATTCCCGCCCAGTATGTTCCTGCGCGACACCGACCTAACACAGGCCGACTCCGCCATTGCCGAATTCGCCGCGGCCGCCCGCGCCTCGGCCGGCGATGACACGCTATCGGTCCTGCATGCGCTGCTGACCGCGGTGAACGAAGAAATCACCTATGACACCGACCCCACCCAGACCGTCACCACTGCGGCGCAGGCCTTTGCACTGAAGCGCGGCGTCTGCCAGGACCTCGCCCATATTTATATTGCCGCGGCCCGCGGCCTTGGCATTCCGGTGCGGTATGTCGGTGGGCATCTTTATCGCGCCGACGGCGTCATCGCTCAAGACGCCGGCCATGCCTGGGCCGAGGCCTATGTCGAGAAACTCGGCTGGATCGGCTTCGATCCGGCCAACAAGCTCTGCGCCACCGATGCCTATGTGCGGGTCGCCATCGGCCTCGATTATCTTGGCGCCGCGCCGGTGCGCGGCACGCGCTACGGCGGCAGCGGCGAAACCCTCAAGGTCGCGGTCCAGGTTGACCAGTCGCAGTGGCAGTCGCAAAGCTAGAACGTCGACGCTATAAGCCACAGGCACGCAACAAACGGAAGAAGTCGGACCCCATGACCTATTGCTGTGGAATTCTGGTGCGTGAAGGTCTGGTGATGATCGCCGATACCCGTACCAATGCCGGCCTCGACAATGTGTCGACGTTTCGCAAGCTGCATGTCTACACCGAGCCGGGCGAACGGGTGATGGCGCTGGCCTCCTCCGGCAACCTGTCGCTGAGCCAGACCGTGCGCAGCATGCTCACTGAGGGCATCGAGAACCCGGAGACGGGCGAACTCGAAACCCTGATGAATGCGCCGACCATGTTCAAGGCGGCGCAGCGCATCGGCAATGCCGTCCGCAAGATTCAGTCCCTCGAAGGCAAGGCGCTGGAAGAGGCCGACGTCGACCATAACGTCGCCTTCCTGTTCGGCGGCCAAGTCAAAGGCGGCCGGCTGCGGCTGTTCATGATCTATTCGGCCGGCAATTTCATCGAATGCACCACCGACACGCCCTACCTGCAGATCGGCGAGCACAAATACGGCAAGCCGGTCCTGGATCGCGCCATCGGCTTCGACACCGACATCTACGACGGGCTCAAGATCGGCCTGATCTCGATGGACTCGACCATGCGCTCCAATCTGGGCGTCGGCCTGCCGATAGACCTTATGCTTGTGCGCCGTGATACATACAACTCTGAGGTGAATTATCGCATCGAGCCGGGCGAGCCCTACTTTCAGGACCTGCGCGAGCGCTGGTCGGCGGCGCTGCGCGCCGCCCATATCGCCATCCCGCGGCCGCCCTACCGCAGTTCGACATAAGTTCCATTTAGCGTCCCATCTCTGTTTTTACCTCCGGTTAACACCACCCGCCGAATTGCGGTTTGCAGGCAGAACCCGCATGCGGGAGGCCGCGAACGAAAGTGAATAGCAAGCTTTCGTCACTACGGTTCCCCATGAAAAGTCCAACTGGCAGGACATCTTAGGGGGCCCAAGCGTGCCGACTGCCGATCGCCCGCATTTCACCAGGGAGCGCACCCAGACCAGTTGGGATCGCGCCCGCTTGAGCGTCGTGGTGCCGATCGGTGGCATCGTCGCCGTCGCCATTGTCTGTATCGTGGTGGCGGTGCTGTCGTCTGCCCAGCGCGCCGACGAAGTCGCGATCGATCACGAGAGGCAATTGTTCACCCGCGCCCTCGGCAATCTCGGCGAACGCGTGAAGCGCGAGATCGAAAGCGTCGCCGCCTCGGACGCGGCGGCACGCAACCTCCGCGAAAATTTCGACGCCCACTGGACCCAGCTCCGCCTCGGCGGCTGGCTGGAAACGTTCTTCGATCATGACTACGTCTTTGTCTTCGATGCCGCCGACAATCCGCTCTACTCGCTGGTCGGGCGCAGGGCGGTCGATCCGAACTGGGTGGAAATCGCGCGGGCAGATTATGCCGCGGTGCTCGACTATATGCGCGGGCGCGACACGTCGTTGCCGGGCGCCGCTCCGCTCGGCCTGACGGGCCAGCGCGAAGCCGGCGTCCAGCCGCACGCGTCCGTGGTCCGAAGGGTGCGCGGCCGGCCGGCGGTCATCGCCGCCGTCGCCGTCGGACCGGTTGACGCCACAGCGGCCGCGCCGATCATGATGTCGATCAAATACATCGACAGCATCGTGCTCGACGACATCGGCGCCCAATTGCGGCTCGACAACCTGCGGATGACCGAGAACGACACCGCGCCGCCGGGCGACCTGCTCTATTCTCTGGCCACCCCGGCCGGTGCTCCGATCGCCCGCTTCGTCTGGACGCCGAAGCAGCCCGGCGCCCAGATCGTCGAAAGCGTCGTGCCGTTCATTGCCGTCGCCCTCGTCGGATTTGCGCTGCTCGCCGCCTTCGTGCTGCGCTACATGCGCCGCACCGCCGCCGCCATCGCCGTCGGCGAATCGCGGCTGCGCCATCTGGCCATGCACGATCCGCTGTGTGGCCTGCCCAACCGCATCTTCTTCGGCGAACGGCTGGAATCGATCATCGACGAAGTGCGCAACGGCCGCTCGCCGGCCGCCGTGTTCTATATCGACCTCGACCACTTCAAGGACGTCAACGACACCCTCGGCCATCACGTCGGCGACGAATTGATCCGCAATGTGACGCTGCGGCTGTCGCGCACGCTGCGCGGCGGCGATCTGGTGGCGCGGCTCGGCGGCGACGAATTCGCCATCATCTCGGCGACCGGCAATGACCCCATCACCATGATGAGCATCGCCCAGCGAATCATCGCCGCGATCTGCGCGCCCTACGCCATAAACGGCCAGAATATCGTCATCGGCGCCTCGATCGGCATCGCCGTGATCGACCGCAAGAGCGGCGCCGCCGCCGACATCATGCGATTCGCCGACATCGCGCTGTACCGCGCCAAGAACGAAGGCCGCAACCGCGCCTGCCTCTACGATGCAGCGATGGATGCCGACCTGTCGAGCCGCAAGCTGCTTGAAGCCGACCTGCGCGAGGCGATCGAGAATGATCAACTCAAGCTGATGTATCAGCCAATAGTCAACAAGAGCGGCGAGGTCGTCATCGGCGTCGAAGGCCTCTGCCGATGGACTCATCCGACGCGCGGCGAAATCCCGCCGAGCGAATTCATTGCCGTGGCCGAACACAGCGGCCTGATCATCGAACTCGGCGCCTGGGTGCTGCGCCGCGCCTGTCTCGACGGCAAGGCCTGGCCTCAGCTGTCAGTCGCGGTGAACGTCTCGCCGCTGCAATTCCGCCGCAGCGACTTCGCCGATCTGGTCGAGCGCACGCTGGCCGAGACGCAATTCGATCCCGCGCGGCTCGAACTCGAACTCACCGAAAGTGTGCTGCTCGGCAACATCGATACCGCCGAGGCCGGCATGCTGCGGCTCAAGGCGCTCGGCGTGCGGCTGGCGCTGGACGATTTCGGCACCGGCTATTCCAGCCTGCTCTATCTGCGCCGCTTCCCGTTCGACAAGCTCAAGATCGACCGCAGCTTCGTCAATTCGATCGAGAAGGCGGCCGACGCGGCGGCAATCGTGCACGCGGTCGTCAGTCTCGGCCGCGGCCTCGGCATGAAGGTCACCGCCGAGGGCGTCGAGACCGCCGACCAGCAGCTTTTCCTGCGGGCGGCAGGCGTGCACAGCATGCAGGGCTATCGCTTCGGCAAGGCCGTGCCGCCGGCCGACATTACCGCCCGCCTGCAATCGGCCGAGCCGTTCCAGCCGATCGACGTGCCGCAGGCGATGGCCGGCTAGGCCATCGGCGTCCTTCACTCCGGCTCTACCCTCCTTTGCCGCGGTATCGCGTCCCGGCCGTTCTGTGATATGGCGAACGCCAGAAAAAAATGACGTCAGGGAAGGACAAGCCGATGACTGCGAAGATTGCGCTGGTGACGGGGGCTGGAACGGGCGTGGGCCGCGCCGTGGCGATCGCGCTGGCCAAGGCCGGCTACACCGTGGTGCTGGCCGGCCGCCGCAAGGAGCCGCTCGCGGCGGTCGCTTCCGAGATCAACGCGACCGGCGCGCAGGCTCTGGCGGTGTCGACCGACGTGTCGAACCGCGACTCCATTCTGGCGCTTTTCGCCACCGTGAAATCAACCTTCGGCCGGCTCGACGTGCTGTTCAACAATGCCGGCATCGGCGCGCCGCCGGTGCCGCTCGAGGACCTGCCGTTCGAGACCTGGCAGAACGTCGTCGCCACCAATCTCACCGGCATGTTCCTGTGCACGCAGGAAGCCATCAAGATCATGAAGGCGCAGTCGCCGCGCGGCGGCCGCATCATCAACAACGGTTCGATCTCGGCGCACGCGCCGCGGCCGTTCTCGGTCGCCTATACCTCGACCAAGCACGCGGTGACCGGCCTGACCAAGTCGACCTCGCTCGATTGCCGCCAATACGACATCTGCTGCGGCCAGGTCGATATCGGCAACGCCGCCACCCCGCTGACCGAGCGCATGGTGCAGGGTGACGGCGTGTTGCAGCCGAACGGCACCAAGATGATCGAGCCGCGCATGGATGCCGCGCATGTCGGCGATGCCGTGGTCTACATGGCCGGGCTGCCGCTCAGCACCAACGTGCTGTTCATGACGGTGATGGCCACGACCATGCCGTTCGTCGGGCGCGGCTAGCGCTTTTTCTTCTTGGTCGTCTTCTTGGCCGTTTTCTTGGCCGGCCGACTGGCCGGCTTCCTGGCGGGCTTCCTGGCGGGCTTTTTCGCCGGATTGCCGTAGATCGCGTTCCAGTTGTCCTTGTAGGCCTGGGTCACCGCTTTCTGACCCTCGCCGCGGCTGTAATTCGACGGCGCGTCGGCGGTCTTCTCGGCCTCGGCCGTAACCGGTTCGGCGGCGGCCTTGGTGTCGGTCTTCCCGTCGACCTTGCCCTCGGCTTTTTTCGGCGTCTCTTTCCCGGCGGCGTTCTCGGCTTTGGGCGCCGGGACGGCCTTGGTTTTCTTGTCGTCGCTGGCCATGGGTCGTTCCTGCTGCTGGAGCGGTGTCCATGACCGCATTTAAAGAGGCAGACGCGTGCGGCTCAGCGCCGTCCGGTCAGGTTGCCGAAGATGCTGCGCATCACCGCCCGGCCGAGCTGCCCGCCGACCTGGGACGCGACCGAACGGGCCACCTGCTTGACCACGATCTCGCCGGTCGACATGCGGCCGCGCGAACCGCCGCCGCCGCCGAGCACGCCGCCCAGCGTGTCGCGCCAGCCGCCGCCCGTCGCCGGCGGCGGCACCGTCGGGCCAGAGTTCGGCACGGTGCGGCCGCGCGGCGCGGCGCCCTTGGGCGCCGGCACGGTCTCGGCCTTTTCCGCCACCCGGCGCTGCAGCATTTCGTGCGCTGAATCCGGGTCGATCGCCTGGTCGTATTTGCCGCGCAGCGGGCTGCGCGCAACCACGGCGCGCCGCTCCGGCGCCGTCAGCGTTCCGAGCCGCCCTGCCGGTGGGCAGATCAGCGTGCGCTCGACCATGCTCGGCGTGCCGTTGCCTTCCAGGAACGACACCAGCGCCTCGCCTTTGCCCAGTTGCGTGATCACCTGCTCGGTATTGAGTTTCGGGTTCGGCCGGAACGTCTCGGCCGCGGCCCGCACCGCCTTCTGGTCGCGCGGCGTGAAGGCGCGCAGCGCGTGCTGTACCCGGTTGCCGAGCTGCGCCAGCACCTTGTCGGGCACGTCGAGCGGGTTCTGGGTGACGAAATAGATGCCGACGCCCTTGGAGCGGATCAGCCGTACCACCTGCTCGATCTTGTCGAGCAGCGGCTTCGGCGCGTCGTTGAACAGCAGATGCGCCTCGTCGAAGAAGAACACCAGCTTCGGCTTGTCGAGGTCGCCGACCTCGGGAAGCTGCTCGAACATCTCCGCCATCAGCCACAGCAGGAAGGTGGCGTAGAGCTTCGGGTTCTCCATCAATTTGTCGGCGGCGAGCATGTTGATGATGCCGCGGCCATCGCGGTCGACGCGCATCAGGTCGTCGAGCGCCAGCGCCGGCTCGCCGAAGAACTTGGCGCCGCCCTGGTTTTCCAGCACCAGCAGTTGCCGCTGCACCGCGCCGATGCTGGTGGCGGTCACATTGCCGTAGCGGGAACCGATCTCCTTGGCATTGTCGGAGAGGTAGGACAGCAGCGAGCGCAGGTCCTGGAGATCGACCAGGCCCTTGTTGGCATCATCGGCGGCGCCGAATTCGTCGTCGGCAAAGCGGAAGGCGATGTTGATGACGCCTTCCTGCACCTCGTTGAGGTTGAGCATGCGCGACAGCAGCAGCGGACCCATCTCGAATACGCTGGTGCGGATCGGGTGGCCCTGCTCGCCGAACAGGTCCCAGAACACCACCGGGAATTCGTCGACCTGGTATTTGAAGCCGACCTCGGTGGCGCGCTTGACCAGAAAGTCTTTTTCCTCGCCCAGCGCGGCGATGCCGGACAGATCGCCTTTGATGTCGGCGGCGAAGACCGGCACGCCGGCGCGGGAAAAACCTTCCGCCAGCACCTGCAGCGTCACGGTCTTGCCGGTGCCGGTGGCGCCGGTCACCAGGCCGTGCCGGTTGGCGAGCTTGAGGCTGAGATATTCGCCCTTGCCGCTTTTGCCGACGTAGATCTTGTCGTCCTGAAACACGCCTGCCATTGCCGGTGCCCGATTCTGTGATGCCGCTGCGCCGCACCCTAATACGCGCCGACGCACCGGACCAGCGCCGGGTCTTGACTATAATCCCAAGGTATGTAATCCTGTCTTCGTCCTGCTCGTCGAGGGCGTCTTCCGGAGGCAAGCCGAAGATGGATCAGGATGCGGCCCGCGGGCGGGAGTTGCACCCCGCGCTCGGGCGGCCCGGCCAACCGCCCGCCGGCATTATGACCGGCTGCCCCTTGTGGGCTGGACGTGGTTGGGACTGAAGGAGGGCGGAAGCCCTCCGGATCAGGGTGGCCCAAGTAACCCCCGTCCCTTCCCGGAAGAGCGGTGCCGATGTCCGCAAAATCCGCCAGCGGAGCGCCGTGAAGCGTTCGCTCTGTGATCGCAAACAGAGAGGACACGCTTCGCCAGGCGTGTCGGGCGGCCGCGCCGGCCGCCCAGGAGGTTTCGCACACCTCCGCGTTTCCCGGCGCTCTGCTCCCCTCGTTCGGGGGACTGGATTTGCGGATGGGACTGACGGCGCACCCGGCGCCGCAAAGAATACGGGCGGCGGAGCATTGGCTGTTTGACAGTTGAATCGGATCGACGGTGCTGTGAAGCACAAGCGATGCTCCACATTCTGCGTCATTGCGGCGCGCGCCAAATATTCTGCGTCATGCCCGGACTTGATCCGGGCATCCATGATGAGCTGCCGCACGGCAAGGCCTTACGCAAGTCTGCCGATGATGCACCGCCTCATGGATCGCCGGGTCGAGCCCGGCGATGACAGGCAGCAGGTGCCTCACCGCCTTAAAGCGCGCTCCAGTCTTCGCCCGGCTAATGCAGCCTGAACTCGCCGTCGATGGCCTTGAGTTCGGCCGGCTTGATCAGCTTGCAGTGCGCCACTTCGACCGAATGCAGCGGGCCCTCGAGCTTGGCCTGCCAGAATTCCAGAAACTTCTGCAGCTCGGGAAACTTCGGAAACAGGTCGTAGGCCTGCCACACATACGATTGCAGCAGCCATTGGTGGTCAGGGCGGCGATAGAGGATGTGGGCGGTGGTCAGGCCGAAACCGTCGACCTGCTTGCGGAAGTCTTCCGAAACTGCACCTGTCGAAACCATTCGCGTTCTCCGTTTGAACGACGTGAAGTTTCCAATCCCGGCACCGGTCATTGCAAGCCAAAACTGTAAACAAACTGTGTAAATTCAAGGCGTTAGCAGCAACTGGCGGCACCGGCTAACAATGTCGCGCGACAGCGCGAATCGCACGGCACACAACGCAGTCGGAGGGGCGACTTAAGTCGCTGAAAATCCGTCCGTTTTAAAAATTGTTGGCACTCGCCCGAGATGAGTGCTAAGAAATTTCCCGAGGGCCCTTGCAGGCTCCGGTGGAGGCTCCCATTTGCCGGCCCAAGGGGTTGGCTCAGGGACCCCGGCCACCGAAAAGACTACCCTTTCAATAACTTAGGAGGACACTATGAAGTTCCGCCCGCTGCACGACCGCGTCGTCGTCAAGCGCATCGATGCCGAGGAAAAGACCGCCGGCGGCATCATCATTCCCGACACCGCCAAAGAGAAGCCCTCGCAGGGCGAGATCGTCGCCATCGGCCCTGGTGGCCGCGACGAAGCCGGCAAGCTGATCCCGATCGACCTCAAGGTCGGCGACACCGTGCTGTTCGGCAAGTGGTCGGGCACCGAGGTCAAGATCGACGGCCAGGATCTCCTCATCATGAAGGAATCCGACGTCATGGGCGTGATCGAAGGCGGCGCCGCCGCCAAGAAGAAAGCCGCCTAAGCACACACTAACGGAATCGTTCGGCGCTGAATTTTTTGGCTGTCATGGCCGGGCTTGACCCGGCCATCCCGATCAGGAGGGCACTGCCTTCCCAAGCGAGATCGCCGGGACAAGCCCGGCGATGACAGGCGAGAAAGTGGCGCTTCCACACAATCGGAGCAAACTCAAATGGCTGCCAAAGACGTTAAATTCTCCGTCGACGCGCGCGACCGCATGCTGCGCGGCGTCGACATCCTCGCCAACGCCGTCAAGGTGACGCTCGGCCCCAAGGGCCGCAACGTCGTGCTCGACAAGTCGTTCGGCGCTCCCCGCATCACCAAGGACGGCGTCACCGTCGCCAAGGAAATCGAACTCGAAGACAAGTTCGAGAACATGGGCGCGCAGATGGTGCGCGAAGTCGCCTCGAAGTCGTCCGACTTCGCCGGTGACGGCACCACCACCGCCACCGTGCTGGCCCAGGCCATCGTCCGCGAAGGCTCCAAGGCCGTCGCCGCCGGCATGAACCCGATGGACCTCAAGCGCGGCGTCGATCTCGCCGTCGAAGCGGTCGTCGAGCATCTGAAGGCCAACTCCAAGAAGGTCACGTCGAACGAAGAGATCGCCCAGGTCGGCACCATCTCCGCCAACGGCGATCGCGAGATCGGCGACTTCCTCGCCAAGGCGATGCAGAAGGTCGGCAATGAAGGCGTGATCACGGTCGAAGAAGCCAAGTCGCTCGAGACCGAACTCGACATCGTCGAGGGCATGCAGTTCGACCGCGGCTACATCTCGCCCTACTTCATCACCAACGCCGACAAGATGCGCGTTGAGATGGAAGACCCCTACATCCTGATCTACGAGAAGAAGCTCTCGGGTCTGCAGGAA
>JAUXXH010000022.1 GCA_030684935.1 Pseudolabrys sp. | reverse complement strand
ATAGCGGTCGAGCTCTTTGCCATCGAGGTCGAAGCGGTGGATCATGCCGGTGTAGAGATCGGAAACGAACAACTGCCTGTGCGCGGCGTCGTAGGCCATGTTGCCGAGACCGGCGCCGGGATTGGGCACGCCGTCCAGCGTAACGTTCGCGAACAGGCTGGCGACGCCGGTACGGCCATCGATCTTGTAGATGGCGCCCGGTCCGCCTTGCAGGTCGAGACCGAACTGACCGCTCATCCAGCCGGCGCCGGGACCGCCCTTCTTTCTTCGCTCGGGGCGGCCGTCGCGTCCGCGGCTGACGAGGTTGAGGCCGAACGCCGATGTTGCGGCGAGGTAGATGTTCGGTTGCTCCGCATCGTCGAACGCAATGCCGAATACCTGACCGACGTCTCTGGCAAGGACATCGAAGGTCTTGGGTGCCGTGAACAGGCGGCCATCCCATAAATGACCGGGCTGGGCGATGTTGACGATGCGCGCGGACGGGCCATCCGGATTGATGAAAGTCAGATCGATGGCGGTTTTGTTCGGCGGCAGCGGTTTCGTCGGTTCAGGCGCGATCGTTCCGGAAAACCCGGTGACGACGGCGTCCCCCTGGTACATGTTGAAGGGTTGAGCGGGTTGCTGCGCGAAAGCCCCGGCAGCCAAAATCTGGGCGAGCAAAAGCAGCGGCAAAAGCCGCGAAAGAATGGTAACCACGCGCGCCTCCTGATCGCGGGATAGTTCCCGCGTCTATTCGTCGTCGCCACGATGCCGAAGGTTCAACCTTCGCCATTCAATATTTAGATGTATTTGGCTCTTGGACTGGAAGTTGACCGTCGTTCTTTGGGCGATTGGGTCGCGAAAGAACGATCGGTCTTTTTGGCCCTCTGGAACAACGCTACAGCGTTATCGATACGCGCGGAAGCGATAGTTGATGCGGAGTTGCCTCGAGCGACAGGATTATTGACGAACTGGCGATGTGCAATGGGCGCGCGGGCGTTGCCGCCGCCCTTGTACGTTTCCCCCAAATTGGCGGGGGCCCGGTGATTTCCCACCGAGCCCCCTTCAACATATCAGCCGGCCTGTAAGCCGGGTTCTGTATGGCCCGCGGGAAAACCCGCGAACGTGACGGCCATTCCTCTAGCGCGCCGGTTGCCCGGCGCGTCAAGCAACCTACCCGAATGACCGGCCCGGACGGACCTGAAGCTTGCGCTTCTGCGTCATTCCTATTCGGTCTTGCTCCCGGTGGGGTTTGCCGTGCCGCCGCCGTTGCCGGAAGCGCGGTGGGCTCTTACCCCACCGTTTCACCCTTACCCCGGCCAATACACAACGCAGCCGGGGCGGTCTGTTTTCTGTGGCACTGTCCCTGAGGCTGGCGCCGCTTGCGCAGCGCCATCCCCGCCGGACGTTATCCGGCACCGTTCGTCCATGGAGCCCGGACTTTCCTCCCCGGCACCCTTTCGGGCCTAGCCGCGGCGGCCGTCCGGCCGACTGACAGGGACAGGTGTGGGGGTGAGGGCGTGCCGCGTCAAGGGTGTGCCGGCGGTGCGGTCAAGGCGCCGCCGGTCTGGTCTCGATCAGCGCCCTCAGCGTCAGCAGCGTCGAAGGATCGGCGATGCCGTCGACCCGGGCCGGACGGAAATGGCGCTGGAATGCGGTGACGACCAGGCCGGTCGCCTCATCAAAGACGCCGGTTTCCTCGATGCCATAGCCATAGGCGCGAAGCGCGCGTTGCAGCCGGGTGACGGTGTCGCCGCGATCGCCCGGCTTGATCGTGGTGCCGGTGAGATCGAGTGGCGCGGCGCGCACCCAGTGGCCGATGCCGGACTCGCTCAGCAATTCCCAGGGAAATTTCTCGCCCGGGTCCTGCTTGCGCGCCGGCGCCACGTCGGAATGGCCGAGGATGCGGTCGGCGGCGATCGGGCCGCGCCGCGTCACGATCGACTTGCACAGCGAGATCACCGCCGCGATCTGCCGCAGCGGAAAATCCGTGTAGCCGAATTCATGACCGGGGTTCACGATTTCGATGCCGATCGACCGCGAGTTGATATCCGTCTCTCCGGCCCACGACGACACGCCGGCGTGCCAGGCGCGCAACGCCTCCGGCACGCATTGCACGATGCGGCCATCCTCGAACACGACGTAATGCGACGACACCTTGCTCTCGGGCGAACACAGACGCGTCAGCGCCGCTTCCCCGGTGGCCATGCCGGTGTAGTGCAGCAGGATCATGTCCGGCAAGCGCGCGTCCTTGCGCTCGTCGTGATTTGCCGAGGGTCTGACCTCGGCGACGATAAAGGAATCCGGCTGGAAGACGGGCATAGGGCCGGAGCCAAGGTGAACTGGGCGCGAAGCGCGGGACGTCTGCATCTTTCACCGCGCCGCATTAAAAAAGCAAGACGATGTCACACAGGATTCGGCCCGGACGGGTTACCCATCCGGGCCGAATGTACGACTTGGCTCAAGTGAGCCGGCTGCTTAGCGGCCGGTGGCCGGCGCGGTGTTCATCGGCCGCGGGCTGCCGCCCGGATTGGCACCGGTGGTTGTGCGCGGCGGCTGATACGGCTCGAAGTTCTGCGCCTGCGTCAGCTGCTCCTTGGACATGGACAGCTTCAGCTGGTCGGCACCGCCATCCTTGCCGGGCACCACGTCAAACGAGGCTGGCGACAACGCCACGCTCTTGGCGCCGACGCCGAGGAAGCCGCCGACGCTGATGACGAAGGCGTCGATCTTGCCGGTCTTGTCGAACAGGATATCGCTGACGTCGCCGATCTTGGTGTCATCGGCGCCGAGCACGTCTGTGCCGCGGAATTTCGACGCCAGCCACTGATCGGGTTTCTGCGACATGACGATGTCGGGGGCGGTGGTGCCGCCCGGCGTCATTGCCGGCGCGGTCGCGGCCGGAGCGGTTGCAGCCGGTGGGGTGTTGGCGGGCGCCGTCGGCGCCGGCGTCTGCGCCACCGCGGTCGACGCCATCAAAGCGGCGGCGGCGGCACCGATCGTGAGCTTGTGGATGCTGATCATGTCAGGCTCCTGGTTGGTTGGAACTTTAAATCGCATCAGGAACTCGGGTTCCGGGCCGGAGGGGGCCCGGCTGTCCCCGGTCAACGCGATGACGAAACCCCTGTTCCTTTGCCGCGCGTCAATTTATCGCCCGTCAGGAACCGCAATCAGGCGTGAGGCCGGGAACCCGGACGGCGGAACTCGCCGCTAAGTCACTCCGCCGCAACAAATTATTAAGTTTAAGGGCCGTTAATGCACTGTCCCTCAGTGTGTGATCCGGGCTCAGGCATTGGCCGGGGTCCGGTCATCTAATCCGATGCCCATGATGCTCTCTGATGTCCGGCCATTCTTCACTGCGCATCGTGGTCTGCCTCCATTTCAAGGAGAGGCGGCGCTGTCGATCGGCGACATCCGGAGCACGCCCATGACGGCGGGCAGCGATGGCCCGATGGATGTTGCGGGCGACTCCGCCCCGCATATTCCCGTGCTTGGCGCCGAGGTGCTCGATCTCCTCAAGGTCGCGGACGGCGGCGTCTATATCGATGGGACCTTCGGTGCCGGCGGCTACACGCGCGCGATCCTTGCCGCCGCGGACTGCCGGGTGGTCGGCATCGATCGCGACCAGACCGCCATCGCGCGCGGCGCCGGCATGGTCGACGCGGCGCGCGGCCGCCTGACCCTGATCGAGGATCAGTTTTCCAACCTCGACGCGGTGGCGCGCGAGACCGGGGTTGATGCGGTCGACGGCGTCGTGCTCGATCTCGGCGTCTCCTCGATGCAACTCGATACCCCGGAACGCGGCTTCTCGTTCCGCTTCGACGGGCCGCTCGACATGCGCATGGGCAGCGATGGCCCGAGCGCCGCTGATGTCGTGGCTCACGCTGAAGAGCGCGATCTCGCCAACATCATTTTCCTGCTCGGCGAGGAGCGCCATTCGCGCGGTGTCGCCCGCGCCATCGTGCGCGCCCGCACCGAGACGCCGATCCTGACCACCGGGGCGCTGGCGCACATTGTTGGGCGCGTGGTGCGTTCCAAGCCCAACGAAATCCATCCGGCGACGCGCACGTTTCAGGCGCTGCGAATTTTCGTGAACGACGAACTGGGCGAACTGGTCGCGGCGCTTGCCGCCGCCGAACGCGTTCTCAAGCCGGGCGGGCGGTTGGTGGTGGTCTCGTTCCATTCGCTCGAGGACCGCATCGTCAAGTCGTTCCTGATCGAGCGCAGCGAAACCCGCGGCGTCTCGCGTCACGCGCCTGAACTCATCCGCCCCGATCCGACATTTCGTGTGATCACCAAAAAGCCGGTGACGGCCGGCGAAGCCGAACTTTCGCGCAATCCGCGCGCGCGCTCGGCCAAGCTGCGCGCTGCAGAACGCACCGAAGCGCCGCCGCGCGCCGGCACGCCGGACGGCCTGCTGCCGCGTCTGCCATCGCTCGCCGACGTCATGAAGGGGCGCTGATCGATGCGTCTCCTCAATATTCTGGTGATCGGCCTGCTCATCATGGCGGCGTCCTTCGTCTACAAGATCAAGTTCGATTCGACGCTGCAGCTCGAGCGCGTCGCCAAGCTGCGCGGCGAACTGCGCAAGGAGCGCGAAGCCGTCGCCAATCTCCGTGCCGAATGGGCGCGGCTCGACTCGCCCGACCGCATAAAAGGCCTGGCCTCGCGCCACCTGCCGCACTTGCGCCAGGTGCATCCGACCCAGTTCGACAGTTTCGACCGGGTGCCCGAGCGGCCGCCGGTATACGTCGCGCCGCCGGGCAATGATCCGATCGGCGCCATGATTGCGCCGCTGATGCCAGATGCAACCGGCAGCATCGGCGTGCCAAAGGCGCCACGATGACCGACAGGAATGCACCCGCAGCACCGAACAAGGCCGGCTCCCGCGTGCAGCGCTGGATTTACGCGGCGCTCTACGGCCGCGACGTCGATCGCAATGTGAAGGCCAAGGCGCGGCTCGGTCTCGCCATCGTCGCCTTTTCCGCGGTCTATTGCGTCATCGCGTTGCGCCTGGTGATGTTCGCCACCACCGGCGACGGCAGCGATGGACGCCGCAGCGTCGGTCAGGACGCTACCGGTACCGCGCGTCCGGATATCTTCGATCGCAACGGCTTGCTGCTCGCTACCGACGTCAAGATGCCCTCGCTGTTCGGCGAGCCGCGCAAGATCATCGATGTCGACGAGGCGGTCGAACTGCTGACGGCGGTGTTGCCCGATCTTGACGCCAACGAAGTGCGCGACCGGCTGTCGTCGAAGCGCGGTTTCGCCTGGCTCCGGCGCGACATCACGCCGAAGCAGCGCCAGGAGATCCACCGGCTCGGCATTCCCGGCCTCGGCTTCCTGCCGGAAAACAAGCGCGTCTATCCGAACGGCCCGGTGGTCTCGCACGAGATCGGACACGTGAATATCGACAACCAGGGCATTGCCGGCATTGAGAAGTGGCTGGACGGGCAGGGGCTGGCGGCGCTGCATATGGCCGGCTTTGCCGTCGACCGGTTGCAGAAGCCGGTCGAACTGGCGCTCGATCTGCGGGTGCAGTTCGCCATGCGCGAAGAACTGGTGGCGGCGCTCGAAAAGTATCGGGCCAAGGCGGCCGCCGGCCTGATCGCCGACGTCAACACCGGCGAGATTGTCTCGCTGGTCTCGGTGCCTGACTACGATCCGAACAATCCGCGCGAGGCCAACGATCCGACGCGCATCAACCGGCTCACCACCGGTGTTTATGAAATGGGCTCGACCTTCAAGGCGCTGACGCTGGCGATGGCGCTCGACAGCGGGCGGATCGGACTGAACTCGACCTTCGACGCGCGCGTGCCGCTGCGTTACGGCCGCTTCACCATCAACGATTACAAGGGCCAGAAGCGCGTGCTGACGGTGCCGGAAATCTTCACCTACTCGTCGAACATCGGCACCGCGCGCATGGCGCTGGCGCTCGGCGTCGATTATCATCAGGCCTTCCTGAAGAAGCTCGGCCAGCTCGACCGGCTTCGCACCGAACTGCCGGAGAGCGCCGAGCCACTGCTGCCGAAGCGCTGGGGTGAGCTGAATACGGTGACCATCGCCTTCGGCCACGGCCTGTCGGTGGCGCCGCTGCAGGCGGTAATGGGCATTTCCGCGCTGGTCAACGGCGGCAAGCTTATTCCGCCGACCTTTCTCAAAAGGGACCAGGCCGAAGCCGACAAGCTGGCCCGCCGCGTCATCAAGCCCGAGACGTCGGACAAGATGCGCTATCTGATGCGGTTGAACGTGGAGAAGGGCAGCGGCTCGCGTGCCAATGTGCCGGGCTATTATGTCGGCGGCAAAACCGGAACGTCGGAAAAAGTGGTCAATGGCCGCTACTCCAAGACCAAGCTCCTGAACAGTTTTACCTCCATATTTCCGTCCGACAAGCCGCGCTACCTTCTGCTGATCATGATCGACGAGCCGCAACCCACGCCCGACTCACACGGCTACGCCACCTCCGGCTGGAACACTGCGCCGGTGACCGCCAAGGTGATCGAGCGCGTCGCGCCGCTGCTCGACATCAAGCCGCGCCTCGATCTGCCGAAGGCTGAGCAGTTGATCCTGGCGGGCGCAAAGGGCACACCGTGAAGCTCGCCGCTCTCCTGTCCGACGCGGGAGCGAGCCTGGGTTCGCTCGAGATCACCGGCGTTGCTGCCGACAGCCGCAAGGTCAAACCGGGCTTTCTGTTCGTCGCCATCGCCGGGGCCAGGGCCGACGGCGCAACGTTTGCAGCGCTGGCGGTCAAGGCCGGCGCCGTCGCGGTCGCCGCCGAACTGAAGCCAGACGGTCTGCCGGACACTGTCGCTTTCGTTCAGGTGAAGAATGCGCGCCGCGCGCTGGCTATTGCCGCGGCCGGTTTCTATCCGCGCCAGCCCAAGGTCATCGCCGCCGTCACCGGCACCAGCGGCAAGACATCGGTGGCTGCGTTTACGCGCCAGATCTGGGAATCGCTCGGTCTGCCTGCGGCCAGCATCGGCACCGTCGGCGTGGTGTCGCCCAAGGGCGAAACCTACGGCTCGCTGACCACCCCCGATCCGGTCGACCTGCACCGCACGCTCGATGAACTGGCGGGCGAGGGCGTGACCCATTTGGCGCTGGAAGCCTCCTCGCACGGGCTCGACCAGCGCCGGCTCGATGGCGTCCGCATCGCCGCCGGCGCCTTCACCAATCTGTCGCGCGATCATCTCGACTATCATCCGACCATCGAGAATTACCTCGCCGCCAAGCGGCGTCTGTTCGACGAGTTGATCGCAGCCGACGGCACGGCGGTCATCGATGTCGACGACTGCTACGCCGGGCAGGTGGTGGCGGCGGCGGAAAAGCGCGGCCTGAAGATCATCACCGTCGGCGAGAAGGGCGATGGCATCCGGCTGGTCGGCGGCACCATCGAGGGCTTCGCGCAAGTCGTCGAATTGGCCTATGCCGGCCGCCGGTATACCATCAAGCTGCCGCTGGTCGGCGGCTTCCAGGTACAGAACGCAGCGGTCGCGGCCGGGTTGGCCATTGCCACCGGCTCCGATCCCGAGAAGGTGTTCCCGGCGCTGGAGACATTGACCGGCGCCAAGGGCCGTCTGGAACTGGCCAGCACGCACAACGGCGCGCCGATCTTCATCGACTACGCGCACAAGCCCGACGCGCTGGCGAAAGCGCTGGCCGCGCTGCGGCCTTATGCCAAGGGCCAACTCATCGTCGTGTTCGGCTGCGGCGGCGACCGCGACCAGGGCAAGCGCCCGATCATGGGCCGCATTGCCCAGGAGAATGCCGACCGCGTCATCGTCACCGACGACAATCCGCGCAGCGAGAACGCGGCCGCGATCCGTGCCGCTATTCTGGCGGCGGCACCCGGCGCCATCGAGATCGGCGACCGCAACGAGGCGATCCGCGCCGGCATTGCCGCGCTAAAGGAGGGCGACGTGCTGCTCATCGCGGGCAAGGGCCATGAGACGGGGCAGATCGTCGGCGACAAAGTCATTCCGTTTTCGGATCACGACGCGGTAGCCGCGGCGCTGAAGGGAGCGGCGGCATGAGCAGGCATGACTTTCGTGGCCCGGGCGCAGCGCAGCACGTCTTCGTGCTGCGCTGCAGACCCGGGACCGTTTCGGATTTTCACTGTTTGAAGGTCCCGGTTCTGCGGCGCACCGCTGCGCGCTGCGCCGCGCCCGGGACACGAGGCCGCCAATGACTTCTTTGTGGACCCTTTCCGACATGGCGGCCGCCATGAAGGCCGACGCTTCCGGGGCGTTGCCGGACGGCGTTTCGGGCATCTCCATCGACACCCGCAGCATCGGCGCAGGCGAAGCCTTCTTCGCCATCCAGGGCGACAACCGCGACGGCCACGATTTCGTCGAGGCGGCGCTGAAGCAAGGCGGCGGCCTTGCCGTGACCGCGCGCGCACAACGTGGCCGCTTTGCCGCCGATGTGCCGCTGCTGGCGGTGGACGATGTGCTGGAAGGCTTGCGCGATCTGGCCCGTGCCGCACGCGCGCGGCTGCAGGGCAAGGTGATTGTCGTTACCGGCTCGGTCGGCAAGACCGGCACCAAGGAAGCGCTGCGGCTGGCGTTCTCGGCCGAGGCCGAAACGCATGCATCGGCAGCCTCCTACAACAATCACTGGGGCGTGCCGCTGTCGCTGGCGCGCTGCCCGGCCACGGTCGCCTATGCGGTATTCGAGATCGGCATGAACCATGCCGGTGAGATAACGCCGCTGACGCAACTGGTGCGGCCGCATGTGGCGATCGTCACCACCGTCGCGCCGGTGCATCTGGAATATTTCGGGTCGCTGGAAAAGATCGCCGACGCCAAGGCCGAGATCTTTTCAGGCCTCGAGCCGGGCGGTGTCGCCGTGCTCAACCGCGACAACAGCCAGTACGCGCGGCTTGCCGCCGCCGCCAAAGCGGCCGGCGTGGCCCGCATCGTCACCTTCGGCGAACATGCCGAAGCCGACGCGCACCTGACCAGGATGTGTCTACACCCGGAATGTTCCTGCGTGCATGCGTCCATTCTCGGCCAGGACGTCACCTACAAGCTCGGCGCGCCGGGCAAGCATCTGGTGCTCAATTCGCTTGGCGTGCTTGCGGCGGTGTCGCTGGCGGGCGGCGACCTCGCGCTGGCGGCGCTGGCGCTGAACAACTTGAAGCCGGCCACCGGCCGCGGCGCCCGTGCGTCGCTGGCAGTGCCCGGCGGCAGCGCGCTGCTGATCGACGAAAGCTACAACGCCAACCCGGCGTCGATGGCGGCAGCGCTGGCTTTGCTCGGTCAGGCCAAGGTCGGCGAACGCGGCCGCCGCATCGCCGTCCTCGGTGACATGCTGGAACTGGGCGATCAGGCGGCGGCGCTGCACCGCGCGCTGGCGCAGCCCATTGAGGCCGCCGGCATCGATCTTGTGTATTGCTCCGGTCCGCAGATGAAGGCGCTGTGGGAGGCACTTCCCTCCGGCCGCCGGGGCGGCTATGCCGGGACGGCGGCGGAACTGGAACCGGCCGTGCTCGACGCCATCCGTGCCGGCGATGCGGTGATGGTGAAGGGTTCGCTGGGCTCGAAGATGGGTCCGATCGTCAAGGCACTGGAACGGCAGTTTCCCCGCTCCGCCGTGCCCGACCAGGCGACCACAGGCGCGTGATAAAGCGCCGCGAATGAGATCCGCAGGATTTGATCAATGCTGTATTGGCTGACCCAATTATCCGACACGGTCTCGTTTTTCAACGTCTTCCGTTACATCACTTTCCGCACCGGCGGCGCCATCGTTACCGCGCTGGTGTTCGTGTTTCTGTTCGGCGGCCCGATCATCGACATGTTGCGCCTGAAGCAGGGCAAGGGCCAGCCGATCCGCACCGACGGTCCGCAGTCGCATCTCACCAAGAAGGGCACGCCCACCATGGGCGGGCTGATGATCCTGTCCGGTATGCTGGTGTCGACCCTGCTTTGGGCGAACCCGGCCAACCCTTACGTCTGGATCGTGCTCGGCGTCACACTCGCCTTCGGCGTGATCGGCTTTTATGACGATTATCTCAAGGTCACCAAGCAGACCCATGCCGGCTTTGCCGGCCGCACCCGGCTGATGGCTGAAGTGCTGGTCGCGATCGTTGCCTGCATGGCACTGGCGAACCTCGGCCGACCGCCGGTGTCGACCTCGCTGGTGTTTCCGTTCTTCAAGGATCTGGCGATCAACCTCGGCTATGCCTTCGTGCTGTTCGGCGCCTTCGTCATCGTCGGCGCCGGCAATGCGGTCAATCTCACCGACGGCCTCGACGGCCTCGCCATCGTGCCGGTGATGATCGCCGCGGCGACCTTCGCTCTGATCTCGTACCTCGTCGGCAACGCGCTGTTCTCCGACTATCTGCAGATCCGCTATGTCGCCGGCACCGGCGAACTGGCGGTGCTTTGCGGCGCGGTGATCGGCGCGGGCCTTGGCTTTCTCTGGTTCAACGCGCCGCCGGCGTCGATCTTCATGGGCGATACCGGCTCGCTGTCGCTGGGCGGCATGCTTGGCGCCATCGCGGTGGCGATCAAGCACGAGATCGTGCTGGCGATCGTCGGCGGCCTGTTCGTGCTCGAAGCCGTGTCGGTGATCGTGCAGGTGGTGTCGTTCAAGCTGACCGGCAAGCGCGTGTTCAAGATGGCGCCGATCCACCACCATTTCGAGCAGTTGGGCTGGACCGAGCCGCAGATCGTGATCCGGTTCTGGATCGTCGCCGTGGTGCTGGCGCTTGCCGGGCTGGCGAGCCTGAAATTGCGCTAACCCGCGACAGAGCCGCACGTCGCGCCGTTGCGCCCTATGCGCGAATTCGGTGCCGATACACGCCCTGTTTGACAACGTCCGGTGCCGGGCGCAGAATTTTCCCCGTTCTGGCAACCGGGGGGCGTCATGAAATCAATTGCGGCTTTCCTGCTGATCCTGACAGCGGTCTTCACGGTAACGCTGGCCGTCACGGCCGTGCCGACCGACGCCTTCGCGCAGGCGAGATCCTCATGTTCGAGCAACAGCGATTGCGGCGGCACCGATCGATGCAGGCGCTATTCTCAGCGCGCATATGTCGAGTGCAATGCCTTGGGCAGACTTTTCGGCTGCACGAACACGAATAATGCTTGCAGCCTTCTGTGCACCAATGAAGCAACGAACACGCTGCGGTGCACGTCGCCATGTACGACAAACCAGCAGTGCCGCGCGGGTGAAACCTGCCGCGGGGCAGCCGGGGCCAGGTTCTGCGTAAGGTAACGCTTCGCGTTGCTTTGGGAGAGGACTTCAGGCTGCCGGTGCGCTAGAAGAGCGTCGTCGGAAAGAGAACGCTGCATCGCGCATGATTCCTGTACATGACTTCGCCGGGAAGAAGGTTGCCGTGTTCGGGCTCGGCGCCTCGGGCCTGCTGTCGGCGCGCGCTCTGGTGGCCGGTGGTGCCGAGGTGATCGCGTACGACGACAGCGAGGCGAAGCTCGCCGACGCCCAGGCGGCCGGCCTGATCACGCAGAACCTCGCGGATATCGACTGGTCGCAGCTCGCGGCGCTGGTGCTGGCTCCTGGCGTGCCGCTGACGCATCCGACGCCGCACTGGACCGCGGCGCGTGCGCGGCGGGAAGGCGTCGAGATCATCGGCGACATCGAGCTGTTCTGCCGCGAACGCGCGGCGTCGGGGCTGAATTGCCCGCTGATCGCCATCACCGGCACCAACGGCAAGTCGACCACCACGGCGCTGATCACCCATCTGCTCCGAAGCGCCGGGCACGACGTGCAGATGGGCGGCAATATCGGCGTGCCGGTGCTGGAGCTGGAGCCGTTCGCGGCCGGAAGGCCTTATGTGGTCGAGGTGTCGTCCTATCAGATCGACCTCGCACCCTCGCTGCATGCCACCGTCGGCATTCTCCTCAATGTGTCGGAAGATCATCTCGACCGCCACGGCACCATGGAAAATTACGCCGCCATCAAGACGCTGCTGGCGGCCGGCGTCGAGCCGGGCGGTTCGGCGGTGATCGGCGTCGACGACCGCTACACGCGTGCCGCCGCCGACCGCATCGAGCGCGCCGGCAAGACGGTAGTGCGGGTCTCGGTGGTGTCACCATTGCGCGACGGCTATTTCGCCGACGGCAGCCGCATCATGCGCGCGGTCGCCGGCAAGAGCTATCCGGTGGCGCAACTGGCCGGCATCGGGTCGCTGCGCGGGGAGCACAATGCGCAAAATGCCGCCGCCGCGGTCGCGGCCTGCGTCGCCCTCGGGCTGGATCTGGCGGACATTCAGAAGGGCCTCGTCAGCTTTCCCGGTCTTGCGCACCGCATGCAGCAGATCGGCCGCAAGGGCAAAGTCCTGTTCGTCAATGATTCCAAGGCGACCAATGCCGATTCCGCAGCCAAGGCGCTGGCCAGCTTTGCGGACATTTTCTGGATCGCCGGCGGCAAGCCGAAGACCGGCGGTATCGACAGCCTGGCCGAATTCTTCCCCCGCATCCGCAAGGCCTATCTGATTGGAGAGGCGGCGCCGGATTTCGCCCGTACGCTGGACGGCAAGGTGCCCTGCGAGATCGCCGGGGTGATGTCGGCCGCCACCGACGCGGCCGCGCGCGATGCGGCAGCCTCCGACGCGCCGGAACCGGTGGTGCTGCTGTCGCCGGCCTGCGCCTCGTTCGACCAGTACCCGAACTTCGAGGTGCGCGGCAAAGCCTTTACCGATCTGGTGCGGGCGATTCCGGGCATCAATCGGCAGCCGTAGCCGGGCGAAGTTTTCATTCCCGCCGAAACCATTAATGCTTCGTCAACCGTGTCAGGTCAGGAATTGACCGGCCGCTCCTGCGGCATGGGGAATTCCGGACCATGATCTCGCGCGCGAAACGCACGCCGTTCGGCGAATGGTGGTGGACCGTCGACCGGTTGACGCTGGCTGCCATCGGCGCGCTGATGCTGGCCGGCGTCGTGCTTTCGCTGGCGGCGAGCCCGCCGGTGGCCGGGCGCCTAGGGCTCGACCCGTTCTATTTCGTCAACCGTCATATCCTGTTTCTCTTCCCGACCATCGCCGTGCTGCTGGCGGTGTCGTTTCTCAATCCGCGGCAGATCCGGCGGCTGGCGCTGCTGGTGTTCGCGGTGAGCCTGATCATGGTGGCGGCGACGCCGTATTTCGGCGCCGAGATCAAGGGCGCACGGCGATGGCTGGTCATTTTCGGCATCAACATTCAGCCGTCCGAATTCCTCAAGCCGGCTTTCGTCATCCTGACCGCCTGGCTGTTCGCCGAGTCGGCCAAAAATCCGGATATGCCGGCGAACACCTTGTCGCTGGCGTTGCTGCTGGCGGTTGTGGCGCTTCTGGTGGTGCAGCCGGATTTCGGCCAGACCATGCTGGTCGTGCTGGTCTGGAGCGCGCTGTTCTTCATGGCCGGCATGCGGCTGGTCTGGGTGTTCGGTATCGCGGGCGTCGCCGGTATCGGCTTGCTCGGCGCCTATTTCACCGTGCCGCACGTGACGCGCCGCATTCAGCGCTTCCTCGATCCGGCCTCCGGCGACACCTTCAACCTCGACCTTGCCAACGAGTCGTTTCTGCGCGGCGGCTGGTTCGGACGCGGGCCGGGCGAGGGCACCGTGAAGCGGATGCTGCCGGAGAGCCATACCGATTTCGTGTTCGCGGTCGCCGCGGAGGAATTCGGTATCGCGCTGTGCCTGGTGCTGGCGCTGCTTTTCGCCTTCATTGTCATCCGCTCGCTGTTGCGTGCGATGGGGAATGACGATCCGTTCACGCGCTTCGCAGCGGCCGGCCTGACCATGTTGTTTGCCACCCAGTCGGCCATCAACATGGCGGTCAATCTGCATCTGATCCCGGCCAAGGGCATGACCCTGCCGTTCATCTCCTATGGCGGCTCGTCGATGCTGTCGCTGGCCTATGCGATGGGCATGTTGCTGGCGCTGACCCGTGAGCAGCCCAGAGCCGCAATGCTGGCGCCGGAGCTGGCCCCGGCGGGAAGTCCGGCGTGAGTTAATCCGTCACTCTGAGGTGCCCGACGCATTGCGCCGGGCCTCGAAGGGCGACGGCCCGAGAGCCTGGCCGGCATCCTTCGAGGCTCGCTGCGCTCGCTCCTTCAGGATGACGGATCGGACTCAATCTATGGTGAGGCATACAAATGCCGAGTGACTCCAAACTCATCCTGCTCTGCGCCGGCGGCACCGGTGGCCACCTGTTTCCAGCCGAGGCGCTGGCGGTGGTGCTGGAACGGCGGGGGATGACCATCGACCTCGCCACCGACACACGCGCCGCGCACTTCAAGTTTCCGGCCCGCGCCGTTCACATCATCCCGAGCGCCACCGTGCGCGGCCGCAATCCGGTGGCGCTGGCGCGCACGCTGTCGTCGCTGGCGCTCGGCACCGTCAAGGCGTGGTCGGCGATTGGCAATATCCGCCCGGCGGTGGTGGTTGGTTTCGGCGGCTATCCGACGGTGCCGCCGCTGCTGGCGGCCAGCCTGCGCGGTGTGCCGACCGTGCTGCACGAGCAGAACAGCGTCATGGGCCGCGCCAACCGCTTTCTGGCACCGCGCGTGACGCGCATCGCCACCGGTTTTCGGACGCTGCGCAATCTCGACGCGCGCTGGCAGGGCAAGATCGCCTTCACCGGCAATCCGATCCGCCCGGCGGTGATCGCCGCCGCGGTGGCGCCCTATGCGACGCCGATGGTCGGGGGCAAGCTGCATTTGCTTGTGTTCGGCGGCAGCCAGGGCGCCCGCGTGATGGCCGAGATCGTGCCGGCGGCCATCGAACAGATGACAGCCGCGATGCGGTCGCGTCTGGCCGTCGTGCAGCAGGCGCGCGATGAAGACATCGACGCGGTGCGCAGCCTCTATGCGCGGCTCGGTGTCGAAGCCGAATGCGCGCCTTTCTTTTCCGATTTGCCGGCACGCATGGCGGCGGCGCATCTGGTGATCGCACGCTCGGGCGCCTCGACCGTTGCCGAACTGACCGCGATGGGGCGGCCATCGCTTTTGGTACCGTTGCCGCATGCGCTGGACCAGGACCAGTTCCACAATGCCGGCATGCTGGAGGAGGCGGGCGGCGCGATCCGCATCGAACAGCGCGCCTTCACGCCGCAACGCGTGGCTGACGAGATTGCTTCACTCGCCGCTGAACCGGCGAGCCTGGGGCAAATGGCGGCGGCAGCGAAGTCCGTGGGCATCATCGACGCGGCCGAGCGGCTGGCGGATGTTGTGCTGCAGGTGGCGCGAGTTTAAGTCGGATGGACAGTCGCTGTGGCGCTCAGGGATTTATCGTCAGGTCGCCGACTGCCCCGACATTTATCCCCGACGTGTCGTCGGAATCCGACGATACCGCCACGGCGACAAGTGTGGGAGCGGCGCCGCCGAACGCTTTGCGATAGTCAGCGCTGAGGTCAACACGCTCGGCGGTCCAGTTGCCGATCGTATCGGCGGCCGACTGCAGCACGATGGTGCGTCCGTTCCGGCCCAGATATGGCGATGCGAGGACACGGCCTTTAGGTGCGCTGCCGCCCCAAACATAAATCAAGATGTTCGCCTGACCCGACCGCATGGCGTTGCCGAGATCGATTGGCTCGTTCCCTCCGAGGGTATCGGAAAAAACGAAGTAGACGGCGAGCGCTCGATCATCCCCGCCCTTGCGCGCAAGGTCGGTCGGACCGACGCTGCTTTCGACCCGCCAGCGCCATCGCGCGTTGACGGGATTGGCCACAGCCGGTGTGATCTGGCGCCATAATACGGCGACGCCACGATCGGCGCGAACCGCCAGCGTTCCGGGCTCGGCAGCGGTGAATTGAGCGGGGGCACGGCGCGGAAAGGTCATTAGCCGCCAGCCGTTGGCGTTTAGGTTGGGACCGAACTGCACTGGCGTGGCCGCAAGCGCCGCGCCGGGGCCGAAAAGCGAAGCTGCCATGGCCACGCCGAGCAGCGAGGCTGGCAAGTACCGGCGTCTTGGCCTCATATCGGCATTCATTCTGACCTCCCGGCCCGATCCCGGTTCCGTCTCTCTTGCTTATAAAGATGGCGATCCGGGGGCGCTTTCAATTTCCCAAGCGGTGCCCTAAACGATGCACCGAAGATACTGTCCGCTTCGCGGATCTGCGACCTCGGGGGACGATCCCATGAAACTGCCGCGCGACATCGGACCGGTGCACTTCGTCGGCATCGGCGGCATCGGCATGAGCGGCATCGCCGAGGTGCTGGCCAATCTCGGCTACACCGTGACCGGCTCGGACGTCGCCGACGGCGCCAACGTCAAGCGCCTGCGCGATCTCGGTATTACAGTTTTCATCGGTCACAAGGCCGAAAACGTCGACGGCGCCGACGTGCTGGTGGTGTCGTCCGCGATCAAGCCGGACAATCCGGAACTCATCGCCGCGCGCGGCAAGCGTCTGCCGGTGGTGCGCCGCGCCGAGATGCTGGCCGAACTGATGCGGCTGAAAAGCTGCGTCGCCATCGCCGGCACCCACGGCAAGACCACGACCACGTCGATGGTGGCGACGCTGCTCGATTCCGGCGGCTTCGATCCGACTGTCATCAACGGCGGCATCATCAACGCCTATGGCACCAATGCGCGGCTGGGCGCCGGCGACTGGATGGTGGTCGAGGCCGACGAGTCCGACGGCACCTTTCTCAAGCTGCCGGCCGATGTCGCCATCGTCACCAATGTCGACGCCGAGCATCTCGATCACTTCGGCACCTTCGCCGCGGTGCAGGACGCCTTCATCGACTTCGTCGAGAACGTGCCGTTTTACGGCTTCGCCGTGATGTGCACCGATCATCCGATCGTGCAGCGCCTGGTCGGCCGCATCATCGACCGCCGCATCGTCACCTATGGCGAAAATCCGCAGGCCGATGTGCGCCTGGTCGATCTCAGCAATGCCGGCGGCAAACAGAGCTTCACGGTGCTGTTCCGCGATCGCGACGGCAAGGAAATCCACGCCATCCGCGATCTCGAATTGCCGATGCCGGGCCGCCACAACGCGCTCAATGCCACCTCGGCCATTGCGGTGGCGCATGAACTTGGCATTGCCGACGACAAGATCCGCGCCGCCCTTGGTAAATTCGGTGGCGTCAAGCGGCGCTTCACCAAAGTCGGCGAATGGAACGGCGCCACCATCATCGACGACTATGGCCATCACCCGGTGGAAATCGCCGCGGTGCTGAAAGCTGCGCGCGAGTCGACCAAGGGGCAGGTGATCGCCGTGGTGCAGCCGCATCGCTATACGCGGCTGAAGTCGCTGTTCGAGCCGTTCTCGACCTGCTTCAACGACGCCGACGCCGTGATCGTCGCCAATGTCTATGCCGCAGGCGAACAGCCGATCGAGGGCGTCGACCGCGATCATCTGGTGCAGGCGCTGCGCGCGCGCGGCCATCGTCAGGTCATGCCGCTCGACGGTCCGGAAAACCTCGCCGGCATCGTCAAGGGGCTGGCCAGGCCAGGGGATTATGTCGTGTTGCTCGGTGCCGGTTCGATAACGCAGTGGGCCTATGCGCTGCCGGGGGAACTGAAGGCGCTGGGGTAGGGGCGTTGTGGGCCGTGACGACTACCCCATTCGCCGTCATGCCCGGCATTGTCCCAGCCATAAGGGACGCAGTGCCATTTTAATCGGGATTACCGGGACAAGCCCGGTGATGATAGAGACCATGACCTTCCCCGACTTCACTGCCGACCTCAAGGCGTATGCGCCGCAACTGCGCGGCAAGCTGATCGCCAACCAGCCGCTCGACAGCTTCACCTGGTTTCGCGTCGGCGGCCCGGCGCAGTCATTGTTCATGCCGGAGGACGAGGACGATCTCGCTTATGTCCTGCGCAATCTGCCGGCCGACGTGCCGGTCACCGTGATCGGCGCCGGTTCCAACCTGATCGTGCGCGACGGCGGCGTGCCGGGCATGGTGATCCGGCTCGGTCGTGCCTTTGGCGAGATAAGCACTGACGAAAACCACCGCGTCGTGGCCGGCACCGCCGCGCTCGATGCGCACGTCGCGCGCGCCGCACAGACGGCGAGCATCGCCGGGCTGTCTTTCCTGAGCGGCATTCCCGGCGGCATTGGCGGCGCGTTGCGGATGAACGGCGGCGCCTATGGCGGCGAGACCAAGGATGTCCTGATCGAAGCGCGCGGCATCAACCGGCAAGGCAAGATCGTCACCCTCAGCAACGCCGAGATGGGGTTCACCTATCGCCACTCGGGTGCGCCGGAGGATGTGATCTTCACCCGCGCGACGTTTCAGGGCCGGCCCGGCGATCCGGAGACGATCGCGGCGGAAATGGCCGAAATCAAGCAGAAGCGCGAGGCGTCGCAACCGCGCAACCGCACCAGCGGCTCGACCTTCAAGAATCCGCCCGGCCACAACGCCTGGAAGCTGATCGACGCTGCCGGCTGCCGGGGGCTCATCGTCGGCGGCGCGCAGGTGTCCGAACTGCACTGCAATTTCCTGATCAATCTCGGCAACGCCACCGCGGCCGACATCGAGACGCTGGGCGAGACCGTACGGGCCCGGGTCAAGGCGCAGTCCGGCGTCGATCTCGAGTGGGAAATCAAGCGGATCGGGATCGCCTAGCCGTTCAGCTTGAGCAGTTCCTGGAGCGGCGCCGGACTGATGCTGAGAGGGCCGGCGAACGGGTGCTCCTGCAACCCGATCAGGCCGAGTGCAATGACCGTCGACGTGGCGAAGATCGTCAGCGCCGCCAGTTGCGCGTTCCTGCGTTGCAGATGCACGACGCCGATGGCGACCAGCGTCATGACACCGAGCAGCAGCACCATCATCCACTTGAGATCGTTGGTGCGGTCGGAGGCCAGCGCCACGCGCTCGGATCGTGCGGTGCCGACGCGGACAGCGGCGTTGAGCAAAGCCGATTGGACCGCCGGGCCGGCCGTGGCGCCGATATTGGGATCGCTGACCTCGCGGAGCAGGGCGTCAAAGGCGGCGCCGGCCGTCGCCGATGGCCGGCCGCTTTCCATGGCCGCCCAGTCGTCGGCGATGACGGACTTCACATAAGCCGACCAGGCATCGCGGATCTCGCGCATATCGGAGGCCGATGCCACGCTCAAGGTGAATACATTGCGCAACTCGGCGGTTTCGGTTTGCACGGCGCGTGCGGCGTGCCGGTTGCGGTCGCCGATGTCGTTGGCGAGAAAGCCGGTCATCAGGGCAAACAAGATAGCGATCGCGGTAAAAAACGGCGGCACCACGCCGTCGAGCCGCTGCACGGCGTGACCCAAGGGCCGGCTAAACGATGCCCAGGCAATTGCTCCGGTAACGGCGCCATAGAGACCGATCAGGACGGCAAACACCCCGGCCGAGGGTAAATCGAGCCATGCTGCGATCACGCGCCACCTCGCTTCGTTGCCTGCCCCAATAATATCCGCGTTAGCAATGCGGTCACCGGCTTGGGGTATTAGGCCGCAAGGCCCTTATATAACGTCAACGTTCAGTCCTGATTCGGAGAGCCGCCATTAACGCCAGCAAACATGTCGCCGTTCTGATGGGAGGCTGGTCGGCCGAGCGCGAGGTATCGCTGCGCTCCGGCAAGGCCTGCGCCGACGCGCTGGACCGTCTCGGCGCCTACCGCGTTAGCCGAATCGACGTCGACCGCGACATCGCCGCGACGCTGCGTGCACTGAATCCCGATTGCGTGCTCAACGTGCTGCATGGCCGTCCCGGCGAGGACGGCACGCTGCAGGGCATGCTGGAGATCCTCGGCATTCCCTACAGCCATTCCGGCGTGATGGCCTCCGCCGTCGCGATGCAGAAGGATATCGCCAAGACCGTGCTGAAGGCCGGCGGCGTACCGGTGCCCGGCGGCGTTGTGGTGTCGCGGCTGGAGGCGGCGAAAGCGCATCTGCTGCCGCGACCTTACGTGATCAAGCCGGTGGCGGAGGGCTCCTCCGTCGGCGTGTTCATTGTCCGCGAGGATCACGCCCATCCGCCGCAGGAACTCAATCGCGCCGACTGGTCGTTCGGCGACAAGGTGCTGGTCGAGCCGTTCATTCCCGGCAAGGAACTGACCTGCGCCGTGGTCGGCGACAAGGCGCTCGGCGTCATCGAGATCGTTCCGGCGACCAAATGGTACGACTACGAGGCCAAATATGCCCCCGGCGGCTCCAAGCATCTGCTGCCGGCGCCGGTGTCGGCCGAAGTCTACGAGGAATGCCGGCGGCTGGCGCTGCTGGCGCACCGGGCGCTCGGCTGCCGGGGCGTGACACGGGCCGACTTCCGCTATGACGACAGCATTGCTGGGGTTGGCGGCATCGCCTGCCTCGAGGTCAACACCCAGCCGGGCATGACCGAGACCTCGCTGGTGCCGGAACTCGCCGTGCATGCCGGCATGCCGTTCGAGGAACTGGCGCGCTGGATGGTCGAGGACGCCTCGCTGGACCGGTAAAACAGTGCCCGTCCGGCCACAGCCGCGGCTTCCTGCGGGTACATCGGTCAGATCCGTAAAACTTTACTAATCGTTTACCAAATAGCCCGAAGAGTAGGCATAGCGGCGTTTCAAGCGCATCGCGACGGGGAGTCGCGCGCGTGGAAGGGGGCCGCTGAACGACGGCAGAAGGCCGGCCCCATCTGGGTTCCGACTCCCGCCGAAGCCCCGATCGGGCATGACGAACCCTCGCCCGTGCCTGCACTTGCTGCCCACATGGCCTGAGGTTTCGGGCACAACGTTTGAAGAGCCGGTCGCGATGGATGGTCGAGGACGCCTCGCTCAATCGCTAAAACCAAAGCTGGGAAGGCGTGCCGCGGCCGCTTCGCGGCTGCAGGCTGCCGCATGGGCGAACCATGCCTGGTCGCAGTACCGCTGGCCGGCGGCGCTGGCGCGCTGGATGCGGCCGGTGCGGAACTGGTACCACACGATCATTGAATGGGACGTGCCGCGCGGAGCCGGCTCCTCGGCCGCGGCGCTGCTGTTGCTGGCCAGCGCCGGTTACGGCGCCGTCAAAGGCGAGCATGTGCCGACGATCGTCGCCCAGGTGCAAGACATCTGCGACGCCGCCGCCAACAGCGCCGGCTTCCGCATCTCCGAAGTGGCGCTCGCCGGCGAACGCGAAGTCAGCCGCGAAGACATTCTGGCGCTCGCCGGCATCACCGGCCATTCCTCGCTGCTGTTCCTCGACGCCGCCCGGACCCGCGAGCGCCTGATGGCCAATCCGTGGATCGCCGAGGCCACCGTGCTCAAGCTTTATCCCGGCCGGCTGCGCATCGAGATCAAGGAGCGTCTGCCGTTCGCGCTGTGGCAGCGGGACGGCCGCGTCGCGCTCATCGCTGCCGACGGCACCGTCCTTGAGTCATTTGTGCCGCGGCGTTTCGCCTCGCTGCCGCAGATCGTCGGCGCCGGCGCCGAGCGCGCCGCGCCGGATTTCCTGGCGCTGATCGCGCGCCATCCGCCGATCGCCCGCCAGGTCCAGGCCTCCGTGCTGGTGGCCGAGCGCCGCTGGAATCTGCACCTGCAAGGCGGCGTCAAAGTGATGCTGCCCGACACCGAACCGGAGCAGGCGCTGCGGACGCTGGCCGATCTCGACCGCGCCAACCGGTTGCTCGCGCGCGACATCGTCACCGTCGATCTGCGTCGTCCCGATCGGGTCACGGTGCGGCTGTCTGACGACGCCGCTACCGCCCGCGAGGCCGCCCTCAAGGCGGCCGAGAAGGCGCGCAAATCGATCCGCAAAGGGGGCCAGGCGTGAACGTCGTTCGCTTCAACCTGACCCCGAAAATGAAGCCGGTGTCGCCGCGCCGCGCCGCGGTGGTGGCCGCGCTCGATATCGGCACCAGCAAGATCGTCTGCATGATCGCAAGGCTGGAGCCGCAGGCGCCGCAGGACGTGCTGCGCCGGCGCAGCCATGGCGTCCGGGTTCTTGGTTTTTCGCATATCGCCGCCAGCGGCATGAAAGCCGGCAGCGTGGTCGATCTGATCTCAGCCGAGGAAGCGGTCCGCCAGGCCATCGACATGGCCGAAAGCACCGCCGGCGTGCAGCTTGAATCCGTGGTGGTTTCGCTGTCCGGCGGCCGGCTTGGCAGCGAGCGCTTCATCGCCAATATCGAACTGGCCGGCGGCGCCGTGACCGATGGCGACCGGGCGCGGGTGCTGGCGGCGGCGAGCCGCCATTCGGTGCGCGACGGGCGCGCCGTGCTGCATTCGCTGCCGATCGGCTACGCGCTGGACGCCGCCACCGGTATCCGCGAGCCGCGCGGCATGCTCGGCCAGCGTTTCGGCGTCGATATGCACATGGTCACCGCCGATGTCGCCACCGTCCGCAATCTGATGCTGACAATCGAGCGCAGCCATCTCGGCGTCGAAGCCATGGTCGCATCGCCCTACGTCGCCGGCCTTGCCGCTTTGGCTGACGATGAAGCCGATCTCGGCGCCGCCACCATCGATCTCGGCGCCGGCACCACCACCATGGCGGTATTCTCGGGCGGACGGTTTGTGCATGCCGACGGCTTCGCCCTCGGCGGCCAGCACGTGACCATGGACCTGGCGCGCGGACTCAACACCCGCATTGCGGATGCCGAGCGAATCAAAGCGATTTATGGCAGTGTTTTAACGGGTGGGTCGGACGAGCGCGACATGATCACGGTGCCTCCGGTCGGTGACGATGAACGTGAGCCGCCGCAGTTCGTGTCACGCGCGGCGCTGGTGCGGATCATCAAGCCGCGGGTCGAGGAAATTCTAGAGATGGCGCGCGACCGTCTGGCCAAATCGCCGTTCGCGGCCGAGCCGCGGGCGCGTGTGGTTCTGACCGGCGGAGCCAGCCAACTGGCCGGCATCGCCGATCTGGCGGCGCGTATCTTCAAGCGTCCCGTGCGTATCGGACGGCCTCTCGGCCTGTCGGGCTTGCCCGATGCGGCCAAGGGTCCGGCATTTGCCGTCGCGGCAGGCCTGTTGGTCTACCCGCAGGCGGCGCATCTCGAACATTTCGAACCGCGGCGAACGCGGCAACTCATGACGGGAACTGGCGGCTACATGGCGAGGGTCGGGCAATGGCTGCGCGAGAGTTTCTGACCCACAACAACGCAACCACGAAGGGACCGGCGGATCGGTCTTGTTCGGCGGCGCGCGGGCACAACCGGCCTGCTGTCCGTGCATCAAAGAGGCAAACATGACGATCAACCTGAAGATTCCAGATATTCGCGAGATGAAGCCCCGGATCACCGTGTTCGGCGTCGGCGGCGCCGGCGGCAATGCCGTCAACAACATGATCACGGGCGGCCTGCAGGGCGTCGACTTCGTCGTCGCCAATACCGACGCGCAGGCGCTCACGATGTCCAAGGCCGAGCGCATCATCCAGATGGGCACGCAGGTGACCGAAGGGCTCGGCGCCGGCTCCCAGCCGGAAGTCGGCCGCGCCGCCGCCGAGGAAGTGATCGACGAAATCCGCGATCATCTGACCGGCGCGCATATGGTGTTCGTCACCGCCGGCATGGGCGGCGGCACCGGCACCGGCGCTGCTCCCGTCATTGCCAAGGCCGCGCGCGAACTCGGCATCCTCACCGTCGGCGTCATCACCAAGCCGTTCCATTTCGAGGGCCAGCGCCGCATGCGTTTTGCGGAAGCCGGCATCGTCGAACTGCACAAGGTGGTCGACACGCTGCTGATCATCCCGAACCAGAACCTGTTCCGGGTCGCCAACGAGAAGACCACCTTCGCCGACGCCTTCGCGATGGCCGACCAGGTGCTCTACTCGGGCGTGGCCTGCATCACCGACCTGATGGTCAAGGAAGGCCTGATCAACCTCGACTTCGCCGACGTCCGCGCCGTCATGCGCGAAATGGGCAAGGCGATGATGGGCACGGGCGAGGCCTCCGGCGAGAAGCGGGCGCTGACCGCGGCCGAGGCCGCGATCGCCAACCCACTGATCGACGATGCGTCGATGAAGGGCGCGCGCGGCCTGCTGGTCTCGATCACCGGCGGCAAGGACCTGACGCTGTACGAAGTCGACGAAGCCGCGACCCGCATCCGCGAGGAAGTCGACCAGGACGCCAACATCATCGTCGGCGCCACCTTCGACGAGACCCTGGAAGGCATCATCCGCGTGTCGGTGGTGGCCACCGGCATCGACCACGCCAGCGTCGGTCGTCCGACCGCGCCGGCGGAAACCGCGCTCAAGGAATTGGCCGGCAAGGTGCGGGCGTCCGCCCCGCGCGTGGCCGAGCGCATTGAGCGCACCGCGCCGCCGGTGTCGGCTGCCGCCAGCGCCGCCGCGGTCGAATCTGCCGCCCATGCCGCCGTGGCCGCCGCGATCCTGCCGCGGACCTCCATGGAAGAGGTCTCGATCCGGCCGATGCCGATGAAGCCGTCGCTGTTTGAGCCGGCGCCCGGCGAAGCCATGCACACCGAACCGCCGCCGTCGGCGGCGTTCATTCCGCCGATGGCCGAGCGTGCGGTCCGCACCCAGCGCATGCCGCGAATCGACGAGTTGCCGTTGCCGGCGCAGGCCGAGATCAGGGCGCAGCGCGGCGAGGTCGACGACGACCACCCGGAAAAGCGCCGCATGTCGCTGATGCAGCGGCTGGCTTCGGTCGGTCTCGGCCGGCGGGCGGACGAGGTCGAACCGGCCCCGGCGCCGCAAGCGGCCCGGCCGGTGCCCCAGTTCGATCGCCCCGCCCAGCGCCCGGCGCCCCGTCATGCCGAAGGCCGCGACCCTCGTTCGGCCGATCCGGTCTCGGAATATGCCCGCAAGGCCGCGCCGCAGGGGCTCGACCCGCACGGCCGGCAGGCGGCTGTGCATAACTCGCCGGATGAAGATCAGCTCGATATTCCGGCGTTCCTGCGGCGGCAGGCGAACTGAGGGCGAAAGCAACATGGCGGCCCGCACCAGCGGGTCGCCACCACTTTTAGTTTTAATATAAGTTGTTGAATTTAATAAGTTTTTGTTTCAGGTGCTTGATTGTGGGCGTCAAATCCGCGCCAGCCCGGCGGGGCTGAACAGACCGGCGGTAACCTAAGCTGTTTAAAAACCACCGCTCTTGCCGAAAATGCGGCAAAAAAGCGTAACAGATGGTAAGAAAGCGTGTCTGGAGTAGGCCATGGGGATGGCCTAAGGTCCGGGTGTGAAAGGGACTTTTCGGTTCCTTTCGGGTGGCGATACCTCTGGCAGAGAACCAGAGGCCAGAATGTGACCCGTCGAGGGCTGATTTGGGGACCGCGCGGCTTGCGTTAAGTGCCGCCGGTGAGAGGGTTGATGAAGGGCGCTAAGCAGACAACACTCCGTGACCAGATCGCCATCTCCGGCGTCGGCGTGCATTCGGGCAAGCCGGTGACGCTGACTCTTCTGCCGGCTGACGATGACGAAGGAATCATTTTCCGCCGCCTGGCCGGAAACGGCTCGGTCGAGCGCGAAGTTCGCGCCGACGTGCGCGCGGTGACCGCGACCGCTTTCGCGACTGTTCTCGGCGATGCCAAGGGGCCGATCTGTTCGACGGCCGAGCATCTGCTGGCGGCGCTGCGCGGCCTCAACGTCGACAACGTCGTCGTCGAGATCGACGGACCCGAAGTGCCGATCATGGACGGCAGTTGCGCCGCTTTCGTCGACGCCATCGATCAGGCCGGCCTGACCGCGCGCGCTCAACCGCGCCGCTTTATCGAGGTTATCAAGCCGGTCCGCGTGACCAAAGACGACGCCTTTGGCGAACTGCGGCCTTACAGCAACGGCTTCCGCGTCGAGGCCGAAATCCAGTTCGATCATCCGCTGATCGGCCACCAGGCGATCGCGCTCGACATCGAGCCGAAATCCTTCCGCACCGAAATCGCCCGCGCCCGCACCTTCGGCTTCATGCGCGACGTCGCCAAATTGTGGAGCGCCGGTTACGCCCTCGGCGCCACCTTCGACAACACGCTGGTGATCAGCGAAGATCGCGTACTTAATCCGGAAGGCCTGCGCTTTGCCGACGAGTTCGTGCGTCACAAGGTGCTGGACGCGATCGGCGATCTGGCGCTGGCCGGATTGCCGCTGATTGCCGCCTACAAGACGGTTCGCGGTGGCCACAAGCTCAATCACCTGGTGCTGTCGGCGCTGATGGCCGATCCGACCGCCTGGCGAGTTGTCGAGGCACCGTCCGAGCCGGTCCGCCGCCTGCGCCCGGTGGCGCAGGGCGCTGCCGGTCTGGCGGCCGCCGCCCATGGGCCGGATGTCTCCTGAAACGCTCAGCGTTATCAGCCTTTTACCGTGACGCCATAATCCCGGCCGAATGTCCGCATAATCGCATGGCCAGAACGGCCATTTTCGACTAATTAATCCGGTCGAGGGGTAGTGCGCGACGTTTATCGCGCTCTTGTATGGATCGAGACACATTGCCGATGGTTTCCGCATGAACACGCAGGCCACAATCAGCGTCCGCGCCAACCGGCCGCGCTCGCGGCTGGTCCGCGCCGTCACGCTGCTGGCGCTGGGCCTGAGCCTTGGCGCCTGCAGCGGCTTCAGCCTGTTCGGCAAGGACGATATCCTGCCCGACGAGCCCGCCGACCGGCTCTACAATGAGGGCCTGTATTATCTCAACTCCCGCAACGATCCGCGGGAAGCGGTCAAGAAGTTCGAGGAAGTCGATCGCCAGCATCCGTATTCGGAATGGGCGCGCAAGGCGCTGATCATGTCGGCCTATGCCTATTACCAGGCCGGCAGCTACGACGAATGTATCACCGCCGCCAAGCGCTACATCGCGCTGCATCCCGGCAGCCAGGACGCCGCCTACGCGCAGTTCCTGATCGGCTCGGCCTACGCCGACGAAATTCCCGACATCACCCGCGACCAGGCGCGCACCGACAAGGCGCTCGCCGCGCTCGACGAAGTCGCGCGCAAGTATCCGACCAGCGAATACGCCACCGCCGCCAAGAAGAAGATCGAACTGGCGCGCGATCAGCTCGCCGGCAAGGAAATGATGGTCGGCCGCTATTATCTCGAGCGGCGCGACTACACCGGTGCCATCAACCGCTTCAAGGTTGTCGTCACCCAGTATCAGACCACGCGCCATGTCGAGGAAGCGCTGATGCGCTTGACCGAGGCCTATATGGCGCTCGGCATCGTGCCGGAGGCGCAGACCGCCGCCGCCGTGCTGGGCCACAACTTCCCGGACAGCACCTGGTACCGGCAGGCCTATACGCTGGTGAAATCGGGCGGCGCCGAGCCGTCGGAGAACCGGGGTTCCTGGATCAGCCGGGCGTTCAAGCGCGTCGGTCTGGGTTAAGCACGGTTCGATTTGCCGATGCCTAAGCCGTGGCCGATGTTAATGGTTCTGGCAGGGGTAGGTGGCTTGTACTGGAGCTTTGTTGTTCCGTATCAACGCGAAGTATATGCGGTCGCGCGAGTGGACGCGCGTCTTTACGATAAGTCAGACCTTGTGAAGGTCGTCTCTGTGCTTCCTTCTGGCACGCAGACCAAGATTCTACGCTGCGACGATACAAAACACCTAGTCCTGCCTGTTATTCAAGGTCCCGACGGGGAGCAATTCTTTTTAGACCCCCGCGATCTTCGAATTGAGTCGAAGCCGACCGGCTATTTGAGCCTGCCAAATTATGTCGGTTGTGGCGATTACTGAGCAGCCAAGGTGACCTTAATCGGCCTTGTGCGGGCCTCCCCGGTCTTTAATTATACAGAATCAGTAAGGCGTGGATGCTCGGGACGAGCCTAGGCATGACAACGTCGGTGGATTTATAGCGCCATGCTCTCCCGACTTTCGATCCGCGACATCGTCCTGATCGACCGGCTCGACATCGATTTTGCCGCCGGCCTTGCCGTGCTCACCGGCGAGACCGGCGCCGGCAAGTCCATTCTACTCGACGCCTTTGCTTTGGCGCTGGGCGGGCGGGGCGATCAGGCGCTGGTGCGGCAGGGCATCGAGCAGGGCCAGGTCATCGCCGTGTTCGAGCTCCGGCGCAATCATCCGGCGCTGGCGATCCTCAGGGCCAATGACATCGCCGCGGACGACGAGTTGATCCTGCGCCGGGTGCAATTGTCCGACGGCCGCACCCGCGCCTTCGTCAACGACCAGCCGGTCAGCGTCCAGGTGATGCGCCAGCTCGGCCAGACGCTGGTCGAAATCCACGGCCAGCATGACGACCGGGCGCTGGTCGACGCCGCCACCCACCGCAGCCTGCTCGACGCCTTCGGCGCCCTCGACGCCGACGCCGCCAAGGTCGCCACTTTGTGGGAGGCCCGCCGCGCCGCGCAGGACGCTGCCGACGACCATCGCGCCGCCGTCGAGCGCGCCCAGCGCGAGAGCGACTGGCTGCGCCACGCCACCGAGGAGCTCGGCAAGCTCGCGCCCCAGCCCGGCGAGGAGACCGCGCTGGCCGACCGCCGCGCCATCATGATGCAGTCGGAAAAGGTCGCCGAGGATCTGCGCGATGCGCATGACGTCATTGCCGGCTCGAAATCCGCGGTGCCGGCATTGGCGGGCGTGATCCGCCGGCTCGAGCGCCGCAACGCGCAGGCGCCGTCGCTGGTTGGTCCGGCGGTCAAGGCACTCGACGCCGCGCTGAATGCGCTGGAGGAAACCCGCGGCCATCTCGAGCAGGCGCTGCGCACCGCCGATTTCGACCCCGTTGAACTGGAGCGCAACGAGGAGCGGCTGTTCGCGCTGCGCGCGGCGGGCCGCAAATACTCGGTACCGGTCGACGATCTGGCGGCGCTGGCGGCGAAGTACACCAACGACATCGCGCTGATCGACGCCGGCGAGGCCAGGCTCAAGACGCTGCTGGCCGCGGCCGCCAAGGCGGAGGCCGATTTCCGCAAAAGTGCCGAAGCGCTGTCGAAGGCGCGCACCAAGGCTGCCGCCGCGCTCGACAAGGCGGTCAATGCCGAGTTGAAGCCGCTGAAGCTGGAGCGCGCCAAATTCACCACGGAGATCGTCAGCGATCCGGCCGCGGCCGGGCCGCATGGCATCGACCGGGTCGAGTTCTGGGTGCAGACCAATCCGGGCACCAAGCCGGGGCCGCTGATGAAGATCGCCTCCGGCGGCGAACTGGCGCGGTTCCTTTTGGCGCTCAAAGTCGTGCTGGCCGATCGCGGTTCGGCGCCGACTCTGGTGTTCGACGAGATCGATACCGGGGTGGGCGGTGCGGTGGCCGATGCCATCGGCGTGCGGCTGGCGCGGCTCGGCGCGGGTGTGCAGGTGCTGGCGGTGACCCATGCGCCGCAGGTCGCGGCGCGGGCCGGGCGGCATTACGTCATCAGCAAGGACGCGCTGGACAAGGGCAAGCGCGTGGCAACCCGGGTCACCGAGGTGGCCGAAGACCGCCGCCGCGAGGAAATCGCCCGCATGCTGGCCGGCGCCGAGATCACCTCCGAGGCGCGCGCCGCTGCCGAGCGGCTGATCAAGGCGGCGGGGTAGGGCGCCGTCACGTTCCCCGACAGGGACAGCGGCATTCAGTCATAGGGGCTCTTGGCCGCGCGGACGTCCGTGTCCGCCACGATCGGCGGCACCGGCACGTAATGCGCCGGCAACGGCCCGCCTGCCGCCTTGCGCGTGCGCGCCTGGTCGGGCGTCTCCAGCAATGCCTTGGCCGCCATGCCGGCCTTGCGGTCGACCACAAGCGGTGATGGATCGTTGGGCGGCGGCATCATGTTGGCGTGGTGATAGGCCATCTTTTGCATGGCGGCGGCCGGATCGACCTGGCGCGTGGGGTCGATGTCGCGCTGGTTGGTGCCCTTGGCCGCCACCGTCACGCCGCCCACGATCTCATGATCCAACCACCAGCGCTTGGCGGGGTTGCGCCGCCCGTTGCCGATCCAGTCGTCGAACCAGGCGGCGAAAGGCACCATCACGGGCTTGAGCCACATGGCGTTGACGCCGAGCCAGCTCGCCGCCCGTGTCAGCAGCGCGCCGTCGGCGTCGACCACCTTGTTGATCGGGCAGGTCTTCATGCAGCGGCCGCAGGCCGAGCCGCGCGCATTGGTGAGACGGTAGCGGGTGCAGCGCTCGACGTCCGGCTTCCAGATCTCGTAGCCGTTGAACATCACCTTGTCGCCGAAGGGAATGGCGTCGCAGGGGCATTCGCGCGCGCACTTCAGGCAGCCCTGACAGAAGGTCTGCAGCCCGAAGTCGATCGGCTGATCCGGTTCGAGCGGAAAGTCAGTCGTCATCACCACCGACTTGAAGCGCGGGCCGACGAAGGGATTGAGCACCAGTTCGCCGATGCGGCTCAATTCGCCCAGGCCCGCCCACAGGATCAGCGGGATGTGCAGCACGTCCGAATCCGCATTGGTCTGCGAGCGCGCGGCAAAGCCGAGCTCCCGCAGCATCTCGGCCATGATGCCGGCGATCACGGCGCCGCGCAGATAGCCGCGCATTGACTGCGAGCCGGAAATCCAGTCGTCGCCGCTGGCCGCCTCCATGGTGTCATAGCCCTGGTCGATCAGCATCACCACCGCCGAGCGGTGATAGGGCTTGATCTCCGTGCCGTCTTCCTTGTGGGAGAACCAGGCGTAGCGCGGGATATCGCAGATGCCGGTGAGGTCGGAGCCCAGTGCATACGACAGGGATTTGATGGCGCGCGCGTTCTCGCGAGCGTTGCGGTAGCGCGCGCGGTCGGTCTGCGGCGACACGTCGCCGCCCTGGAACGGCACCAGTGCGCGGATCAACTGCAAGAGCGAGAACGACAGCGGCGTCTTGAAGGCGAAGCGCGTGCGCTCGGCCTTGGCCTTGTCGCCGAGGTCGCCGTGCAGCGCGCGCTGGAAGAAGGCGGCGCGCTTGGGCACGCGCGGCACCTCGTCGTCGAGGATGAGCGTGGTCGGCCGGGCAATGCGTTTGACCGTCTCCATCGGATAGCGCGACAGATGCGTGGCGCGTTTGTTGCGGCGGTTGCGCTCGCGGCCCGATTGCGCGCCGGCGATGCCGAACCAGTAGGCGAGGCCCTTGGCAGCCAGCGCGCTGTCGTGCAGCGGCAAGTCGGTCGCCAGCGCGTAGTCGGTGGTCACCACCGCGATCGAGAAATCGTCGAGATAGGGATTGCGCAATCCCTCGCCGCTGCGCACGGCGAGCCCGGCCAGCACCGCCAGCCGCTCGCGGTCGGTCAAGTCGTGGCCGGCGAAATGCGCGCGCGCGGCAAAACCCATGGTTCGGATATGGCCGGCGATGCAGACCGCGATTTCGGCCGCGCGCATGTCGGCCACGGCGTCGCGCGCCGGCGCCACCCAGTCGCGCGCCAGGTTATCGGTCTCCGGCAGCCGCGGCCGCTCGACCAGCAGGACGACGGCAAATTCATGCCGCGGGTGATCCCCGCCGGCGCGCCAGGCATTGTCCGGCACGCGGCAGATGCCCGCCTGCGCGGTCTCGAGGAAATAGGCGGCGCCCTTGATGTCGACGCTGCGGCGCGCGCGGTCGTCGGGAACCGGCGCCTGCTGCGCGGCGGGCGTGCCGTCGGCGAGCTTGGCGAACAGTTGGCGGTAGTGATCGGCCGCGCGCCCGAGCGGCCCGTCGGCTGCCACATCCGGCGTCGCGGGCAGCGGCGGCTGCGCCGCCTCGCGCGCCAGTACGCTGGCGTCGGTCAGCAGCGTCTCAAGCGGGAAAGGGCCGAGATGAAATGCGCGGTCCTTGCCGCGCGGGTGGATCAGCACGGGCGTTTCCTCTATGGCCTTGAACGTGGCCTTTGTCCGTGCCGGGACATTCGGGTATTTTGCCGCCAGCGACAAGGGCATGCCGGCGGGCCGGTTCCGGCCCGAACGGGAAGCCAATGGCCAAAGCGAAAATCAACACCCAGAAAACGCCGGTCGATCTCCTGACCGCCAGGCAGGCGGCGGCCGAATACGCGCGGCTGCAAACCGAGATCGCCGGCCACGACAAGCGCTACTACCAGCAGGACCGGCCGAGCGTCTCTGACGCCGAATACGATGCGCTGCGCCAGCGCTATAGCGCCATCGAGGCCCGCTTCCCCGATCTGCGCACACTGGAATCGCTGTCGCTGAAGGTGGGCGCCGCGCCGGCGCGTGGCTTCCGCAAGGTGCGCCACGCGGTGCCGATGCTGTCGCTCGACAATGCCTTTGCCGAACAGGATGTCATCGACTTCGTCGGCCGCATCCGCCGCTTTCTCAAATTGTCGGACGATGAACCGATCGCCTTTTCCGCCGAGCCCAAGATCGACGGCCTGTCGATGTCGCTGCGCTACGAGAACGGCGAACTCGTCACCGCCGCCACCCGCGGCGACGGCAGCGAGGGCGAGGACGTCACCGCCAATATCAAGACGCTGGACGACGTGCCGCAGAAGCTGAAGGGCAAAGCCGTGCCCGCGGTCACCGAGGTGCGCGGCGAGGTCTACATGACCAAGGCCGCGTTCCTGGCGCTGAACGAGCGGCAGAAGGCGGCGGGCGAGCCGATGTTCGCCAACCCGCGCAATTCCGCCGCCGGTTCGCTGCGCCAGAAGGACCCCGAAATCACGCGGTCCCGCCCGCTCGGCTTCTTCGCCTATGCCTGGGGCGAGATCGGCGCGATGCCCGCCGACACCCAGTCCGGCATGATCCAGTGGTTCGAGCGTTGCGGCTTCACCACCAACCCGCTGACCAAAATCTGCCATTCGGTCGAAGAACTGCTGGCGTTCCACCGCCAGATCGAGACCGACCGTTCGGGGCTCGACTACGACATCGACGGCGTCGTCTACAAGGTCGACCGGCTCGACTGGCAGGAGCGGCTCGGCTTCGTCTCGCGCACGCCGCGCTGGGCGATTGCGCACAAGTTTCCGGCCGAGCGCGCCACCACGGTTCTCAAGGACATCGAAATCCAGGTCGGCCGCACCGGCGCCCTGACCCCGGTCGGCAAGCTGGAGCCGGTCGGTGTCGGCGGCGTCATCGTGCAGAACGTGTCGCTGCACAACGAGGACTACATCAAGGGCATCGGCGGCGACGGCGAGCCGCTGCGCGAGGGCCGTGACCTCCGGATCGGTGACACCGTCATCATCCAGCGCGCCGGCGATGTCATCCCGCAGGTGGTCGATGTCGATATCGACAAGCGGCCGAATAATTCAAAGCCCTATGTGTTCCCCAAAAAATGCCCGTGCCCGCTGCACACTGATGTGGTGCGCGAGGCGACCGCGGCGGGCCGAATAGGCTCCCGTGCCCGCTGTACCGGCGAGTTTGCTTGCCCATATCAGAAGACAGAGCATTTGAAGCTCTTCGTCTCGCGGAGTGCGTTCGATATCGAAGGCTTTGGCGAGCAGTACGCCGAATTGCTATTTGATGAGGGACTCGTTCAAAGCCCAGCTGATATATTTAAGCTTCATAAGCGAGTAGACGACCTCAAGCGGGTGTTGTTCAAGCGACGCGAGGCACAGGCAAGAGAGCGCGAAGAGAAAACGGGGAAGGTGCGGCAGAATTCCGCTTCTGCGTCAGAGAGGGCGTACAACGAAATAGATAATCTTTTCAAGGCTATCGACGAGCGACGGGAGATCGCGTTTGAACGATTTATCTTTGCGCTGGGTATTCGACACGTGGGCGAGATAACGGCGAAGGCTCTCGCCAAGATATTTACTGACGTCAAATCGCTGATCAAGGGGGTGGAGGACGCGGAGAAAGCCAAGCCCGGTCCCGCTTGGGTTGAATTGAGCAACGTTCAGCAGATAGGCCCGATTGCGCTCGATCGGCTATTACAAAACGGACTCTCCGCCGGGAGTGCGCGGGACGATCTCTTCACCGCCAAAGAAAAGGTCTTTGCTCAACTCAACAAAACGCAGCGGACCAACCTCCTAGAGCGTTACCAAAGTATTGAGCGCATACAGGAAGCAATTCGATCCGCAAAGTTACAGCAGCCTAAAGAAGCTTACATGCGACTTGCGAACAACAGTGATATTGGCCCCGTAGCAGCCGATTCATTGATCTCGTTTTTCTCAGAGCCTCACAACAGAAAGATGGTCGATGCCCTTTTGTCTGAAATACGGGTGAGCCAAGCTGTTCAGACTTCTCAAGATTCGCCAGTGGCGGGAATGACGCTGGTATTTACCGGCACTCTCGAAAAGATGGCACGTGATGAAGCGAAAGCAATTGCTGACAGGCTTGGCGCTAAGGTTTCGAACTCCGTTTCCAAGAAGACCGATCTAGTAATCGCTGGGCCCGGGGCGGGCTCCAAACTTACTGACGCTCAGAAGTTTGGGGTGAAAGTTATTTCTGAAGATGAATGGATTAAGCTGATTGGTCGTTGAACAAGTCTTTCGAATCCATTGTTGCGTTTGGGTATATTATAGGTTGTAGTTCGCCTGCCGGCTGGGGGCGGCGGTTGAGTGAAAACAATAGCGATCGATTTCGAGACGGCGAACGAAGAGCGCAGGAGCGCTTGCGCAATCGGACTCGCTTGGATTGAGAGTGGCGCGGTCGTACGGCGCGAGCGCCGCCTCATCCGTCCGAGAGAGATGCGTTTTAATTGGCACAATATTCGTGTCCACGGAATCAGGCCCGAAGACGTGCTTGATAAGCCGGAATTTCCTGACGTTTTGTCAGAGTTTTTGCCGGACATGTCGGGCGCGTTAATTCTCGCGCACAATGCAACATTCGATATCGGCGTTTTGTGCGCTTCACTGACCGAGTACCGTCAGAGTTTTCCTGAGTTTAGCTACTATTGCACGATGGACATCTCGCGGCGCGCATGGCCCGAGTTGCGCACTGTTTCGCTCGATGCCGTGGCGCGTCACGTTAAAATCGAATTCAAGCATCATGACCCCGCGGAAGATGCGTTCGCTTGCGCCGAGATAGCGATGGCGGCTGCACGAAGTGTGGGGGTCTCAGAGGTCATTGATTTATCGAGAAAACTGTCGATCCAGCCTGGAATAGTTCATGTGGATTCACACATTCCCTTCCTGGCCTCTGGAATGGCCAGTTGGCCTGCACCCGATTCCGAAGACACCGAGTTAGGTGTTTTGATGGAACCGGAGGTGGATCATGGAGCGGCGAAAATTTACGCGGGAGTTCAAGCTTGAGGCTGTGCGGCTGATCAAGCAGCGCGGCGTCTCATTTGCGC
>JAUXXH010000017.1 GCA_030684935.1 Pseudolabrys sp. | reverse complement strand
GACGTGTTCGACTACATCGAACGCTTCTACAATCCCAAACGGCGACACTCGACGATCGGCTATATGAGCCCTATGGAGTTCGAGAGGCAGGCTGGATTAGCTTAGGCGGGTGTCAACGAAACCGGGTGCAGGCCACATCGTCTATCTGAAGCTGCCGGTATTTCCGGTGGCAACATGGTTCCCAGGCGACTTCCGAACAGTCCACGAGGTGTTGAAAGGCGTTGAAGAGAATAGGAAGATTGGGAGCGTATTCTTGGATCCGCCAATTCCCCGCATCTGACGATGCAATCGTGGGGCATAATAAATGAGTATGAGCCTTGGCGCTCCCTAGGGGACTCGAACCCCTGTTTTCGCCGTGAGAGGGCGACGTCCTGGGCCACTAGACGAAGGGAGCTTGGCCAAGGCGTTCGGGATAGCCTCGATCCGCCGGGCGCGCAAGCGCAGCGCCCGCATTAAATACGGCGGCGCCGGGGCGCGCCTGATCGCAGCCCGCACCGCCGGAACGCCACGCCGGCGCCGGGTCAGGCCCGCGATAGCGGCTGCATCTGAAAACAGCGGCAGGGCAGCCGATCAAGGACCGCCCCAACCCGCCCTCCGCGCGAAAAGCCCCCTACTCCCCCAGCCTTTGCCGCCCCACCGGCTTCAAGGTCCCGAGGTCAAAACTCCGCAGCTCGATCACCCCGCCGATCTCCACCGTCAGCACCACGCGGCCGTCGCCGACCGCGCTCGACAGCACCCTCGCGCCCCCCGGCAGCGGCGCCACCGCCTCGGCGGTGACAGGCGGCGCCCTTCCCCCGGCGGTGAAAACACGATAGCCGATGGCACCGATCACGCCGGCCAGCGCGATGAAGGTGGTCGCGCCGGCGATCAGCATCAGCCGGCGCAGCTTCGCGAACACCGCCGCGGCTTCCGGATCGATGGGTTTGTCGTCAACATGGGACATCGGTTGGACCAGGATCTGCCTGTTACGGAAAACGAGACGGTGACCATCGCCGCCGAGGAAGAGGGCCAGCGGCTCGATCGCGTGCTGGCGGCACGGATTCCGTCGCTGTCGCGCTCGCGGCTCAAGGCGCTGATCCTTGCGGGCCAGGTCACGGTGGAAGCCGGCGCGGAAGCGCCCGCGCGGCGCACGATCCGCGATCCGTCGATGCAGGTCAAATCCGGCGAGGTGGTCATGGTGACGCTGCCGCCGCCCGAGGAGGCGCAGCCGAAGGGCGAGGATATCCCGCTCACCATCGTCTATGAGGACGACGCCCTGATCGTCATCGACAAGCCGAGCGGTCTGGTCGTGCATCCGGCCGCGGGGCATGCCACCGGCACGCTGGTCAACGCGCTGATCGCGCATTGCGGCGACAGCCTGTCCGGCATCGGCGGCGTCAAGCGGCCCGGCATCGTCCACCGCCTCGACAAGGATACCACCGGGCTGATGGTGGTCGCCAAAAACGACAGAGCCCACCGCTCGCTGTCGGCGCAATTCGCCGATCATGGCCGCACCAACCAGATGCGGCGCGGCTATCTCGCCTTCGTCTGGGGCGCGCCGGACCGGCCGCGGGGCACCATCGACGCCCCGCTCGACCGCCATCCGCACAACCGCGAGCGCCGCGCGGTGCGCGAATTCGGCCGCGAGGCGGTCACGCACTGGGAGCTGCTCGAGACCTACCCGGGCCATGACGGCAAGCCGGTCGCGAGCCTCGTCGCCTGCACGCTGGAGACCGGCCGCACCCACCAGATCCGCGTCCATCTGGCCCATATCGGCCACCCGATCATGGGCGACGAGACCTATGGCACCGGCTTCAAGACCAAGATCAGCCGGCTCGGCCCGGAGGCGCAGGCGGCCCTGGGGGCCCTTGGCAGACAGGCTTTGCATGCTTATCTGCTGGCCATCGAACACCCCGACTCAGACACGGCCGACGTCCTGGAGTTCCGCTCGGAACTACCGGGCGACTTGCGTCGTTTACGTGATGCGCTGGCCGCGGAAAACCGCGTCCCGGGCCCCAAGCGGTCAAAATAGCTCAAATAGACCAACGGCTTGGTGCCGACACGGCAGCCTCACAGCGACGTGACGGCGGTTTGCTTTATTTCACCCGTCCGCTCCTTTATGCTGCAGGTGCGGTCAAACTTCACGGTCGCAACACAGGGTGCGCGCCGTCGGCTCGGGGAGCGGCGGCGGTAACCCGCCTGCCGGTCATCCGGGGGCACTAACAGGAGGGCGCTACCATGGCCCGTTCAGCTGCTATGCCGGCACTCAATGCCGAATCCGGCCTGTCGCATTATCTCGAGGAAATCCGCCGGTTCCCGATGCTGGAGCCGCAGGAAGAATACATGCTGGCGCGCAGCTGGCGTGAGCACGGCGATACCGACGCCGCGCACAAGCTCGTCACCAGCCATCTCCGCCTCGTCGCCAAGATCGCCATGGGCTATCGCGGCTACGGCCTGCCGATTTCGGAAGTCGTGTCCGAAGGCAATGTCGGCCTGATGCAGGCGGTCAAGCGCTTCGAGCCGGAAAAGGGTTTCCGGCTGGCGACCTATGCGATGTGGTGGATCAAGGCGGCGATCCAGGAATACATCCTGCGCTCGTGGTCGCTCGTCAAAATGGGCACCACCGCCAACCAGAAGAAGCTGTTCTTCAACCTGCGCAAGGCCAAGAGCAAGATCTCGGCGCTCGAGGAAGGCGATCTGCGGCCCGACCAGGTCAAGATCATCGCCAAGCGTCTTGGCGTGACCGAGCAGGACGTGGTCGACATGAACCGCCGCCTCGGCGGCGATGCCTCGCTGAACGCGCCGATCCGCGACGACGGCGAGAGCGGCGAGTGGCAGGACTGGCTGGTGGACGATTCGCCGAGCCAGGAACGCATCATGGCCGACAACGAGGAGAAGGATAACCGTCACGAGGCGCTGACCTCGGCGCTGGACGTGCTCAACGAGCGCGAGCGGCGCATCTTCGAGGCGCGCCGTCTGGCGGACGATCCGATCACGCTGGAGGATCTGGCGACCGAGTTCGGCGTGTCGCGCGAGCGCGTGCGGCAGATCGAGGTGCGCGCCTTCGAGAAGGTGCAGAAGGCGGTCAAGAACCGCCTCGCCGCGATCGAGCAGCCCGCGCATGCGGCCGAACCCGCCGGCGCGCTCGCCGCGCATTAACGCACGGCGGCGCTCCACACATCAAAACGAAAATGCCCGGTGTAAGCCGGGCATTTTTTTATGCCGTGATTTCACCGCAGCGTCGCGATTGTCATGGCCGGGCTCGACCCGGCCATCCACGAGGCCGCGCATGATACTCGGACTTGCGTAAGCCTTCGCCGCGTTGCGTCTCGTCATGGATGCGCGGGTCAAGCCCGCGCATGACGCAACATACGAATAATTCGGCGTTGCCGCACACCCCGTTCATTCCCGCGCAAGCGGGAATCCAGTTCATGCTTGCAGCCTGAAGCGCTGGGTCCCCGCGTCCGCGGGGACGAACGGAATGAGCCCTACTGCCCCCAGGCGCGGAAGGCTTCCTCGAACACCCGCGTGCCGGGGATGCCCTTTTCCAGCGCCATGATGGCGCGCTTGCCGCTGGCATAGGCGATCGGGATGTCGAACCAGTCGCGCTCTTTCAGGAGCTGGATATTCCGCTGTACGTCGACCTCGACCGCCGACAGGCCGATCAGGAAATAGCCGTTGGTCACCTTGACGGCGAGACCGGCCAGCGGCACGCCGCGCGCCTGTTCGTTCTGCTTCATCAGCACGCCCGGCACATTGCCGATGCCGCCCTGGTCGAAGTCGGCCGGCAGCGTGAACATCACTTCGATGGTGTGGCTGGCCGGCAGCGCCTTGTCGGTGTTGCGGCGCAACGACCAGGTCATGCGCAGGCGGCGCTCGGGAATTTCAACGTCGGCGCGGATTGCGAGTTCAGGCGCCATGCCCGGTCCCGGCGACACCGTTTCGGTCCGCCAGATGGCCGAGCCGACATAGCGCTTGCCCTGCGGATCGGCGGTGTCCTCGTCGTACAGCACGACCTTCTGCGCCACCGCCGAAGCCGGCGCTGTGGCGGAAGCAGGCCCCGTTTCGCCGGAGGGACTGACGCGGTCGGTGATCTTCGGCGTGCCGGCGGGAGTCGCCGCCTGCTGCGGCGGCGGCTCGGCCGGCGTTGGGCTGGTCAGGCTGGCGACCATCGTCGAGATCGCCTCGCGCTGCCAGTAGCCGGCGGCGGCCACGCCGGCGATCAGCAGCAGCACCACGGCGATCTTGATGATGCGGCCGTAGTCGCGCGGCGGCCGCGCATAGGCGTCGTCGAGATCGTCGCCGAAGCCATCGGGCGCCGGCGGCAACGCCGATGCGGACGCCGAGGCGTTGCGCCACGACCCGTCGGACGCCGCGCGCGCCGGCGTATCGTTAGCGTCATGGGCCGCGCCGTCATCCGGCATCCCGGCGCGCAGCGGCGCCACGAAAGGCGGCGGCGCGGCAACACCGGCGGGCCGGCCGCGCTCATCGCCGCGGTCCTGGTCCGTGTCCTTATCGGAATCTTTGTCTGTATCCTGGCCGGCCTCCGGGCCGCGCAGGTCTTCGGCCTGTTCGCCGCTGAAATAAGACGTCGGCTTGTCGCCCGGCACCGCGTTATAGGTCGCCTGCGCCGAACGGTTGGCTTCGGCCGCGGCCTCGCCCAGGCCTTCGGCTTCGGCCACGGTTTCGCGGAAATCGCGCAGGCCCTGGTCGCGCAGCGACCCCGGCTTCGACTCGTCCTCGGCGTCCGGGCGCGGCCGCTTCGAGGCGTCCGCCTCCAGGCGGCGGATCGCCTCCTCCAGCGCCAGCCGTTCGCGGGTGATGTCGGATTCGTCCAGCGCCGGTTCGACCCCGCGCAGCTGATTGACCAGTGCCGTGCGCGCGCGATCGTACAGCGCGCGGCGGTTCTCGCCGGTATTCTTGTCCAGGCCGGCGACGGCGCGGGCGATCAGGGGAAAATAGTCAGCCATTCAACTTCAACGCATCCTGCCTGCGGTTCGATCCATCATATCTCAAACGGGTTCTTCATCAGAATCGTGTCTTCCCGCTCCGGGCTGGTCGACAGCAGCGTCACCGGGCAGCCGATCATTTCCTCGATTCGCCGCACGTATTTTACCGCTTCCGCCGGCAATTGCGCCCATGAACGGGCCCCGGCCGTCGGCTCCTGCCAGCCGGCGATGGTCTCGTAGACCGGCTCCACCCGCGCCTGGGCCTGCTCCCCGGCGGGCAGATAGTCGATGTCCCGGCCGTCCAGCCGGTAGCCGACGCAGACCTGGATCGCATCGAACCCGTCGAGAATATCGAGCTTGGTCAGGGCAATACCATCGATTCCCGAGGTGCGGACGGTTTGTCGCACCAGCACCGCGTCGAACCAGCCGCAACGCCTCGCCCGGCCGGTGACGGTGCCGAATTCGCGGCCGCGCTCGCCCAGCGTCTTGCCGATGTCATTGTGCATCTGGTCGGTCGGGAACGGCCCCTCGCCGACCCGCGTGGTGTAGGCCTTGGTGATGCCGAGCACGTAGTCGATGGCGTTGGGCCCGAGCCCCGAGCCGGTCGCCGCCTGCGCCGCCACAGTGTTGGACGAGGTGACATACGGATAGGTGCCGTGGTCGATGTCGAGCAGCGCGCCCTGCGCGCCTTCGAACAGAATGCGCTTGCCCTCGCGGCGGCGCGCGTCGAGCAGCGACCACACCGTGTCCATGTAAGGCAGCACCTTGGGCGCGACCCCGGCGAGATAATCATAGACCGTCTCGACCGCGATCTCGGTCATCTGATGGCCGCGGCGCAGCGCATTGTGGTGCGCCAGCAGCCGCTCGATCTTGGCCGGCAGCGCCGGCAAGTCGGCGAGGTCCATGAAGCGGATGGCGCGCCGGCCGACCTTGTCCTCGTAGGCCGGGCCGATGCCGCGCTTGGTGGTGCCGATGCGCGACGACGACGCTTCGCGGATCGCCTCCAGCTCGCGGTGCAGCGGCAGGATCAGAATGGCGTTCTCGGCGATGCGCAAATTGTCCGGGGTCACGGCGACGCCTTGGCTTTGCAGCGTGCCGATTTCGTCGAGCAGCGCCTGCGGGTCGATGACGACGCCGTTGCCGATCACCGACAGCTTGCCGCCGCGCACCACGCCGGACGGCAGCAGCGACAGCTTGTAGACCTTGCCGTCGATGACGAGCGTGTGGCCGGCATTGTGGCCGCCCTGGAAACGCACGACGATGTCGGCCTGTTCGGACAGCCAGTCGACGATCTTGCCCTTGCCCTCGTCCCCCCACTGGGAGCCGACCACCACCACATTCGCCATCGCTCAATGTTCCTAGCGCCAGTTATACGGACTCTGGCGCCGGACGGGTCCGGGCAGGTCCACCTTCCGTTAAAGGAAGCAGGGCCCTGAGGCAAGGCAAACCGGCCCGCGGGACGCCGCCGTCCCGGGCCTTTTCGCTTGATTTTTCAACAGGCTAAACCGGTCGTGCCGGTGCGCGCGGGTTACCGTTCCAGCACATAGCGTCCCGGCGCTTCATCGAGCGCGCGATTGCCGCTGACCGGCGGCGGCACCCAGGCGCCGGAACGGGCCGCGAGCCAGGCGCTCCATTCCGGCCACCACGAGCCATCCTTGCGCGGCGCCGTGGCGGCCCAGGTTTCGGCGTCGACATGCGTCGCATCGGCCACCGTCTCGGTGACCTGATAGCTGCGGCGGCGATGGTTGGGCTCGGAGACGATGCCGGCGTTGTGACCGCCGGTCGTGAGCAAATAGGTGACTTCCGTTTCGGTCAGCCGGTGGATCTTGTAGGTCGAGCGCCACGGCGCGACGTGATCGCGCTGGGTGCCGACGGCGAACACCGGCACCCGGATATCGGTGAGCGAGACCGGCCTGTCGCCGACGACATAGCGGCCCTCGGCGAGATCGTTGTTGAGAAACAGCTTGCGCAGATAGTCGCTGTGCATGCGGTAGGGCATGCGCGTCGCGTCGGCGTTCCACGCCATCATGTCCGTCATCGGCTCGCGCTCGCCCATGAGATAGCTGCGCGTCAGATACGACCAGACCAGATCGTTCGAGCGCAGCATCTGGAAGGCGCCGGCCATCTGCGTGGTGTCGAGGAAGCCCTGCTCCCACATCATGTCTTCGAGGAAGGCGAGCTGGCTTTCGCTGATGAACAGCATCAGTTCGCCGGCTTCGGTGAAATCGGTCTGCGCCGCCAGCAGAGTCAGCGTCTGGAAGCGGTCGTCATGGTCGCGGGCCATCGCCGCCGCCGCGATCGACATCAGCGTGCCGCCCAGGCAATAGCCGACGGCGTGGACTTTGCGGCCGGGTTCGATCTCGCCGATCCGGTCGAGCGCCGCCATGATGCCGAGCTGGCGGTAATCCTCCATGGCGAGGTCGCGGTCGTTCTCGTCCGGATTTTTCCAGGACACCATGTAGACGGTGAAACCCTGCTCGGTGAGATACTTCACCATCGAATTGTGCGGCGACAGATCGAGAATATAGTACTTCATGATCCAGGCCGGCACGATCAGCACCGGCTCGGGCCGCACCTGCGCCGTGGCCGGCGCGTACTGGATCAGTTCGATGAGCCGGTTGCGGTAGACGACCTTGCCCGGCGTGACCGCCACATCGCGGCCGACAACGAAGTTCTCGGTGCCGACCGGCTTGCCGCCGCTCTGCTTGCGCTCCCAGTCCTCCACCATGTTCTGCAAGCCGGCGATGAGATTGCGCCCGCCGGTCTCGACCGTCTTGCGCATGACCTCCGGGTTGGTGAACAGAAAATTGGACGGCGAGACCATGTCGAGCGCCTGCCGCGACATGAACTCGACCATCGCCTCATGCTGCTTGCTGACTCCGCGCAGGCCGGTGGTGGCGTTGTGCCACCATTGCTGGTTGAGCAGGAAGGACTGGTACATGACGTTGAACGGCCATTTCTGCCAGTCGTCGCCCTTGAACCGGTAATCCTGCGGCAGCGGCGTAATGCATTGCCCGCCTTGCGCACCCCTGAGCGCGCGGCCGGTTGCGTATTGCATCAGGCGCGTCGATTTGCGCACCGCCTTCTCGAACAGTTGCAGGCGCTTGCCGGGCTGACTGGCCAGATGGATCGCCCAGTCCATATAGGCCTCCAGCAGCGCGGCCGGCGACAGCCCCATGGTCATCCGTGCGATGGCGGCATGTTGCGAGCGGTCGATGATGTCGCCCAGGGCGGTGATGGCATAGGCATCGCGCCGGTCCGGCGCCGGCATTTGGCCGGGCTCAGGCGCGACAGGCTCAACGGCGGTCGGCGGGAGCGGTTTGTCCATGTCACACAGACCCTAGCGCGGCCGTCATGGCCGTCTTGTGACCTAGGTCAAAAACGCCAAACGGGTGTGGGTGTTTTTGGCGTTACACCGTCTGCTGTCGTCCCCGCGCAGGTGGCCCCAGTCAATGCAGACGGTGGCTTTCGTCATGGCCGGGCTTGACCCGGCCATCCATGAGGCCGCGCGTCGTACCAGGTCTTACGAAAGCATCTGCGCCGTCGCACTTCATTCATGGATGCGCTGGTCACGCCCGCGCATGACGGAGTATGACGCGCCGCCTCCATGCCCGTTCGCTACCGATTAAACCGCTTATACCCCTGCCCGGCGCCTGAATGAAGCGGCGCAGTCGCTAAAGCGACTTCGGCAATCCTGCTTCTTTCAATATTCCGTTGGCGGTAAAGCGTGATCGCAGCTTGCGGTCCACCACAACGCTGATCCCGGTCTTGGGATGCCACCACATTTCGTGGTCGCCGCGGCCCTGTCGTCTGAATTCGAAGCCCGCATCCCGCAACAGCCGAATGACGTCGCGGTAATAGTCGGCCATGGCTATTCAGCCGCGGTCAGCCGGTCGCTGGAGCGCGCGACGATTTCAATCGACGCCGGAAGATCGGAGACGCCGCTGTCCTCCAGCAGATCGAGGATCATGCCCGGCAGCTTGGCGCGCAAGGCTTCGATCGACTCCGCCTCGGTCACCAGCCCGCGCAGGTCCGGGGTGGTCGCCACCCAGACCGCCGCCTCGGGATCCCAATCGGCGTGAACGATGATCGGCTTGGCCAAAGCGCGCTCCTGAATGGACAAGCCTACTATACCCCGCCCCGGCGCCGGAATGAAGCGGCGCCGGGCAACGCAACGAAGCTTCAGAAATGCAGCCGCTTGGCCTGCTGCACCTGCGGCAGCGCCCGCACCTTCTCCAGCACATCGTCGGCCAGTTCGCCGTCGATCTCGATCAGCGCCACCGCCGAACCGCCCGGCGCCTCGCGGCCGACGTGGAAGGTCGCGATGTTGATGCCGGCCTCGCCCAAAGTCGACGAGAAGCGGCCGATGAAGCCCGGCTTGTCGAGGTTGGTGATGTAGACCATCGATGGCGCGAACTCGGCGTCCATGCGGATACCCTTGATGTTGACGATGCGCGGCCGCCCGTCCGCGAACACCGTGCCGGACACCGCGCGGGTCTGCTTTTCCGTCACCACCGTCAGGGTGATGAGGCTCTCATAGTCGCCGGCCATTTCACGTGTTGTCTCCTCGACGACGATGCCGCGCTCCTTGGCCACCACCGGCGCCGACACCACGTTGACGTCGCCCAGCATCGGCCGCAGCAGGCCGGCGAGCGCCGCCGAGGTCAGCGCCCGCGTGTTCATCTGCGCCACCGCGCCCTCATAGGCGATGCAGACCTTGGTGATGCCGCTTTCGGTCAGTTGTCCGGCGAACGAGCCGAGCTTCTCGGCCAGCGCGATGAAGGGCTTGAGCCGCGGCGCTTCTTCCGCCGTGATCGACGGGAAGTTGACGGCGTTGGAGATCGCGCCGCGCAGCAGGTAATCCGACATTTGCTCGGCGACCTGCAGCGCGACATTCTCCTGCGCTTCCGTGGTGGCGGCGCCGAGATGCGGCGTCGACACCACGTTGGGATGGCCGAACAGCACGTTCTCGGTGGCGGGCTCGGTGACGAAGACGTCGAAGGCCGCGCCGGCGACCTTGCCGGCGTCGAGCGCCGCGCGCAGCGCCACCTCGTCGACCAGCCCGCCGCGCGCGCAATTGATGATGCGCACCGACGGCTTCATCATCGCCAGCGCGGCGGCGTCGATGATGTTGCGGGTCTTGTCGGTCAGCGGCGTGTGCAGCGTGATGAAGTCCGAGCGCCTGAACAGCTCGTCCAGTTCGACCTTCTCGACGCCGAGATCGACCGCGCGTTCGGCCGACAAAAACGGATCGTAGGCGATCACCTTCATGCGCAGGCCGATGGCGCGGTCGGCCACGATCGAGCCGATATTGCCGCAGCCGATGATGCCCAGCGTCTTGGCCGTAATCTCCACGCCCATGAAGCGGTTCTTCTCCCACTTGCCGGCCTGGGTCGAGGCGTCGGCCTGCGGGATCTGCCGCGCCAGCGCCAGCATCATGGTGATGGCGTGCTCGGCGGTGGTGATCGAATTGCCGAACGGCGTGTTCATGACGATGATGCCGCGGCCGGTGGCGGCCGGAATGTCGACATTGTCGACGCCGATGCCGGCCCGCCCGATCACCTTCAGGTTCTTCGCCTTCTCCAGCGTCTTGGCGGTCACCTTGGTGGCCGAGCGGATGGCGAGGCCGTCATAATTGCCGATGATCTCGGCAAGCTTTTCCTTGTCGGCGCCGAGCTTGGGCTGGAAATCGACCTCGATGCCGCGATCCTTGAAGATCTGCACGGCGGCGGGGGACAGAGCGTCGGAGATGAGAACTTTGGGCATGGTGTTTCTTCCTTCACCCTCCCCTGGAGGGGGAGGGTCGGCGCAACGCGCCGGGGTGGGGTGAAAGTCGGGAAATGTTGAGCGCGTCGGCGATGATTGGGTGACGACAAGATCACCCCACCCCGACGCGCTGCGCGCGTCGACCCTCCCCCTTCAGGGGAGGGTAAAGAAAGTTCAAGCCGCCTTCGGCAGCGCCGCCTTGGCCTGAGCGAAAGCCCAGTCGAGCCACGGCAGCAGCGCCTTGACGTCGCTGGTCTCGATGGTGGCGCCGCACCAGATGCGCAGGCCCGGCGGCGCATCGCGGTAATAGGCGATGTCGTAGGCGACGCCTTCCTTCTCGAGCAGACCGGCCAGCGTCTTGGCGAAAGCCGCCTGGTCGTCGCCGGACAGGCTCGTCACCGCCGCATCGACCACCTTCAGGCACACCGAGGTGTTGGAACGCTCATCGGCCTTGTTGGCGAGATGATCGACCCATGGCGTCTTGGCCACCCAGTCGGCGATCGCTTTGGCGTTGGCGTCGGAGCGCGCGATGGTGGCCTTGAGGCCGCCGACCGACTTCGCCCAGTCGAGCGTGTCGAGATAGTCCTCGACGCACAGCATCGACGGCGTGTTGATCGTCTCGCCGACAAAGATGCCTTCGTTGATCTTGCCGCCTTTGGTCATGCGGAAGATCTTGGGCAGCGGCCAGGCCGGTGTGTGGCTTTCCAGCCGCGCCACCGCGCGCGGGCTGAGAATGATCATGCCGTGCGCGGCCTCGCCGCCGAGCGCCTTCTGCCAGGAGAAGGTGACAACATCGAGCTTGTCCCAGTCGAGCTTCTGCGCGAACGCCGCCGAGGTGGCGTCGCAGATGGTGAGGCCTTCGCGGTCCGCGGCGATCCAGTCGCCGTTCGGCACGCGCACGCCCGAGGTGGTGCCGTTCCAGGTGAACACCACGTCGGTTTTGAAATCGACTTTGCTGAGATCCGGCAGATCGCCATAGGGCGCCTTCAGCACCGTGACGTCCTTTAGCTTCAGCTCTTTCTGGACGTCGCTGACCCAACCTTCGCCGAACGATTCCCAGGCGATCATGGTGACGGGCCGCGCGCCGAGCATCGACCACATTGCCATCTCGACCGCGCCGGTATCCGACGCCGGCACGATGCCGATGCGGTAATCGACGGGAACTTCGAGAATCTCGCGCGTCAGGTCGATGGCGCGCTTGAGCTTCACCTTGCCGACCTTGGCGCGGTGCGAACGTCCCAACGCGGCGTCTTTGAGGGCTTGGAGGGTCCAGCCGGGGCGCTTGGCGCAGGGGCCGGACGAAAAATGCGGAACTGCCGGCCGCATGCCGGGTGTAGTCGCTGTCATCATCTATCCTTCCAGATAGCAGCCTCTCGTTGGGGAGAGGTGTCCCACTGGCGGGGATAGTCCTGTTGGCAGGCGCCGTCAACCGGCGCGGTGTTGGCCTAAGGGATGAGGAGGGTCGGTTTGCATACCGCCCTCTCCGTTCGTCATGGCCGGGCAACCGGGTCCGGCCTTCGGCCGGCCCGGCCGTGACACTTGACCCGGCCATCCATGGCGCAGTTCGGCTGGTTCCGACCGTACGGAAAGGCTTTGCCGCGTTGCGCTTCATCATGGATGCGCGGGTCAAGCCCGCCCATGACAGAGAGGGCTAGAACTTCAACCCAACGCCGACGCGGCCGGTGTTCAGGCTGCTTCTGGTGCTGCCGACTGTCGAGAACGCGACGAATTCCCACTCGCCGCGCAGGAACACGTTCGGCATCAGCGCCACGTCGAGGCCGAGGCCGGCGACAAAGCCGCCGGAATACGCGTTGTCGCGGCTGTCGGTCACGGTGCCCGCGCGGACATTCAAATAATTCATGCGGCCGACCGCCGCGCCGAGGAAGGCATAAGGCAGGAACTGGCCGAAGGCGTAGCCGGCACGGCCGCGGAAGGTCGCATAGTCGGTGAGCGTCAGCGACGACGACAAAACACCGCCCAAGCCGTCGGCCGTCGTCTGCATACCGGACAACCGGTTATAGCCGACGTCGAATCCCAGGACGAGTTCGTCCAACTGGATGTTGTAGCCGATGAACCCGCCGTAGGACTTGCTGTTGGTCGTGACTTCCACGGTTCTGTCGAAAAAGTCGGTGCTCAGGTTGGAATAGCCGACATGCCCGCCGAGCATAATGCCGTCCCAGCGCACCTCGCCGGTCGACCGCTCCGTCGTATAAGAACCGCGCAGAAACGTTTCGTCCGGCATGTCCGCGGCCTGCGCCTGGCCGCAGAGCACCACCAGCAGTGCGGCCGCCGTGACCGTGCAATGCCGGGCGCCGTGTGCGGCGGCAAGCATCGGGCGGCGGTGAAGCGCGCTATCGCGGGATGTAAAGGTCATCGAAGCTCCAACGCAAACCGACACGGACCTGATGGGCGGCGATATTCTTGAACGTCATGCCGCCGATGGCGTTGCCGCCCACGGCAATGTCGCCGGCATTGACGTAGCGATAGCCGGCGTCGATCTGCACATTGGGCGCGATCGGGAAGGCGAGACCCGCCATCGCCGCGTAGGCGAAATTCCACTGCTGTCTGGCGTTGTCGCCGGCGAAGAACGGCGCGGCATAGTCGGTGGCGCGCACATAGGCGGCGCCGGCGCCGGCGCCGATATAGGGCGTGACACGGTACCAGGTGCCGAGATCGATATAGCCGTTGAACAGCACCGTGCTCGCCTGCAGCTTGGCGGTGGTGTCGCCGCCGGTGAACATGGTGCCGCTGTAGTTCATCGGCGACGCGTAATCGGCGGTGAAGTCGGTGCGCAGCCAGCGGCTCTTGAAGCCGGCGCCGAGGCCGCCGGTGAAACCCTTGCCGAAATTGCTGTCGCCCGGATTGGGCAGCGGCGCGTTCGCCTGCGGCGTACCGCCGGTGCCCCAGGAACCGCCGAGATCGCCGCGGATGTACCAGCCGCCGGTGGCCTCGATCACCTCCACCGCGCGCGGCGGCGGCGGTGGCGGCAGGTAGTCGCGCGGCATGTCGGCGGCGACCGCCGGCGAAACGGCCAGTCCCAGGGCCGCGCCCGCAACAACCAAATTCCGCAACCGACCCATGATCACAACTCCCCGCTACCCGCCGACCGATCCTGACGCATGACGGTTAAGCGGCGCTTAACCATGAATTTTCACCATGACCGCGCGGCGTTAACCGCGCGGGCGGTGTCGCCTAGCCCCTGCTGCGCAGCGGCGGTCCGTAAGACGGCGGCGCGTAGACCGGCGCCGGCGCATAGACCGGCGGCGGCGCGTAATATTGCTGCGGCGGCGGCGCGTAGTACTGGGCCGGCCGCGAGAAGCTCATGCCGTCGAAGTTGAAGCGCATGCCGAGCTTGATGTCGTGCGACGTCAGCTTCTCGAAGTTCATCGGGTTCACGATGTTGTTGGTGCCGAGATAGGTGTAGATGTCGCCCGACTCCGCATTGCCGAGATTGACGTAGCGATAGGCCAGTTCGACGGTGAAGTTCTTCGTCACCTTGTAGGCAAGGCCGGCGTGCAGCGCCCAGGCGAAGTTCCACTTGGATGTATCGTCCGCGAAGGCGACGCCGCCGCCGGGGCACGGCGTGCAGATGTCCTGGAAGCTGGCAATGGTGTTGTGCGAGAAGCCGACGCCGGCGCCGACGAACGGCGTGAAGCCCTGCCAGGTGCCGAGATCGACATAGCCGTTCAAGAGGAACAGCCATTCCTTCTTGCGCGCGTAATATTCGTCGGTGATCGTGCCGCCGGGGCTGGTGATGATCTGCGAACCGTGGAAGTTCGCGCTCGAGCGGTATTCGCCGGTCAGATCGAAGCGCAGCCATTCATTGAAATTGTAGCCGATGCCGATGCCGAACAGCGGCGACGCGTCGAAGGCCAGCCCGACATTGGTGACGTCGAAGCCTCTGTCCTGAATGTTGGTCAGGTTGCCGAGCTGCTGATTGGTGAAGCCGATATCGCCACGCAGATACCAGCTCGAGAATTCCTCGATCACCATCGGCGGCGGCGGCACGTAGCACGGAAAGGCGCCCGGCGGCGCGCGGCCGGCGGCGATCAAGGCCGGATCGTAGCAAGGCTGGGGCTGCGAATAGTCGGCCGCATGGACCGCCGTTGCCAGAGGCGCGATCGCCAACAAAGTCGCCGCGATCGTCAAACGCTTGAAAGCCATTGTCACTGCCCTTCGTTGCTCTAACGCGCACACATGCGCGGGAGGGATGAGGGACGATGGCAGCAAATCGTTAAGTGGCTCTTAACCCTGTTTTTTAACTACGCTCGTTAACGAACGCGGCGCAAAAAAACGGCGCGGAACTTTTGCCCGCGCCGTTGTGATCGAGATTTTAACAAACGCTTTACGATTGCGGCACGCGCGTCCCCGCGCGCGACGGTGCTAGTCGCCGTCTTCCAGCTTGCCGATATGATGCTGCGAATACAGCTCAACACCGAGCTTGGCGACGAGATCGAGCTGGGTCTCGAGGAAGTCGATGTGATGTTCCTCGTCCGCCATCAGCTTCTCGAACAGATCGCGGGTGACGTAGTCCTTGGATGAATGACACTGCGTCGCGGCTTCCTGGTAGAGCGCGCGCGCCGAAATTTCCGCGGCCAGGTCGCAGTCCAGTACCTCTTTGACGCTCTGGCCGATGTGCAATGGGTCGAGCACCTGCAGATTCGGGAAGCCGTCGAGGAAGATGATTCGCTCGATCAGCTTGTCGGCGTGTTCCATCTCCTCGATCGATTCCTTGCGCCACTGCTTGGCGAGATCCTTGAAGCCCCAGTTGTCGAGCAGCCGGTAGTGCAGCCAGTACTGATTGACCGCCGTCAGTTCGTGCCGCAGCGCCTTGTTGAGGTATTCGACAACCTTTGCATCACCCTTCATCAGGCGCGCTCCTTTTCGTGGTCTGTATTTGGTGGATTGTTATAATTCCAAATCCGCGCGCCGTGAAGCCAAAGGCGGGCGGAACGTTTCCCGCGGCTCGGAGGGTGGGTTAGGCGCAACTTGCGCCGTAACTCACCATGACAGGCTGCGCGGCGGCGGGTTACGCGCCGCGCCGATGCTTCAATAAAATGTCGATGGGGACGGCGCTAACCCACCCTGCGGCAACCGAGCCCTCAGCGCTTCTGCACCGCGCGCAGCCAGTCGTGACTGACCATGCGATCGGCCAGCGTCACCAGCGCGGCGCGCGCGGCCGGGTCCTCGATCGCCAGAAACGCCTCGACCAGACGCAGCGCCTCTTTCATGCGGGGATCTTCCGGGCCGCCGGCGGTGGGAACGGATCCCGGCACCGCAGCGGGCCCGGGAAATTCCAGCACCGGCGCCGGACCGTCGGACGGCTTGAGCGGCATTCTCGTAACATTGTCGCCGTCGTGGTCAGGGTACTTGGTCATGCACGCATCCCATCGGGCGGTTGGCGGTCGGCCAGGCGGCCGCTGCATCGGCATTATCGCCGATCGAGGTGATATATCACATAAAGCGAGCGTTGTCCGAAGCACAATCGTGCATCAGGCTTAGCAACAGCCAAATTTTTCAGAGGGGGAAAACGCGTCGCAATTGGCGGGCGGCGTCAGGCTTCTTTGGGATGCGCGGCGCAGGCGCAGCCGGCCGGGCACGCGGCGGCGGCGCTCAGCGCTTCATCCATGATCTTGCGGATGGTACGGGCGCACCGGCCGCATTGGGCGCTGCAGCCGAGGCAGCCATAGACCTGGCCGGCGGTGCGCGGCGCAGCCTTGGAGCAGGCGGTGCGGATCGCCTGGTCGCTCAGCACGTTGCAGGAACAGACGATCATTGAAGCGCAGGCTCCCCCGGCGGTTTGTGGCGACCCGGACTGACGTCAGCGGGTCGCGTCCCCCACACCGCTGATAGTCTCTTGGCTACCGGCTTCATTGATCGGAGTCAAAGAAAAACGCAGTTTAGAATTGTTGCAAAGTGTTGAAAACAAACACCTTTTCGCGCTGCGGCGCAGCGCAAGTCACGTCTGCAACCAATATTTCACAGGCCGGGGAATGACTTAGCGCGGGCGCAAAAACATGTGGTGAAGCCGCGGCGGTAGCCCGGGATGGAGCGCAGCGTGACCCGGTCTATGATGGCCCCATCGCCAAAGGGAGCCTGCCATGGCCAAGAACACGATCTGCGTTTGGTACGACAAGGATGCCGAGGCTGCCGCGCGGTTCTATGCCGAGACCTTTCCCGACAGCGCCGTCCAGGACATCTTCCACGCCCCCAGCGATTTTGCGTCCGGCAAGAAGGGCGATGTGCTGACGGTGCTGTTCACGGTGGCCGGCGTCGCCTGCCTCGGGCTCAACGGCGGCCCGGCCTTCAAGCACACCGAGGCCTTCTCGTTCCAGATCGCGACTGAGGACCAGGCCGAGACCGACCGCTACTGGAACGCCATTGTCGGCAATGGCGGCCAAGAGAGCGCGTGCGGCTGGTGCAAGGACAGATGGGGCATCTCGTGGCAGATCACGCCGCGCGTTCTGACCGAGGCGCTGGCGAAGGGCGACGAGGAAGCCCGCCGCGCCTTCGAGGCGATGATGGAGATGACCAAGATCGATGTGGCGGCCATCGAGAAGGCGAGGAAGGGGTGAGGTGCGCCGCACGGCTGTGAGGCCGCGATCGGCATGGAGTTCGTAGGGTGGGTCAGGCGCATCTCGCGCCGTGACCCACCCTGCGATATTAGCGCTTCGGGATGCCGGCGTTTTCGATGACCTGCTGCCACTTGGCCACGTCGGATTTGATGCGCTTGCTCAGATCGGCCGGCGTCATGCTCTGCGCATCCATGCCCGCCTCGGTGGAGAATTTCTGAATCGCGGGAGACTTCAGTGCTTCGTCCACGGCCTTGTGAAGTGTCGCAATGATCTCAGGCGGCGTACCGGTGCGCACCGCCAGTCCATTCCAGCTCGTGACATCGTACTCCGGCAGCCCGCCTTCGATCACGGTCGGCACGTCGGGCAAATTGCTGGCGCGCGTGGGGCCGGTGGTGGCGATGACGGACATCTGGTTGTTGGTGATGGACGCCTGGAACGCCGCATAATAGTCAAACCCGACATCGACGTCGCCGCGCAAGATGGCGGTCGCGAGGTCCGGCGACGTCTTGTAAGGAACCACAATGACGTCGATGCCGGACATGGTCTTGAACAGTTGCGCCGAAAGATTTTGCGTGCTGCCGGGATTGATCGAGCCGAAATTCAAGGTGCCGGGTTTGGCCTTGGCGGCGGCGATGACATCTTTAACCGTCTTGAGGTTGGAGCTGGCCCGGGTCGTCAGCACCAGCCCGTAGGATGCGGTGGTGGAGATCGGCGTGAAATCGTTTTCGAGGTCGTAGGGCAACTGTTTGAACAGCCCCTTGGCGATGGTGAGGCCGCCGCCGATCATGGTGATCGTGTAACCGTCCGCCGGCGCATCCTTGGCGGCCTGCATGCCGATGACGCCGCCCGCGCCGGGCCGATTTTCGATGAAGAACTGCTGGCCGAATTTCGTGCTGAGGCGTTCGGCGACCAGACGCATGGTGGCGTCGGCGATGCCGCCGGCGCCGTAGGGAACAAGGACCCGGACCGGCTTTGACGGATAGGTATCCGCGCCGGCCAGGCTCGGCGCCAACACGGCGGCAGACAGGGCCAGCGCGACGGCCGTTGCCACCGGCCTGAATGAATGGCGGGTGGCGCGAACTTTGGAACTCAGCATGTTTTCCTCCTCCAGGGGCCTTTCGGGGGCATCGATCGGTGCCTTGCCAAGCGGCTCGTCAGCACCGTCCATACTCCTCGTTGTCAGGCGTTTCGTTGCATCAGACTCTTCGGACTCGTGTTCACCCTCGCGCGGCGTCGCCCAGCACCGCGATGGTGTCGGCAAAGATGTCGTCGACGGTCATGGTGGCGGGCAAAAGCTTCTGTTGCCCGCAATAGCGTAGCACGGTCTCCAGCCCGCGGCGGTTGGGTGCGACGCCGACAGCGGTCATGCGCGGACTGGACGACGCCGGCGGTTCGGCGCGTACGAGCGCGCGCCACAGGGCGCGCACCGCCTCGGGCTGCGCGGCGGCGATATCTTTGCGGACCATCACCATGTGGTTGATGGGGATGACGCCATGTTTGGCAAACCATTCTTTCGCCGCAGCGTCAGGATCGGCGATGACGGGCACAAGATCGGGATCGTCGGGCAGATCATTGCCGAGAATGGCGGCATCGATGTCGCCCGCGCGCAGCAAATCCACCAGACTCCGGCCGGCGGGCGCGCGTTCGACCCAGTCGGGATCGGTATACTCGGCCAGATGCGCGCCTTCCTGCGTCACCCAGCGGATGGCCTGCGGCGGCACGCCGTAGTCGTTTTGCAGAATGCCGCGAATCCAGACGCCGGTCGTCTGGGTGTAGGCGCGCACGCCGACGCGCCGGCCCGGCAAATCCTCGACGCGCAATGGCCTGTCGGAACGCCGGGCGATCAGGCAGCGCTGCTGGAAGCGCGCCGCAACCGTCACCGGCAACAACAGCAGCGGCTTGCCGTAAGCCAATGCCTGCAAGGCGGTGACGATCGCCATCTCGCTCAGGTCGAATGTCTGATCGCGCGCCATCGGCGCGAAGGCGCGATGGATCGGCGACACATCGGCAAAACGCAAGGCCAGGCCGTCCGCCGCCGTGCCGTCCGCCTGGAGGCGTTCGCGCCAGGCGCGGGCGCCTATGGCGGCGACGAGGTCGAGCCGCGATGGCGACTTCATCACGCCGGTCACGCCGTTCATGCCAGCACCGGATAGAGCGTCTTCGCCGTGCCGGAGAAGATCGCGGCACGGTCGGCTTCCGTCAGGCAGGCAAGGCCGTGCCGCGCTTCATCGAGCAGGTGCGACAACGAGCCGGCATGGGCCGGAAAATTGGAACCCCAGGCGATGCGGCCGGCGCCGAATATTTCGATCAGGCGCGGAAAGAACGCCTCCGGCGTCGAGGCGCCCTTGGCGGCTTCCTCGATCGTGCGCGTCGTCAGCTTGAGATACAGATTCGGATAGCGCGCCAGATCGAACAGCCACCGCGCCGACGCATAAGGCGGCCCGTCCGACAGGCTGACGCGCGCCAGGTGATCGAGGATGACCGGCACGCTGCGAAAGCGTTCGAGCAATTGCAGCAGTTGCGGCACGCCTTCGGGGCGCATCTGCAGACAGACCGGCAGGTTAGCGGCCTGCGCGCGCTCCCAGACCGGAAAGCTGGCGGGATCGGCGAGCCAGCCGGCCTGTCCGGGGCTGGTGCTGCCGGTGGTGAACAGGCGCAGGCCGGTCAGGCCGGCTCTGCTCCAGTGATCGAACCGGGCGCAGGCGTCGGGCGCCAACATGTCGATGGAAAAAACGCCGGTGAGCCGCCGCGGATAGGCCGCGACCGAATCCAGCAGATAGGAGTTGTCATAGCCGTAGGCCGTCGACGCATGCACCACCGCGGCTTTGGCGACGCCGCTCGCATCCATCGCCGCGATCAGCGCCTCGACGCTGGTCGGCCGGGTGCGCGACCAGTCGGATTGCTTGCCGCCGAGCGGCGCCAGCGGATAGCGCACGGTATCGGAGGCAATCACGTGGTTATGGATATCTATAACTTCGGTCACTGACAGTTCCGCTCCCGGTCGCCATTTGGTCCGGCAGTTAAGCGCAATTGCTTATACTTTCGGCTATTCCAACCTTTGCCGCATCCATCATATTTTGCTAAGTCCGGGGATGACATTGAGGCCCGCAAACCGCCTTCCCAGCCTGCACCGGCTGCGCGCCTTCGACAGCGTCGGCAGGGCCGGTACCATGAGCGGGGCAGCCGGCGCCTTGCACCTCACGCAGCCTGCCATCACCCGCTCGGTGCGCGCGCTCGAGCGTCAGCTCGCCGCAAAGCTGCTCGAGCGGACGCGCAGCGGCAGTTTTCTCACCGAGGAAGGCCGCATATTGGATCGCCGGACCCGGCGGTTTTTCCAGCAATTGCAGGCCGCTGTCGCCGCAGCGCTGGAGTGCGACGCCGGCAGCGAGGCCGTCGTCCGGCTCATGCGCAAGATCAGCGAAGTCCACATCCGCGGCCTCATCGCCATCGCCAGGACGCAGAATTTCCGGCGGGCCGCGGCGGCTTTGGGCATCGCCGAGCCGACGCTGCACCGCCCCGCGCGCGACCTGGAACGGCTGGTCGGCCAGCCGCTGTTCCGCCGGACCTTCGACGGCATCGGCCTGTCGCCGGCCGGCGCCGAACTGGCGCGGCGCTTTACGCTGGCGTCCGCCGAGATCCAGGCCGGCATCGACGACATGGCGATCCATAACGGCGCGGCGGCGATGCGCATCTCGGTCGGCGTGCTGGTGCTGGCGCCGAAGCGGCGCCTGTCGATCGTCACCGAGACCATGCTGGCGCGGCATCCGGCCGCACAACTGACCATCCAGGAAGGCGGCTATGACGAATTGATCGGTGCGATGCGCAGCGGCGCTATCGACATCATCTTCGGCGCGCTGCGTTCGCCGCCGCCGTTCGGCGACCTCGCCGAAGAGGCGCTGTTCGAAGACCCCTATTGCGTCGTGTGCCGGCGCGGCCATCCGCTGACGCAATTGCGGCGTCCGGGCCGCGCCGATCTCAGGCAATATGACTGGATCTTTCCGACATCGGCTCTGCCCCGGCGCGACGTGCTCGACACATTGATCGCCGAGTGGCGGCTATCGTCGCGGATGCAACTCGAAACCAACTCGCTCAGCGCGGTCACATCGGCGCTTGCCGTCAGCGACCGCATCAGCCTGTTGCCGCGCGAATACCTGGCGGAGGATCAGCCGGGCGCGCTGGCGGTTCTCGATATCCGGGTGCCGGCGCGGCGAAGAATGGTCGGCCTCACGACACGGCTCGACTGGTTTCCGACCGCGTTGCATGCGGACTTCATGGCGCTGTTGCGGGACGCGTACCGCGGGGCCGGACGATCGGCTTCGACGGCGAACCGGATGCCGCGCCGCTTCTAAGCCGCCACCTTCCCCAGCGCCTCGATCACGTCGTCCACCGCCTGCTCGACCAGCGCCTTGTCGTCGCCTTCGGCCATGACGCGGATCACCGGCTCGGTGCCGGAGGGGCGCACCAAGAGCCTGCCGCCCTGCCCGAGCTTCTTCTCGGCGCTGGCGATGGCGGAGATCACCGCGGCGCTCTCCATCGGCTTGCCGGCCTGGTAGCGGATGTTCTTGAGGATCTGCGGCAGCGCCTCGAAGCGGTGGCAGACTTCCGACACCGGCTTGTTGTGGCGCTTGACCACCGCCAGCACCTGCAGCGCGGCGACGAAGCCGTCGCCGGTGGTGGTGTAGTCCGACATGATGATGTGGCCGGATTGCTCGCCGCCGACATTGTAGCCGTCGGCGCGCATGCGCTCGAGCACGTAGCGGTCGCCGACCGGGGTGCGGATCAGGTCGAGATCGATGCTCTGCAGATAACGCTCGAGCCCGAGGTTCGACATCACGGTCGAGACCACGCCGTTGCCCTGCAGCCTTCCGTCTTCCTTCCACGACTCGGCGATCACCGCGAGCAGCTGGTCGCCGTCGACGACGCGGCCCAGTTCGTCGACGATCATGACGCGGTCGGCGTCGCCGTCCAGCGCGATGCCGATGTCGGCGCGCATCTCGCGCACCTTGCGGGTCAGCGCGCCGAGATCGGTCGAGCCGCAGTCCTTGTTGATGTTCATGCCGTCGGGATCGACGCCGATCGAAATCACATCGGCGCCCAGTTCCCACAGCGCGCCGGGCGCCACGCGGTAGGCGGCGCCGTTGGCGCAATCGATCACCACGCGCAGGCCGGCGAGATCGAGCGCGCGCGGCAGCGTGCGCTTGGCGAATTCGATGTAGCGATCCTGCACGCCGTCGATGCGCTTGGCGCGGCCGAGGTCGCTGCCCTTGGCCAGCTGCTTGCCGAGATCGGAATCCAGCAGCGCTTCGATGCGCGCCTCGACCTCGTCGCTGAGCTTGAAGCCGTCGGGACCGAACAGCTTGATGCCGTTGTCGTCGTAAGGGTTGTGCGAGGCCGAGATCATGACGCCGAGATCGGCGCGCATCGAGCGCGTCAGCATGCCGACGGCCGGCGTCGGGATCGGGCCGGTCAGCAGCACGTCCATGCCGACCGAGGTGAAGCCCGCGACCATCGCGGTCTCGATCATGTAGCCGGACAGGCGGGTGTCCTTGCCGATCAGCACGCGGTGACGGTGATCGCCGTTCTTGAAGACCAGGCCGGCGGCCTGCCCGACCTTGAGCGCCAGTTCCGGCGTAATGACCTTGTTGGCCCGGCCGCGAATGCCGTCGGTGCCGAAATAACGACGAACCATGAATTGCCCCTCAGCGCCCAGTAGAAGTCTCCGCCGACGTTCTATAGGGCCAAAGGGCAGCGTTTACTGCAAAAAATGTGACAAATCATTACCGTCTGGGGTTAACCATCGGTCTCCATACCGGGCTACCGAATTCGAACCCGTGGGCGGCCATTTCGCCGCCCCCCGCCCCTGTGCTACCGGAAGTGGCGACGTTTTTGACCGCTTTCCGGGCCGGGGCCATGAAGAACATCACCTGTATTGACGACCTGCGGACGCTGGCGCGGCGCCGGGTGCCGCGGGCTTTCTTCGACTATGCCGACAGCGGCTCCTATGGCGAGTACACGCTGCGCGCCAACCGCGCCGACCTCGAGGCCATCAAGCTGCGCCAGCGCGTGCTGGTCGATGTCTCGGAGCGCAGCCTCGGCACCACCATTCTCGGCCAGAAGATCGCGCTGCCTTTCGCCTTGGCGCCGATCGGCCTGTGCGGCATGCAGCACGGCGACGGCGAGATCCTGGCGGCGGAGGCAGCGCACGAAGCCGGTATCCCGTTCACGCTGTCGACCATGTCGATCTGTTCGATCGAGCATGTCGCGGAGGCGACCGGCCGGCCGTTCTGGTTCCAGCTCTACGTCATCCGCGACCGCGGCTTCTCCAAGCAGTTGATGGACCGCGCGCTGGCCGCCAAGTGCACCACGCTGGTGCTGACGGTCGATCTCCAGGTGCTCGGCCAGCGCCACCGCGACGTCAAGAACGGCATGACGGTGCCGCCGGAATTCCGCATCAAGAATGTCATCGACATCGCCACCAAGCCGGCCTGGGCCTGGAGCGTGCTGAAGGGCAAGAGCAAGACCTTCGGCAACATTTCCGGCCACGTGCCCGGCATGGAGAACGTCAATTCGCTGGCGAAGTGGACGCAGGACCAGTTCGATCCGGCGCTGAACTGGAAGGACGTCGAGTGGATCCGCGACTACTGGCCGGGCAAGATGATCATCAAGGGCATTCTCGACATCGATGATGCCAGGATGGCGGTGACGCTCGGCGCCGACGGCATCGTGGTGTCGAACCATGGCGGCCGCCAGCTCGACGGCACGTCGTCGTCGATCGCGATGCTGCCGCGCATCGCGCAGGCGGTGGGCGCCAACACCGAGGTGCTGTTCGACGGCGGCATCCGCACCGGCGCCGACATCATGCGGGCGCTGGCGCTTGGCGCGCGCGCCTGTCTGGTCGGCCGCTCTTACGTTTACGGGCTGGGCGCCGGCGGCAAGGCCGGCGTCGCCAAGGCCATCGACATTCTCAGGAATGAATTGAGCGTCACCATGGCGCTGACCGGCGTCGGCAACATCGCCGCCATCGACGGCCGCGTGCTGGAAGGCGGCGAGGTCAAAGCACAGGCGGCGAAGGTGGCCAAGGTGGCCAAGGTGACCAAGCCGAAAGCGGCGGCGAAGCCGAAGGCCAGGGCGCAGGCGGTAAAGTCGGGGGCTTAGCGCGCGGCGTATTCTGACTACTCCCCTCCCCCTTGTGGGGAGGGGTCGGGGGTGGGGGTGTATGGCACCAACTCACCATCACCCCCCTCCCTGACCCTCCCCCACAAGGGGGGAGGGAACAGACTGAGACCGACGCGCCACCGCACCCGATCGCACCGACGAGTCATGGACCGCCCCACGCCCTTCAGCATCGCCGACTTCCCGCACATCGCCGCCATCACCACGCGGTGGATGGACAATGACGTCTACGGCCACGTCAACAACGTGGTCTATTATTCGTTCTTCGACACCGCGGTGAACGGCTACCTGATCGCGCAAGGCGTGCTCGACATCGCCGGCGGCGCCACCATCGGGCTGGTGGTCGAGACGCGCTGCAATTATTTCAGGCCGGTCGCCTTTCCCGACGCGGTGCGCGCGGGCCTGCGCGTCGCGCATCTCGGCCGCTCCAGCGTGCGCTACGAGGTCGGCATCTTCCGCGGCGACGACGACACCGCCGCGGCGCAGGGCCATTTCGTGCATGTCTATGTGGATCGCGTCAGCGGCAAACCGGTGCCGTTGCCGGACGATCTGAAGCGGGCGTTGGCGAAGCTGGTGCGCTGACACTTCTTCTTTTTGCCCTCCCCCTTGTGGGGAGGGTCGGCGAACGAAGTGAGCCGGGGTGGGGTCTTCGCTTCGCGCCGCTACCCCACCCCGCTCGCTTCGCAAACGCTCAGCGAGCGACCCTCCCCACAAGGGGGAGGGTAAAGAGTGTGCGAGCGCGCTAAAGCCCCTACCCGCCCATCCGCAGCAGCGGCCGCAGCGCGTTCAGCCATTCGATCACATGTTCCTGCGGCAGCGGAAACACGCCCGGCAGCCACGACACCCGCAGCAGGTAGTGGAACGTCACCACCGTGAACACCAGCATCGCGATGCCGGCGATGATGCTGGTGCGCAATGTCTCGCGGCCCTGGATCATCAGATAGAGAAAGATGAACACCGGAATGCTGATGAGAAAGCCGACCAGCACGACGGCGGCGAACAGCCCTAGCACCCAGGCGAACATCGCCGCCGCGCGCTGCGCCACCTCCGGCAGCGGCATGTCGGTATCGGCCTGCATGTCCATGATCTGGGCGCGGGCTTTCTGCGGCCCGCCGCGCACGAGGCGCGCCACGTCCATGACCAGCAGCGCCACGCACAGCAGCGCCGCCGGCACGCCGATCACCCGCGGCAGCAGCCGCGCCTCGTAGGGCCAGTCGGCCGTCACGGCCATCGCCACCACAATCACCGCGAGGATGATCACTGTGAAGATGGTGCCGCCAACAGCGCCGATGACGCCGAAGACACCCAGCGAACGCAGCGCGTTCAGTCGTGTCATGGCGTTCACGCCTTTCCGGCCGGCGGCGCGACCGGCATCGTCACCTTGCCGCGGCGCAGGCCGAAATAGAGGCTGAAGACGATCAGCCCGGCGATCACCAGCACGAAGGGACGCGCCAGCCAGTCGATGCCGTAGAGCCGCAGCGAGATGAACAGATAGGTCTCGATCACCGAGCTGAGCACCAGCCCCAGCAGCAGCGGCGGCCGCGGCCAGCCGCAGCGCTTCATGAACCAGCCGAGCAGGCCGAACACCACCAGCGTAATGAGGTCGCCGATATTCGCGCTCGACTGGTAGGCGGCGAGGAACACGAAGGACAGCACCAGCGGCGTCAGCATGTGAATGCGGATGGTCGCGATCTTGGCGAGCTGAAAGGTGAAGGCCAGGCAGATGCCGGTGCCGAGCACGTTGGCCAGCGCCAGGCTCCAGATCATCGTGTAGGTGATGTTGAGGTCCTTGGTCAGCATGTCCGGACCCGGCGTCAGGCCGTGGATGGTGAAGGCCGCCAGCAGCAGGGCCATCGGCGCGCTGCCGGGCACACCGAAGGCAATCGTCGGAATGAGGCTGCCGCCTTCCTTGGCGTTGTTGGCGCTTTCCGGCGCGATGACGCCGCGCACGTCGCCTTTGCCGAACGTGTCGCGCGCCCCCTTCACGGTCTGCATCGCGTAGCCATAGGCGAACCAGTCGACCACCGAGGCGCCGAGCCCCGGAATGAAGCCGACCCAGACGCCGAGCGAACTGCAGCGCAGCACCAGCCACCAGTTTTTGAAGGTGTCGCGGATGCCGATCATGACGCCGCTGGTGGCGTTGCGGGGCACGTCGGTGATGCGGGTGCCCTTGATGGCGAGGTCGACGACTTCGGGAATGGCGAACAGGCCGAGCGTCACCGCGACCAGCGGCAGGCCGTTCCACAGATAGAGGTGATCGCCGGCCCAGCGCGGAAAGCCGCTCTGCGGGTCGGCGCCGATCATGCCGATGCCGAGCCCCAGCGCGCCGGCGATCAGCCCCTTGATCGGGGCGCCGCCGCTGAGCACCGCGACCATGGCGATGCCGAGCAGGCCGAGCATGAAGAATTCCGGCGAGCCGAACAGCAGCACCATCGGCCGCAGCACCGGAATCGACAGCGCCAGCACCAGCGCGCCGAACACGCCGCCGATCATGGACGCCATATAGGCGGCGCCGAAGGCGCGGCCCGCCTCGCCGTTCTTGGCCATCGGATGGCCGTCGAGAACGGTGGCCTGCGAGCCGGTCGTGCCCGGCACCGCGAACAGCACCGACGGAATGGTGTCGGACGTCGTGGTGACGGCGGTGATGCCGATCAGCATCGCCAGCGCCGCGCCCGGCTGCATGTCGAAGGTGAAGGGCAGCAGCATGGCCATGCCGACGACGCCGCCCAGTCCCGGAATGGCGCCGAGCGCGAGCCCGGTCAGCACGCCGACGAACAGATAGAACAATGTCCCCGGAAAAAATCCGAACACGCATGGGCAGGCAAATAGCGAATTGAAGGCGCTGAACGCCGCGTCGATCATTCTCTCACTCCCTGGGACGTGACAGCTTGCCGCTGTGCTTCTTGTCTCGTTTGGCCGTTCTGGTCCGCGTTATGACCGCTCTCTATGCCGCCGCGCAAGCGTCCAGACTGACGCCGTACCGGAGGCCGGTACGGCGCATCGCTTCTATGCCCTGCGAGAAACCTTCATGCCTGCAAATAATACAGGCAAATCCCCGCGCCGGTTGTGCCGCCGCCATCGTGCCCGGGCGAAGCTGCCACGTTGACATTGCAGCACGCGCCGACCTACTTTTGCAACCCAATGGCGACGCTACAAAATTGGCCGATTGAGCCATACACAAAATCTGCACCCATGGAGGAATTTTCGATGCGACGTACTCTGGCTTATGGCGTTCTGCTCGCCGCACTGATCGCGCCGCTGGCGCTGGCGACCGGCGCGAAGGCGGATCCGGACTTCTACAAGGGCAAGACCATCAACATCGTGATCGGCGCCAAGGGCGGCAGCCTGACGGTCGCCGCCGAACTGGTCGGCCGCCATCTCGGCAAGCACATCCCCGGCAACCCGACCGTGATCAATACGCAGATGCCGGGCGGCGCGCACCAGATCGCCACCAACCACGTGTACAATGTCGCCAAGCCGGACGGCCTGACCATTCTGGCGGCCAACCCGAGCGTCGCCATCGCGCAGCTGTCGAAGGCGCGCACGGTGCGCTTCGACGTGTCGAAGTTCGAGTGGATCGGCTCGTCGGGCGCGGACGGCGTGCTGTTCGCGGTCGGCGTCAAGTCGCCGTACAAGACCTTCGAGGAAATGCGCAAGTCCGGCGCCGAGGTGGTCGCCGGCACCACCGGCCCCGGTTCGAACGCGCATGACTTCCCGATGCTGCTGAAGGAATTCGCCGGCGTGAACCTGCGCCTTGTGCCGGGCTATCCGGCCAACAGCGACATCCTGCTGGCGATCGAGCGCGGCGAAGTCACCGCCTGGTCGGCGCTCGGCTCGACGGTGTCGCGCGCCGCCGAACGCGGCTCGGTGCGTCCGCTGGTGCGCGGCCGCACACCGGTGCCCGGCTACGATCATCTGCCGATCGACGAGGACCTCGCCACCGACAAGATCGGCAAGGCGCTGATGGCCATTCGCAGCCTGCCGCTGTCGATCGGCCGCGGCTTCGCGCTGCCGCCGGGCACGCCGAAGGACCGCGTCGCGATGCTGACCGCCGCCTTCGAGAAGACCATCGCCGACCCGCAGCTGCTGGAAGAAGCCAAGAAGGCCAACATCATCATCAACCTGGTCAAGGCCGATGAGGTGACGGCGAACTTCAAGGCGCTGCTCGACCAGCCGCCCGAGGTGCTCGAGGCGATGAACAAGTACCTCGCCAGCGCCAGCCAGTAAGGGGCGGCGCCGCAGGACCCTTCACCCTCCTCCCCTGGAGGGGGAGGGTCGGCGAACGCAGTGAGCCGGGGTGGGGTGAACTTTGGTGTGCTCGAAGGTCACCCCACCCCGCCCGCTTTCGCTTCGTTCAAGCGGTCGACCCTCCCCCTCCAGGGGAGGGTAAAGAAAGAGCCGCTACCGCCACCCCAATCCCGGCGCGACGTGGGTGAGGATCGCCTCGATGACATGCGCGTTGTAGTCGACGCCGAGCTGGTTCGGCACCGTCAGCAGCAGCGTGTCGGCCTCGGCGATCGCCTCGTCCTTTTTCAACTGTTCGATCAGCACATCCGGCTCGGCCGCGTAGCTGCGGCCGAAGATGGCGCGCTCGGAGCCGCCGAGCAGGCCGATCTGGTCGCTGTCCTCCGCGCCGTCGCCGAAATAGCCGCGGTCGCGGTCGTCGATGAGCGCGAAGATCGAGCGCGACACCGAAACGCGCGGCGTGCGCGTGTGCCCGGCCGCCTTCCACGCGTCTTTATACAGCCGGATCTGCTCGGCCTGCTGAACGTGGAACGGCTTGCCGCTCTCGTCGATCTTCAGCGTCGACGACTGCAGGTTCATGCCCAGTTTCGCCGCCCACTCCGCCGTGGCGTTGGTGGCGGCGCCCCACCAGATGCGCTCGCGCAAGCCTTCCGAGAACGGCTCGAGCCGCAACAGGCCCGGCGGATTGGGAAACATCGGCCGCGGGTTCGGCTTGGCGAAGCCCTGCCCGCGCAGCACGTCGAGGAACACTTCGGTGTGCCGCCGCGCCATGTCGGCGTCGGTCATGCCGTCGGGCGGCGCGTAGCCGAAATGGCGGAAGCCGTCGATCACCTGCTCCGGCGAGCCGCGCGAAATGCCGAGCTGCAGCCGGCCGCCGGCGATGAGGTCGGCGGCGCCGGCGTCCTCCGCCATGTACAGCGGGTTCTCGTAGCGCATGTCGATGACCGCGGTGCCGAGCTCGATCCTGGACGTGCGCGCGCCGGCCGCCGCCAGCAGCGGAAACGGCGAGGCGAGCTGGCGGGCGAAATGGTGGACGCGGAAATAGGCGCCGTCGGCGCCGAGTTCTTCCGCGGCGACGCTAAGCTCGATCGACTGCAGCAGCGCGTCGGCCGCGGTGCGGGTCTGCGAATGCTTCGACGGGGTCCAGTGACCGAAGGAGAGAAAGCCGATTTTTTTCATGCGCGCTATATGGGGCGCCCCGGCGCGGTTGTCGATCAGGCACAGGGAGTACACCGGCCTCTCCTTCTTCACCCTCCCCTGGAGGGGGAGGGTCGGATCGCCGAAGGCGATCCGGGGTGGGGTGACGTCGCGAGAAGGTTCACCCCCACCCGGTCCGCTGCGCGGACCGACCTCCCCCCTCCAGGGGGAGGTGAAGAAAGAAAGCGCCTTGCCCGCCGCGCCGCCCCAGCATATATTCCTACCCATGCCCCTCACCCCCCTGTTCCGCCGTCCGCCGATGCCGGTCCTCCGCCTCAGCGGCCGCGCGCCGGATGCGCCTGCCCCGCGCCGAAGCGCCACCGCCGCGACCGTCACACCCCGCCTGCGCGGCTGCCGCCGGCCGCATGACGAGGCCGCGGTCGCGGCGGTGCGCGCGCTGATCGAACACAGCGTGCTGACCTATGGCGAGATCGCCGTGCGCACCGGCGTCGGCCGCGCCAGCATCTGCCGCTGGGCCCGCGACCAAAGCTGGGTGCGGCCCGCGGGCGCGCCGCGCGCCACCGACACGGTGCCGCGCCGCCGCGCCGGGCGGAAGCTCAAGCTGCGCATGCTGGCCGAACGGCTGCTGGCGGTGGCCGAGCGTCACATCCGCGCGCTGGAGACCAGCGAGCACGTCACCCTCAACCAGCTGATGGAGGCGCTGCAGGCGGTGAAGATGGCGCGGCTCGAGGCCATGGGCCGGCGGCGGCGCCGCCGCCGCGACGGCGAGACGCTGACCGGCGAACAATGGATCGCGCGCGACGTGGCGATCCGCACGGCGCTGACCGAAATGCGCCGCGGCGGCGTCGACCTCGACTGGGCGCCGGACCTGGCGGTCGACCTCGTCTGCGCGGCGCATCTGCCGGCGGTCGCGGAGCATCCGGACTTGATGCCGCGGGGGTGGGAGAAGAGGGAGAGTGAGAAGAAGGGGTAGATGTTCAGGGACCCTCGCGCCGCCTCATCCTGAGGAGCGCTCCGCAGGAGCGCGTCTCGAAGGATGGGCGGCCGAGGCATGGCTAGAAAACGCGGTGTCGCCCCCGCGAAGCGGGGGCTCCGTGCTAGATGTCGTCCTATGAGCAGAGCCGCAAGCTTAATCCGGTAATTTAAATTGTCCAGATTAGGCCGCGACGTAGCAGAAAGGCTCTCAACCAGCGTTGAATTCGTCGTCTAAATCGAGAAGGGCTGAATTGCCGCGTGAGGACAGGTAGGAAATAATCTCCTTAACACTAGCTACCGTAAGGGACGAAGAACTCGCCTTGCCCTCCGAAAGAATCTTTCGAAGCGCCTCCTCTTGTGTGCCAAAAATCCATGTCTCCACGTCTGGATGGCGCACCAGCGCCCGGACAATCTCCACTACATCGTCGATTCTAGCGGGAACATGCTCAGCGAGCTTGCCAATCACGCCAAAGCCGTCATTCGGTGCGAACCCCGCATTTAAAAGCAGCATCAATTGCTTCAGAAGCCAATCTGCATCTACGTCCCACATGAACCAGACGCCGATGACGCCAAGCTCTTTCTTGAAAGGGTTCTTGTCACTGGCAGCCTTTGCCAATTCCAAACGTCGGTCCCAATATGTCCGCGCACGCTCGTGAAGGGCATTGTTGCTCGTGAGATGCCGCCCAGCGAACCACATAGCGTGACGCAGGAGTGATGGCGGCACCGTTCGCCAAAATTCCTGCAGCAACGGCTCCGGCAGCTTTTCCCAAAGGTAAAGAAGGACGAGGTAATCCACGAGGCGATTTCGGCTGTCGTTACCGCCGAACGCGTCATCCATGCCGCCAACAACAGCAATGTGCTCGGAATAGAGTTCGCCAAGGCAATCCGTAAGATCGGGCACCGGCTGCTGGTCAGATTGGATATGGGCGACCCACGCGGCCTTCCGCAGGACATCGTCCGCCTTAGGAAACAGAGATAACAGGCGCTCGCGCAACCACGATTCGCCAAAATAAAATAACCAGCTCAGATAACGGCCAAGGATGGATCGGCCCGCACGGCCAGCCGTTCCCGAGCGAGCGAGGGTCGCGTCCAGAATGGAGCGCAGTTCGTCATCATGAACCAAGGCCTCGCGGGGCGCTTTCCCGATAGCATTGGCGGCGTCCTTACTGCTCCAGAAAAGAAAAATAATCGATAATTCAACCATGGAACCGAAAAGCGTTTGTTGAGCCGAAAAATAAGGATGCGAACTGCGCGATAGCTCTTCCTCGCTCGGTTCTGGCAAGCTGTTCACCCGATCGGCTATGGCGAGCACGAGCGCACGAACAGTCGCATGGTGCGCAAATGTGATGCCCTCAGTTCCACGACTCAGTGTCGCCGAAAGCCAGTCGCTCATGGCTTTCAGAGTCCATGACCAGTCCGGATCATCCCCCGGCGCCGGCACATGGGCCGGAGCATCTTTCTTTGATCGCTCGAGCACAGCGTGGGCAAGGGTAAGGCATTTCTGCCAGTCCACAGACACATTTTGCTGCGTGGTTTGGCGCAACCCATCGAAGAAGTACCGGACAAATAGCGGCCGAAGCGGTGCGAACCTCACCGCGTCGGCTGAGAAGAGATCGGGCTTGGCGGATGCTGCTTCGCGAAGCTCGTTCGCCAATGCACCCGCTGTTTCGTTCTGCCGAGAGACGTCGGGCTGCCAAGTCAGCAGAAAGGCGGCGGTCTTGTCGACGGACTGTTCCAACATCGCTGCCCGGCTCAGCGGACTTTGCGCCTGCCTGAAATATACCTCTCGCCATGCGTCCGGATCACCGAATTCAGTTACGGTCTTCTCGATGGCCGCGAGCCTGTCCGGCGGCAAGGCCGAACGCCAAAGCCAAACGACTTCGCGAACGGTCGTCTCGCGATAGCGTCGCTCGTCAAGCGGTTCTGCTTTGCGTTTTTCTTGCTGTTCGAACCATGCGTGAAAGGCCTCGCTGTGGCCTTCCGGTATGGCATCGATGTACTCAAAGATGCGGGTTTGCTCGGCAGGCGCAAGATGCGGGAACCACAACCGCGCCAGTAATGCGTATTCCTCTCGGCACCAGTCCGCGTCGATGAGCCTCGCATCGGTGAGATAGGCCGTCGCAAGATCAGGTGCGGAAGATGGCGCGAGGGCTAGCAAATACAGACGCATGCGCACAAAAATCTTTGCCCGATAAGGCGTCAGTGTCTGGAGAACAGCGTTAATGTCGGCATGATTTGCGCGAACAGCAGCAGCTGCAACGCGCACCACCGCGATGACCAGCGCGCCGAGAAAATCATGTCCATGCGTCGCCTCGGGTTCGAATGAGTCAACCGTGTAATAACTATAGTCAGCCTCATCCATTTGACTCAGGCGCTTGTCGATTCGCGAAGACTCCATCAATAAAATACAAAGTTCCGGCAGAACCTCCAGCGGCTGTGCGTTCGAAAAGACTTTAACGGCCTGCTCCAGGTAATGCTGGTACATCGTCGCGTCAAAATGCGCAGCGACCTCTCCGTCACGCTCGAAAAGAGCAAAGACAGACCGAGCGATACGGATCGCCGCCGCCACATCGCCGGAAGCCGCCCACTTAGCAATTACCTTTTGGGGTGCGGCGGTGAAGAGATCGGTGGTGGGAGAGATCCAACGCTCCAACACGTCTACCAATGTCGTACCTTCCGCCGACGGCAAGGCTTCGATCACATCCATACCAAGACGGTGCACATCCGGATGCGCCGAAGACGCAAGCGCGCGGACGGCTTGGACGACCTGCCCACGAGTACCGGCATCGTCAGATGACGCCATTCGTGCCAAGTAGCGTCCCACCGGCCAGCTCCAGAGCCGCAGGACACTGCCGCCGTTTAAGTCCGGCAGGGGCTCCGCCAAAAGGCCTTGAGATGCTAGGTGTGGAAGCCAAGTGGCGGACTGGAGATTGTCGTAGAAATAAGCCTGAAGCTGCAGCGCTCCTGGAATTTCATTGATAAAAAGACGAATGCCTTGCGCCGGCGGCATGGAGGCGATTTTTTTTGCACGCTGCATCAGCGCTGCATAGCGCCCCTGTAACTGGACCATGAGCGCCCGGATCACCGCATCGAAGGGGCGCACGTATTCCGACCGGAACGACTCATCGACTTCAAGACTCAGGTGAAAGGAACGCTCGTGAACCCGCCCATAGGCTTCATTAAGCTTGATCCAGAGCTTTGCAATATCACCATCGGTCGATAGGCTAAGACGAGTAGCAATTTGTTGGATCTGCTTTTTGTGGCTGAAGGCCGGCTTGAGCGCCCTCTCGGCGCGTTGCAATGCCAGATCGTCAAAACCCATTTCTTTCAGCTTGGCTCTTGCCTCGCTCCGTCGCTTCGCTTCTTCGATATTGTCGGATGCTCTCGCCTCCATCGGAGTCGCCAGAACATGACGAACCAAAGAATCGAGCTCGCGCAGCGCATGTCCGGCTAATGGGCGCGAGACGATAAGAGGTAATGTGCCGCTGGCTAAGCGACAAAAGTCAACATAGCGATATGCAACGGCTGTCCCGAGCAATTGCTCGATGAGACGATTCGTATCTGCCTGTTCGGCGGATAGAATGGAAAGGTCTGGCTGGCCTTCCATGTCTCGTTCCCCCTCCTTTATCCTGACGGGAAAAACTTGCCCGTCATGCCGAGCGCCACGTGGTCCTTCAGGGCGTTCTTGCCCGTGATATCCATGTCGAAGTCGATCGCCGACATGATGCGGTCGCCGAACTCCCCCCTTAAACCCATAGGCCTACGCAAAGGCTTTGACGAACTGGGTCCCCGCTTGCGCGGGGACGAACGGTGGGTGAATGCGCGGCGGTGGCCACAGGCCCCACGAAGCCGGGTCCGGTGTCCCCGCTTTCACCCCACCTCGCACGCTTCTTAACACTCCTCGCAAGGGGGAGGATAAAGAAGCGCGCCCGTCACGTCACAGATGCCGTTCGAAATCCATGCTGCGATGGAGAATGCGCACCACGACGATGCCGCTCTCGCCGCGCCGGAAGAACAGGACATGGCTGCCGGCGGCGTATTTGAAATAGCTGTCGCGGATGTCATCGCACGGCCGCCACCGGCGCGGCTCGGCCGCGACGATCTCCATGGCATGATGCAGCAGCCCGGCGTAACGATCAGCCTGCTCGATGCTCCAGTGATCCGCTGTATAGGTCCAGATGGCCTTGAGATCGGCGCGCGCCCGCGGCGTGAGAGCGTAGCCGCTCATCGCGGCCCGGCGCGGTCCCGGTGCATGTCGTCCAGAAAATCGGCCAGGTCGAACGGCGCGGGTTCGCCGCTCTGTTCGCCCTCGATCAGGGCCGCGCGCAGCCGCTCGATCTTCAGTTCCTGTTCCTCCAGCAGCCGCAAGCCCGCGCGCACCACATCGCTCGGCGACTGATAGCGGCCGGCCTCAACCTGACGCTCGATAAAGTCGTCGAAATGATTGCCGACCGAGACGGCGGTGTCCTTGCTCATAGGCTCATTTTAGCAGAACGGGGCGTGGCGGACAATCAGGTGGGGCCGGCGTTCGGCGCTGCCAACCCCACCCCGCTCGCTTCGCGAGCGACCCTCCCCGCAAGGGGGAGGGAAAAGAAGCGCGCGGGTCTCACGCGATCCGAAGTCAGGTCCGGCGTTCCGCGCTTTAGTCCCCACCCCGCGCGCTCCGCGCGCGACCCTCCCCACAAGGGGGAGGGTTAAGAAGCATCAGCTCTCCTTAAACCCATACGCCTGCTCGTTGCCCTGCGCGCCGTAATACTTGAACGGCAAAAACTTGCCCGTCATCGCCAGCTTGACGCGGTCGCCCTTCGGGTCGGCCTGGCGATCGATGGTCATGTCGAAGTCGATCGCCGACATGATGCCGTCGCCGAACTCCTCCTCGATCAAAAGCTTCATCGCCGGGCCGTTGACCAGCACCAGCTCGTACAGCCGGTAGATCAGCGGATCGGTCGGCGGCATCGGCGTCGCTTGCCCGCGCATCGGCACCTCGTTGATCATCGCCTCTTCGGTCTTGCTGAGGCCGAACAGCTTGGCCGCGGCGGCGGCCTGCGGCTTCGTGAGCTTGTGCTGGCCGAGAATGGCGCCGACGATCAGCACCGGCGACATGCCGCCGATCGCGCCGCAGATGTGGGCCCAGGTCCAGCCCTTCTCGCGCTTGATGTCGAGGAGTTTCTCGGTGAGGTCGGTGCGTTTCATTTTCTTGCTCCTTGGGTCATGAGAGTCACGGGCGGCGCCGCGCCTTCAGCGCGCTCCCCTCCCCCTTGTGGGGAGGGGTTGGGGGTGGGGGTGCATGGCAATGCCTCTTCATCACCCCCCTCCCTAACCCTCCCCCACAAGGGGGGAGGGAACGGGCTGAGCGCGCCGCGCGACCGGTGTGTCAACGGCGCGCGCCGGCGCCGGCAAACCCGGCGACACATGCGGCACATGGCGCGGGTCGTGCGCGGCGGTGTCGAAGGCTTTGCTGCGCGTCACCAGGAAATCGATGATGTGGTTGCGCACCGGGTAATACAGCGGGTGCTTGTGGAAGTCGCTGCGCGCGCGATCCTTCGGCAGCGGGTTGTCGACGATCTCGGCCAGCACGGCGCCGGGGCCGTTGGTCATCAGCACCACCTTGTCGGCGAGATAGATCGCCTCGTCGACGTCGTGCGTGATCATGAACACGGTCTGCCCCGTGTCGGTGCAG
>JAUXXH010000021.1 GCA_030684935.1 Pseudolabrys sp. | reverse complement strand
GCGCAAATGAGACGCCGCGCTGCTTGATCAGCCGCACAGCCTCAAGCTTGAACTCCCGCGTAAATTTTCGCCGCTCCATGATCCACCTCCGGTTCCATCAAAACACCTAACTCGGTGTCTTCGGAATCGGGTGCAGGCCAGACCTTAAGCAGTTCATCAACGCAGTATTTTATTTCATCGCTAACTTTATTTGCGCCGTATACTTCGAGGGCATTCAATACCCGCTCAGATTCCGGCGTGTCCTTGCTGTAAATCTCATCCAAGGCATCTTTCGATCTTTCTATAAGCTGCCCGCCAACAACGCAGGCGACTATGTCGGCTATATATTGTTCGTCCAAGCTATCGCGAAGGTCCGTTGATCGCAGGACGCCTTGATTTACCCAGAAAACCTCTTCGGCCTTCACCTCATACCCATGATTCGACATTGGTAGATCAATGCTGATTGAAGGCATCGACTTCAGCGGAAGTACTTCGAGAGAGATGTCTCCGCGTAACAGGCAGGCAAGATCGCGGACGACCGTCGAAAACTCATTCTGAACGCCTGCTTGGCGACGTTCTTGATCGCTGAGTCTGTGTCCGTACGTGTTAATTCGGTCAAAAACGTCATTTACCTCGTAGTCGGTCGCATTGCGCATTACCGACAGAGCCAGCGAATAATCCAGAATTGTTGAAACTTCCCTCGCATTTATGTGCTGGGCGTTGTCGACAATTTCAAAAGCTCCTTCAGCGGCTGCGGCTTTGGCGGTCGGAAATTGGTTCACATCGAAATACTTTTCATTCAGGGGAAAAGAGTTCTCGATAAATGAGATTATTGAATGGAGGCGCTGCAGGCCGTCGATTATCTCATATGTGCCTGGTGCCGAATCTCTTTCAGCAAGCAAAATTGCTGGTATCGGATATTTTTTTAAAAGGGACTCTATAAGTTTCTGTTTTTCTTCGAGCGTCCAAACCAATTTGCGTTGGTATCGCCGATTTACAAACAGCTTATTTTCGCGGTACCAAGTATAAACAGTTTGCACCGATGTTGGTTGAGAGGCCAAATCAGCCATAATTGCATTCCTTATAATTGCTATAATATTTATGCCGTGTTTTTTGCATCCTGCATAATGAATTTAGTTGAGTTAGCATCGTGCAGGGACTCAAGTCCCCCCTCACACCCCCACCCCCGGCAGCACATACCCCGCAAACCGCTTCCGCAATTCGATCTTCTGAATCTTCCCCGTCGCGGTGTGCGGGATTTCGTCGACGAACACCACGTCGTCCGGCATCCACCACGACGCGCAGCGGCCCTGCATGAACGCCAGCAGGTCGTCTTTCGTTGCCGTCTCGCCCTTCTTCAGCACAATCACCAACAGCGGTCGCTCGTCCCATTTCGGATGCGCGACGCCGATCACCGCGGCTTCCGCCACCTTCGGATGGCCGACCGCCAGATTCTCTAGGTCGATGGTGGAAATCCATTCGCCGCCGGACTTGATGACGTCCTTGGCGCGGTCGGTGATCTGCATGTAGCCGCAGGGGTCCATGGTGGCGACGTCGCCGGTGTCGAACCAGCCGCCTGGTTCGAACACCTCGCCGCCTTCGCCCTTGTAGTAGCTCCGCGCCACCGCCGGCCCGCGCACCTTGAGGCGGCCGAAGGTCTTGCCGTCCCACGGCAGGTCGCGCCCCGCATCGTCGGTGATCTTCATCTCGACGCCGAAGGGCGGGTGGCCCTGCTTCATCTGTACGTCGAGCCGCGCCTCGCCGGTCAGCCCGGCATATTCCGGCTTCATGGTGCAGAGCGAGCCGAGCGGCGACATCTCGGTCATGCCCCAGGCATGCACCACCTCGACGCCGTAAATGTCCTCGAATTTCTGCGTCATGGCGCGCGGGCAGGCCGAGCCGCCGATCACCACGCGCCTGAGATAAGGCAGCTTGCCGCCGGTCTTCTCGAGGTCCTGCAGCAGCATCAGCCACACCGTCGGCACCGCGGCGGTGAAGCTCACCTTGTAGGTATCGAGCAGTTCGTAGATCGAGGCGCCATCCATCTTGGCGCCGGGCAGCACTAAAGTCGCGCCGACCATCGGCGTCGAGAAGGCCAGCGACCAGCCATTGGCGTGGAACATCGGCACCACCGGCATGCAGACGTCGCTGGACTTCAGGTTCTTGGAATCCGGCAGCGCCGCCATGAAGGCGTGCAGCACATTGGAGCGGTGCGAATAGAGCACGCCCTTGGGGTGGCCGGTGGTGCCGGAGGTGTAGCACATGCCGGCGGCGGTGTTCTCGTCAAACGACCGCCACGTGAAATCGCCATCGGCTTCGGCGATCCAGTCCTCGTAGGCGACCGCGTTCTTCAGGGACGTCGCCGGCATGTGCGCGGCGTCGGTCAGGATGATGTAGCGCTCGATGGTCGGGAGTTTGTCGGCGATCTTCTCCAGCAGCGGCACGAAGGTGAGATCGGCCATCATCACGCGATCCTCGGCGTGATTGACGATCCAGACGATCTGCTCGGGGAAGAGGCGCGGGTTGACGGTATGGTAGACCGCGCCGATGCCGGTGATGCCGTACCACGCTTCCAGATGCCGCCAGGTGTTCCAGGCCAGCGTCGCGACGCGGTCGCCGGGTGCGATGCCGTCACGCTCAAGCCGCTGCGCCACCAGCAAAGCGCGGGCGCGGATGGCGCGGTAATCGGTCTCGACGATCGGGCCCTCGACCGACCGCGTGATGACCTTGCGCGGCCCATGAAATGTGGCGGCATGGTCGATGATGCGGTGAAGCAGCAGCGGCCAGTCCTGCATCAAGCCGAACATGGACATTCCTCTCCCGGGCGTCTTAGTTTTTTGGGCTGGCAAGCGGCCGGCCGGGCCTGAGGGTAGCGGGCGTTCGGGCCAAATCAAAGCGCTCGCATCAAAGCCGCAATGCTGGCAGTAAATGCCGCATGGTGCGTTGGGTCGTAGCGATTCTCGTGGTGGCCGGAACCGGTGGCGTTGCCGCGGCGCAGCCCGCCATTATCAGCGTGCCGCCGCAGCCCGCCGCTGCCGCGCCCGCGGCGGCCCCCGCTGCTCCAGCCGCAGCGGCCGCTGTGCCGCTCCCGCCGGCGCGTCCGCGCACCCCGGTGAAGCCGGCCTGGACCGAGCCGCGCACGTTTCTGGAAGCAGCCGGCCCCGATTTTAAATCCGCCGAGGTCACCAGCGAGCCGTCGGAATGCCGCTTGCGGCTGGAGGCGATCGCCGTCGTCACGCCGTTGCCGCGCCTGATCGGGCCCGGCGCCTGCGGCGGCGGCGACATGGTGCAGCTCGAGGCGGTGCGGCTGCCGAATGGTTCGCGCGTCGAGGTCAGGCCCGGACCGGTGCTGCGTTGTGGCATGGCGGAATCGTTTGCCGCCTGGATCCGCGACGAAGCCGCGCCGCGCGTGCTCAAGGACGGCTCCGCCTTGCAGCGGGTCAGCGTCGCCGACGATTTCAACTGCCGCGGCCGCAACCGCGTCGCCGGCGCGCGGCTGAGTGAGCACGGCAAGGGCAATGCGGTCGACATCCGCGCCTTCACGCTGGCCAATAACAAGACCATCGACCTCACCGACATGCACGCGCCGCAGGAGCTGCGCGAGGACATGAAGGTGAGCATCTGCGCGCGCTTCACCACCGTGCTGGGCCCCGGGTCCGACGGCTATCACGAAGAGCATATCCATATGGATCTGGCGGAGCGGCGCGGCGGCTACCGCATCTGCCAGTGGAATGTGCGCGTGCCGCCGCCACCGCCGCCACCGGTCGCCGCGGTTCCGGTTCCGCCGGAGCCGCCCGCCAAATCGCAAGACAAACCTCAGGAAAAGCCGCCGGAACGGGTCGCCATGACCATGCGCTCGCCGTTCGACGGCAAAGCCGTGCCCTTGCCGGTTCCAAAACCCGCGCTGGCCCAGCTGCGACAACGGGGCAAGCGAAAACTCTGAGGCGGGTGCACCGGCTGTTCACCGTTTTGCGCTAGCGAACGCACATGATCGACGATTTGCCGCGCCCCCTGATCCGGCCGCCGCCATGGGCGGCAGCGCCGCGCGTCAGCCGCCGCGGGCTCCTGAAGGCCGGGCTGGGTATGGCCGGGGTTGGCGGGCTGATCGGCTCCGGCACGGCGGCCTATGCGGTGTCGGAGGCGGCCAACGATCTCGCCGTCACCCGTTACCATCCGGTGCCGCCAGGCTGGCCGGCGCGGCAGCGTCTCACCATCACCGTGATCGCCGACCTGCACGCCGCCGGCCCCAACATGGGGCTGGCGCGGGTGGCCGCGGTGGTCGATGCCGCCAATGCGCTCGGCTCCGACCTGACCGTGCTGCTGGGCGACTTTTTCGCCACCCACCGCTTCATCACCGAAGTGGTGCCGCACGCCGCCTGGGCCGGGCAACTGGCCCGCCTGAAGGCGCCGCTGGGCGTCTACAGCATTCTCGGCAATCACGACTGGTGGCACGACATTGACGGGGTGCGCCGCGCGCTGGCGTTGGTGCGCATCCCGGTGCTGGAGAACGACGCCATTCTGCTGGGCGAGCCGGGCGCGCGGTTCTGGTTGGCCGGGCTCGGCGACCAGCTCGCCTACTGGCTCGGACCGAATAATTTCCGCGGCGTCGACGATCTGCCCGGCACGCTGGCCAAGGTGCGCAGCGCCGATCCGGTCATCCTGTTGGCGCATGAGCCGGATATTTTCGTCGCGGTGCCGGACCGGGTGGCGCTGACGCTGGCCGGGCACACCCATGGCGGCCAGATCAGGCCGCCGCTGGTGCCGCCGTTCTGGACGCCGTCAGAATACGGCGCGCGCTTCGCCTACGGCCACATCGTCGAGGACAACCGCCACATGATCGTCTCGGGCGGCCTGGGCTGCAGCAAGGTGCCGATGCGGCTCGGCATGCCGCCGGAGATCCTGCAGATCCGGCTGGGGGCGTAACGCCGTCCCAACGAAAACGGCGCCGGGATTGCTCCGGGCGCCGTTTGAAAACCAGTCTGCCGCAGCGGGTTAGTTGAACAGGCCGCCGCGCGAGGCCACCCGCGGATTGAACGGCGAGTCGCCCTGTTTCGGCGCCAGCACAACCACGACCGCGCCCGGCTTGACCCGGTTGTAGAGATCGATGACGTCCTCATTGGTCATGCGAATGCACCCCGAGGAAATCGCCTGGCCGATGTATTCTGGCTGGTTGGTGCCGTGGATGCGGTACAGCGTGTCTTTGTTGCCCTCGAACAGATACAGGGCGCGCGCGCCCATCGGGTTCTGCGGGCCGGGGCCGACGAAGTTCGGCACATCCATGCGGCGCTTGATGTCGGCGGTCGGGGTCCAGGTCGGCCACTCAGCCTTGCGGCCGATCTTGGCGACGCCGGCAAAGGCGAGGGCCTCTTCGCCGACCGTCACGCCGTAGCGGATCGCCTTGCCGCCTTCGAGTACGTAATAGAGGTACCGCGCGTCGGAATCGACCACGATCGACCCCGGGGTTTCCTTGCGGTGGTAGGTGACGATGTGCCGCTTGAACGGCTCGGGAATGGTGGCTTTTTCGTACGGCGCCGACGCCAGCAGCTTCTTGTCCCGCACCGTCAGATTGGCTTCAGACGCCGGCTCCATCGTCGACTGCATGCAGCCGCCAAGGCCAAGGCCCGCGCCGAGCAGGACCACAAACAACCCCCTTGCCGCCATTTCATCCTCTTTCCCGGTCGCCCCGCGCAGCGCCCGCCAACTGAATCGTGAGGCTGCTATTAACCGATACGAATCGGCGTTTGCCACGCTTTCCGTACAGTCGGCACGCGGCTTCCTGTGGACCTGTGGCAGGAATGCCGCAGTCGCCTGATGGATGGTAAAGCCGCCCGAGGCCGGCTTTGCCCTTCGAAATTAACTGTGCATCCAATATCTTAAGAGAGGGTTTACCATACCGGCCAGTATAGTGGCGCACGATGTGCGATGCTTCGCTCACGCGGCCAAGGGCCGCCAAAGCACACTGCACACCGCGCAATTCCGCCTTACTCAGTAGCGAACCTAGGCGGGCTGCAAAAGGGACCATTGGAGACTGAAAATGAAACCGCCGAAGGCGTCTGGGCAACAACAGCAATCCCAGAGCCAGGATACCTCCCTCGACAAGCGCTACGGCAAGATCGGCATTTCCGCCGTCGCCGCCGCGGTACGCAAGGAGCCCGCACCGCGCAAGCCGGCCCCGTCGCGGTTTACCGCCGAGGAAAGCGACTGATTGCCAAGCCCGCATCGCCGACCGCGAGCGGGCTTTCTGCATCGGCGCCGGCGCTCAATGCCTTGTCATAAAACCGTTGCCGACGCGGACGATTACCGCTTGCGTCATGCTGGTCATCAGGCCCATTAAAGCGGCGTAATGGCTTTCGACGCGCGGGGTTGCGGTGGCGGCTGCTCGGCGCACGAACGGTCCCAACGCATAATCCAGCAACCGGTGTGACGGCATGCTTTCGGTCTACGTTCCGCGCGGCTCTACGCTCGAACGCGTCTCCGTCGAAGCCGGCGAGGCAGCGCCGGAAGAGGCGGTGTGGATCGATCTGGTCTCGCCGACCGTGCAGGAAGACAAGCTGGTCGAGCAGCTGCTCGGCATCGCGGTTCCGACGCGCGAGGAGATGCAGGAGATCGAGGTCTCCAGCCGGCTCTATGTCGAGAACGGCGCGCGTTACATGACCGCGACGCTGATGTGCCAGTCGGACACGCCGACGCCCAAGACCACGCCGGTCACCTTCATTCTCTCCAGCCATCGCCTCGCCACTGTGCGCTACGACGACCCGCGCCCCTTCGCCATCGTCGAGCACAAGCTGGCGCGCGCCTGTCCGCCCAAGGTGACGGGCGAGACGGTGCTGATGGATCTGCTCGACGCCATCATCGATCGCTCCGCCGATATTCTCGAGCGTGTGTCGGCCGAGGTCGATCAGGTTTCGCACACGATCTTCGAGCCGGACAACGGCGCCAGCCCGCCCACCCATAACGATATCCTCAAGGCGCTCGGCCGCAAGGGCGACCTCACGTCCAAGGTGCGCGAGTGCCAGGTGTCGATCGGCCGCCTGCTGTCGTTTCTGGCCAACGAAGCCGAGACGATGCGCTGGGCCAAAGACGCCAAGCTGCAACTGCAGTCGATGCAGCGCGACATCATTTCGCTGTCCGACCACGCCACCTATCTGACCAACAAGATCACGTTCCTGCTCGACGCCATGCTCGGCGTGGTGAACATCCAGCAGAACAACATCATCAAGCTGTTCTCGGTGATGGCGGTGATCTTCATGCCGCCGACGCTGGTCGCGTCGATCTACGGCATGAATTTCGAGCACATGCCGGAGCTGAAATGGCAGTACGGCTATCCGATGACGCTGACGGCCATGGCGATCGTAGCGATCGGGCCGCTGCTGTTCTTCAAGTGGAAGAAGTGGCTGTAGGGCAGGGGCGTAAAGGGCCGTGGGCCCGTGTCGACAACGCGGCCTCTGCGCGCTAAAATTCGGACATGAACATAAAGCTTCGTCAGATCGAAGTTGACGCCGAGACCGCCGAGGCTCTGGAAACGCAGGCGGAAGCGCGCGGCATTTCGCTTCAGCAGCTTGTGTCCGAACTCGCCGGTACCACGCATCAAATTCCCGCCGATCTGGAAGCGCTGCGTGCGGCCGGACGCGGGCCTTGGGCGCCTGAAATCCTCGCCGAGGATGCGAGGCGATTGGCCGAATACAATCGCGTCGGCGAAGGCGTGCCATGGGACGACGTCCGTGCCTGGATGCAGTCCTGGGGTACGGCCGAGGAACTGCCGCCGCCAAGGCCGCGTAAGCTGTGAGACTGATTGTCAGCGCCGCCGCGATGGCGGATGCTCAGCGGCTCCATGAATTTCTTGCTGAGAAGAATGTTGAAGCGGCGCGTCGGGCCGTCGCGGTCATAGATGCGGCTGTGCGCTCGCTGGAGCATCTTCCGTTTCGCGGCCGTCCAGCAGGCATTGCGGGCATTCGCGAGTTGATCGTTCCGTTTGGACGATCGGCCTATGTGGTGCGCTATGCTTATCTGGAGAGCCGCAACGAAATCGTCATCCTGCGTCTCTGGCATAGCCGGGAAGAGCCAATCTGACGGCACGACTCACACGTGCTGCCCGCCGTTGATGTGGATCTCGGCCCCGTTGAGATACAAGCTCCTACTCCCGCAGTGGTTTCTGGCCGCCTAAACCAATAAAACCAAGCTTTAAACAAGCTATCGGCGGGGCATTTGCGTAGCATCCGCGAGCCGCATATGATAGGCATGGCCTTCAATATGCCTTCAATACGGAGGGTGAGATGAGACGTGTCAGGTTATCCCTCAAACGCGTCCGGATAAAACCCAAAGCCAAAGCTCCGGCGAGGAAGCCCGCCCTTCGAAAGAAGTTCACTGACCGAAACGTAATGACGCTGCGGTCAGAGGCGAAGCAGTACATGGTCTGGGATATGGGAACCGGAGCCGTCAAAGGGCTTGGCATTCTCGTTAGTCCGCAAGGCACGAAGAGCTACCGCAGCTATTGGTACTACGAAGGCTCATCAAAAGCGCATAGCCGCACGATTGGCCGCGTCGGCCGGATGTCCCTCAAAGCCGCCCGCGCACAATGTCTGGCCGATCAAACGAGTGCAGAGCAGGGCATCAATCCCGCTGCAAGCGATGCCACCAAATCGGATAAGTTTGCCTCGCTGGTTGAAGAGTTCGTCCAACGCGAGCAGATCGGTCGCAAAGAGAACGTTTCAGCCGACGAGACGCGCCGCGTGCTTTTGCGCGATTGCGCCGATTGGCACGATAGGCCGGTAGCAACGATCAAGCCGACCGAAATCCAACACAGGCTTGAACTCGTGCGCAAGGGCGATGGCAAGAAGCTCAAGGCGCGCCCGTATTTGGCCAATGCGCTCTACGGCCGCCTGAACACGTTCTTCGCTTGGTGTGCAAAGCCCATGATTGGCAAGATCAGATCGTCGCCGATGGTCGGCATCGACAAGCCTTGGGATGGTGCGAAGCGGCGCGAACGCGACTGGTTTAATGAGGGTGCACCCTCAGACAATGCGGTTAAGGCGATATGGAGCGCTGCGGAGAAAATTGGCGGCACCGAAGGCGCGTATCTGAAAGTCTTGCTCCTGACGGGGAAGCGCAAGAGCGCCCTTGCAAACATGAAGTGGCAAGAGGTCGATGAGAATTGGTATTGGAATGCGCCGAAGCCCACAAAAAAGTACAAAAGGTTGCACGGCATTCCGCTGCCAAAGCTGGCGCAACGCATACTTCATCCGAGGAAAGCAAGTGGCTATGTGTTTCCCGGCAAAGACAACGGTCATATTTACGTCAATGGCTCGCCTTTGCAGTCCAAGATCATTCGGGCGAGCGGGATGGAAGATTTTTTCTTCCACGGCATTCGCCACGTGATCGAAACCAAACTTGGATCTGACGTAAAGGTGCTTCCACACGTCAGGGATCTGCTTCTCGATCATGCTCCCTCGCGTGGAAGCGGTGCAAATTACGACCACGGCGCGTACAAAAGCGAGATGTTGGCGGCGTTAGAGCTATGGGCCGACTATGTCGAGAAGCTGGTACAGCCCGAGGGTGTGGCGCTGTTGCGGTGAATGGGGTTATTTCGGCGGCCGGCTCTTGCGACCAGCACGACCTCCCGTGCCAATCCCGGCGAGGAGTTTGGCAACTTTCTCGCGTTCAATGCGCCGTTTCCTTTGATCGGATAAGCGCCTTGCCGCTTGTAGAAGACGTTTAGCAATGCGTACTTTTTCGTCGTCGGCCCTAGTCTCACCCAGACTCATGGAAGCCTCTGTTCTGTTCGCGTAATGTTCCAAGCTGGCGGCTCTATGTCCAGCAGCCAACATAGCAAAGATTGTTGGTTTGTTCGTCGGCTCAACGGAGGGCCTTCATTCAGCCTTACCATCGTCGGCGGTTAAATATGCGACGACGCGCTCAGATTGCCAAATCTCAACATCATGGCCATCCACAAGACGCTTGGCCTCTTTGATCGCGGTGGTATCGTTCGGTCCAACATATTGGACGGGTGGCCCAGCTACGTGACCGCCGTCGCCTATCAGGTAAAACCGATATTCGGGCATTGGGTGCCTCGCTCCAGGCCGATGAATGGCGGCTCCCTAATAGCTGCCCCGTACCTGCCTAGCTGAGCAATATCGCTCACGGGTGGAAAGCGGCCCCGGCCCCCCGAGGGCAAATCGGGCCCCAAAAGGTGCCTGTTTGGCGCTGCCTCTTCACGCCTCTGCCGGCGCTCCTGAGGGTTTTTCCGTTTCGGCCGCCATCGCGGGGCCTTTTGACCCTGAAAACAGGCTGGATACCGGGGTACTCGGCAAATTTCGAGGGGTTCCGGCCGGGCGATGGCCCTCAATCGGGCCGGCCACGAAATCGGGACCCGCTGGGGTCCCGCTCGCAACGTCGAATTATCGGTAACGGAATCTCTAGGATCGGCGAGGGCCCGCGCGCCGCGAGGCATAGCACAACGCGCGGGCCCCACCGATGGCGCACCCTGCCGTAATCAAGGCCACGGGCCGCGCGCCTGCCGGTGTTGTTTTCTGCGCGGCGGACACTACCGGCTTGTCGCGCCCCGGCCGCGGACGCAGAACGCGGGCCGGATTCCTCAGATCAGGCGGCAGCGGCCGCCCGATCAACTCGATCTTTCAGTCGCACACCGAGAACAGCCGCTGGTGATGCATTCGGCCGGCGCGCGATGGTTTGCTTTGCAGCCTCGGCTTTCGAGATCAGAGACTCCTCGACAAGCTCAAGCCGCTCAATGGCGTCGGTCAGTTGCTGCGAACGGTCAGCCTTCTGTGCTGCCGAAAGTGTAAGTCCGCGTACCGTCACGGCGTCCAATTCGGCCTCCAGCTTTTTGAACATCGCCAGCGGATCGAGCCATGCCAGCGTGGCCGCAAGGTGCTGGGCCGATGCGCCGACTGTGAACGAGCCCGGGTCGGCGAAGTCGATGGACAATTCGCCAGCCTTAACCGCCAGCTTCGGCTTGCCGCGTGCCGCCATCGCGGCGACACGCCGCTCAAGCGTCTTTCGCAAATCGGCCTTCGATGGTGAAGCCGACAGCACAGCCCGCAGTTCCGCTTGAGCCTCGGCCAGGTCGGCGCGAATGCGGTCCACAGCTTCAACCAGCGTCTCGCCTTTCAACAGCCGCACGGCCGGCGGCCTGATAGTTTCGAGAGCTGTATCGGCCGGCAATGCCGATACCCAATGTCCCAAGGCCGCGACCAGCGCCGCTAGTTCACGGACGCGCGACTGATGGGCCTGTCTGGTGGCGGTCATCTTGTCGATTGAGCTTTGGAGCGCGGCCGCTTCGTCATAGTCGCGCACTGCGCGGCTCTGTTTTTGCATCGCGCCGATCTGGGAGACGCAATCGAACGCGAGAACTTCGGCTTCGCGGGCCTGCTGCTCGAAGGTCGCCAACTTATCAGCGGCCTGCGGTGGAAGCGGATTGCACGGCGGCTTCCTCATGCGCCCCTCCATCGGTCGGCAGTCCGACGGTCGTAGGCGTCATAGTGGTCGGCCGCGTTGGTTGTCGCCGAGGGCTTTGTAGGAGCCACCGCGGCCGGCTGCCTCCAGCGTTCGGACTGCTTCTTGGCATGCCCGTCATAGAGGGCGATGCGCTTCTCGCGGTCGGCGTCAGTGATGGCACGCGAGCCGGGCCGATGAGCGGCCGCGTCGAGGGCCGGCTTGGGGGCGGCTTCGCGCCGGTAGCGGTCCATCACCAGCATTGGCGTTCGCAGAACTTCGCCATCTTTCACGATGCCTGTTTCTTCGTCATCGTCTATCAGCCGATACATAGGCGTCTCCTTTAATGGGATCGTCGTCCCAGGATTGTAATCGTATTGGAGGCGCGCACCTAGAAAAATCATTCCCCTCTGTCAGAACGGCTGCGATCTATCCGACCATTTGTTTAATAGAGCGGGGTTCGATACCCGGCGCTGCGTTGGCGACGTTCGGTCTTCCAATGTCGGAACGCGCGGCGTGCATTATCGACGTCGTCTAATAGATCAAACCGCCTCTGTCGCACGAGGTCGGCAACAAATTCAGCGTGATCTTTTTCGAACTGCTGTTCTCGGCTCAGCACTGTCTCTTGAACCGCGGCCTGCGGCCAATGTCGAGGACGTGGCCTTGTAACCGTCGTCCTTGTACGTCCGAACATTTCACCCCAGTCTGGACCTTCCGTGCTCATAACTGCCTCCTGTTAAACCGTAGACAAGCAAGCTGGCGAGGGTGCCTGATAAGCACGTGTTGGCCCCTTGCCCCCTTGGCCCCTTGATCGTGAAACGTAATAGAATAGGGCGTTATTATACATCATTGAAACAATTCAAGGGGCCAAGGGGCCAACACGCAGGCGGCCTTGCCCCCTTGAAATTCATCTCACCCTCTTCGGTAGGCTCCACCACCATTCCTCGGCACTCTTTGTACTCCTGACACCAACTACTTTTTTAGCTGCCTTAAGCGTACTGGCACCAATACCGAGGCGTTCGGCGCTATCCTGCACTTCGGTCGCAGGCTTCGGACCATCCGCCAACAGCTCGCGTAATAATTCGGCCGCCTGCTTATTCTTGGTCGGGCCGCCCTTGGCGGTGAGCACCTCGTTCACATCGACAGTCTGCCAATCCTGCTCCCACGCAATCCGTGGCTGGCCGCGAACATTGCGCAGACGGAACGCGACGGTTCTTTTAGTCGCAGTTAAATTCGCCTTCTCTTGAACCATGTAACGACGATCCTCATCGTCTGGCGCTTTGGCAATCAGGATCGATGATCGAGATACGTTTGGGAATGCCACAGAGCCCATAACTCGATGCCGTGCACCCGACTCAGATTTTTTATTGAGGTGCAAGATCACAACGAAGGCCGCACCATATTTCGCCGCTACCCGCGTAAGCGGTGACAGGAATGCCCTTACGGCGTCGTCTCTATAAATATCCGTCTTGCCCGTGAAATCGGTAATTGGATCGATGATCAGGAGCCGGACGTCGCCAAGGGTCTCAATGAGCTGTTCGACCTCGCCCATTGTAGTGTCGAGGCGATCAATCACATTGAAGTCTCGGTCGCCATCTGTGCCGGCGTATCCGAGAGTATGGATGCGCGTCACGTCTGCCCCTGCCGCTTCAAGCCGTGGCTTGATGATCAAGCCGAAGTCTTCTTCCTTGCTGAGGATCACGACAGAGCCTTTACGCGCTCTAACTTCGGCCTCGTCACCGAACCGCGGCAACGGCAGGCCCTTGGTTATGCGCGCTGCTAGATCGAGGGCGACCGTACTTTTACCAACGGCACCATCGCCGAAAAGTATGGTGACCATGCCCGCCGGTATGAATGGATACCAAAGCCATTCGATCTCGCGGCTATCAAAGTCGGCAACAGCTTTCGAGGTCAGGACCCGTGTCGTGGTGCTCGTTGTCGCCGTCATGAGTGGGCGTAAAATATCTAGAGCGGCGGCCGCAGCGTCTTCACCGCCACGTTCGAGCGTCTCGGCACTCTTAAGAATGGCGCTCTTCATCGCTTGCTGGCGATGAAACTCATTTAGCTGGTCGAGGATGTATTCACGGTTCGCCTGTGGAGCCAGCGTCGCCATATGTCTCACTATGCGCGCGTAGGTCTCGGTTTTTCCGCCTTTGCCGTCGAAGATATCGAAAGCATGCGCTTTCGGGGCATGGTTGTACTTCTTCCAATAGGCGAGGCCGCGCTCCGCGACCGTCCGGTAAGGGCCTGTGAACATAGTCGGGTCTATTTTGGCTGCGACCTGCCTTCCAGCCTTGTCGTAATGGAAGAGAACTGTGAGCAAGTTCTCTTCCATTGAACCGCTGAGTTCTTCATCGCCCTTTCTATCCCGCGATCGTTCCGTCATTGGCTGGAGCCCTGCCGAAGGCGGCCCCGAGGTGCCGGCTTGACGCGGCGCGCCCGCTGCCGCTTCGCCACGAACGCTTCAATGTCGCGCAAGCGCCACCGCGCCGGAGAGCCCGGCGTCAGATAAAGCGGCTGCGGGAATGTGTGCTGAGCCAACCAGCGCGCTAGCGTCCAAGGGCTTATGCCGAGCCTTTTGCAAACCTCGCTACGCGAGAGCAGCGACACCCCGTCCAAATGGTCCGTTTTCATCGTACGTTCTCCATCGGGCCCCGTGGATGCACAAAGGGGGGCCCCTATATTGAACATACTGCTGGCGCTTTTTGGCCCTGCGGTTGTGCCGTCGATAGTTTACGCGTGCACGCATTGAAAAGAGGCGCCTTTAAAAGCGCCTCCTTCAATATACCTTCAATGAGTTAATGGGCCGATTGCGGGAATGGCCGGTTTTAAAGGCTAAACGTGTTGCCCGCCGTTGATATGTATCTCCGCCCCGTTCACGTACGAACTCGTCTCGGTGCACAGCACGTAGATGATCTTGGCGACTTCGTCGGGCGTGCCGAGGCGCTGCATCGGAATCTGCTCGACGATCTTTTCGGTGCCCGGCGACAGGATCGCGGTGTCGATCTCGCCCGGCGCGATGGCGTTGACGCGGATGCCGAGGCGGCCGAAGTCGCTGGCCATTTCGCGCGTCAGCGAGGCGAGTGCCGCCTTCGATGTCGCATAGGCGGCGCCGGCGAACGGATGCACGCGGGAGCCCGCGATCGAGGTCACGTTCACCACCGCGCCCTTGGCCGCCTTCAGCTCTTCGACCAGACCGCGCGCCAGCATGATCGGCGCGAAGAAGTTGACGCCGAACACCTGCCGCCACAGTTGCGTCGTGGTGTCGAGCGAACCGAGCCGCTTGCCGGCTTCCGCCTTGGGCGAGATGGCGGCATTGTTGACCAGCGCGTGCAGTTCGCCGCCGTCGAGACGCCGTTTGATTTCCGCGATCGCCTCGGTGGTGTTGTCTTCGTCCGCCAGGTCGACCTGGATGTGATCCTCGGGGCCAGCGTTCCACGGGCAGTTTTCCGGGAAGCCGTGACGCGAGCACGTGATGACGCGCCAGCCCGCGGCCGAGAAGCGCTTTACCGTCGCATGGCCGATGCCGCGGCTGGCGCCGGTCAGCAATAGCGTGCGGCGTTCCTGATTGGAGGGCGGCGTGTTCTGCATGGCGTTTGGGCACGTCCTTGGAATGATTCTGGACTGCGCGCGTTACGCGCAATCAACTCTAGCTTAATCGCGCAGCTTACGGATAGAGCCGCGTCTTCTGCCACGGTGCATTCTGCGTCTCCCGCGCGAAGACGATGCGGTCATGCAGCCGGAACGGCCGGTCGTGCCAGAACTCGATCGCCAGCGGCAGGATGCGATAGCCCGACCATTGCGGTGGCCGCGGCACCGTGCCGATGGCGTAACGGGCGGCAGTGAGCGCGACCGCGGTCTCGAAGGCGAGGCGGCTTTCCAGCGGCTTCGATTGCTTGCTGGCCCAGGCGCCGATCTGGGCCTGCTTCGGCCGGCTGGCGAAATAGGCGTCGGCCTCGGTATCGGTGACGTGTTCGACGGCGCCGCGCACGCGCACCTGGCGGTTCAGCGACTTCCAGTGAAACACCAGCGCGGCCTTGGGGTTGGCGTCCAACTCCTGCCCCTTTTGGCTGCCTTTGTTGGTGTAGAAAACGAATCCCCGATCATCGACGCCCTTCAGCAGCACCATGCGGGCGTTCGGCATGCCGTCGCTGTCGACGGTGGCGATCGTCATGGCGGTCGGGTCCCGCGGTTCCGATGCGGTCGCGTCCTCAAGCCACGCCGCAAACAGACGAAAAGGCTCGTCCGCTGCGGTGAAATCACCACTCGTTAACCAGGTCGGGTGTTCAATCGGAGTTGTATCGGACATTGTTGGGAGCGTTCGGGTGAGCGGTCGCGAGACCAGTTTCTGTCGGGTCGTATATAGGGGAACTGCGCGCCCGCGGCCATGGCGTGCGTCGACGCTGGCGGCCGTGCTTGTGGCGGCCGGCTTCAGCGGCGGCTGCAGCCTGTCGCTCCAGCTCGATTCGATGTTCAACGGCGACAAAAACGACCATACCGGCTCGATCGCTCCGGCGCCGCTGCCGAAGGAGACCGGCGTACAGCCGTCGGACGCCGATCTGGCCTATACGCGGGCGGCGGCGAGCGAGGTGCTCCGGCGCGGCGGCAAGGACGCCAGCATGCCCTGGGAAAACCCGGCCAGCGGCGCGCGCGGTACCGTCACCCCGATTGCCTCCGCCTATACGGTTGAGGGCCGCACCTGCCGGGATTTCCTGGCGAGCTATGTCAGCGGCACCTCGCAATCCTGGATGCAGGGCGAAGCCTGCCGGGAGAAGAAGGGCGGCTGGGAAGTGCGCGCGCTCAAGCCCTGGAAGAATTCCTGACGACGGCCAAGTTGCGCGGCCTGCGTTGCATCCGGACCCCCGGAACCCCACATTAAGCTCGCGAGTCGCCGGTTCCGCCGGCGAACAGGGGCATTTTTCACGGAGTTGGCCAGGATGCGCGACCCCTACACCATATTGGGGGTTTCCAAGGGTGCGAACGAGGCGGAAATCAAGGCCGCCTACCGCAAGCTTGCCAAGAAGCATCACCCCGACGCCAACAAGTCGGACCCCAAGGCCGCCTCGCGCTTTGCCGAGCTGAACGCGGCCTATGAAATCGTCGGCGACGACAAGAAGCGCAAGGCGTTCGACAACGGCGAAATCGACGCCGAGGGCAAGCCGCGGTTCCAGGGCTTCGAAGGCTTCGGGGCGCAGCCGGGCCGCGGCCAAAGCTACGGCCCGAACGCCAGCCAGTTCGAGACCTTCTCGTTCGGCCAGGACGGCTTCCAGCGCCGCGCCGGCAGTGGCGCCGGGGGCGGCTTCGAAGACCTGCTGCGCGGCATGTTCGGTGGCCGGGCCGGTCCTGCCGGTGGGTTCGAACCGCAGGATTTCGGCGCACCGGGTGGCGGCGGCGCCGGACAGGATCTGCAGGCGACGCTGACCATTTCCTTGCCGGAAGCGGCAAAGGGCTTGAAAACCCGGCTGCAATTGCCGACCGGCAAGGAGGTCGAGGTCAAGATTCCGGCCGGGCTGACCAGCGGCCAGCAAATCCGGCTGAAGGGCCAGGGCTGGGCGGGGCCGTCGGGCCGCGCCGGCGACGCCATCATCACCGTGACCGTCGGGGCGCATCCGCTGTTCACGCCGGATGGCGCCGACCTGCGGCTCGATTTGCCGGTGACGCTCTATGAGGCGGTGCTCGGCGGCAAAGTTCGCGTGCCGACGCTCGACGGCGCGGTCGACCTGGCGATTCCGGCCGGCACCAATTCCGGGCGGACCTTCCGCCTCAAGGGCAAGGGCCTCGCGACCAAGAGCGCCAAAGGCGATCTGCTGGCCACGGTGCGTGTGGTGCTGCCGGACCGGGTCGATGACGAATTCAAGCAGTTGATGGAAAAGTGGCGCGCCGACAGTCCCTACGATCCGCGCAAGGATTTATCTTGATCCTCTCAGTGAGGCGCGCTCACGACTTTTTCGTGCCGGCTTCCATCTGTTCATAGATCGCCTTGGTGACCGTCTCCAGCCGCTCGCGGTTGGCCGGGCCGGTGACCACATAAGCGGCGTTGTCATCGGCCCAGTAGAATGCCGCGGCGCGTTCGCCGTCCTTGAAACGCAGCGCCGTTTCCGGTGCTTCCACCCGGGCGCAGTAGATGGTGAAGCGCTCGCCGCTCGGCCCCTCATACATATAGAAAGCCGCAGCGCCCGTCGGCCCCGGCAACAGCCGGCCGCCGACCAGTCGCAACCCGATCGATTGCAGATCGGGAATGCGCTGCTCGTAGCCGAGCCGTTTCGACAGCCATTGCGTCATGTGTTTGCGCTCGCTGCCCGGCACCTCGACCGGATGGCGCACCTCGACCACGTAGAGCCGGTAAGCCTCCAGCGCCTCGGCGGTGAAACGTTCGAACACACTGGGCGCCGGGGCCGGCGCGGACGCCGACGCGCCACGCGCCATCCAGCCGGTGGCGCCGCCGATCATGAAGATCGCGGCTGCGGCGGCTGCGGCCATCGCCTTCCACGGCCGGCCGCCGGCGCGGCTGTTTCGCAGCACCTGGTCGAGTTTGAGCCGTATCGGCAGCGTCTCGTTGACGACCGCACCGTAGCGCGTCCGGATGGCGTCGCCCTGTGCCTGCCAGGCGGCGACCAAGGCGGCCTGTTCGGGATGAGCGGCCAGCCAGGCGGTGACGGCCTCCTTGCGGCCGGCCGGCAATTCGCCGTCGACATAGGCGTGCAAGTCGTCCTCGGTCACAGGCAATTCACGATCGATCATGGTTCTGCCTTCTCCGTCATTTCACGCGGCGCAGCGTCGGACGCCCGCCCTCGAGATAATTCTTGATCTGCGCGCGCGCCCGCGCCAGCCGCGACATCACGGTGCCGATCGGCACGCCCTGCACCGTGGCGACCTCGCGGTAACTGAGGCCTTCCAGCACCACCAGCAGCAACGCGTTGCGCTGGTCCTCCACCAGCGTGGCGAGCGCGCGCTCGATGTCGCGGCCGCCGGCTTCCGGACCGGCCAGATCCGGCGCGTCGTTGTCGTCGATCGACGACATCGCCGGCCGCCGCGCCAGTGACCGCAGCCGGTTGCGGTTGAGGTTGGTCAGGATGGTGTACATCCAGCTCCGCAACTCGCCGCCGTGAAACAGATGCTCCGAACGCAGCGCCCGCACCAAAGTGTCCTGCACCAGATCGTCGGCGATGTCGGCGTCCCGGGTCAGGGCCCGCGCGTAGCGGCGCAAAGCGGGGATCGTCGCCTCAACGTCCTGCTGAAACGTGGCCACGTTGGTACCCTTGTTTTTTGTCCGTGCGCTTTGGCTCCCGGCCGGACGCGATCGGGAACCATGCGGTCGCGGCCGGCGGAGCCGCGATCACCCAGAATAACCCCTTTAGCGACCCGATATTCCGGGAAATTACTGAATTAACAGCGCCGTGCGGCCCGGCCGCTGCACTTGCTTGCTGGCCTTTGGACCCTATGCCATACGAAGCGGCCGGCGGTCGCCGGCCACGGCGGGGACGGTTTGATGGCTGAAATCTCAGGGATAATGCGCGGCAAACGCGGGCTGATCATGGGCGTGGCGAACAACCGCTCGATCGCCTGGGGCATTGCGCGCGCCTGCCGCGATCACGGCGCCGATCTCGCTTTCACCTACCAGGGCGAGGCGCTGAAGAAGCGCGTCGAGCCGCTGGCCGAAGAGGTGGACGGCCTGGTGGTCGGCCATTGCGACGTCACCGACCCGGCCTCGCTCGACGCGGTGTTCGCCGCGGTGCAGTCGGCCTGGGGCTCGCTCGATTTTCTGGTGCATGCCATCGCCTTCTCCGACAAAGACCAGCTTGACGGCCGCTACGTCGACACCACCGAAGACAATTTCACCAAGACGATGATGATCAGCTGCTATTCGTTCACCGCGATCGCGCAGCGCGCCGAGAAGCTGATGACCAGTGGCGGTTCGCTGCTGACGCTGACCTATTACGGCGCCGAAAAGTGGATGCCGCATTACAACGTGATGGGTCTGGCCAAGGCCGCGCTGGAATCCTCGGTGCGCTATATGGCGGCCGATCTCGGCGTCAAGAACATCCGCGTCAACGCAATCTCGGCCGGACCGATCAAGACTTTGGCGGCGTCCGGCATCGGCGACTTCCGCTATATCCTGAAATGGAACGAATATAATACGCCGTTGCGGCGGAACGTCAGCCTCGACGATGTCGGCAAGGCCGGCGTGTTCTTCCTGTCCGACCTGTCGAGCGGCGTGACCGGCGAGATCATGCACGTCGATGCCGGCTACCACGTCGTCGGCATCAAGCATCCCGACGCGCCTGATTTCGCCGTCGGCAAGCTCGAGTAATGGCCCCGGCAGCGCGGCCGACTGTCTTCTATCTTCGTCACGGCGAGACCGACTGGAATGTCGCTGGCCGCCTGCAGGGCCGCCGCGATATTCCGTTGAACGCGCGCGGCCGCGCGCAGGCGTCGCATTGCGGCCAACTGCTGCGCGACCTGTTCACCAAACAGGGCCGCGACCCGGCCAGCCTCGATTACGTCTCGAGCCCGCTCGGCCGTGCGAGGGAAACCATGGCGTTGGCGCGCACCGCGCTCGGCCTGCCGGCGGACGACTACGCGGTCACGGAGCAGCTTGCCGAACTGTCGTTCGGCGACTGGGAAGGCTTCACCATCGCCCAGCTGCACGAGCGGGACCCGGCGCGGATTTCGCAGCGCGAGCATGACAAATGGCATTTCCAGCCGCCGGGCGGCGAGAGCTACAAGATGGTCGGAGCCCGCATGCGCGACTGGTATGAGTCGCTGACCGGCGACACCGTGGCGGTCGCCCATGGCGGCACCGCGCGCGGTCTGATGGCCACGCTCGGCATCGCCAGGCCCGCGGCGGCGCCTCTGATCGATATCACGCAAGGGGTTCTCTACGTGTTCGAAGGCGGCGAGAGACTGACGCGTTACGCCTGAATTGTTCTGACTGCACCCGCAAAACAAAACGGCCGGACAATCTGTCCGGCCGTTTGTCTGAGCGCGGCTGACCGCGCCCGAAATCGGATCGAGGCTTAGGCGGCGATGCGATAGAGGATTTCCGAGGTCTTCTTCTTCTTCGGAGCAGCCTTCTTCTTGGCCTTCTTCGGAGCTTTCTTCTTGGCGGCCGACATATCGACGGCGGCGACTTCCGAGGTCTTCTTCTTCGGAGCGGCCTTCTTCTTCTTGGCCTTCTTCGGAGCCTTCTTCTTGGCAGCCGACAGCTCGTAGCTGTTCAGGGTGTCGTTGGAGACCGGCGCGGTGAGCGCGGGCAGCGACGAGGTCGCGAGAAAGCCGAGAGCGACGGCGATTGCAGTAATCTTGAGCATGGATATTCCCCGTTGGGTTTGATTTTCGGTCTTGAGGCGACGACCGGTTTGTCCGTCTGATGAAGTTGAAGTGCCCTCTGACCAAGACCTATTTCATAGCCCAAGAGTCAACCATCCGGCAATCGCAAAATCAAAAAAAACGTATATATTTCCGTAGCTTAACGGATATTCATCTGAATATTCGTTCAGGTTTGCTGCGTGACCCGAGGGCGGGTCCGGCAGGCGGCCAACGCTGCCGGCAGGCGCCCATTGCGCCAGCCCGGCGTTATTTGACCGCCGGGAACGCGCGGGGTACCTAACCACGCGCACCCGAAAGCCCGCAGATCGTTATGTCGTTCAATACCTTCGGCCATCTTTTCCGGTTCACCAGCTTCGGCGAAAGCCACGGGGCGGCGATCGGCTGCGTGGTCGACGGCTGCCCGCCGCGGATCCCGCTGACCGAGGCCGACATCCAGGTCCACCTCGACAAGCGCCGGCCCGGCCAGTCGCGCTTCACCACCCAGCGCCAGGAGCCGGACGCGGTGAAGATCATGTCCGGGGTGTTCGCGGACGACCGCACCGGCGGCCAGGTCACCACCGGCACGCCGATCATGCTGCTGATCGAGAATGTCGATCAGCGTTCCAAGGACTATTCCGACATTCGCGACAAATACCGGCCGGGCCACGCCGGCTATACCTATGACGTCAAATACGGCGTGCAGGATTATCGCGGCGGCGGGCGCGCCTCGGCGCGCGAGACCGCGGCGCGGGTCGCCGCCGGCGCCATCGCCCGCAAGATCGTGCCCGGCCTGTCCGTGCGCGGTGCGCTGGTGCAGATGGGGCCGCACAGGATCGACCGTTCGCGCTGGGACTGGAACGAGGTCGACAACAACCCGTTCTTCTGCCCGGACCCGGTGCAGGCGAAATTCTTCGAAAGCTATCTCGATGGCGTGCGCAAGTCCGGCTCGTCGGTCGGCGCCGTGATCGAGGTGGTGGCCGAAGGCGTGCCGGCCGGTCTCGGCGCGCCGGTCTATGCCAAGCTCGACGGCGATCTGGCCGGCGCGCTGATGGGCATCAACGCTGTGAAGGGCGTCGAAATCGGCGACGGCTTCGACACCGCGATCATGGCCGGCGAAGACAATGCCGATGAGATGCGGATCGGCAACGACAACAAACCGGTGTTTCTCTCCAACCACGCCGGCGGCATTCTCGGCGGCATCTCGACTGGGCAGGCGATCGTCGCGCGCTTCGCGGTCAAGCCGACCTCGTCAATTCTCAATCCGCGCAAGACCGTCGACCGCTACGGCAACGACACCGAGGTCGTCACCAAGGGCCGTCACGACCCCTGCGTCGGCATCCGCGCGGTGCCGATCGGCGAGGCGATGGTGGCCTGCGTGCTGGCCGATCACTATCTGATGCACCGGGCCCAGATGGGTGAGGGGACGGCATGGCCGTTCGCGCCGGGCAGCTAATGTGGCCGCCCATGGTTCGAGACGCGCCGCTGTCGCGGCGCTCCTCACCATGAGGCGGATTGAGGCAATGCCCTCATCCTGAGGAGCCCGCCGCAGGCGGGCGTCTCGAAGGATGAGGATCAGTGGAGATTGTCGTGTCCAGCACCCACAGTAAAGTCGAAGCGGCGATCAAGGCCTTCGCCAAAGGCGAGATCGTGGTCGTCATGGACGACGACGACCGCGAGAACGAGGGCGATCTGTTCGTCGCCGCCTCGCTGTGCACGCCGGAGAAGATGGCATTCATCATCCGCAATACATCGGGCATCGTCTGCGCGCCGCTTGGCATCGAGCATGCGCGCCGCCTGCATCTTGATCCGATGGTGGCGGAAAACGACGCGCCGCTCGGCACCGCCTTCACCGTGACGGTCGACGTGAAGCACGGCCTGTCCACCGGCATTTCGGCCGAGGAGCGCACCAACACCGTGCGCGCGCTCGCCAACGACAATAGCGGCGCCTCCGACTTCGTCCGCCCCGGCCACGTGTTTCCGCTGGTGGCGCGCGAGGGCGGCGTGCTGATGCGCTCCGGTCATACCGAAGCCTGCGTCGATCTCTGCCGGCTGGCCAATCTGCCGCCGGTCGGCGTGCTGTCCGAACTGATGAAGGATGACGGCACGGTCATGCGCGGACCGGAAGTCGCGGCCTTCGCCGAGAAGCACGGCCTGGCGCAGGTTTCGATCGCCGATCTGATCGAGTACCGGCAGAACCGCGACAAGCTGGTCGAGCGCGTGGCCGAGTTCCAGTTGGCGTCCGACATCGGCACGCTCAACGGCTATGCGTATGTCACCCCGTTCGACCGCGTGCATCACATGGCCTTCGTCTACGGCGATATCGGCGACGGCAAGGACGTGCCGGCGCGGCTGCACCGCGCCGATGTGATCGGCGACGTGTTCGGCGGCGCCAAATCGATTCGCGCGTCGCTGGCGCGGTTCAAGGCGGCTGGCCGTGGCGTCATCGTCTATCTGCGCGATGGAACCGCCGGCGTGCCGGTGGCGCAGATTCCGCAGGACGGAGATACCGGCACCGATGCCGCCCGGTCGCAGCAGTGGCGCGAAGTCGGCCTGGGCGCGCAGATTTTGCGCGATCTCGGCATTTCCTCGATCAGGCTGCTGTCGTCCAGCAAGCGGACCTATGTGGGTCTGGGCGGTTTCGGCATCGAGATCGTCGATACGGAAATGTTGGATAGCTGACCCAGCCGGACAAGCCCGGTGGTGACAAAGGCTGATTCCCGTGCCACGATCTGTGGATGCGGCGACGTGGTCTTTTCATAGCCATCGCTGGTGCGGTTACCGCGACGTTGGCGGCCGCGGCGCTCATGACCGCCATCGCCGCGCCGAGCTTTCCCCGTCTTGCCGATCGAAGTTCCGGCGCCATCCCGGTCGATGTCGAATTGGTGCTGGCCGTCGACATCTCCTATTCGATGGACACCGACGAACAGGTTCTGCAGCGCGACGGCTATATCCAGGCGCTGACCTCGCGTGAGTTCCTGACCGCGGTGCGCGAGGGCGCTCACGGCAAAATCGCCATCACCTATGTCGAATGGGCCGGCGCTACCAACCAGGCCATCGTCGTGCCGTGGCGGGTGATCGACGGCCCGGAAGCGGCCGACGCCGTGGCCGCTGAAATCGCCCGGGCGCCATACCGCAGGGCCTCGCGCACGTCGATCTCGGGCGTGCTGCAGTTTTCCAAGCCGCTGTTCGAGACCAGCGGCTATCGCGGGCTGCGCCGGGTGATCGACGTATCGGGCGACGGAGTCAATAATTCCGGGCCCCTGGTGACGATCGTGCGCGACGACGTGATCGCCGCCGGCATCACCATCAACGGCCTGCCGATCATGTACAAGCGCACCAACACCGGCATGATGGATATCGACCAGCTCGACATCTATTACGAGGACTGCGTGATCGGCGGCGCCGGGGCCTTTGTGATCCCCATTCGCGACAAGTCGAAGTTCGTCGAGGCGACCCGCACCAAGCTGGTGCTGGAGATCGCCGGGCGTCAGCCGGAAGCGCGCGTCATTCCCGCCAGCGCCGACAAGCCGCGGGTTTCCTGCACCATCGGCGAGCGGCTCTGGCAGGATCGCTGGGGCGGCGGCAGCGAATTCCGGTAGTGCCTAGCGCTCGAACTTCGCCACCATCTCGACGTGAAACGAATAGCGGAACTGGTCAACGACGGTGACGCGCGTCAGCCTGTAGCCGCCTTCGACCAGGATGCGGGCATCGCGCGCGAAGGTTGCCGCGTCGCACGACACCGCCACCACCACCGGCACTTTGCTCAAGGCCAGTTCGCGCGCCTGCGCCTCGGCGCCTTGGCGCGGCGGATCGAACACGACGGCGTCGAAGACCTTCAGTTCGCTGGCCATCAGGGGGCGGCGAAACAGGTCGCGCGCCTGCGCTTCCACCGGCTTCAGACCGGGCGTGCTCGAGGCGGCGCGTTCCAGCGCCTTGATGGCGGCGCCTTCGCTGTCGGCGGCGGTGACGCGCGCTGTCTCGGCCAGCCGCAGCGCGAAGGTGCCGATGCCGGAGAACAAATCCGCGACGCGCCTGGCCTTGCCGACATGATCGACGACCAGACGCGCCAGCGCGTCCTCGCCGGCCGCGGTCGCCTGCAAGAAGGCGCCCGGCGGCAGCGGCACCATGGCGCGGCCGACCTTCAGCACCGGCTGCGACCCTTGCGCCACCAGTTCGCCATGGCGGGTGAGGCGGGCGAGCCGGTGCTGCGCGGTCAAATTGGCGAGCAGCGTGGTGCGGCTCGCGTTCAGCGCGCCGGAGCCGCGCACGTCGACGTCCATGCCGGAGTCGGTTTCGGTGAACTGGATGTCCAGCGGCTTGGCCACCGGTTTCAGGATCTCGGCGATGGCCCAGGCGGCCGGGATCGCGCCAGCCAGGCCGGGTGATAAAATCGGGCACTGGTCGATAGCGACGATCTGATGCGCCCGCGGCGCGGTGAAGCCGACCTCCAGGATGTCGCGTTGGCCGCGCCGGGCGTGCAGCGTGGCGCGGCGGCGGCCCTGGCCGTGCGCGTCGATGATGGCCTCGTCGACCGGGGCGATCAGATTGGCCGCGGCCAGCGCTTCCACCACCAGCGAGCGTTTCCACGGCAGGTATTCGGCCAGCGACCAGTGCTGCAGGGCGCAGCCGCCGCAAAACGTGAAGTGCTTGCAGACCGGCACCACGCGCTCGCGGACCGGCTGTTCGACGCGCAGCAAATGCCGCCGGTCGGGATGACCGGGAACGGTTTCGACCGTGACCGTTTCGCCGGGCAATGCGTAGGGCACGTAAGCAGGGCCCACTGGCGTATCGGCGATGCCGTCGCCGCGGTGGCCGAGGCGCTGGATGGTGAGTTGTTCGGTCATGCCCCGCCTGTAGCTTACATCCGCCACCGGCGCCAACGCCTCATCGCGGCTCGATATGGCCGGGCACCGCCGGCATGTAGCCGCGCCGCGTCAGCAGGTTGAAGCGCCACACCAGCAGGGTGGCGTAGAGCACGAGCCCGATGGTAAAGCCGATCCAGATACCTTCCGCGCCGAGGCCGGCCGGGAACGCCAGCACATAGGACGCCGTGAAGCCGACCAGCCAGAAACTGAAGGCGGCGAAGATCATCGGAATCCGCGTATCGTTGAGGCCGCGCAGGGCGCCGGCGGCAATCGACTGCACGCCGTCGGCGACAAAGAAAGTGGCGCCGACCAGGAGCAGCGCCGCCGCCAGCGCCACCGTTTCGCTTGCCGTGGCGGCGTCAGCGCCGAGGAACAGCAGCGGGATGATGTGCCGGAAGCTGACGACCACCACCACCATGATCGCCATGAACAAGGCGCCGAGGCCGATGGCGGCAAAGCCGGCGCGCCGGGTGCCGGGCGCATCGTTGCGGCCGACGGCATGGCCGACGCGCACCGTCGCCGCCATCGAAATGCCCATCGGCACCATGAACAGCACGGCCGCGACCTGCAGCGCGATCTGGTGCGCCGCCAGCGCCGTGGTGCTGATCCAGCCCATCAGGATCGCGGCGGCGGCGAACAGGCTGAACTCCAGCAGGAACGAGCCGGCGATCGGCAGGCCGACCACGATCAGCCGTCCCAGCAGCGGCCAGTCGGCGCGCCAGAACCGGTTCAGCACACGAAATTTCTTGAACGGCCGCTGCGTATAGGCGACCCAGAAGCCGGCCACGCACATGCCGATGTAAACCAGCGTCGTCGCCACGCCGGCGCCGAGCATTTCCAGCCGCGGCAGGCCGAAGGCGCCATAGATCAGCGCGTAGGCGAGCAGCCCGTTGATCGGGATCGCGGCGATGGTGATCCACAGCGCCGGTTCGGGCCGGTTCACCGCGCCCATGAAGCCGCGCAGCGCGATGAACCACCAGCCCGGGATGAGACACCAGCTCAGGCCCAGCAGATACTGGCCGGCGAGGTAGGCCGTCTCCGGCTGCTGGCCGAGCGCGAGCAGCAGCGCCTCGCCGTGCAACTGCATCGCCATCAAGGGCACCGCGAGCATCACCGATACCCACAGGCCGACGCGCAGCGCGCGGCGCACCATACGCGGCTCGCGCGCGCCGAACGCCTGCGCCGCCAGCGGCGCCACCGCCGACACGACGCCCATGCCGAACACGAAGGCGGCGAACAGCAGCGTATGCGCCAGCGCCGAGCCTGCCAGTGCGTTCTCGCCGAGATGACCGATCAGAATGAGGTCGATGGTCATCATTGCGATCTGACCGAGCTGCGTCAGCGCCATCGGCAACGCGAGCCTGATCGTGCCGATGGTCTCGGCACGCCAGACGCGCGGGGCCACCGGCGCGGCGACGCCGGGGGCAAGAGGGGAATCCTGAAGGGTCATGGGCCGGCACCTTAGACGGTGGTGTGGCCGGACCAAGGCTCAATGCGTGATGGACGATTTTAGATGGCCCGCGTGGCGTTGCGGGCACACGTATCAGGGCGGTTTATCAAACGGATCGGGGGGATTGATGGCTAGCGAGCGTCAGGGCGCTCCGCCCCCAGCAGAAACTCGACATTGCCATCGCCGCCTTCGATCGGCGAGGGGATGACGCGGCGGACGCGCCAGCCGAGTGACGTCGCAAACGTGGAGATGTCGTCGCAGACCGCGGCGTGAACGGCGGCGTCGCGCACCACGCCTTTCTTGACGGCCTGGCGGCCGGCCTCGAACTGCGGCTTGATCAGCGCCACCAGCAGCGCGCCGGCCTTCGCCAATGCGAGCGTCGCCGGCAGCACCAGCTTCAGCGAGATGAAGCTGACATCGATGACGACCAGATCCGGCGGTTCGCCGAGTTGTGCCGGCGTGAGGGTGCGGATGTCGGTGCGCTCCAGGGACACCAGCCCGGGCCGTCCGTGCAGCGACGGATGCAGTTGCCCGTGGCCGACATCGACCGCCGTCACCCGTTTGGCGCCGCGATCGAGCAGCACCTGCGCGAAGCCGCCGGTCGAGGCGCCGACGTCGAGGCAGACACGGCCCAAGGGATCAAACGCGAAATGATCGAGCGCGGCGGCAAGCTTCAGCCCGCCGCGCGAGACATAAGGGTGCGCGGGGCTGGCCACGATCGCGGCATTGGCGAGAACGGTCTCCGACGCCTTGCCGACGGTCTTGCCGTCGGCGCTGACGAGGCCCGCTTCGATGGCGGCCTGCGCCCGCGCGCGGCTGTCGAACAGGCCGCGTTCGACGAGCAGGCGGTCGATGCGGACGCGGGGAGGGGGCAAGGCATTGTTCCTGTACTTTTCCCGGGCGCGCCGTGTCGCGAAGCGACGCGGCGCAGACCCGGGATCGTTGCAGCATTATCCTCAACCACATCGGAGCCGATACGGCAATTTGCTACAAAGCCAGTTGCTCTGACAAATCGACCCATTCGCGATTCATCGTTTCGATGAGGTCGATCTTCCATGCGCGATGCCAGCGCTTCAGCGAGCGCTCTCTGGCCCGCGCGTCCAGGACAGAGGCGTACTCCTCAAAATAAACCAATCGGCTGACGCCATAGTTCGCGGTGAAACCGGCAACGGCTTTTGCCTTGTGCTCGCCGGTACGGCGGACAAGGTCATTGGTGACGCGCCCACGTAGAGGACGCCTTTGGGGCGGTTCGCCAGGATATAGATGTAAAAGCGGTCCGGCATGGCGCAAGGCCGTGTTGGCTTAGGTCCGTTCCGTAACGGTCCCGGTTCTGCGGCGCATCACTTCGTGATGCACCGCGCCCGGGACAAGGTCACGGCTTTTCCCGGGCGGGTACAGCGCGCAGCGCTGCGCCGCAGAACCGGGATCGTTCCAGCCGCCTCGTTTCGCGACGCGGCTTGTCCGGGACAAGAACAAACCTACGCCAGCTTCACCGTCTCGGCGGCGGCGTCCTTGCCGAGCGCCTCGAACACCTTGGCGACGATGGCGCGGGCGTCGAGGCCGGCGGTGGCATACATCGCGGCCGGCGAGTCCTGGTCGATGAAGGCGTCGGGCAGCACCATCGACCGTATCTTCAGGCCGCGGTCGAACACGCCGTTGTCGGCCAGCGCTTGCATCACGTAGGAGCCGAAGCCGCCGACCGTGCCTTCCTCGATGGTCACCAGCACCTCATGCCCGGCGGCGAGCCGCAGCAGCAAGTCGACGTCCAGCGGCTTGGCGAAGCGTGCGTCCGCCACCGTGGTCGACAGGCCGAGCGCGCCCAGTTCCCTGGCCGCCTTCAGGCATTCGCCGAGCCGGCCGCCGTAAGACAGCAGCGCCACCTTGTGGCCTTGCTGCACGATGCGGCCCTTGCCTATTTCGAGCGGGACGCCTTCGGCCGGCATGGCGACGCCGAGGCCTTCGCCGCGCGGATAGCGCAGCGCCGACGGCCGGTCGTCGATGGCGACCTGGGTCGCCACCATGTGCATCAGTTCGGCCTCGTCGGCCGCCGCCATCAGCACGAAAGAGGGCAGGCAGCCGAGATAGGCGACGTCGAAGGCGCCGGCATGGGTCGGGCCGTCGGCGCCGACCAGACCGGCGCGGTCGATGGCGAAACGCACCGGCAGACTTTGGATGGCGATGTCGTGCACCACCTGGTCATAGGCGCGCTGCAAAAAGGTCGAATAGATCGCGACGAACGGCTTGTAGCCCTCGGTCGCCAGGCCGCCGGCGAACGTCACCGCATGCTGTTCGGCGATGCCGACATCGAAGCAGCGGGCGGGGAATTCGGTCTGAAACAGATCGAGCCCCGTGCCGGAAGGCATTGCCGCGGTGATGGCGACGATCTTGTCGTCCTTGCGCGCCTCGTTGAGCAGGCTATCGGCGAACACCTTGGTGTATTGCGGCGCGCCGCCTTTGGACTTGGCCTGCGTGCCGGTGGCGACGTCGAACTTGACCACGCCGTGATATTTGTCGGCGGAGGTTTCCGCCGGCGCATAGCCTTTGCCCTTCTGGGTGACGACATGCAGCAGGATCGGCCCGATCTCGGCATCGCGCACGTTGCGCAGCACCGGCAACAGGTGGTCGAGATTGTGGCCGTCGATCGGGCCGACATAATAGAAGCCGAGTTCCTCGAACAGCGTGCCGCCGGTGACGTAACCGCGCGCGTGCTCGACCGCGCGGGTGATGGCGCGGTCCCAGCTCTTGGGCAGATGCCGGGTGAGCTGCTTGCCGACGTCGCGCAGCTTGAGATAGGTGCGGCCGGAGCCGAGCCGCGCCAGATAGGCCGACATGGCGCCGACAGGCGGCGCGATCGACATGTCGTTGTCGTTGAGAATGACGATCAGGCGCTCGTTGCGCGCGCCGGCATTGTTCATCGCCTCATAGGCCATGCCGGCCGACATGGCGCCGTCGCCGATCACGGCGATGACATTGTTCTTGTCGCCCTTGAGGTCGCGCGCCACCGCCATGCCGAGGCCGGCGGAAATCGAGGTCGAGGAGTGGGCGGCGCCGAACGGGTCGTATTCGCTCTCGGCGCGTTTGGTGAAGCCGGACAGGCCGCCGCCCTGGCGCAGCGTGCGGATGCGGTCGCGCCGCCCGGTCAGGATCTTGTGCGGATAGCTCTGGTGGCCGACGTCCCAGATCAGCCGGTCGGCCGGGGTGTCGAACACGGCGTGCAGCGCCACCGTCAGTTCGACCACGCCGAGCCCGGCGCCGAGGTGGCCGCCGGTCTTGGCGACCGCGTCGATGGTCTCGTGCCGCAATTCGTCGGCCAGCGCGCGTAGCTGTTCCGCCGACAGGTTCTTCATGTCGTGCGGCACGTGCACGCGGTCGAGCAGCGGCGTCCTGGAAGCCTCGGTCAAAACGTACTCCGAAAGGGTCTTTAGGCCCGGGTGCGGGCCGCGCCAGCCGTATCCGACCGGGCCACCGTGGCTTACACCAGATAGGCCGGGGCGGGCAATTCGCCACTACTTATTGGAGGTTCCCGCCTCGGGGGCGGCGGCCGTGACCCTGTCCGGCGCGGTCGCCCGGGTCATCAGGTCGAACGGCCCGCAGCAGATCAGGTAGTAGTCGTAGGCAGATCCCAGCCGCTCATTGGCCAGCAGGAACTGGAAATGGGCCGAAAAGAAGCGCCAGCGGCGGCGGCCGAAATGGCCGCCTTTCCACAGGTCGCGGAAGCTGATGGCGACCACGGTCGGATTGGTGCGGCCCGGGGCCGGTTCGATGCCGTGCCCGGTGATGGGGTCGAACGGCCAGAAATTCATGACGTCATGGCGCGACTGGTAATCGACCCAGTCGATGTCGGGGGCGTGCGCCAGCCGCCGCATGCGGTCGCGGAACCACTGCGCCGCCGGGTGGAAGCCGACGATCGGCAGATTGGCGCCCAGCGTCAGCAGGCGCACGCGCGGCCCGTGCCGGCCGAGGGCCGGGTCGCGCGCCAGCGCCCGGTCGAGCACATCGACGGCGAGAAACGAGCCCGAGCTGTGGCCGATCACGATGATCTCGTCGGCGTCGCTGCGCGCCATCGCATCGGCCACGTAGCCGGCGAAGGTTTCCAGGCGCTCGTCCCAGTCCGGCCGCTTGCAATGAGCGAAGCGGTCGGTCGCCACCACGTCGTCGCAGAGATAGAGCAGATAGGTCCGCGACTCGGTCAGCCATAACAAAGAGCCGAACGAGCCGATGGCGGCGACAAGGCCGACCATGGTGGGGACCGGCAGGGGCGCGCCGAGGGCGGCCACAAGCTTCGACGCCAGGATGCCGATGGCGACGCCGAGCGCCAGCCACAGCGTCATCAGCAGCGGTGTGTAGAGCGTGAAAAGGCCGAAGCGCCAGTGTGCCCTCAGCATGCGGACGATGACGCCGTTCAGCAAGGCCCGCACGGTCGCGGCATACATATGCGCGATCTTCCACCACGCCGGACGCGCGAAGTCCTGGCGGATGATGTCTTCCCAGCGCAGGAATTGATAGCGGGTCTCGACCTGCCAGCCGTCGCCGTGGGTGCTCACGTCCCATGACGTGATGAAACGTTTGGGGTCGTGCTGCGCGCCGCTGATTTTGCCGGTCAGGCCGTACAGCTCGCAGGTGCAGCGGAATTCGCGCCGGAACATCCGGTAATATTCGGCGATGCCGCGCGGATCGTAGCCCTGAACGTAGAAGATGGTGCGGCGGCGGATCTGCACCCGGCGCCGTCAGTCGACGTCGAGCGGTTCGCTGCCGGTCGGGCGGCCGGAGGCATCGAGCGTGATCTTCTCGACGCGCGCTTCGGCCTGGCGCAGCAGTTCCTCGCAGCGCTTCTTCAGCACCTCGCCGCGCTCGTAGATCGCCACCGACTCCTCGAGCGGCACCTTGCCTTCTTCCAGCCGCTTGACGATCGATTCAAGTTCCTCGATCGCGCGCTCGAAGGGCATCTTGGTGACGTCGGTGTTGTTCTTTTCAACCATGGTGCTTTCCGGCTCGATTCGTGGCGGCCATCCTAGGCGAGGACGGCCGGCAAAGCATTAGCGGGATCGTGCCTGCTGCCAGCGAAATCCCATGGCGGCGAGGATCAGGCCGCGCGGCAGAAGCCGCGGCAGTAAGGTGGCGATGCGGTTGAGTTTGCCCGGCACCACGACGCGGTGACCGCCCATGAAGCCGTCGTAGCCCTGTTGCGCCACTTGCCCGGCGGGGCAGCGGAGAAAGGCCGGGAAATAACGCCCCGGTATGCCGGCGCGGCGGTTGAACTCGGTGTCGACCGGGCCGGGACATAAAGTGCAGACGCGCACGCCGTCGTCCTTGAGCTCCTGGTGCAGGCTTTCCGACAGCGACAGCACATAGGCCTTGGTGGCGTGATAGACGGCCATGCCGGGGCCGGGCTGGAACGCGGCCACCGACGCGACATTGAGAAGGCCGCCGCGGTACCGCTTGACGCTGTCAAGAAAGCGCAGCGACAGGTCGGTCAGCGCGCGGGTGTTGAGATCGATCATGGCGAGCGTGTCGGCCCGGTCGCTGGTCGCCGCGTCGCCGAGCAGGCCGAAGCCGGCATTGTTGACGACAAACGCCGGCTCAAGATCAAGGGCGCGCATGGCCTCCGCCAGTGCCTCGATGCCATCCGCCGCGCCGAGATCGGCGGCGATGACATGCGGGCGCGGGTGGCCGGCCTTGGCGATGTCGTCGGCGAGCGCATTGAGCTGCGCCGCGCGCCGTGCGGTCAGCACCAGCGTGTGGCCGTTCTGGGCAAAGACGCGGGCGAGCGCCGCGCCGATGCCGGCCGAGGCGCCGGTGATGAGGCAGACCGGTTGCATACTCAACCCCGCATCAGCGCGGTGACATGGGCCGCGGCCGAGCGCGCCAGGCCCTGCAGGTCGTAGCCGCCTTCCAGCAGCGAGACGATGCGGCCTTGCGCGCTTTCGTCGGCGATCTGCATCAGCCGCTGGGTGACCCAGGTGAAGTCGGCTTCCACCAGATTGAGATTGGCGAGCGGATCGCGGGTATGGGCGTCAAAGCCGGCCGAGATGATCAGAATGTCGGGACGGAAGTCGCGCAGCCGCGGCAGGATCACGGTCATGAAGGCGTCGCGAAATTTGTCGCCGCCATCGCCGGCGCGCAGCGGCGCATTGACGATGGTGTCGTGCTCGCCGCGTTCGCCTGACGCGCCCGATCCGGGATACAGCGGCATCTCGTGGGTCGAGCAATACATCACGCTCTTGTCGGCCCAGAAGATGTCCTGCGAACCGTTGCCGTGATGCACGTCGAAGTCGACGATCGCGGCGCGCTCGACGCCGTAGCGGTCCTGCGCATAGCGCGCGGCGATGGCGGCGCTGTTGAACAGGCAGAAGCCCATCGGCCGCGCCGTCTCGGCGTGATGGCCGGGCGGGCGCGTGGCGACGAAGGCATTGGCCGCCCTCTGGTTCATGACCTCGTCGACCGCCAGCACGCCGCCGCCGACCGCGCGCAGCGCCGCCTCGAAGCTGCCGGGCGACATCGAGGTGTCGCCGTCGAGCCGCACCATGCCTTCGGACGGGGAAGCGTTGCGGATCGACTCGATGTAATCCATCGGGTGGGCCAGCGCGATGATCTCCTGCGGCGCCATCGGCGCCTGCTCGCGCGCCAGCGTCTGAAACCTTTCGTCGGCGAAAGCCTCCTCGACTGCGCGCAGCCGGTCCGGCCGCTCCGGGTGGCCCGGCGGCGTCAGGTGATCGAGGCAGGCGGAATGGGAAATCAGGAGGGTCGACATATGACTTTCTAGCGCGCCGCGGTTGTCGAGCGCAAACCCTTCCGGGCGCTGTTTCCGGCCGATAATCACGCCATTGTGGGGATGCGCCGGCTTGCTAGTGTCGTATGGTCGCCTTGAGGCCAAAAACGAACGGACGCGCCGCCATGCTCAGCACCGATACGATCGAACTCATCAGTTCGACGACCTGCCCCTTCGCGCAGCGCAGCCGCATGGTGCTGATGACCAAGGGCGTCGATTTCAAGTTCACCGAAATCAGTCTCGACGCCAAGCCGGACTGGTTCCTGCAGATTTCACCCTACGCCAAAGTGCCCGTGCTCCGTCACCGCGACAGCGTGCTGTATGAATCGGCCGTCATCAACGAGTATCTCGACGATGTGCTGCCGGACCCGCCGCTGCTGCCGAAGGATCCGGTCCGGCGGGCGCTGGCGCGGATCTGGATCGCCTTCGCCAACGACCGGATGGTGCCGCACGTTTACAAGATGATGCTGCGCCAGGACAAAGAAGGGCAGGAGGCGCATCGCGAGCGGCTGACCGAGGCTGTGCTGTTGATGGAGCATGACGGCCTGCGGAAACTGTCGGACGGCCCGTTCTGGTTCGGCGACAAGCCCAATCTCGTCGACTTCACCTTCTTCCCGCATGTGCAGCGCTTTGTCGTGCTGAAGCACTACCGGAATTTCGCTCTGCCGGAGGAATGCGAGCGGCTGCGCGCCTGGATCGGCGTCATGAATGAATTGCCGGAAGTGAAGGCCACCAAGCCGTCGGACGAAACATTGATCCGCAACTGGTCCAAATATGCCTACAATACCAGCACCGGCACCACCGCGCGGGACATGCGCGACATCTGAGGTCAGCCGCTTTTGGCCAGCAAACTCACGCCGCGCGGCGCCGAGATTTCGTCTGGCACGAAGAAATCGACCTGCAGCGGCTGGCTCGGGTCGACGCGGTAGCGATCGAAGTCGGTGACGCCTTCCGTGGCGAGGAACGTGTCGTCGATCAGGAAATGGCCGGTGAAGTCGCGCGGTTTCTTGAAAATGCGGCAGGCCGCGTCCGCCAGGATGTCGGGCTTGCGCGACATCCGCATGATGGCGTCACCGCCGAGCAGGTTCTTGATCGCCGCCGTGGCGATGGTGGTGCGCGGCCACAGCGCATTGACGGCAATCTTGCCGCGCTGCTCGCCGGCCAGCCCCAGTACAACGAGGCTCATGCCGAACTTGGCCATGGCATAGGCGGTGGCCGGGGCGAACCATTTCTCCTGCATGTCGAGCGGCGGCGACAGCATCAGGATATGCGGGTTGGCGGCCTTGTTCAGATAGGGTAGCGCGTGTTTCGACACCATGAAGCTGCCGCGCGCGTTGACCCCCATCATCAGGTCGTAGCGGCGCATGTCGGTCGATTCCACCGGCGTGAGCTGGATGGCGCTGGCATTGTTGACGACGATGTCGAGGCCGCCGAAGGCTTTCACGGTCTGTTCGATGGCCGCCTTGACCGCCTCCTCGTCGCGAATGTCGCAGGCGATCGGCAGCGCCTGGCCGCCGGCCTTGGCGATGTCCGCCGCCGCGGTGTGGATGGTGCCCTCGAGCTTGGGATGCGCGGTGACCGTCTTGGCGGCGATGGCGATATTGGCGCCGTCGGCGGCGGCTTTCAGCGCGATCGCCAGCCCGATGCCGCGCGATCCGCCGGTGATGAACAGGGTCTTGCCCTTCAGCGACATGGCTCAGCCCTCGCAATTTTGTCCCGGGTGCCTAAATGAGCCCGACAAATTCATCAACGAGGCCAGGCCCATGCAGCTTTCCGGCATCCACCATCTCACCGCCGTGTCGGCCGACGCGCCGGGAAATGTGCGTTTCTACAGCAAGCTCCTCGGCCTGCGTCTGGTCAAGAAGACCGTGAACCAGGACGACGTCTCCGCCTATCACTTGTTCTATGCCGATGGCGTGGCGTCGCCCGGCAGCGACATAACGTTCTTCGACTTTCCGACTCTGCCGGAAAAGCGCGGCAATAATACCATTACCCGGACCGGCCTGCGCGTGAATGGCGCGGCGGCGCTGGACTACTGGCGCGACCGCCTGACCAAGGCGGCGGTAAAAGTGGGCGATATCGCCGAGATCGACGGGCGGGCCACGCTTTATTTCGAGGATCCGGAGGGGCAGCGGCTGGCGCTGGTCGACGACGGCGGCAAGGGCACCTCCCACCCGTGGGACAAGAGCCCGGTGCCGGTTGCGCACCAGATCCGCGGCCTGGGCCCGATCACCATGACGGTGCCGGAGCTGCGGCCGACCGACCTGGTGCTGACCAATGTCATGAACGCCCGGCCCGTGCGGGACTATCCGCACCCCGAGTCCAAGGGCGACGGCGTTCACGTCTACGAGATGGGCGAGGGCGGCCCGGCCGCAGAACTGCACGTCGCGGTGCGGCCCAATCTGGCGCCGGCGCATCCCGGCGCCGGCGGTGTGCACCATGTCGCGTTCCGCATTCCCGACGCCGACTACGACGCTTGGGCGGCGCGGCTGCGCGAGTTACGCATTCCGAACAGCGGCAAGGTCGACCGATTCTGGTTTCGCTCGCTGTATTTCCGCGAGCCGAACGGCATCCTGTTCGAGATCGCCACCGACGGGCCGGGCTTTGCGGTCGACGAGCCGCTCGACAGACTCGGCGAGACGCTGGTGCTGCCGCCGTTCCTGGAAGATCGCCGCAAGGAGATCGAGGCGGGCCTGACGCCGTTGTGAGGTTCCGCTTTCTTACCCTCCCCTGGAGGGGGAGGGTCGACTGCTTGAGTGAAACGAAAGCAGTCGGGGTGGGGTGAGCTTCACTGACGAACGCAAGTTCACCCCACCCCGCTCGCAAGAGCTCGCGACCCTCCCCCTCCAGGGGAGGGTGAAGCAAGCCTTACTTCTTCCTGCCCATGAACGCCTCGAAGGCGGCGCGGGCCTCCGTTGACTTCAGCCGCGCCTTGAACGCCTCGGCTTCTTCATCGATCCGCGCCACGATCTCGTCCGGCGCACCGCGCATCAGCCGCCGCGACGCCAGCACCGCCTCCGGCGGCAGGGCGGCGATGTCGCGCGCCGCCTTCATGGCTTCTTCCTCGACGGCCTCGGGCGCCACCACGCTGTTGACCAGCCCGGCGGACTTGGCCTCGTCGGCGTTGAGCGGCCGGCCCATCACCAACAAAGAAAATGCCCGCGCGTGACCCATCAGCCGCGGCGCGATCAGGCTCGACGCGGCTTCCGGCACCAGGCCGAGGCCGACGAAGGGCGTGGCGAAGCGCGCCGTGGTGCTCGCCACCACGTGATCGCAATGCATCAGCATCGTGGTGCCGACGCCGACCGCGTTGCCCTGCACCGCGGCGACCAAAGGCGTGTCGCAGCGCGCCAGCGTATGCAGAAAACGCACGATCGGCGCGCCGAGCGCGCCACCATCGGCCATCATCAGAAAATCGCCGATGTCATTCCCGGCGCAGAACACGGTAGGCGCGCCGGCGATCAGCAGACAGCGCAGGTTCGGGTCCTGATGCGTGCTGGCGATGGCGTCGGCCATGGCGTCATACATCGGCAGTGTCAGGGCGTTCTTCTTGTCCGGCCGGTTCATCCGGATGGTACGGACCGGGCCGTCGTCGCTGACAAGAACGAGATCAGTCATGGCTAGTCCGCCAAAGCCGCTTCGGCATCCGTGATGCTGTCGGCGCCTTCGGTGACGCTGCGCTCCAGACCCGATGCCTGCACCGCGATGTTCTCGGCAAAGAATCGCGCCAACCCAATGCGCGCCGCCCCATCGCCGCTGTCGCGCAGCGCCGCCAAAGCCTGATCCGCCAACATGCAGCCGCCGGCGGCATTGCCGAACAGCCGCAGATAAGGTGTCGCGCCGGCCAAGGCCGACGGCGACGCCTTCTGCGCCAGCAGCCATTGCGTGGCGCGCGCGAGGCTCTCGACGGCCTCGCCCAGTGTCTCCGCCGTCGCGCCGAAGGCCGGCGCATTGCTGGCCTTCACCTGCGCCACCGTCTGACGCAACTCATCGAGATAGACGGCAACGGTGCGGCCGCCATCGAGCGGCAGCTTGCGCGCCACCAGATCGAGCGCCTGGATGCCGTTGGTGCCTTCATAGATCGCGGCGATGCGCGCGTCGCGATAATGCTGCGCGGCGCCGGTCTCCTCGATGAAGCCCATGCCGCCATGCACCTGCACGCCGAGCGAGGCGACCTCAATGCCGATGTCGGTGGCGAAGGCCTTGGCCACGGGCGTGAGCAGCGAAGCGCGCTCGAACGCCGCCTTGCGCGCGGCATCGCTTTTGTCGCGGTGGGCGCGGTCGATGGCGACGCCGGTCGAGTAGCAGATGGCGCGCGCCGCGCCGGTGAGCGCCCGCATGGTCAGCAACATGCGCTTGACGTCGGGGTAATCGATGATGGCGTGGCCGCTCTGCTTGCGGTCGCGGGCATAGCCCATCGCCTGCTGCGTGGCGCGATCGGCAATCGCCACGCCCTGCAGGCCGACGGCGAGGCGGGCGCGATTCATCATCGTGAACATCGCCGCCATGCCCTTGTGTTCCTCGCCGATGAGGAAACCGGTGGCGCCGCCATTGTCGCCATAGACCATGGTGCATGTCGGCGAGGCGTGGATGCCCATCTTGTGCTCGACCGAATGCGCGCGGACGTCGTTGCGCGCGCCCGGCGCGCCGTCCGCCTTCAGCAGAAACTTCGGCACAAGAAACAGCGAGATGCCCTTGGTGCCGGCCGGCGCATCGGGCAGGCGGGCAAGAACAAAGTGAATGATGTTGCCGGTGAGGTCGTGCTCGCCATAGGTGATGAAGATCTTCGAGCCGGTGAGGCGATAGCTGCCGTCGTCCGCGCGCTCGGCCTTGGCGCGCAAGGCGCCGACATCGGACCCGGCCTGCGGCTCGGTGAGCTGCATGGTGCCCATCCATTCGCCGCTGACCAGCTTGCCGAGATAGGCCTGTTTGAGGTCGTCGCTGCCATAGGCGGCCAGCGCATCGATCGCCGCCATGGTCAGCACCGGGCCGATGCCGAAGGCCATGGACGCCGCGTTCCACATCTCGATGCAGGCGGCGTTGACCGCGTGCGGCAGATCCTGGCCACCCCATTCCTCAGGCGCCACCAGCCCGTTCCAGCCGGCGGCGGCCCAGGCGGTATAGGCCTCCTTCCAGCCCGGCGGCGTGGTGACTTCGCCGTCCTTGAACGGAGTTCCAAAGGTGTCGCCAATGCGGTTGAGGGGGGCGATCACCTCGGTGGCGAAACGGCCCGCTTCCTCGAGCACGGAATCGACCGTTGCCTCGTCGAGATCGCCATAAAGCCCCTCGGCCAGCGCCGCTTTCAGCCCGGCGGCGTGTTTCAGGGCAAAGGCGATGTCGGCAACCGGCGCGCGATAGGTCATGGCGCATCCTAGCCGGGGCTTGGGGGGCGTCAAAGCGCGGCGGCGGGGCCGGAAATCAGCGCCTTATTAGGGCCGCCGGGCGTTGATCGGACCGGGCGGCATCGCTATGGTCCGCCGCGTTGGGGCGTAGCCAAGTGGTAAGGCAGTGGATTTTGATTCCGCCATCCCCAGGTTCGAATCCTGGCGCCCCAGCCACTCATTCCGGGATTTGGAGGCTTTACCAGACAGCCGCCGGAAAGGCCGTCGTTAGCGGGGTACTGTTGCGCGCCCCTCGTTTGCTGCCCGAAGCCTTTCAGTGGCCTCGATATCGACCTGCAAATCCGGCGTCAGCACCGTGCCGTAGACGCTCTCCGCGCGCTGGCGTGTCACGAGTCCTTCCTGAACGTCTTTGCAAACCCGTTCCGGATCCCGGTTCGCCGCCGAGCCGTAGCCGCCGCCGCCGCAGGCGACCGACACCAGCGTCTCGCCGTCGCCGATCCATGTGTCGCAATATTGCGGAAGAGGGCGCAGCGTTCCATCGCGCTGACGGATGAACTGGGCGGACGGCGCGGCCGCGCTGCCGCCGCGCGCGCCTTTCGGATTGTTGATGTTGCCATCGGCGACAAACACCGCCTGCATGGCGGCGCCGACGGGGCCGAACTCCACCAGGATGCCAGGCGCACCGCGATATTGCCCGGCGCCTTCGCTGTCCGCTATCAAACGCCGCGTCTTCACAAGGATCGGCGTATAGACTTCGTCGAGTTCGATGCTGTCCATGAAGCACATGCCGCCATTGCCGGCGTGCAGCATGGTCAGCCAGGCATCCTCGCTCGCATAGCCCGCGCCCGCGGTGTGTCCCAGAAAAAGCTGGTTGACGTAAGCTTTGCCGCTGCGTGGATCGATACCCGACACGACGGAGGTGGACGGCGGGCAGAAGCAGCCGATCTCCCCCATGCCCAGATGTTCCGAAATGGCGGCAAGCGCCAGTTGCGTGGCGTTCTGGACCCGGTCGGCCAGATTGGTGGTCGATGCGGAGCAGCTGATCGGATGCTGCGGAATGCCGACGACGCCACCTTCCTTGAGGTGGACGGCGATGCGGCGGAACGCGCCGGCATTTTTCGGCACCGACGGATCGACCGAGTTGAAGACCCCGATCATCGCCGAGGTCCGCGTGCAGGCCTCCGACACATTGAGCCCGCAGGCCAGTTGATCGGGGTTGTCGGTCAGATCGACATCGATCATCGCGCGGTCGGGATCGATGGTGACGGACGACGTGACGGTGATGCCATCCTTGGGTGTCCCCGGGATCGCGTCGTGGGTCGAGGTGGCGCTGGCCGAACCGCCGCGCATCGCGCGGATTGCCTCGATCATCCGGCTTTCCGAATAATCCAGCCACTGCCGGCAGAATGCCGACAGCTTGTCCCAGCCCAGTTCCTGACCCATGGCGAGGATTTCCCGCTCGCCGATATAGGCTGCGCCCAGCATGGCCAGAAAGTCGCCATGCCACTGGTCCGGCACGCGGATGCGAAGCCGGCACATGCGGACAAAGTCCTCGTTGACCTTGTAGTTCTCGACGACCTTGACGGCTGGAAACAGCAGCGCTCCCTCTTCGTACACGTCGCGCGCGGTGCCGTGATAGGTCGTCGGGATCGAATTGCCGATGTCGGCCTGATGCGCCTTCGCCAGCACCGTGAAGCGGTGGACGCCGTCGTCATCGACCACGGGCATGAGCAGCGTGTGGTCGGCGGGATGCGAATTGCCGTGATAGGGCGAGTTGTGCAGGAAAACGTCGCCACGCTTGACGTTGGGATGCACGCTGTTCAGCCACCGCACCATCAGGTCGGGACCGGACAGCACATGGATCGGCAGGCTTTCCTCAGCGGTCAGGAGTTCGCAGTCGGCGGTGACGATGCAGCACGAAAAGTCCTTGGCCCGGTTCAGCACGCCGGAGCGGCCGGTCCGCAGCAGGGTGTTGCCCATCTTGCGGCAAACACCGCCGAACCGATTGGCGATGATCGAGAGCCGGGCGCCGTCGAGCAGGGGGGCGGTGGCACGGTCCATGGTCTTGTCCTCAAGGCTTGATGAGCAGGCTGCCCGACGGGCCGTGCCAGAACGATGCGCGCGGGTCGATCACGATTGTCGTGAAGGGCGTCTCGACGATCGCAGGGCCGCGCATGACGTCGCCTTCCGGCAACGAGGCGAGGGCAAAGACCGGCGTTTCGACGATGCCGGAGCCGGCGAAGAATGCCTGGCGGCTTGCGCTGCGCCGGGATGCGGCCGGATCGGCGGGCATGCGTCCGAGGTCGTTGCGTCCCAGCGGACAGGAGACCGCGGCGGTCCAGCAGACGAATTCGACAACGGAGGACGGGTCGCGCACCGCGAACACGTCTTCATGATGCGCGTGAAAATCCTCCAGGAGGCCCGCCAGGTCGGCCTCTCCCGCATAGTGGTCATGCTTCAGCGGAAGCTCGATCTCCCAGACCTGTCCGGCGTAACGCGCCTCGACGGCAAACTCGATCCGCGCCTGCTGAAGACTGGCGCCGGCACGGTCGACAAATGCCACGCATCGTTCGCGCAGCTTGGCGAGCAGGCTGTTGACCGCCGGCTCGTTCCAGGCATCCGACGTGACCAGAAACATCTCGCGGTACTCGTCACGCAATTCGGACATCAGGGCGCCGGCAGCACTCAGCGCGGCGCCGGTCTCGGGCATGATCAGCAGCGGGCAGTTCAAACGGCGCGCGATCCAGACCGAGTTGAAACCCGCCGCGCCGCCGCCGCCGATCAGGGCGGCCTCGCTGGGGTCGATGCCCTGGTTGATGGTGATTTCCTCGATCGCCTGAACCATGTTCTCCGTCGCGACTTCCACGATCGCGGCTGCTGCCGCGTAAAGGTCAAGCTTGAGGGGGGCCGCAATCGTACTCTCGATGGCCTGCCGGGCCGCGTCCGGATCGAGCTTCATCCGTCCGCCGAGAAAGAAAGTGGGGTCGAGGTAGCCCAGCACGAGGCACGCATCCGTCAGCGTCGGTTGGGTCCCGCCGGCCGCATAACAGACGGGGCCCGGCACAGACCCGGCGCTCTGCGGGCCGACATGAAGCAGGCCGCCTTTGTCGACACGGGCAATGGAGCCGCCGCCGGCACCGACGCTCTTGATGTCGATGGACGGCAGACCGGTCATGTGGCCCCGATACGGCTTGCCGATCCATGTTTCGCGCGTCTTCGGGATGCGGCCGCGCCGTACCAGGCTGACGTCATAGGTGGTGCCGCCGGTATCCGCGACGATGGCGAGCGGCAATTTGCTGTCGACCGCGCCGTAATAGCGGCCGGCGATCGGCGCCATCGAGGGTCCTGAATTGATGGCGTGAATGGGCTGTTTGGCGAGTTCGGCGGCATCCATCATGCCGCCTTGCGAGGTCAGGACGAGGGTGCGGCCCTTGAACCCCGACGACGCGAGACGGGATGTCAGTTCGCTGAGATACCGGCCCATCAATGGCTTCAAGGATGAATCGATGGCCGCCGCGGAGGCGCGGCGGTATTCGCGCAGAGTCGGGTTGAGCTGATGGGCGAGGGTAAAGGGCACGTCCGGGAGACGCTGGCGGATCATGTCGCCGATGCGCAGTTCATGCACCGGATTGGCGATCGCCCAGAGAAGGCACACGGCGATGGCCTCGACGCCCGATGCGGCGACGTCGTCAAGGATGCGGCCAGTGGCCTCCTCGTCCAGCGCCGTGACGATGGCGCCGGCGGCATTGATGCGTTCGGGGATTTCGAAAGTGAGAGCGCGGGGAATATAGGGTGATGGATAGGGAACGTGGAAGTTGAACGGCTCGGCACGGCCGCCTTCCCGCAGCACGAGAATGTCGGGGTGCCCCGCCGTCGTCAGGAAGGCCGTCCTGGCGGTCCGTCCGGTGATGATGGCGTTGATCGCATGGGTCGTGCCATGGATGAGGAGGTCGCAGCGTCCGAGAAAATCCGGAAGTGACAGCTTCCAGTCGCCGGCGGCCACCGTGGCGGCGTCGAGCATGCCCTGCACGGGATCCTGCGGAACGGTCGCCGCCTTGTACATCTTGATCTGACCGTCGTCGGATTCGACGATCAGGTCGGTGAATGTCCCGCCTGTGTCGCAAGCAATTCTCATACAATCACCAAGTTGACGGGACGGAAACGGAGACGGGGCGGGGCGAACGGTTCAGCAAAACTATGAGGGGCGTTCTGTTTCCTGATTTCAACAGTTTAATCATTGAAACCAAAGGCAAAAAACCTCAAACTTGGCGGTACGGCCGAAGTTGTTGTCGCACCGGTATCTATTTTCGGCATGTCAGAATTAATCGACGGAGTGGGAGGCGATATGAGGCTTCAGGACAAAGTTGCGATTGTGACGGGTTCTTCCCAAGGCATCGGCGAGGCCATCGCCCGCCGCTACGGACGCGAGGGCGCGCGCGTGGCCGTCGTTGCGTCGCGCAGCATGGACAAGGCGAACACGGTGGTTAAGGCGATCCGTGGCGAAGGGGGCGTGGCCGAAGCCTTTGTCGCCGATTGTTCGAAGGTGGCGGACATCGAGCGCCTGGTCGCCGACGTCATCAAGAAATTCGGCACCGTCGATATCGTCGTCAACAACGCGGGCATCATGCACACCGCTTCGGTCGAGGATACCACCGAAGCGATGTGGGATGAGCAGCTCGATCTCAATCTCAAAGGCGCATTCTTTCTGGTGAAATCTGCGTACCCTGAATTCAGACGCAAGGGCAAAGGCAAGGTCATCAACATCTCGTCGATCTGGGGCATCGGCGCCGGGCCGAATTGTCCGGCCTATTGCGCGGCGAAGGGCGGGATGGTCAATCTGACCCGTGCGCTGGCGGTGGAGATCGGCCGTCACAACATCAACGTCAACTCGATCGCGCCAGGCAATATCGCCACGCCGCTGAACGCCCATCTGCGCGGGCCCGACATGGCGGACTACATTCAGCAAATGGCCAACATGACGCCGACCGGCCGCGATTTCCTTCAGCCCGAAGAACTGACCGGCACGGCCGTCTATCTCGCCAGCGACGACTCCGACGCGGTGCACGGCGTCACCATCGCGGTCGATGCCGGCTGGTCCGCCTGGTGATGACTGGCGGCCTCCGTCGGCTCGTAAGACACGTCTATTCCGCAGAAGTGGAAGAAGCCTGCGGAGAGGAGCGTCGCCAAGGGGGATAAGTCATAAGAAACTCTGAGTTCATTGACCCTTGATATTCGCGGCCTTGATAATCGGCCACCAGCGGTCGATCTCGGACTTGTGGAGCGCGCTCAGTGCAGCGCTATTCTGCTGGTCACGAGGAAATATCTCCATCCCAAGGCCTGTAAGGCGCTTGCGCACTGTGTCGTCGGCGAGCGCGTCCACAACCGCCTCGTTCAGCTTTGTGACGATATCTTTCGGGGTGCCCTTCGGTACCCACAACGCATACCACACAGAGGCATAGAACCCCGGCAGACCTGCCTCATCGACGGTGGGAATGTCGGGCAATGCCGCAAGGCGGGATTTAGCTGTGACGGCGTAGGCCTTGATCGTGCCGGCCTGAACCTGTGGTACCGAACTTGCCGGAACGTCGATGAGCATATCGACTTGCCCGCCCAGCAACGCTTGCATCGCGGGAGCGAGGCCGCGATAGGGAATGAATTGATACTGCACGCCTGTCATCTGCTGGAAAAACACGCCTGCAATGTGCCCCGCGCTGCCGACCCCCGAGGTGCCTTGCACTGCCTTGTTGGGATTGGCTTTCAACCACGCGATAAGTCCCTTGAGGTCGTCTGCGGGCATGTCCTTCTTTGCGACGACGATCTCAGGCTGGGTGAGGATGAGAGATACCGGATCGAAATCATTGAGCACGTCGTAGTTCAATGAATAGATCGCGCCATTGACAACGTGGGTCGCCCAATTTCCCAGGCTGAGCGTATAGCCGTCGGGCGCAGCCCGCGCCGCACGGCCAACGCCGATGCTGCCCGCGGCGCCGCCAACGTTCTCGACCACGATGGGCTGGCCAAGAAACGTTCGCATGCGATCGCCCATGATGCGCGCAATCGTATCGACGGGGCCGCCGGGAGGAAATGGCACCACGATTGTAACTGGCTTCGAGGGGTAGGTTTGGGCCGCAGCCGGCCCGCCGGGAATGAAGAGCGCAACCACGATCGCTACGATGCCAGATAATTTCCACATGGCATTCCCTTTCCTTATTTGATTTTCGGATTCAGAAAGAGCCTTTGAGGACGTGTGCTGTGATCTCATCGCGTGTGGTCAGCCAGACATCGTCCCGGTTGCGCACGCTTTTGGCAATCGCTTCAATCGCCCAAGCGCCGGCAGGGCGCCCATAGCAATGACAGTGTGCCGTGACATCTAGAATAATGGCGCCCTCTTGGTCGGATAACGCAGCGGCGAGATTGTCGTCGAACAATTCGATAAATTGCCGCGGTGATCTTCCGAACCTCATGGCATGAGGAAGATCGTTGATTTCCATGGCAAGCGGGATGGCCACGATTTTTTTGCTGCCAAATTCCTGAATATACGGCCGGTCGTCGTCGAAGACGTCGCCCTGCCATATATAGCCGGCTTCCGAAAGCACACGGGCTGTGTGCGCACCTGGTGTGCCGCGCGGGCTGATCCAGCCCTGAGGCTTGCGTCCGATCGCGGACTCCAGCGCCGCTGTCGTTTTGGCGATATGGGCGCGGTCCTCCTCTTCGGAAAACTTTGCCGGGATGATTTCCTGAGCATATGCATGGGCGACGATCTCGTGCCCGGCATCTGCAATCGATTTAACGGTCTTTGGAATACGTTCGGCAAAGACACCGCTGACCATCACGCTGCCGCGGATCTTGTTCCGCTCAAATACCCGCATCAACCGGTCAATGCCACGCACTGCGCCGTAGTGCCCCCAAAGCAGGGCGTTGGTGTCGAAAATGCCGTTGGGCAGGGGATTGCCCATCGGGCCAATCCCTGGGGCTTTGCCGTCCGACCAGCCTTCGAATGCGATATTGAGCACGACCGCAACATGGCGGTCTCCGGGCCAGCGAAATTCGCGCGCAAGCCGGCGCCCCTTTGCCCCTTGGGCCACGACATCGTCCACCAGACTCCCTCCTCAATTCCACCCGTTGCCAAGCCCGGCGATGTCACCGTCTGATCGGCTTGAATTATTCTTCTCGGGATTCACAAACATCGATCCCAAGTTGAGGCGCATGTTTGCGGATTTGATGCGGCTGGGCAAGCGAGATCGAACGAGATTAATCTCGCGCTTCGATATCAATCTTTTGATCTCTGCTACCGGGGGAGGTGGCGCGCATTCTGCGGAAATCCAGCGCTTGCGAAATCGATTCAGCGCTATTCGTTCTGAAGCATGAAATCCCGAATTTCCGCATTGAAGCGGTCGGCGTGGACGACATAGAAAAAATGTCCGCCGTCCTCATAGAGGCTCAGCGTTGCGCCCGGGATTTCCCTTGCCAATTGTTCCGAATAATAGAGAGGGCAAACTGCGTCGTTCTTTGCGGCGATCACCTTCACCGGTGTTTTGATCTGGCTGAGGCGCTTGCTCTCGTCGAACGCCAGGATGGCGTCGACACGTTCGGCGTCCACCTGTACGGGGCCGGCTCTTTCCAGCAGGCCTTTCTCGCGCTTCAGCAATTCGTCGTAGTTTTCAGTGAACCACTTTGGATCGTTGAGTGTTGTTGAAGTCAAAAGCATGAGAGTCTCTGTACCCATGGCCAGAAGTATGCGCTTGCGCATCTCGAACTGGCGGCGAAAGAAGTGGTCCGCCTTCATCCAGGAGCAACACACGGCGGCGGTCTGCACGCGATCGGGGTAGTCCAGGCACAAGACCTGGGCAATCGCGCCGCCGGTCGAGGTGCCTACCATGTGAGCCGTCTTGATCCCGGCGTCGTCCATGATGGCGATCACGTCTTTGGCCATGTTCTGGACGCTGTAGACGCCCAGCGGCTTGTCGCTTTCGCCGGTTCCTCTCTGGTCCTGGACGATAACAGGGCGCTCGCGCGAGAACGGAATGGCCTGGCTCATGCAGGCCTGGCGCATGCCATTGAGCCCGGCGAGGAGAAAGAGCGGCACCCCTGGCCCGCTGGCGTTCATGACGTCGTAGACGATTTCGACTCCGCCAGAATTAACACGCCTCATCCGATCTCTTCCCTATTCTGTGCGCGGACTTCATTTGGGCGGTTTCGTCGCCGATTTCTGAATCATTGATAACACCGCCAATGCGATCATAAAAACGGGAAAATCCGGGTGCCTGTCGTGATCATGTCATTCTGGTTGTAGCTCTGACAGTGAGGCGCCTACGACTACTGCGGGAACAGGACGCGGGGATTGTCTTCGAGGATACGAGTTGCTCTGCCGTAGAAAAGCCAGCGTCTTTCCCCGTCGAGACCGGATCGAGGTCCGCCGGCGGGAATGAATAGTCGCGGCCCAGAACGATCCGTCGACCGAGACGCGGCCGGCCAGCTGTTTCAGTCTCCGGTGCGGCAGATGCCCGGAATTTTACCGAATTCCCTGTTAGCAGGGAAAATGGGCGGAGCTTGGCGCGATCTCCACCGCCGCCCCAGCGATGCAGTCGAGATTGAGAAAACTCCTGCTTTGAGCAGAAAGGCCCGCCACAGGCTGGACAGCCCCAGCCGGCGCCGGAGTCCGCGCTGCCGCGCGGACTTCCGACCAATCCTCTGCGGCTACTTTCTTTCGAACGCCGCCGGCCTGGCGCCCCACCCACTCATGCAAAGAACGAGGGCCCTCTCAAGACGCTTCATGCCGGCACTCAAATTCGGTTCCTTGGTCATGAGCCATCTCCGAAGCTCCACCTGGAAAATACAAAAGGCGATCCAGCCGGCAAATTCCGGGTCACTATCGAGGGCAATTTCCTTCGATTCCTGAGCTCTTCTCACAGCGGCGCTAACAAGATCGATGTTGCGCTCGCGTGTCCGCTGAAACAGCTTGGCCTGGCTTCCAGAGTCGTAAAATGTCATCTCGCGGAGCAGGAGACGCGAAAGCGCGGGCTGCCTGGCATAGTAGCGGTAGTGCTGACGAAAGATGGCCAACAGATTCTCCAGGCAGGAGGCCTCGTCCGAAACACCCGCTTCGCATTTGCGGGTAACTTCATCCAACTCGTCATTGGCAACCAGGAACAACAGATCGCGCTTGTTTTCCGCATAGGTGAATACCGTTCCGATTCCGACGCCGGCCCTGATCGCGATTTCCCGCGTCGTCGTCTCGTCATATCCTTTGCCGATGAACAATTCGCGTGTTGCTTCGCGGATACGCTGAAGCTTCTCCAGCTTGTTCTTCTCCCGCTGCCCGGAAAGTTCGCCAACTCGGATATTCATGGTGGTTCTGTGCCGTGACGCGGGTTTGGGTGCGGTCGGAGGAGCCAGAGTGCGGGCATCTTGCTTCGCGGCGGTATCGCTGCTGCTTAACATATGGCTTTTGCAACGAGAGCAAGCCTGCGGTCAATGGCGCCACCCGATACGGCGGCCGGGTGACCTGGCATTCTTGACAACCCAAGCGCATTCATAATAAATGAGTATAGTCAAAAATGACTTTGCTCAATAATAATCGACGCAGCGGTACGCAAGCGTCGGATGCCGCGAGGGGAGAGCGAAAAATGGAATTCAAGCAGACACGGCGCGTCGTGACCGGGCACGACCCGCAGGGCAAGGCGGTCGTTCTTTTTGACGGCGCGGCGCAACCGAAGCAACGGAGCCCGGGCGGCAACGCGGTCTCCATGCTGTGGGTCACCGACGAGCAGCCGATCGACATGAACGCTGCGACGGACCGCGGCGACCGGGCCATCGGGGTTCCTCCGCCAGCCAACGGGACCATCTTCCGGATCGTCGATTTCCCGCCCGCAAAGCCTGCCGAAGGTCATGTCGACCACGACAAGATTCTGAAGGCCATGGGTATTGACCCCGCGACGCAGGGATACATGCGTCACACCAACACGCATCGAACCAAGAGCATCGATTACGCCATCGTTCTCGAGGGCGAGATCGACATGCTTCTGGACGATACCGAAATCCGCATGAAAGCCGGCGACACCCTGGTTCAGCAGGGAACCAACCATGCCTGGGTCAATAACGGCGACAAGGTCTGCCGCGTGGCTTTCATCCTCATCGATGCAGCGGCGCCGGACGCCTGGGGGCAGGGCTGGACCCCTTAGTGCGGTTCGGCAATGAAACTCGGCGATAGACCTCTCGGCTTTTTCAGGCGGTGATCGATGAGCAATCGTGTCAGAGGCTTACGCAGCATTGAACTGGAAGTGCCCAATCTGGGCGCGGCCAGAAAATTCTTCACCGAGGTTTGGCGCCTCTCCGAAGTCGAAGCCGGCAGCAGCGCTGCGTATTTTCGCGGTACGGGACGATACCACCATATCCTCGCGCTCCACGCCGCCAGCGGGGGTGCCGCGGTGCGGCGCGTTGTTTTTGACGCAAGCGACCGGGATTCCGTCCGTGCGTTTCACAGTGCGATTGCCGGGCGCGGTCATCAGTGCACACGGCTAGCCGAATCGAAGGGTCCCGGCGGCGGCTACGGCTTCGACTTTGTGGATCAGGAAGGGCGCCGCTTCGGCATCGTCTGCGAGGTCGCCGATCACGCAGACGACGCTGACGTGGCAGATCGTCCGCGCAAGATCGCTCATGTGAACCTGAACGCGGTTGACGTGAACGGCACGAATGCGTTTCTCATCGACAATCTCGGATTCAGTTTGATCGATCAATCCGGGCCGCTTTCGTTTCTCCATTGCGCGAACACAGACCACAATTCCGTCGTTGTCTGTGGCGCCGCCAAGCCGACGATCAATCACATCGCGTTCGAGCTGCCCGATCTGCATGCGGTCATGCGCGGCGCAGGAAGAATGCGTGATGCGGGCTATCCGATCGAATGGGGTCCAGGGCGGCACGTCGCCGGCGACAACGTTTTCGCATACTTTGCCGGGCCGGAAGAGATACCGCTCGAATACACGTCGGACGTAATGCAGGTCGATGACTCGTATGTGCCGCATGGTCCCGAGTACTGGAAGTGGCCCGCGGGACGAATGGACCAGTGGGGAATCACGCCGCCGCATTCGCAACGGTGGAAGCGGATTCAAGACATGTTGAGCTTCAGCACCGCGCCGCTTGTCGACTAGGGCGGTCGCGCCGGAAAGGCCGTTCAGTTTCAGGCTGCGCTTCGTTTCAGACTAAAAAAATGAAACCGGGAGGATGAAATGCTTGAAGGAAGAAATTTAGCGGTCAGCAGGAGAGCACGCCGCGGCTGGAATGTCGTGGCCTGTGTATCAACGATGTTTGTCGTGGCCGCCGGCAGCTCTGCGCTGGCGCAACAATGGCCCACCAAGCCGATCACGGCGATATCTCCGTTCGGTCCCGGGACGTCGCTCGAAGCGGCGGCGCGGCCGGTGTTCGAGAAAATGTCGCAGGATCTGGGACAGGCGATCGTCATCGAGCACCGGGCCGGGGCGGGTAGCGCCACGGGTTCCGCGGCGGCAGCGCGGGCAGCGCCGGATGGCTACACGCTGCTCCTGCAGTCTTCGACGTTTTCCATCGTGCATTCCGTATCGAAGAACCGGACCTACGACACGCTCAAGGACTTCACGCCAATCGCTTCGTTCGGCGCGCAGCCCTATGTCCTCGTGACGGCGCCGTCTAAGGGATACCGGACGCTGGGCGATCTGATTGCAGCGGCGAAGACAAGTTCGGGGAAGATGAACTACGCCTCGCTTGGCGTGGGAAGCGCGCCACACATTGCCGCCGAGCGCTTCCGTCTGGCCGCGGGCATTGAGGCGCAGAATATTGCCTTCCGGGGCCCGCCCGATGCTCTGACGGAGACCATGACGGGCCGTCTGGATTTCTATTTCACGGCCCTCGGCAGTGCCCTGGCTTTGATCAAAGAAGGCAAGCTCACCGCGCTGGCCGTGAGTACAACAGCGCGCGCAAAAGAGTTGCCGGACGTTCCGACGCTTAAGGAGGCGGGCCTGAAGGAAGATGGCTTTGAGCTCTGGCTCGGGTTCTTCGCGCCTGCCAATACGCCGGCGGACATTGTCGGAAGGCTCCATGCCGCGGCACAAAAAGCGATGCAGGATGAAACGGTCAAACAACGTTTGGCGACACTCAGCCTGACGTCGACGCCGATGACGCTGGAACAGTTTGCCGAGTACTTCCGCAAGGATGTGGAAGACAGTGCGAAAATCGTATCCAGGGCAAAAATCGAAATCAATTAAGCCTCGTTGGCCGGCGCCGTATTTCTATTAACTGCGCCGGCGTGGAAACGCCACGTTTTCCCATCCAGCCATATGCGGCCGCGCCGCATGTGGCTGGAAAGCTATTCCGACGCTTCCTTACTTCTGATTCAAGTGGATGAACTCGACGATCCGGCACTGCGCGCCGATCTGGCGCTTTGCCAGCGCAAGGGGCGGCGTCTGCCGCTTGCCGCGGAGGCTTTCATGGAGCAGGCGCGTGAAAGAATCGTGGCGATGAGTGCCGGCTGACCGGCATCTCGCGTTCACAACGGCTGCAACACGTACAGCCCGCCCGTGACGATCACAAAGATGACAACGGTCGATGCGAACACGGTCGAGACATGCCGCCAGCCGAGGTTGATGATGGTCCTGAGTGAAGTGCCGAGACCGAGCGCGCCGATCGCCAGCAGGAGACCCCAGGTCGATGCTTCGACCAGAACGCTTTTGACGGGGGCATAAACCGGCATCAATGCCGGCATCCAGGGCATGATGCTGTTCAGGACACACAGCAGCAGAAAAACGATCGCGAATACCGGCACCGGCACCCGTGCGGACCCTGTCGGTTCGCCGATTCGGGTGAAATACCATCCGACGCTCAGCACCACCGGCAGCAACAGGAACACCCGGAACAATTTGACGATCACCGCGGCATTGCCGGTGTCCTCCGACACGGCGTAACCGGCGCCGACGACCTGTGCCACGTCATGAATGGTGCCGCCCAGCATGGCGCCGGTCGTTTGCGGATCGAAGCCCAGCAGAAAGCACAGCGGCGGGTAGGACAGCATCGCCAGGGTGGCGAGCGCGTTGACCGAGACCACGACAAAGGCAATGTCAGCCTGTTTGCCGGGATAATTCGGCACCACGGTGGACACCGCCAGCGTCGCCGATGCGCCGCAGACCGCCGTTCCGGCGCCGACCAGGGCGCCGAAGCCGGCGTTCTGGCCGCTCCAGCGCGCGAATGCGAATCCCGACCACAAGGTCACCGCCATGGCGATCACCAGCAGCGCCGCAATTTCCGGCCCCAGCGCGGCGATGTCGGCGAGGGCGATGCGCAGGCCCAACAACGCGACGGCCCAGCGCAACACCGTGCGAACGCAGAAGGCCATGCCCGGCTGCACGGCGGGGCGGGAGGCCAGCGGATTGAGCGCCATGCCGACGATGAGCGCGATGACCATGCTGGGCAGCGGCAGCACGGGCGCCATAAGAGGGGCGGTGAGGTAGCCGATGCCGGCCACAAGGGCCGACAGAGCAAGGCCCGGAACATAGGCCGCCGCGGAAGACGGTGGCATTTTTGAATCGGCGGTCACGCGAATGTCCTGATTGCCGGGGCGCGGGGCCGGGCCTGGGGAAGGGCGTCTATTAAACCGTATCGGGTCGGCACGCACGCGCCGCGGGCCGGCAATGTCCCTGCGAACATCTAATCATCTATACTTATAGGTGATATTTGGGAAGCCGCCGGACACGGAAAACCGGCGCGGGCACAACGGGTATGACGCCATCAAAAGATATAAGTATGGACTTTTGGCTCTGCTTGTGAAGAATTGCGCCAAAGCTGGTGAAAAAATTAGGGAGGTCGCCTTGATCCGGATTATTCTCGTCGCTCTGCTCGGGTTCGTTGCCGTTGCGAACGCCCAGGAATCCTATCCGTCGCGAACGATAACACTTGTCGTCCCTTACGCCGCGGGCACGGCGCCGGACTTCATCGCCCGGCAGTTTGCCGATGCACTGACGCAGCGCGTCAAGCAGCCGGTGGTGATCGAAAACAAGCTGGGGGCGGGCGGTCTGCTCGGCACGGAATACGCCGCCGCGCAGAAGCCGGACGGCTATACGCTGCTGCTCGGTTCCAAGGACACCAACGCCGTCCTGGGCCATCTCTATACCAAGCGCAATTTCGATCCCAACAAGGCGCTGACGCCGGTTGCGCTGCTCGGCACCATCGACAATGCGCTTGTCGTCAGTCCGGAGCTTGGCATCAATTCGCTGAAGGAACTGGTCGACGCGTCCAGGAAAGGCCGGACATTCACCTTCGCGTCCCCCGGCGTCGGCACCAATCTGCACCTGCTGGGCGAACTGGTGCGCGATCGCGAAAACCTCAACTTCACGCATGTGCCGTACCGCGCCTTCCCGACCGCCTTCCAGGACGTGATGGGTGGCCGCGTCGACATCGTCGTGTGCGGCGTGCCGCCGGTTGTCGGGCTGCTCGCGTCCAAGAAGCTGAAGGCGCTGGTGGTCACGGGTCCCAAGCGCGTGGCGGCGTTGCCGGACGTGCCGACCATGCGGGAGCTGGGTTACGACGATCTGACCTTCGTCGGCTGGTTCGGGCTGCTGGCGCCGGCCGGCACGCCGCAGGCCATCGTCGACAAGCTCAACGCCGAGGCCAAGGCGATCTCGCAGCTGCCGGAGTACCGCGAGAAGATGCAGAAGCTCTTCGTCGAGCCGCAAGACAAGACCATCGCCGAGTTCAAGACCCTCATCGATTCGGAATCGAGCCGGATGGAAGCGCTGATCAAGAAGGTCGGCGTCAAGATCGAGCAATAGCCGCGGGAAAACACCGCGTTCGACGGCGCTTCGGCGTCGCCGGACGCGGCAGCCGGTCGTGGGCTAGAGTTTCACCGTGGCGAGGAAGCGCGTGACCGCGTCGGCCAGTCCTTCGGGATTGTCGCCGGCCAGGTCGTGGCTGCCGGGCAATTCGATACCTTTCAGCCGCGGGTTCAGCGCCAGCGCCTTTTGCAGCGTCGCCGCGTCGAACATGTCCGATTCCGTCGCGCGAATGAGCAGCGCCGGAATTGTCATGTCCGCCAGCATCGGCCACAGGAAGGCCGGTACCGGCGCCGACTGTCCGGCCTCCAGCGCGCGTTTGAAATTGTCGCGGTAATGCAGGTCGCGGCGCAGCACGAAGCCGCGATTCTCCTTCCTGAGAAACTCCTGCCAGCGCTGCCGGCGCGGCGCGTCGCCAGCGGTTTCGCCGTGATAGGCCATCGCGTCGTCGACCGATGCGAAGACATCGGGCTGGCGGCCGATCCGTTCGGCGACATGGCGCCGGCCCTGCGGCGCCAGATCGGGCGCGAAGTCGACGCAGACGAGGGCGCTGGCGCGCTCTCTGTTCCAGCCGGCGGTCGCCAGGCACACCCGGCCGCCGAACGAATGCCCCATGAGCACGGCCTTGTCCCAGCCGAGGGCGTCGAGAACGGCGATGACGTCCTTGCTCAGGGTTTCCAGCTTGTAGTCGCGTCCCGGGCTCCAGCCCGACTGGCCGAAGCCGCGCATGTCGATGGCGGCGACCTCGCGATCGGCCGCCAGGCGGGCCGCCACGCCGATCCAGTCATAGGAAAAAAACGACAGGCCGTGCACGATCAGCACCGGCGTGCGGCCGGGCTTGCCGAATTTCCGGTAAAAGATGTCGACGTCGCCGGACACGACGCGCCCGGTCACCGCTTGCGTGTCTGCCATCATATCGATCCGACTTTTGAAAACTGCCTCAGGCCTGGCCCGTCACGATGCCCATGCCGGTGATCCATTCCGGCACCAGATGGTAGTAGCGCAGCTCGGTCTGCAGCGTGCCGATGGCCTTGGCCGCCTCGGCGGCGGCAACCCATGTGCGGACCTCGTGGGCGCCGAAGCCGGCCACGCGGTCGATCTCGGCGTCGGTCATGGTGTCGAACTCCTCGAACCGGCCGGCGACGAAGGTGTTCAGGAAATCGTGATCCCACTGCTGGTCCGGCGGCAGGCACGGACCCTTGCCGACGACGAGGTCGCGCGCGGCCCGGATGACGCGGGCCTCGCGGGCGTCGAGTTCGGCCTGCGTCGGGACGGCGCTTTGGATCAGGCGCTTGGCGACGTCGGGCGGGCTCATTTCGAGGCGCGGCGTCGGCGGATCGTGCGACAGGCCGCCGGAGCCGATGATGGTGATGCGCATGTCTTTCTTCGCCAGGAACTCGCCGACCGCGGCGCCGAAGGTACGCACGCGCTTGAACGAGGGCCGCGGATCGGCGGCGCAGTTGATGAAGATCGGCAGCACGTTGTAGCGCGCCAGCGCGCCGGTCAGCTTGTACAGCGGGATCGTCGTGCCGTGATCGACCTTCATCTCATGCGACAGCGCGACGTCGATGTCGCGTGAATGAAGGTGACGGACGCAATCGATCGCGGTCTGGCGCGGCACGCGCAACGGGCCCGCTTCGAGATGCCAGTCCTTGGTGCCCTGGGCGGCCGTGCCGATGCAGAACATCGGCATCATCTCGTAGAAGAAGCCGTTGAAGTGGTCAGGGGCGAAAACGACGACCAGATCGGGATTGAACTTGTGGAGCGCCGTGGCGCACTGATCGAGTTCGCGAAAGAACTGCGCGTGCACACCGGTCTCGCTCTCCTCGACGTCGGCCAGCATCAGCGGACTGTGCGAGCAGCAAATCAGTTGAACGGCCATGGTGTTCTCCCTCAGCGGTGGCTCTAGACTCTTGTTTCGCTCAAGTTTCCGTCGGCGAACATTTCCTCGACGCTCAGCAGCCGGACGGAGAGGCCTTGCTCATAGGAATAGCGCGCCATGGTGGCGAGCGTTCTGCGGTTGGCGTCCACGCCGTAGGACCAGAAATCCTCGCCCATCAGAGCGGTGGTCGCCTCATATTCGGCGGTGACCCAGGGCAGGCCGACCTTCAGCGCCGTCGTCTCCGCCAGATCGGCGTCGGCGATGCGCTTGGCCTGGAGGAATGCCTTGTAGAGGCTGGCTGCTAGCCAGCGGTTTTTCTCATAGATGTCGCGCCGGATGCCGAGCGCATGCATGATGGGGAAAATGCCGGTGCGCTGGAAGTAGTCGCGTTCGGTGGCGCGATAGTCCGGGAACAGTCGTTGGACCTGCGGATGCTTGTTGACGAAGCACGATGGCCGCCGCGCCGAGATGACGCCATCGAGCTTGCCTTCGGCCAGCATGGCCGACAGCGAAGCATCGTTCATCGAGGTCAGGGGAAAGCCGTCGGGCAGGTTCAGCGGGAACTTGTCACGCCGCCCGGGATTTTCCAGCCCGGCCTGGACCCAGTTGATGTCCCTGGCGGCGATGCCGAACTCGTCCTGCAGATAGCCGCGAAACCACATCACCGCCGACATCTGATATTCGGGCACGCCGATGCGCTTACCACGGAGATCGGCCGGCCCCTCGATGCCGCGGTCGGTGCGGATATAGACCGCGGAATGGCGGAACATCCGCGACAGGAACGCCGGCACCGCGAGATACGGCGTCGGACCGCGTGACAGCGCGATCAGGAACGGACTGAAGCCGATCTCGGCGACCTCGAATTCACCGTGAAAATAGGCGCGCTCGAAGCATTCCTCGACCGGCATGGTGATGTAATTGACGTCGCAGCCCTCGACCCGGACGCGGCCATCGATAAGCGGGCGGACCCGGTCGTAATCCCAGGTCGCAATGGTGATCGGCAAAAGGCTCATGAATTCTCCGTCGGCCATACCCGTAAAGGTCCGGCCGACAAAAGTCCATACTATTGATTGAAAGGGGCGGGCGTCCTACAATGGGCTCACGCGACCCTGTGTCTCACGCTTGCTTGCTATTCGCCGGATTGGTGCATAATGCGCCAACGGCGGGACCTTCGCTGCCTCGAAATGAACGGCAATTCTCGATGAAAACCAACAAAAGCGCGCTGCGGGTGATTTCGGCCTCGGGCTTCGATCGCAGCCCGGTCTCCCGGTACATCCAGCTGGCGACGCTGTTCCGGACCCGAATTGCCACGGGGGAGTGGCCGGTCGGCAGCCGCATCCCCAACGTGGATGAACTTGCCGCCGAATTTTCCGTGGCGCGCGGGACGATGCGCGAGGCGCTCGGACTGCTCGAGGACGAGGGGCTGCTGGAGCGGCTGCGCGCCAAGGGCACCTTCATCCGCAAGTCGCCCACCAGCGAGCATGCGCACAAGCTGGCGATCGACTGGAAGTCTTTGATCTCGGCGCACGAAGGCGCCACCATCGAAGTTCTCGAACAACGCGTCGTCACCGACCTGCCGCACGTCGATCGCGACAAAGGCAAGCCTGCGGCCAAATACCAGATGATGCGGCGGTTGCATTTGCGGCAGGGCCAGCCTTATCTCGTCGGCCGGTTTTATCTCGATTACGAATTGTTCAAGAAGGGTCCGCCGCTCCAGTTTCGCCGTTTGCCGACCCTGCCGATTCTGCACAAAATAGCCGGCGCCAGTATTGCCAAGGCATGGCAGACATTGACCATCGGCACTGCCGATGTCGATATCGCCGCGTTGCTGAAGATCCCGTTGAATGCACCGGTGGCCAAGGTCGACCGCATTGCAATCGACAAGAACGGCGTCGTCCTCTATGCCGGCCACGGCGTTTACCGGGGCGACTCGATCTCGATGGAGATCGAACTGCGTTAGCGGCATCCTCCCCAGCGCCGAGGCCTTCCCTGCGGACGCGTTCAGACGATGCGCCGTGCCGATCCCAGATCACGAGAAAAAATGTCAGATACATATTTCAAGTTTTCCGGACGCCGCGAGGACCGCCGCTTCATCACCGGCGAGGGCCGTTATACCAATGACTGGAATCTGCCGGGCCAGGTCCACGCCAGTTTCCGCCGGTCCGACCGGGCGCACGCCATTATCAAGTCGATCGACACCACGGCGGCTGCAAGCAGCCCCGGCGTCCTCGCGGTTCTGACCGGGCGAGACGTCGCCGATGCCGGCTTCGCCACCCTCCCGCCGATTCCGCCGCCGCCCGGCCGCGGCGGGCAGGGCGTTCTGGCGCCGCAGCGTCCGGTCCTGGCGCATGATCGCGTCCGTTTCGCCGGCGAAGAAGTCGCGGTCGTCGTCGCGGAAACCGCCGCGCAGGCCCGCGATGCCGCCGAACTGATCGACATCGACTACGAAGACCTGCCGGTCCTGATCGGACCGGAACGGGCCATGGCCGCCGGCGCCTTCGCCATCCACGACAATATTCCCGGCAATGTCTGTTTCGATTTCGAATACGGCGACGAACAGCAGGCCGCCGAGGCCTTCGCGCGCGCCGCGGGCATCGTGTCGCTGACGGCGGAAAGCCCGCGCGTCGCACCGACGCCGATGGAGGTGCGCGGCGCGCTCGTCGAATACGACGCGGCAGCCGACGTCTACAATTTCTACAGTCCCAATCAGGGCGGTCCGGCCTTCGGGCATGAGCTGGCCGTCATGTCCGGCATACCGCAGGAGAAAATCCGCATCCGCATGCTCGATGTCGGTGGCGCCTTCGGTGCGCGCACCGCGCCGTTCCCGGAATATCCGCCGCTGATGCTGCTGGCAAAAAAGCTGCGGCGTCCGGTGAAATGGCTGTCGACGCGCTCGGAAGACTTCCTGACCGACAATCACGGCCGTGCAGTCTCGCTCAAGGGCGAACTGGCCTATGACGCGAACGGAAAGATTCTGGCGATCCGCACCGAATGGCTGTGCGATTCAGGAGCCTATCTGGCCCAGGCCGGCTGCCTCACCAATTCGATTAACGGCAAGGCAATCGGCGCCGGCGCCTATCGGGTCGAGGCAATGTACGGCCGTCACCTTCAGGTCATCACCAACACTGCGCCGACCAATGCCTATCGCGGCGCCGGCCGCCCGGAGGCGAACTATATCGTCGAGCGGCTGGTCGATGAGGCCGCGGTCCAGCTCGGCATCGATCCATTCGAACTGCGCCGCCGCAACGTGCTGAAGAAGGCGCAGTTTCCCTATCTGACGCTGACCGGCGCCCGCTTCGACAGCGCCGATTTTCCCGGCCTGATCGCCAGGGCGAAAGAGGCGTCCGACTGGAAGGGGTTCGGCCGGCGTCAACGCCAGTCGCGCAAGAACGGCAAATTGCGCGGCATCGGCTGTGCGGTCTTCATCGAACCGTCGGGCGGCGGCGGCATGAAGAAGGATGAAGTCGCCGTGTTGTTCGAAAAGGACGGCTCCATCATCATTCACAACGTTGCGGGACCGAGCGGGCAGGGCCACGAAACCGTCTTTCCGGAGATGGTGGCGCGCTGGCTTGGCATCGATGCGGAAAAGGTGACCTTGAAATCCGGCGATCCGGACGGACCACATTTGATCGGCCACCCGTCGATCGGTTCGCGCTCGGCGATGTTGCAGGGCAGCGCCTACAAGATCGCCTCCGATATGATCATCGACAAGGCCAGGAAGATCGCGGCGGACGAGCTGGAAGCCAATCCGGACGACATCGAGTTCGCAGACGGTGTGTTTACGATCGCCGGCACCGACCGGACCATGAGCATGACCGCGGTCATCGAAAAGAGCTGCACTTTGTTACCGAATCCCCTCGACACCATTGCCGAGCGCGCGATCTCACAGGCCTTCCCGAGCGGAGCCCATGTGGTCGAGGTCGAAATCGACCCCGATACGGGCACAGTTGCGGTGGTGAGTTATGTCGCGGTCGACGACATCGGCAATATCATCAATCCGGTGCTGGCGGATGGCCAGGTCGTCGGCGGCATCGTCCAAGGCGCCGGACAGGTGTTCGGCGAATACTGCCAGTACGACACCACCGACGGGCAGCTGCTGACCGGCAGCTTCATGGACTACTGCATGCCGCGCGCGCATCTGATCCCGCACCTGTCCCTGTCCAATCACGTCGTGCCAAGCCCGAACAACCCGCTGGGCGCCAAGGGTGTCGGCGAAGCCGGGTCCACCGGAAGCCTGCCGGCCTGCATGAACGCGGTAATGAATGCCCTGCGCATGGCCGGCGTCACGCACTTCGACATGCCTGCGACCCCGGCACGGATTTGGTCTGCGATCGCAGCCGCGAAGGGTCGCTAGACCGCGCCAGCCGCTTTAATGGAACCATTGGGGGTGTCTCGATCGTGGATTTGGAATACTCCTTACCGTCCGGTCATGGTCTCAACATGGGTGCCAGAAACATGGGCGTCCCAAGCGCGCAGGCTGATGCACGACGGTCCCAGGGCGCGCCGTCCAGACGGGCGGTGAGCCAATTCGGTGCGGTGCGCATGTCCCGTCTGCTCCTCCTCGTCTTGCTCCTGATGCCCGCTCCGGCGCTGGCCGGGGCCAAAGCGCAGATCGCGGCGCTGGCGCCATCGGCGCTGGTTCTGGTGATGGACGCCGACGGCAACGAGCTGGTCGCCCAGAATGCCGACGCGCCTTTCGTCCCGGCCTCCGTCACCAAGATCGTGACGGCCTGGCTGGCGCTCGAGGTGCTGGGCGCCGACTACCGCTTCCAGACCCGCTTCTATCTGGACAATAACCGGGTGCTCTATGTGAGGGGCGGCGGCGATCCGTTCCTGATTTCCGAAGAGCTGGCGCTGCTCGCGCCGGCATTGGTCACTGCGGCCGGCAAAGCCCCGCTCACCGGGATCGTGCTGGACGCCAGCTACTACCCGTCCGACCTGCGCATCCCGGGCATCGAGGACACCGCCGAGGCCTACGACGCGCTGAACTCCGCTCTGGCGGTGAACTTCAACACCATCCACGCCGTGCGCAACGGCAGCAAAGTCAGCTCCGCCGAAGCGCAGACACCGATCACGCCGCTGGCGATCAGCCAGTTCCGGGCGCGCGGGCCGAACGGCCGCGGCCGCATCAGTCTCGCGCAGGACCCCGTCGTCAGCCTGCGATACAGCGGCGAACTGCTCGCCGCGTTCATCCAGCGGGCCGGCGGCAGCGTGACGGGCAAGATCGCGACCGGATCCGTGCCGGAAGGGCTCGCCCCGGTCTACGTGCATCGCCAGTCGCGCTCGCTGTCGGAGATCTTGCGCGGGGTGCTCGTCGGCTCGAACAACTACATCGCCAACCAGATCTTCCTGGAGACCGGCGGACACCGCCAGGGCGGTCCGGTCAGTCTGGCGAAGTCGCTTTCGGTCGCCAACGAGATGCTCGGCCAGCACAACCTCGCCGGCGCCATCCAGCTCGAGGAAGGCTCCGGCCTCAGCCGCGGCAACCGCTTCACGGCGCGCGGCCTTGCCCGGCTGCTGCATTTGTTCGCGCCGCACGCCGATCTGCTGGTGCGCGGCAAAGGCGGCTCGCTGTACAAGACCGGCACCCTCGACGGCATTCGCACGCTGGCCGGCTATGCCGACACCGCGAAGCACGGGCGGGTGCGCTTCGTCATCGCGCTCAGGAGCAACGACGGCGCGATGCGTTTCCAGCTGCTGCGCGCCATCCAGTCGAAGCTGTAGCGGGCGCCGTGCCACAGTATCGTTGTTAGCAAAGGCAGGCGTAGGCGAGATCGTCGTCGCAAAATTTATGCTCTGGACAGAAATGTGATTGGCTTCCGCCAGCAGTCTTTGAATGGTGGGGGGCATGCGTGTGCTCCGGCTTGCCGGTCGGATCGCGCGCGGTTTCGGTCAGGATTGGCCACAGAAAACACATTGGGTGGAAGGTACGCGTGCCTTCGCCTTGCATTCAGCGTAATCTCATCAGTCACCTCGACCAAGGACACACCATGCCCGACCCCAGGCCGATCGCAATCCCGTCTGATCAAAACGAAGAATTGCTCGACCTCGTCTTTCGAAATGCGCACACGTACTACCGGTTCTCGAACCGAGAGGTGCCCGACGCGCTTCTGCGAGACATCTATGAAGCCACGAAATTCGGCCCCACCAGCGGCAACGGGAGCCCGATGCGCGTGGTCTTCGTGAAGTCGCCCGAAGCGAAGGCGAGGCTTATGCCCGGTATCAAGGCTGGCAACGTTCCCAAAGTTGAAAGCGCCCCAGTCGTTGCCATTTTCGGACTCGATCTGGATTTCGCCCGCCATTTCGACAGACTTTCGCCGCATGATGCCACCGAGAAAATCGCCACCTATCAGGCAGATGAGGCGTTGAACTACCGTGCCTCCTTCCGCAACGCCACGCTTCAGGCAGCCTATTTCATGATCGGCGCCAGAGCGATGGGCCTGCATTGCGGGCCGATGTCGGGTTTCCACCACGACATCGTTGACGAGATATTCTTCGCAGGCACGGCGGTAAAATCCAACTTTCTGATGAACATCGGCTATGGGCTGGAGCAGAGCGTGCGGCCGCGGGCCTTTCGCTTCGCCTTTGACGAAGTCTGCCAGATAGCGTGAGCCCTGAAACGCGTGAGGAGCGCCGTTGTGTTCCGGCGCTCCTCCTTGTCTTGATCCGTCCGCCGGCGAAGCCGCCTCTTGGAGGGGCGGCACGGCGGTCAGTTGATGCTAAGGCCGGATGCCGTGACGCGCTCGCCCCAAATTTTGATCTGGCCACGTAGGAACGTCTCGGTCTCCTGCAAATCCATGCTCTTGAGCACGCCATTGGCACTCAGCGCCTTGGCCATGGCCGGGTCTTTGTTGATCGAGCGTATCGCTTCGTTCAGCGCCTTGCGCGCCGGCTCAGGTGTACCGGCGGGCACCCAGAAGCTGAGCCAAGAGGCGCCGAAGTGGTTCGGATACCCCAGTTCACCAAGTGTCGGGCAATCGGGCAATTCCGGGTAACGCTCGGCCGCGGCGAAACCCAGGCAGACGATGCTGCCGTTCCTGACCAACTCCACGACCGGCCCTGAGGCTGAGCCAGCGAACCCGTCGGTATGGCCGCCCATCACCGCCTGGTTTGCCGGGCCTGCGCCTTGGAAGGGAACGTGGGTGACCGGTGCCTTGGCCACTTTGTCAAAAAAGGAGGCAAAGGTCAGGTGCGAGCCGGTGCCGGCGCCAGCGGTGCCGAAGGTTTTTCCGCCCGCGGCATGCGCAGCTTTGAGAAAGTCGGCCAGGTTGCGCGGCTGCGATGGGTGAACGGCAAAGAGCTCTGGCGCCTCCACGGCGACTGCGACCGGCAACAGATCTTTGAACAGGGCGTAATCGAGACTTTTGTAAAGCGTGGCATTCACCGCGATCGCGGTCGTGGTTGCGAGAACAGTGTAACCGTCAGCCGGCGACGTCTTCACGAAGGAAGCCGCGAGGTTCGACCCAGCACCGCCGCGGTTCATGACGGTCACGGACTGGCCCAGCACGCTCGCAACGTGTTTCGCAACGATGCGCGAGGACACGTCGGCAAAGCCACCAGGCGCGAAGCCGACGACGAATTGTATCGGCTTGTTTGGATAGTTCTGTGCGGAGGCTGGGTCCGTACCCTGCGTCGCGGCGAACGCGAGCGCAGCCATGGCCATCACGGCGCATTTTGCATTGAATTTGGTCAAATCTAATCCTCCCTGTGGTGCGATCCATCGCCACGAAGTGCCGTGGAACGCAGAAACGGCTTTTCCAGCCGCCTTTCTCACAGTGTTAGTTGCGCCATTGCCGATCGGTCACATAAGATTTTCGTCCGGCGTATAGATTCTTGGTGTTGGCCGCGCGATTTGCCGCAGCAGACGTGACGGGGCAGCCTGGCGCGAAACGTCGCGCACATAATCCAGCAGATCGCCCTGCGCCCGGGTCGGAACCCAGCCGGAGCGATAGGTCAGCCCGATGGCGCGGGCCGGCCAGTCGATTTTGGTGTGCAGGGTGACCAGCAGCCCTTTGCTTATTTCCGCTTCCGCTTGGTGGCCAGAAATGCAACCCAGCATATCGCTTCGGGACAACAATTCGCGCATCAGCAAGATCGAGCCAACCTCGAGGATACTATGCGGTTGGGGCAGGCCGCGGTCGCGGAACAGGCTGTCGAACTGGTCACGCGACGGTGTGCCGGGGCGCGGCACCGCCCATGCATGGCGAACAAGCTGGTCGAAAGTGATTCCGCGCCGGCCGTCCAGCGGATGGCCAGGCCGGGCGACGATGGTGAGATGATCGTCGAACAGCGGTTCTTGGATCACGTCACAGATCGGTAGCGGACCGCGTAGCGCGCCGAGTATGAAGTCGATACTGCCGCGTCGGAGGCTTCCCAGCATCTCGCCATAGGGTCCGTCGATGACCGTCACCTGCTGCGTCGGACGCGCCGCGCGGAACCGGATGAGGGCCTCGGGCAGGACGACGGAGCGAGAAAGAGGCAGCGATCCGACGACGACGCGGCCCGTCTCATGCCCGTTCAACTCGGCCAGTTCGGCTTCGGCTTGATCGATTTCGGCAAAGGCAAGCCCCGCGGCCTGCGCGAGTTTGCGGCAGGCCCGCGTTGCCACCATTCCGAACGAAGTCCGCTCAAACAACGGGCGTGCGGCCACGCGTTCGAACTTGGTAATGGCCCGTTGCACCGTCGGCTGGGCCAGTCCGAGGTTGCGCGAGGCCAGCGAGATGTTCTGCGCCTCGTTCATCGCGATCAGCGCCTGAAGTTGGGCCGTCGTGGCCGTGACCCGAAGCTGGGGCGTGATCTCACCGAGAGCCGCATCCAGCCGGCGCATGGCGCGGCGCAGGCGCGCCTCGAAAATCCGGCCGCGTTCAGTCAAATAGAAGCCCTGCCGGGTCCGCTCGAACAGGTCGCCGCCGGCTTCACGCTCCAGCTTGCCCAGCGATTGTGTCACGGCTGGTTGCGACACCCGGCAGCGCTCTGCCGCAAGCGTGGGCGAGCGCAGTTCGGCGACGGCCAGAAAAACCCTGAAATGCCGCAGGTTACGCGATATTGCGGCGCAGCTTGCGACGGCCGTGGTCTGTGGTTTGTTGGCCCCCATGGCAAATAGCATCGGTGCGCCTTTCCGTTGTGCCTATGCTGCGGAAAAGCTGACACGGTTCAAGAGGCATTACCATAGCTATAGCCATTTCTTATGGTGTGGCCTGCGCCCCAGCCCATTTGCACCGTTGGGTCGACCGTGCCTGACCGCGCCTAGCGCTTCGGCAGCCGATGGGCCGTGAGGCCCAGCAGGTCCAGGGTCGTTTCGCCGGCCAGCAGCCGCTTCATCGTGACCGCTTCCTTGTCGGTGCGCAGACGGGCCGCTTCCAGTGTGCGGGCCACCGCAGCCTGCGGAATGGCGAGCACGCCATCGGTATCGCCGACGACAAGATCGCCCGGGGCGATGGCGACGCCGGACATGACGATCGGCTCGCCGACCGACGGCGCATGGAATTTCACCGTGCCGCGCATGCCGATGCCGCGGGCGAAGGCGGGAAACTTGCGGCGCTCCAGCGCATCGATATCGCGCAGGCCGCCGTCGATGATGATGCCCTTGATGTGGCGCGCTTCGGCCGCGACCGTGAGCACTTCGCCCCAGTAGCCGGCGACGTAGCCGGATGCATCGACCACCAGGACATGGCCCGGCGGCACCGCATCGACGGCAATATGGATGGCGAGATTGTCGCCGGGCGCGCAGCGCAGCGGATAGGCGGGGCCTGCGACCGCCGCGCCGGGCCACACCGGCCGGATCGCATAGTCGAGCGCGCAGGGCAGGCGCGAGGCCTCGCACAAGGTCGATGTGCCGTGGCGAAGCAGTTCGTCGGCGATGTCGCTATACGGTGTCATCGGACCAATCCCATGGGCGTGCGCGTTTTGACTTCGGCGATTACGCAGTCACCGCCGAAGGGATGTCCAGGACTTTTTATGCGCCACGCCGATACGGCAAACATATGATCAGACGGCGGGCTGCGGCCGCCGCCCGGTCCGGCGCAGCACCGTGGCTTTCGCCATCTCGGTGCCGAGGCTGCTGGCGATGTCGACAATCGCGGGCACGACATCCTTGCGGCGCGCCGGGTCCCATGCGGCCGCAATCGTGACCACTTCGAGCGTCTCCACCAGCGGCCGGAACACGACATCTCCGCCGCCGAACCGCATCGAACGGCTCGGCACCATGCCGATGGCCGAACCGCACCCGACGAACGCGATCTGCGACACCACGGTCCGCACCTCATGGACAATGCGGGGCGAAAAGCCGACGTGGTGGCAGGCGCTGACGATCTGGTCGAAAAAGCTGGGGCTGATGCGTCGCGGCGACAACACCAGGTTCTCATCGGCGAGCTCGCTCAGCGCGATGCGGTCGCGCCGGGTGAGAGGATGGTCGATGGGCAGCACCACAACCAGTTGATCTTTGACGATCGGCCGGATTTCGAGCGCGCTGACCGGCTGGTCGAACCGCGCGAAAGCGATATCGACTTCGCCATTTTGCACTGCGGAAAGCGCTGTGGCGCTGTCCATCTCGGTCAGCGACAGCGACAAATACGGATAGCGCTGCTTCGCGAGCCGCGTCAGCCGCGGCATGATGTCAAACAGCGCCGCGTTGACCGCGCCGATGGTCACCTTGGTGTCGCGGCCCTGACGCGCATCCAGCACTTCCAGTTGCAGGCGTTGCGCATGTTCCATGAAGCGCTGCACCGGCCCCATGATCTCGGCGCCTTCCTTGGTCAGCCGCACGCCCTGGCGCGAGCGTTCGAACAGTTTCACGCCCAGGGATTTTTCCAGCACCTGAATCTGCTGGCTGAGCGGCGGCTGCGACATGCCCAGCCGCTTGGCGGCCTTGCCGAAATGCCGCTCCTCGGCCACCGCGAGGAAGTACCAGAAATGCCGGAGCAGCCGAAAATCGATCATTGGATACGCCCCAGATATGGTATTTCGACCAACAAATTCAGCCAAAATGATGCACTGCAGCGAAATCCGCGCAGGTCATGACGTTTTGCATATCAAAACGTGAGGCTATTCGGAATGGACTTGTGGGTCCCTTTTCCGCTCCCATGGGCGACAGCGGCATCACGGTCGTCAAGGCCACCGGTACCCCCCGGAAGCAAAAGCCGCAGGAGGAAACAGATGAGGACTTTCAGCGCACGTGTGCGTGCAGTGCTGTCGGTTGCCGTCACTGTCGTCGCGGTGGTCGCCGGCTCGACATTCTCTGTCGCACAGTCAACCTATCCGGACCGGCCGGTCCGCGTCATCCTGCCGTTCGGGCCCGGCGGCGTCGCCGACGTCACCATGCGCCTGGTGGCGCAAAAGCTCACCGAACGGCTGGGCCAGAACTTCTATATTGAAAACCGGCCCGGCGCCGGCGGCATCGCAGGCGCCAAGGGCGCTTTGTCATACCCCGCCGATGGCTACACGTTCTATCTCGCCGGCAACGGCACCGCGATCAGCCAGACGCTGTTCAAGGACCTGCCGTACAACATCCTGACAGACTTCGTTCCGGTGACCTTCCTGGCGCAATTCGACATGTTGCTGGCGACCAAGGCGGATTCGAAGCATGACTCGGTGCAGAAACTCGTAGCCTATGGCAAGGCCAATCCCGGCAAGCTGAATTTCGGCACGGTGGCGGCGGGCAGTACCCAGCATCTGTCGGCCGAACTGTTCAAGATGCTCACCGGCGTCGATGCCACCATGATCATGTTCAAGACCACGCCGGATATGGTCACGGCGATCATCCGCGGCGATATCGATGTCGGCTTCGATTTCCTGGCGGCATTCCGCCCCAGCATCGCCAGCAAACAGATCAAGATCATCGCGACCGGCGGTGAGAAGCCCAACGCGGAATTGCCCGGCGTCCCGACCGTGAAGGACAGCGGCTATCCGGACTATCTGGTGACGAGCTGGAATGCGTTGCAGGCCCGCGCCGGCACGCCGCCCGCGATCATCAAAAAGATGAATGAGGAGGTCAACGCCGTGCTGGCGCTGCCGGAAATCAAGACGCGCATGGCCGACCTCGGCATGGAGCCCTTGATCGGCACGTCCGAACAGATGGGCGCACGCATGGCGAACGAGATAAAAAAGTGGGCCGTGGTTATCGAAAAGGCCGGCATTCCGACGAAGTAGCCCGTAAAGAGAGAAAGGTCCTGTCGTGAACGTGCAGGGAATGACGACAAAGGTGCCGCAGGGGTCCGATCGCCCGCGGCTGAAGATCGCAATCGGCACTTACGGCCATACCGCGGCCATCAAGGATGGCAGCGTGCCGATTGAAGGCGTCGATGCCGACATGATCGAGGTCAAGCCGATCATCCAGGCTTTCCGGCGGATGGTGCGCGACGTCGAGTTCGACATCTGCGAAATGGCGCCGACCACCTACATGATCGCACGCGCCCTCGGTGCGCCCTATATCGCCCTGCCGATCTTCATCATGCGCCGCTTCCACCACGGCGGATTCATCGTGCGGCCCGACGCCAATATCAGGCAGCCGAAGGACCTCGAAGGCAAGAAAGTCGGCGTGCGCGCCTACTCGGTCACGACCGGCGTCTGGACGCGCGGCATTTTCGTCAACGAATACGGCCTCGATTCGTCGAAGGTGACCTGGGTCGTCGACGACGAGGAGCACGTCACCTCGTTGAAGCTGCCGCCGAATGTCGTCCATGCCCCGGAGGGCAAGTCGCTGCAAAGCATGATGGCGTCCGGCGAAATCCAGGCCGGGTTCACCGGTCCGGCCGGGGTCGGGCGCGCCGGCCCGCCGATCGGCAACTGGGACATGAATGCGCCGACCGGCGTGGCCGCCGGCACCTATCCGGAACTGATCGCCGACGTCGAGCAGGTCGAGGCCGACTGGTTCCGCCGCACCGGCATCTACCCGATCCACGGGCTCATCGTCGTCAAGGACGAGCATATCAATCGCCACCCGTGGCTGGCCCGCTCCTTGATGAACGCCTTCACCACGGCCAAGCGGCCCTATCTGGAAAGCCTCAAGCTCGACAGCGGCGACAGCCCGGAAGACCTCCGCTATCGCAGCTTCTTCTCGCTGATGAACGACCCGCTGCCGTACGGCATGGCCGCCAACCGTCCGAGCATCGACGCGCTGGTCACCTATGCGCTGCAGCAGAAGCTGATCCCGGCGCGGCCGCAGCTCGACCAGGTCTTCGTCGATATCGATCCGTAGATTCCTTCCGACCGCAAGAAGAGTCCCCTTATGTCATCCATCATCGATATCCATCCGCATATCGTCTCGCCCGATACCAAGGCCTATCCGCTGGACCCGCTGGGCGGCACGCAGTCGACCTGGTCGAGCGAACGGCCGACCACCTATGACGACCTGCTGCAGGCCATGGACGACGCCGGTGTCGCCAAGGCGGCGATCGTTCATTCGTCGACCGCCTATGGCTACGACAACAGCTACGTCGCCGATGCGGTGGCGGCGGTGCCGTCGCGCTTCACCGGCGTCTACTCGATCGATACGCTCGCGCCCGACGCCGTGAAGACCTTCGACTACTGGCTGGGCCGCGGCTGCACCGGGATGCGGCTTTTCACCACCGGCAGCACGCTGCCGGGGCAGGCCACCTGGTTCGCCGACCCGAAGACCTATCCGTTCTGGGAGCACGCGGCGGCCAAGAACATTCCCGTGTGCGTGCAGATGAAGCAGGAAGGCATCCCGCTGCTGCGCGGGATCATGGACAAGTTTCCGAAGGTCACCATCATTCTCGATCACCTGTCGCGGACGCCGCATGAAGACGGACCGCCGTATGCCGGCGCCGCCGACTTCCTGGCGCTGGCCAAGTACAAGCAGGTCTACCTCAAGATCACGCCGCTCAATGTCACCCCGAAGAGCTGGGGCAAGGGCGCCGCCGACACGTTCTTCGGCAAGATGGTGGATACCTTCGGCGCCGACCGCATCGGCTGGGGCTCCAATTTCCCCAACTCGGTCGGCACGCTGAAGGAAATCCTCGGCGCCGCGCAGAAGGCGTTCTCGTTTGCCAAGTCCAGCGACCAGGACTGGATCTTCGGCAAGACCGCGCAGGTGCTTTATCCGAGCCTGAAGGATTGATGGCGACCGATGCCCGATGCCAAGACGCTGAAGACGTTGATCGGGGACTATCCGCACACCGCGCCGCTGAAAACCGGCGCGGTGAAGTCGGACCGCGTCAGCTTCGCCTTCACCGAGATCGTTCCGGTCTGGGATGGCTTCAAGGGCATGATCCGTGAAGACCGCTATGACGTCTCCGAAATGGCGGTGGTGACCTATCTGATCGCCAAGGCGCATGGCAAACCGCTGGCGCTGCTGCCGGCGGCGATGATCGGGCGGTTCCAGCATCCGTTCGCGATCTATAACGCCGACAAGGGCCCGATGCGGCCGTCCGACCTCAACGGCAAGCGTGTCGGCATCCGCTCCTTCACCACCACGACGGGCGCGTGGATTCGCGGCATTCTCGCCAACGACTACGGCGTCGATCTCGACAGCATCGAATGGGTCACGTTCGAGGACCCGCATGTGGCCGAGTACAAGGACACGACCAAACGCGCGCCCGAAGGGCGGAAAATCGTGCCGATGCTGCTCGACGGCGAACTCGACGCCGTGCTCGGCGAATCGTCGAACGATCCGCGCGCCCGGTCGCTGTTTGGCGACCCGCAGGCCGAGGCGGCGGCCTGGTACGCCAAGCAGAAGGCGGTGCCGATCAATCATCTGGTGGTGATGCGGCCCCAGGACGTGGCCGCCGATCCCGACACGGCGCGCGAAGTGTACCGGCTGTTGCTGGAAGGCAAGCGGCTGGCGGGGACGCCGGCCAGCCCGGACCCGATCCCGTTCGGCATCGAGGCCAACCGGCCGAGCCTGGCGCTGATCGCCGAATATGCCTACCAGCAGAAGCTCATTCCGAAACGGATATCGGTCGACGACATGTTCGCGGAAACCCGTGACATTTTCGGCCAATAACGCTTTACGATTGACCCTGAAACGCCTGACCGGGACCGACGCCATGATCATCGATTGCCACGGCCATTACACCACCGAACCGGCGCAGCTGCACGACTTCCGCAAGAAGCAGACCGAGGCGGCCGGCCGGCACGAGCATCTGGCGCCCTGGGACCTCAAGATCACCGACGACGAGATCCGCGAAAGCCTTGAGGGCGCGCAGCTCAAGTTTCAGCGCGAGCGCGGCACCGATCTGACGATCTTCTCGCCGCGCGCGGCCGGCATGGGCCATCACATCGGCGACGCCCGCACCAGCGTCGAATGGACGCGCCTCTGCAACGACTTGATCCACCGCGTCTGCACGCTCTATCCGCGCAATTTCATCGGCGTCTGCCAGTTGCCGCAGTCGCCCGGCGTCGCACCGGAGAACTGCATCGAGGAGCTGGAGCGCTGCGTCACGCAATACGGTTTCGTCGGCTGCAACCTGAACCCCGATCCGTCGGGCGGCTTCTGGCAAACAAAGTCGCTCGCCGACCGCTGGTGGTATCCGGTCTACGAGAAGATGGTCGAGCTGGACGTGCCGGCCATGATCCACGTCAGCGCGTCGTGCAATGCCTGCGTCCACACCACCGGCGCGCATTACATCAACGGCGACACCACCGCCTTCATGCAGTTGATCCTGTCGGACCTGTTCAAGGATTTCCCGACGCTGAAATTCATCATTCCGCACGGCGGCGGCGCGGTGCCCTATCACTGGGGCCGCTACCGCGGCCTGGCGCTCAACAACGGCAAGCCGGAGCTGACCGAACACCTGATGAAGAACGTGTTCTTCGATACCTGCGTCTATCATACGCCCGGCATCGAGCTGCTGACCAAGGTGGTGCCGATCGAGAACATCCTGTTCGCATCGGAAATGGTCGGCGCGGTGCGCGGCATCGACCCGGCCACGGGGCATGAATTCGACGACACCCGGAAATACGTCGAGAACGTTTCCTGGCTCTCCGAGGCCGACAAGTCGAAAATCTACGCCGGCAATGCGCTGCGCGTCTATCCGCGCCTGAAGGCGCGTCTGGCGGCGGTCGGGCTGTCGGCGTAAGCGGCCGCCCATACCTGCGACACGAAATCAGCAAGGATCCATCGATGGCGACGTCCGGCAAGGTCAAACTCTTCACGCTGCTCGGCAATTATCCGAACACGCTGCCGATCAAGCAGGGCGACGTCAAATCCGAGCTCGTCGACTTCGAATTCGCCGACATCCAGGTGGCGAACAAGGGCTTCAAGCCGCTGGTGCGCGAACACAAGTTCGACCTCGGCGAACTGGCGATCGTCACCTTCCTGCAGGCCAAGGCGTTCAACAAGCCGTATGTGCTGCTGCCGGCGCTGGTGGTGGCGCGCAGCCAGCATCATACGCTGGCCTATAATCCGGAGCGCGGCGAACTGACGCCGCAGGGCCTCGCCGGCAAGCGCGTCGGCATTCGCGCCTACAGCGTGACCACCGGCGTCTGGGTGCGCGGCATCCTGCGCGAGCAGTATGGGCTCGACCTCGACAAGGTGCACTGGGTCACGTTCGAGGATCCGCATGTCGCCGAATACACCGATCCGCCCGGCATGGAGCGCGCCGCCGCCGGCAAGGACATGGCCCAGATGCTGCTCGACGGTGAACTGGATGCCGCCGTGCTGGGCGACAAGCTGCCCGACCCGCGGCTGAAGGTTCTCATTCCGGACAGCGAAGCGGCGGCCGCCGCCTGGGCGGCCAAGCACGGTAATCCGATCAACCACATGCTGGCGATCCGCAGCGAATTGTCGGCGACGCGGCCGGATGTGGTGCGCGAGGTGTTTCGCCTGTTCAAGGAAGCCCGGGATATCGCGGTCGCCGCCGGCAACAAGAACGCCGCGCAGTTGACATTCGGCGTCGAGGCCAACCGGCCGTCGCTGGAGGCGATCATCGACATCGCCGTACAGCAGAAGCTGATCCCGACGCGCTACAGCGTCGATGATCTGTTCGACGACACGACGCGGGGGCTCGCCTGAGGGGTCGGGGTCGCGTCCCCTGATGGATGTGCGGACTATAATCCTTGACAGCGTGACGCTGCCCCGTTAGGGTTGCGGCAGCGTTGGCTGCTTTGCGTCTGTCATGGCCCGCCCCGGCGCTGCCACTCACATCCTGTCGTTCACAATTTTTCCGGAGTTCGCCGATGGCGGCACCGCCACGCCCGGATGCGCTCGCGCCAGCGCCCGTCACGCCGAAGCCGGCCTCGCGCCGGCGCATCCATTTAACGCCCGCGCTGCTCGAAGACATCCGCCGGCGCTACGAGGAGACCGACGACACCATGGTCGCCATCGCCGCCGACTACAGGATGAGCGACACGACACTGCGCCGCCTGGTGCGGGAGCATCGCTGGGCCCGCCGTCAACCGGTGCCGCGCGAATTGCCGAAGGCGGCGTCCTTGCAGAGCGTCGCTGAAGCGCTGGACCAGCAGCGCCTCACGCCCGGGCCGTCGTCCGCGGACCCCGACATATTCGACAACCTGGTGGTCGCGGCCGGCGCGATGCTCGCCGCCCTGACGGCGTGGCAGAGACGGTTGCCGGCGACACCCGCCGGGCTTTCCGGGGAAGGCGAGGCGAGCGCCCGCACGATCGACGATCTCACCCGCACCTTCGCGCAAATCCGCCGCAGGCGAGGCGTGCCCTCCGGCCCCGTCAGGACCACCGCCGATGTCCCGTTCGACGAAGACGACCGCTACGCCAATATCGATGCCTTCCGTGATGAGATTGCGCGGCGCATTGAAGCTTTTGTCGAATCCGAATCTCGTGCGGAAGATCGTGGAGACGGACCAGCGCCTGACGTGGGCGGTTGACCGCGACTTCATCATCACGGCGCTTCGGCACCAGTTGCCGCGCGCGCAGGCGCACAATGGCGGCGACTGGACCACCTGGCTGATGCTCGGCGGCCGCGGCGCCGGCAAGACGCGCCTCGGCGCCGAATGGGTACGGGCGGTGGTCGAAGGCATAGGCCCTTATGCGCAGATGAAGGCGCGCTCGATCGCGCTGATCGGCGAAACCGCGCATGACGTGCGCGAGGTGATGATCGAGGGGCCGTCCGGCCTGTTGCGCACCGCGCATCCGCGGCGGCGGCCGCAGTGGACCGCAACGCGGCGGCGGCTGGAGTGGCCGAACGGCGCCATCGGCTATGCCTATTCGGCCGAGGAGCCGCACCAGTTGCGCGGGCCGCAATTCGACGCCGCCTGGTGCGACGAACTGGCGAAGTGGAAGGATCCCGACGCCACCTTCGACATGTTGCAGTTCGGTCTGCGTCTCGGCCTGCGGCCGCGCCAGCTCGTCACCACCACGCCGCGGCCGATCGCGCTGATCAAGCGGCTGGTCACCGATCCGCGCACCGCGGTGACGCGGGCGCCGACGCAGGCCAATGCCGTGCATCTGTCGCCGGTTTTCATCGAGGCGGTGATCGGCCGCTATGCCGGTACGCGGCTGGGCCGGCAGGAGATCGACGGCGAGATCATCGAGGAGCGCGCCGACGCGCTGTGGTCGCGCGCCATGCTCGAGGCGTTGCGCGTTGGCGAGGCGCCGCCGCTGATGCGCGTCGTGGTCGGCATCGATCCGCCGGGGTCGGCGAAGCCCGGCTCGGACGCCTGCGGCATTGTCGCCGCCGGCATCAGCGAAGAGGGCATCGTCTATGTGCTGGAGGACGCCAGCGCGGCGGGCCTGCCGCCGCACGGCTGGGCATCGCGCGCCATCGCGCTGTACCAGCGGCTCAAGGCCGACGCCATCGTCGCGGAAGTGAACATGGGCGGCGACATGGTGAGCGCGGTGCTGCGCCAGATCGACCGCAATGTGCCGGTGCGCAGCGTGCATGCGACGCGCGGCAAGTATGTGCGCGCCGAGCCGGTGGCGGCGCTCTATGCGCAGGGCAAGGCGCGGCATGTGGGCCGGCCGTTCACCGCGCTGGAAGACGAGATGTGCGACTTCGGCCTCGGCGGCCTGTCATCGGGCCGCTCGCCCGACCGCCTCGACGCGCTGGTCTGGGCGGTGACCGAGCTGATCAAACCGCGCGTCGAGCCGCGGATCCGGATTTTGTAAGGGGGGCCGCTGAGGGTGCGTAGATGGGGCTACGGGCCGGTCCGGGTCGCGGCCGGCCGCGGAGGGCGGCCCGCTGGGCAACCGGCGGCGGGGTCTGACGAAAGGCAAAGGCCGCCCAAAGCGCGGCAGCCGAAGCCGGGACCCGGCTTCGGCATCAGGGGCGCCGCGCATCCGCTCAAGCCAATGCCTCGTCCCGAGGGACGCGCGGTTACTCGAGGCTGAGATTGACCTCCTGGATCAGCTTTTCCATCTTGTCGGATTCCGCCGCCATTGTTTTCGCCAGCTGGTCCGCCGACCCGAGCATGGGCTGGAGCGCCTGCGGCTCCAGGAATTTCTGGTAGTCCGGCGACTTGACGATCTCCTGCACGTCGGCATTGATCTTGGCGATCACGTCCTTGGGCGTGCCGGCGCGCGCGAAGAAGGCGAACGACACGTTCATCTCGAAACCGGGAACGGTTTCGGCGACGGTCGCGACCCCCGGCAGCTGGGGTATCGGCTGCGTCCCGGCGATGCCGAGCATGTTCACCTTGCCGGCCTTGTAGGCCGGCATGGCCAGCGACGGGGCGATCGCCAGAAGCGGGATGTGTCCGGCCAGGAGATCGTTATTGGCCAGCGACACGCCTTTGTAATGCACCGCCGTCATTTTGACCTTGGCCATGCTCTCCAGCAGCAGCACGCCCAGGTGCGGCGCGGTGCCGGGGCCCGTGGTGCCGTAGTTGATGGCGCCCGGCTTGGCTTTGGCCAGCGCGATCAGCTCGCCGATCGTCTTCGCCCCGAGCGAAGGATGCGCGACGAAGGCCAGCGGGATTCTCGCCATGCCGCTGACCGGCGTCAGGTCGCTTGCGGCATAATCCTTGCGCTTTTTCACGAGGTGCGGCTGGGTCGTGTAAAGCCCGGCTTCGCTGACGAGCAGCGTGTAGCCGTCGGCCGGCGCATTGATCACGGCCGTCGCCGCGATGGCATAGGCGCCGCCCGGCCGGTTCTCGATGACGACCGGATGGCCCCACTTCTGCGACAGCTGGATGGCAACCCGGCGCGCGAGCACGTCGGGCAGCGAGCCCGGCGTGGTCGCGGCAATGATGGTGACCTGGCGGGTTGGAAACGTCTGCGCGACGGCGCTCGCCGGTACGAGCGCCGCCAGCAGCAATAGGACACGCGGTAAGGTGATCATCTGTTTTCTCCCTGTGGTGTTTGGCTCTTGCCGAGCCGTTTGTTGTTCCAGTCCTTCGTCGCGGCGGCGTGGTGCGTGATGCGATGGCGTGGTTGCGTCAGGCCGGTATGACCGGCAGCAGCAGGTGCGACGGCCGGTCGGCATCGTGATAGATCTTGTGCAGCACGGCCCGGCTGCTGCAGATGTGATAGGGCACGTACTCGGCATTGGTGGCGCCGGCGACGCCGGTCGGCAGGTCGAGGCTGGCGATCTCCAGGCAGATGCGGTGGCCTTTGCGAAACAGGTTGGCCGTCGCCATGATCTCGATTTGATACTCGTTGACCTCGCCGGGCACGACCGGCTTGCGGCTGTCCCGCGTCAGGAGGTGCCAGGGCTTCCACGGCTTCGACCGCTTCGGGTCGGTGGCGCGCAGCGAGGCCTTGAGCCAGCCGCGGGTGACCTCGCGCTCGGGCAGGTCGGCGGGCCGTTCACGCTCGCCTTCGCGCACGCTCATCACCGACACATCCGGCCCGACATCCTTGAGGATGGCGAACCAGTTGGTGTCGTCATGGTCGATTGAAGCGAACAAAGTCAGCGAGATCGGGCCGGCGACCAGCAGATCGTCCGGCAGCGGATCGGTGAGGTAGCGGAGCTTCTGGATCGTCTTGGTCTGGGTCGGCGGCATCTGCACGAAGGCATCGGGCGGGATGAACTGGTCGACGCTCGCAGGCGTGAACGGCTCGGCGCCGAGGCGTTCCCAGCTGTTGAGATAGAGCTTGGTCCATTGCGTCTCCGGCAACGGCCAGTTCGCGGCGGTGCGCCAGCGGTTTTCGCCCATCACCCAGTACTTCACCGGCGGCTCGCGCATGATGTCGGTGTCGATCCCGCGCAGCCAGTGGTCGAACCACTTGAGCATCTCGCGGTGGAAGGAATGAAAGGGGCGCTCGACGTGAGCGGGTCCCGTCAGCATCAGCTTCTTGGGCGCATCGACCGCCGCGAAATAGTTCTGCGCGCCGTTCAGATGGGTCTTGTACGTATAGCCGTACCAGCCCGAGCCCGTGTAGAACGGCACCTTGATCTTCGACAGGTCGGCCTCGGCCTGTTCGGTGGCGCCGGGCTTGTCGTAAGGATCGATGAACAGATCGAAGATCGGGGGCATGTGCTGCCCCTTCTGCGCGAGCAGGTTCAGGATGTTCGGGTACATCCGGTAATCGGGATTGGCCATCGCGTCGCGCCAGTACGTTTCCCTGGGCTCGGGCAGCGGCCCCGGCGATCCCTTGTGCTGGTGCATGGCCGAGAAGTGGCCGACCAGATAGCGGAACAGGTGCAGCACGCCGCCGGGATATTCCTCACGGAAGCTGCCGAGCACGCCATAGGCGCCGCGCGGGTCGAACGGGAATATCGCCTTGAGATGCGGCGGCTGCTGCTTGGCGACGTGGAATTGCTCGGCGCCGAAGCCGGAAATGCCGACCATTCCCACATTGCCGTCACACCACGGCTGCGCGGCGATCCACTCGATGAGATCGTAGCTGTCCCATTGCCGCGATCCGCCGCCTTCGGACTTGCCGACACCGCGCGGCGATCCGATCACATGGATGTAGCCGCGCGACACCAGGAAGTGCGTGTCGCCGGCCTCGAGCGGGCCGGTCCACAGCGGCGTCCACGCCGGCTGCGGCGGCAGATCCTTGGCGACGTCCGGACCCTGGAAGTCCTTGTTGTAGATCGCGAAGGCCAGCAGCACCGGGAGTTTGTCCGTCGTGTCCGGCCGGTAGATATCGACGCAGACCTTGACGCCATCGCGCATCGGAACATAGACGTCGGTCTCGCGGATCATGCCGTGGAAGGTCGGCGGCCGGTCGTAGTCGGTCGGCGGCGATTCGCTCGAACCCAGTGTCAGCATGCTGGTGCCGATCTTGCTCATTTCAGACACTTCCTTGAGAGGTCGGACGGCCGCGGATATCAGGCGGCGAGGCGCGTTTCCTTCAACTCGATCACATCGAGATTGAGGTCCTTGAGCAGGCGATAGATCGTGTCGATCTCCTGCTGCTTCGGCTTCGGCATAGGCGCGCGCATGAACGGATTCGGAATGAGGCCGCGCAGCCAGGTTGCCGTCTTGTAGCGGATATGCAGCCGGCCCATGTCGGCGATGTACTCATGCAGGTCGCACAGCCCGCCGTCCCAGATCGCGCAGGCCTTGTCGATGTCGCGCGCGTCCCATGCGTCGAGATGATCCAGCATGGGCTCCTTGGCAAAGGTCCAGAAGCCGCTCAGCGTGCCGTCGAACATTCCCGTGGCCTTGTATTCATGGAAGCGGGACGCCAGCGCGCCCATGACGGCAACGGGGCGGTCCAGTTCGCGCAGCGCCTTGGCGATGATGCGGAAGCCGTCATACATGTAGGTCATCTTCCATCCGACCACGTTCTGGACCTCGCGGCAGATGTGCAGTGTCGCGGCGAGCGGCAGGCCCGGGTGGAACGGCGGCTTCGCGCCGCCGACGGGATGGGTGATAATCGGCAGATCGACGGCGCGATCCTGGGCAATGATCTGGTCGAGCCAGATTTCCGGATAGCCGTCGGCATCCCAGCATGACGTGACGTCCTGTGCGCCGCCGGGCGGCGTCACGAAAATGCCGTCGACGCCGAGCGCCTTGCAGTCCTTGGCCGTTGCGACGGTTTCCTCGGTCGTCATCGCCCAGGTGCCGGCGATGATCGGCAGCTTGCCGTGCGCCTCTTCCATCGCGATCTCGAGCACGCGCCGCTTTTCCTCGCGCGTGAGATAGAAGATCTCGCCGGCTTCCGGATTGATGCAGAGGCCGCCTTCGCGCGCGAAGCGCGGGTCGTCGGCGAAATAACGGACATAACGCCTGAAGGCCTGCTCATCGACCTTGAAGGCCTTGTCGAACGGCAACAGCACGGCAACGTAGCGGCGGTGGCCCACGGTGGTCATCGAAAGCTCTCCCTGCATGCTTCTTGGCGACCGGATGCCTCGCGGCCCCGGTTGGCTGATCTGGCGCCCGCTTGTTGTGATCGTTGCGGGCGTTCCTCCCAATACTGAGTACAGTCATAATTGAGCACGTTCATTTCGATGTCAAGTGCGCTCGTCCTGGGCTACGGTGGGAGCCGGGCCGTGGTGGGGACAACCGCTTGCGTCGCCTTGTGCTCGAACGGCTAGATGAGCCATCACCATTTCCGGTCAGAAAGTTCGTGAGAATCCAATGCCAGCCTTGACCACCAAGAGATCAAGCCTCCGTCCTACAGACGATGCGTCGCTGGGGCTTCGTGAGAAGAACAAGATCGACAAGCTGCATCGGATCAAGATCGCGGCGCGCGAATTGTTCGTTACCAAGGGCTTCGACGACGCCACCACGCGCGAGATTGCGCTGCGCGCGGGTGTCGGCATTGGCACGGTGTTCATCTACGCCGACAACAAGCGCGATCTCCTGTTCCTGGTGGCCAACGACGAACTGGCCGAGACGACAAGCAAGGCGGAGGCGGCTGTCAGGGAGGATGAAACCTGTCTGCAGAATCTGCTGACCGTGTTTCGCCACCACTATGAATTCTTCGGCCGTCAGCCGGAGCTGTCGCGGCTGATGCTGCGCGAGATGGCCTTTTACGACTCGGGGCGGCAGGCCGATCGTTTTCAGGCCACGCGTGAACGCGCCATCAAACTGGTTGGCGCCGTCATGAAGCGAGCCCTGGATCGCGGTATGATCCGGTCGTCTGAAGATTCCGGCTTCATCGGATGGGTCGCATTCTGCATCTTTCAGGTGGAGCTGCGCCGGTGGCTCATGACCAAGGATCTCGATATCGACCAAGGCATTGCCGCGCTGCAGCGTTCGCTACAGCTTTTTATTCAAGGGCTGGCGCCGGCGAAGGAGTGTCTGGTCGTATCGAAGCGGCCGCGTCAATCGGCAGGGCGTGGCCGCGCCAAGGCTTGAGACCCGTCCGGCCGAACTGTCCGTTGGCATGAAGCCGCGCGCGGACAGGCTTGCCCCGGATTTTGCTGCGCTCGTCCGGGCTACGGGCCTGCGGATGCCCGCCTACCACGCAAACCTTGCGCCGCCGGAGACCTGGTGGCTGCTGGCGTTGGAGCGGAATTCGCCGTTATAGGCGGCGAACAGGCGGAAGCTTTCATCGGCCCAGCCCGACATCTTGAAGCCGACCAGCGCCGCGTTGCGGCCCGGGGCTGCGGCGTTGACCGTGAACAGCGTGTCGAGCAGCGCGGCTTCGCTCGTCAGCGTCGTGTCGCGCAGGTCGTGAGCCCAGCCGGCCTTGAACTCCGGCATCAGCGTGACGCCGTTGGCGAAGGTCTGCCGGTGGCTCACTGCCAGGCCGATCGTTGTGGTCAGCTTGTCGTAGAACTGCGACGCGTAGGCGAGACCGAACGGCTGCTGGCTCTCGGTGTAGCCGTCGCGGCGCAGGCCCTGCCAGGCGATGCCGGCATAGGGCTTTAACGTGACGCCTGCGAGCGCAATGCGGTAGCCGGCTTCCAGCGCCACGCCGCCGCCGAAGCCATCGGCGTTGCCCTGCAGCGGCCCCGGCGCCAGCATGATGTTGCGCGAGCTGCGCATCTGGCTGGGTCCTGCGACGGCGCGCACATCGACCACGGCCGGGCCCGGCGTCCAGCTGGCATAGAGCGCGCCGCTGTAGGTGTCGGAGGTGGAGCTCGCGCCGGCCGTGCTGGTGGAGGTGCGGGCGAAGCCGAAGGCGACGCCGCCGATCAGGTCGCGCGCCAGCATGCGGTCGGCGCCGAGGCTGAAGCCGCCGCTGCGGCTGCTCGAGCCGGCGAGCGTGCCGGAATCGCCGACCGTGCTCCAGCGGCCGAAGCCCTGGCCCCAGACGCTCCAGCCGTCGTGCACCCGCGGCGACGCGGCCGGCACGCTGGCGAAGGCCTGCGCCGCCTGGCTCGACACCGCGCTGACATCCCTGCCGGCAAAGGCGAAGCCGATCGCCTGCGCGGTGCCGCTTTGCGCCACGCTGCCGCCGCTCGCGAGCGCATCCTGGCGGTCGCCGACCGAACCCATGAAGCCCTGGAACGCCTGCATCGAGGCTGCATTCGCGGCCGGCTGGCCGGGGCCCGACAGTTGCGTCAGTGCGGTGTCATAGGCGGCCGGGTTGTCGAGATTGTAGAGCGCGTCGTACAGCGCCTTGCTGCTGGCAGACGGCAGGGTGCCGGGCGCGACGCGGCGGCTGTCGAGAATGCCGGCGACGGCCTGCGCCTGCGGGCCGAGATTCATCGCCGCGAAGCTGTTCGGCGTCACCGCCAGCGTCAGCGCGGTCGGCTGGTAGATCAGGTCGAAACGGCCATTGGCGGGCAGGCCGGCGACCGGCTGCACCAGCGAGGAGAACGTGCCGGCGGTGGCCGCGCCATTGACGGCCTGCACGATGGCGAACTTGTTGCCGATCGCGGGCGTGTAATTGCTGGGCGTGCCGACGCTGTCGCGCAGCACCGGCGTCAGCGCGCCGCCCGCGGTGAAGGTGTTGCCGGCGCCGCTGACGACGATGCGGTCGAAGGTGCCGGGACCGCCGAGCGTGTTGAGGTTGCCGTCGATGTCGATGCGGGTGGTGGCGGTCGACAGCAGCGTCACGTTGCCGGCGAATGTCAGCACGCCGGCGGAATTGCCGTTCAGCACCGTGCCCGGCGCGATCACATTGTTGGCGATCAGGTCCTCGCTGTTGGCCATCTTGCCCGGCGACAGCACGCCGCCGATGGTGGTGTTGCCGCCGACCAAGCCGAAGCCCGCCAGCGTACCGGCCTGGCCGACGCTCAGCGCGTTGCCGGCGCCGGTGACGCTCAGCGTGCCGTCGACCGCCAGCGTGCCTTGCAGCACGTTGACGTTGCCCGGCGCGCTGGTGCGGCCGGCGACCGTCAGCACGCCGTCGCCGTCTTTGCTGAAGGCGCCGGACGCGATCAGCGGCTGGCTCCAGTAAGTAGTGGCGCCGGCGGCCACGGTCGCGGTCGCACCGGCCGCCAGCGTCACCGGACCGTCGGTGGCGCGGTCGAGCCGGATCAGGCCGTGACCGAACACGGCGTCCATGCCGGGCAGGCCGAGATCTTCGGTCGTCGAGAACAGCACATGCGCCAGATCCTGGGCATTGTAGCCGGGATAGGCCTGGATCAGCGCCGCGATCGCGCCCGACACGGTCGGCGCCGCCATCGACGTGCCTTGCAGGAAGCCATAGGTGTCCAGCGGAACCGTCGAATAGATGCCGGGATCGTTCGGCATGTTGCCGCCCGGCGCGGCCACGCACCAGGCCGCGGTGACGCCGCAGTAATTCGAATAGTCCGCCGCTTCCTTGGCGGCGCCGACCGCCATCACGCCGATGATCAGGCCGGGCTGGTTCTGCAGCGCCGAGAAATTCAGGCCGACGCCGTTGTCGTTATAGACGCCGAGATTGGCGTGGGCCGGATTGATGAACGGGTAAAGCGCCAGGCCCGACGGATTGAGGCCGGCGACCGGATGGTCGCCGCGTTCGTTGCCGGTGGCGGCGACGATGATCTTGCCGGCCTGCAGCGCCAGCATGGCGCCCTTGTATTCGCCGGTGCCCGGCGGCAGGTTCCAGACCGACTGCGGCGGCGTGCCGTCCGGCAGGCTCGGGCCGTAGCTGGCGTTGAACACCATCACCCCGGGCGTTTCGGCGAAATGCGTCAGCACATGCTCGAACGGCTCGGGGATGTTCTCGGCATATTCCGCCAGCGGCGCCTGGTTGCCGGCCAGCAGCAGCCGCATCGGGATGATGGTCGAGTCATAGGCGACGCCGTGCATCGCCACGTTGTCGAACTTGCCGGCGGCGATGATGCCGGCGACATGGGTGCCGTGGCTGTCGGTGTCGGACTGCAGGCCGACGAAGGTCGGGTCTTCCGGCGTGGTCGGCGTGTTGACGATGTAATTGCCGCCGCGGGCAACGTCGAACTTGCCGGCCAGCGCCTTGTTGTCGAGATCGAAGCCGGTGTCGCCGACCATCACGGCAACGCCGGCGCCGGTATAGCCGCGGCCATGGGCGACGGCGGAGCCGATCAGGTCGTGGTTCCAGGTTTGCGCCTGCAAGCTCGGCAGCGGACTGGGCAAATTCGGCGACGGGTTGTCGGCACGCGGCGACGCATAGGCGGAGGCGCCGAGCGGTGCGGCCTGGGCGGTGCGCGTGGTCTGCGCGGCGATGATCGCTGCCGATTGCGGCCCTAGCACCAGCGGTTGGCCATGCAGCAAGCGGCCGAGATCGGCGGCGGTGGTGAGGTCGCGCAACAGCGACGGCGCCAGCGTCGCGGCATGGCCGAGCACCGCGTCGCGGCGCGACGGCTCGGCGTGGACGGCGTCGAACACGCCGGCGAGCAGGCCGCGCTTGCCGTCGCGGATCGACAGATTGAGCCGCTGCTCGACGTCGAGCGACAGGCGCGGCGGCGTGAAGGGTGTTTCGGCTTGCGCCGCTTTGGCCGGGGTCTGCGCCCCGCGCCTGGCGCTCTGGACCTGAGGGCTTCGGACTTGAGGGCTTCGGACTTGAGGGTTTTGGCCTTGCGGGTTTTGAACCTGAGGTTTGACGGCTGTGGCGCCGGCCTCAGTGGCAATTCCGTTGACCAGCAAAGCCGCGCCGATCGCTGTTGAACCAAGCAACACTACATTGCGCAACCGGCGCAACGCCCTTCCACCGCACATGTTCGTCTCGCCCCCGAAATTTCAGAGCAAGCAAAGACGATGTCGCAAAAATTTTGTCTATGACAAAAGACATAGCGCGCCGATTGCGCACCACTTTCCCGCGTGGTGTGCGGATTCGGTCACAGCCCGTAACGCGGGCGTGCGGCTACTGCTGCGCCGGTTCGACCTCGATGACGTCGGCGTTGGTGCGCCAGTTGCGGGTGCGGTGCAGCTGTTCGAACTGCCGCGCCGCCTGCATCTCGGCCTGCGCCGCGTCGGAGGCGGGAATGTCGAAGCGATCCTGCAGGCACTTGAACTGGTGACCTTGGGAATTCTGCAGACGCTTGAAGAAACTCACACGAAACCGGGACATCACGCGCCTCCCTACTTTATTTTTAATACGCCGCCGTGGCCACCCATTCATTGATCCGGATCAAGCCGAAAAAATGGCTGGCGATCGTGGTGTGCCGGGAACCCGACGGAACAGGCGGGCGCGGCCGGCGTTGAGGTTCCAGAAAACGAGGTTCCCGATGACCGCCAAAGCCGACGACAAAAGCGCCTCCACCAGCCACCAGCCCTGGAAGGAGCCGGGCCAGACCTCGCAGGATCCCGCGATCCAGCCGCCGAAGAATGTGGTCGAGCAGGAGAAGGCCAAGAAAGACGCGCAGTGGGAGAAGGGCAAACCGTAAGACCGGTGCCCTTCAGCGCTGCCGCGGCAAACCGCCACCTGACCACCGCCCAGAAAGACCTTATGCCGCGCCCCGACGACCAAAAGGCCTTTCTGCTGCTGCTGGCGGCGGTGACCATCCTGTTCGGCTGGGTGCTGCTGCCGCTTTTCAGCGCGGTGCTCTGGGGCACGGTGATCGCGCTGCTGTTTGCCCCGCTGTTCCGGCGGCTGCGGCGCGCGATGGGCGGGCGCGCCAACCTCGCCGCGCTGGCGACGCTCGGCATCATCGTCGCCACCGTGATCGTGCCGCTGGCGCTGATCGGCGCGGCGCTGACCCAGGAAGCGCTGGAGCTCTACAACCGCATCAAGTCCGGCGAACTCAACATCGGCCAGTTCTTCCAGCAGGCGCGCGACGCCGCACCCTCGTGGGTCGAGGGCCTGCTGCAGCGCTTCGGCCTGACCTCGTTCGACGCGGTGCAGGAGCGCATCTCCGGCGGCCTGCTGGCCGGCAGCCAGGCGATCGCGACGCAGGCGTTCAGCATCGGGCAGACCACCTTCGACTTCCTCCTCAATCTGTTCGTGATGCTGTACCTGCTGTTCTTCCTGCTGCGCGACGGCGACAAGCTGTCGGCGCGTATCCGCGAGGCGGTGCCGCTGCGCCCCGACCGGCGCCGCGCGCTGATCGCCAAATTCGTCACCGTGACGCGCGCCACCGTCAAAGGCGGCATGCTGGTGGCGCTGGCGCAGGGCGCGCTCGGCGGCCTGATCTTCTGGGTGCTGGGCATCGGCGCGCCGGTGCTGTGGGCGGTGGTGATGGCCTTCGTGTCGCTGCTGCCGGGCATCGGCGCCGCGGTGGTGTGGCTGCCGGTGGCGATCTATCTGCTGGCGACCGGCGCGGTGTGGCAGGGCGTGACCCTGATCTTGTTCGGCGCGCTGGTGATCGGCTTGGTCGACAATTTCCTGCGGCCGTATTTGATCGGCAAGGACACCAAGATGCCGGACTACGTGGTGCTGATCTCGACGCTCGGCGGCATCGCCAGTTTCGGCCTCAACGGTTTTGTCATCGGCCCGGTGATCGCGGCGTTGTTCATGGCGGCGTGGGGGATTTACACGACGGCAAGGAAGAACGGGGAGGGGGCGGCGGGGTAGGCGCGGCTTGATCGTACCCGAAATGGGTCCGGTCGTTCCCGATTTGGGTCGCTCGTAGGACGGGCCAAAGCGCGCTTGCGCCGGGCTCACGCGCGCCGCCGTCTGTTTACAGATGTTAACACGCTTGCTAATTTATGCGGCGACGACCCATGCCGTAACCGCGCCGATGAAAAACCATACGTTCAGCATCATCGCCTCCGGTCTCGATCCGAAGGCCGGGGACTTCTTCGACCGGTTCTACGAAGCGGGCTGCGACGACGCGACCATCGCCTTCCAGAAGGGCCACATCATCCTCGACTTCGCCCGCGCGGCGGCGTCGCTGCAAGAGGCCATCGCCTCCGCCATCGCGGACGTGAAAAAAGCCGGCGCCACGGTCGACCGCGTCGAGCCCGATCCGCTGGTCAGCCTGTCGGACATGGCGGCACGCGCCGGGCTGACGCGCGCGGCGATGACGAATTATTCCAAGGGCACGCGCGCCAGGGATTTCCCAGCGCCGGTCGCCAGGGTGACGTCGGAAAGCCCGCTGTGGGACTGGGCCACGGTGGCGCGCTGGATGTATCGCCACGGCAAGCTCGCGCGCGCGGCCGCGATCGATGCGGCGATCGTCAAGCAGGCGAATGCGGTGATTGATGAGGGCGGAGGTGATATGGCGCGGAGGCTGAAGAAGAAGGTGAGGGAGGTGGAGAAGGAGTTGGGTGGGGTAGGTACGAGTTAGAACGTCAGCAGAAAACACCGAAAAAAATTCTGTGTCTATCTGTGACTCGGAAACGGCTGACATAGGGCGTCGATCATTTCATCTGTACGATCACAGATATTCAACTGCCTATCAATTGCGCGAATGTAATGGTTAGCCTTTTTCGTAGCAGACAAATCCGATTTATTGACAAAGTTCATTAGCTTCGCCTTCAGGTTTTTCAGTTCCTCGCGTACGCCTTCATTGCTCTGCCTCTCTTCTTTAGGGTTGAATTCACGTCTACCGATGCCGCCGATCACAAGCGGATGCGATAGTAACTTGATTGGAAAGATCGCCGTGACCCCTTCGTGCGTGAGGGTCATGCGTCCGAACATTTCCTTCACGCATTTGTCGGGTTGGGCAGAAATGTACCCAACTACTTCGGGATCAATTTCGATGAAGGGGGTGCCTCTTTCATCTGCATCTTGTTTGAAGAAAGTGACTTGCCGCTCGCGTGCCACCGTATCGACGTGGCCGGAACCGAATATCCGTTGGCCATCATGATAAATCATGCCTCTCGTGACGTAACCTCGGCACATCACCCCGCTCGCCAGGAGGCGGATGCATACTCCGAAGCAGTGCGAGACTATATTAACAACGCCGCCGGGAGAGATCTCGGCTGAGACGACGACGGAATCCCAAACCTGCGCGACCTGAAAATCGAGGTCCTCGCGATTGCGCGGTGCCATTGGGCAGGTAGTCGGGCCGTATTTTTGATGATGCTTGCGATCATCCTCCGAACCAAGAACTTTTAAAAGCGCTTCAAGGTCGGAAAACGAAAAATCTGTGCCAGCCTCCGCCGCTTTAGTCAGAGCAGAGTATCCGAGGATATCGATATAAGCGATGAATTTTTCAGCCAGTTTAATTTCAGCCACACGAGTCACTCCCCTAGGCGGGAAATGTACTATGGAGCGGATGCGGAGTGAACTGCGTCCTGATTGAGGTGGTGTGGCCCTTTGTTTAGGCTCGCACCGGGGGGTGTTGAGCCGGTAGGGTGGGCCAAGGCGCGCGAGCACCGGGCTCACGCAACGTCTTTATGATAAAGAGGTGGGCACGCTTCGCTTAGCCACCCTACGACGAAAATGTCGCGCGGCCGAAATCACTTCCGTCGTTCGCGGCCGTGAAACACGCGCAGGATAACGACGCGCTCAGATTCGACCCGATACTGAAGCACGTAAGCCGCGCGGAGAACCTGCAAGACGATCTGCCGATAGTGTTCGCGCCCGGCGATCGGATGCCCCAGCAAGGGCTGTTCGCTCAGCACCTTTGCCTTGACGATGATCTCCTGCGCCACGGCGCCGGCGAGGCTCGGATAATGGCGGTGCAGAAAATCGGCGAAGCGGTCGAGATCGGCAACGGCATCAGCCGACCATTCGACTCTCACCGGGATCGCGGCCGGAAGTCCGGCGTGCCCCAGGTGCGCAGCCACGCTTCAAGCTCGGCCTGCGGTATCGTGACCGCACCCGCTTCGACCGCGGCCCAGCGGCGGTCGAGTTCGGCGACGGCTTCATCGTCGAGGCTCAACGGCACCAGTTCGGCGACCAGCTCGGACACGCTGACGCCGCGCTCGGCGGCGCGCGTCTTCAGCGCCGCGGCGGTCGCGGTATCGACTTCGATGGACTCGGTCTTGGTGGCCATCGGACAAGGGTAGGAAGCTGGCGCCGGGCGGGTCAAGGGGCATGGGCACAAGCAAAAACCCCGGGCTCATCGCCCGGGGTTTTGTTTTTCTTGCTTACCCTCCCCCTTGTGGGGAGGGTCGCGAACGAAGTGAGCGGGGTGGGGGCTTTGTGATGAGGCAGCCACCCCCACCCCCGACCCCTCCCCACAAGGGGGAGGGGTGAAGAGAAGGCGGCGCTTTTGGCTCTGGATTCCCGCTGGCGCGGGAATGAGCGGAGCTTGGAGCGCCCGCCTAATACTTCCCCTTCACGATCTTCTGCCGCGCTTCGCCGAGGCCGGTGATGCCCATCGTCACGACGTCGCCTTCCTTGAGGAATTGCGGCGTCGGCTTCATGCCGAGGCCCACGCCCGGCGGCGTGCCGGTGATGATGATGTCGCCCGGCTCCATGACGAAGAACTGCGAGCAGTACCAGACGAGGTGTTCGCAGCCGAACACCATCGTGCTGGTGTTGCCGCGCTGGCGCTTCTCGCCGTTGACGTCGAGCCACATGTCGAGGTTCTGCGGGTCCTTGATCTCGTCCTTGGTGACGAACCACGGGCCGATCGGGCCGAAGGTCTCGCAGCTTTTGCCCTTGTTCCACTGGCCGCCGGAGCGCTCGATCTGGAAGGCGCGCTCGGACACGTCGTTGGCCAGAAAATAGCCGGCGATGGCCGCCTTGGTGTTTTCCTTGGTCAGATAGCGCGCGCGCTTGCCGATGACGATGCCGATCTCGAGCTCGTAGTCGAGCTTGGTCGAATCCTTCGGGATGATGGTGTCGTCGTTCGGCCCGCAGATCGAGGTCGGCGCCTTGTTGAAGATGATCGGCTCCTTCGGCACCGGCATGCCGGCTTCCGCCGCGTGGTCGGAGTAGTTGAGCCCGATGGCGATGAAATTGCGTACATTGCCGACGCAGGGGCCGAGCCGCGGCCGGCCGGCGACCGGCTTCATGCGCTTGAGATTGGCCTTCTTGATCTTGGCCAGACCGCCCGAGGCGAGCATCGCGCCGTCGATGTCCTTCACAATGCGGGACAGGTCGCGGATTTTGCCGTCCTCGGCGATGATGCCAGGCTTTTCGCGGCCGGGCGCGCCGTAGCGGACAAGCTTCATAGGGCAGTCTCCTTGGGATCGTTTCTTGGAAAGGGTGAATAACAAGGCGGGTCCGGAACCGATCATGCGACAGCGGCGGGGAGGGGGCAACCCACCCGTCTCCGGCCCGGTTTTGCCTTGGTCCCGGCATGCGGGACGACAGACCGTGTGGATTGCCGACAATCCGCGCCTTCGCCTTGTCGGCCTGTTAACGGCGGGCGGGCAGGGTCGTCGCCCAATCAACAACCAGCGGTATGCGGCGCGCCGGCGACGGCTTTGCGCGCGAACGGGGGTGGGGCGTGCCGGGGACAAGAGACAGCGACCGCCGGCACGTCATCGAGGGCGCGCCGATGCTGCTCATTCTGACGATCTGCGCGATCGTGCTTTACGCGGCCGTGTCCCGCTACGGCCTGCTGTGACCGGCGCGAAACCTGCCGCTCAGCCGGCGCTCTTCATCTTCCAGAGCTGAAAGCCGCCGTCGGCGACCGACTTCTCGATCACATCGCGGCTGAGATTGTTGGGCGGCGCCGCATCCGGCTTGAGCACGCCGACGGCGTGCCAGGGGCGGAACTGCTTCGGCAGCGACTGGCCGCCCTGGTCGCTGGAAAAGGCGCGCAACTCGGGGTTGGCCTGCGACTTGAAGATGTAGATGTTCATGGGGGTCCTCCCGCGGACCCTTGGCCCGCTGATATCCGGTGCATCGCCCGGTTCCGGCCGCTGTCATCGATCTCTATAGAGGTTTCCGGCGCCGGAGTCACATCGCATGGCCGTGCGATACCGCGATATGCTTGATGCGCCGTTGCCGCCTATCGTGGCACCGCACATTGTCAACCGGCGGCGAAAAAAATTCTGTGCCGCCTATCGCCGCCGCGGATAAGCGCGCATGGTGATCGGCATGTCGATCAACTTTCCCAACGCCAGCCGCGCCTATGACGCGACCCGCAACGCCGTTCACTTCTGGGGCTACGACCGCACCCTCGAGGCGTCGTTCTATGTCAGCGCCGATGCGCTGCAGCGTCTCGCGCCCGGCGCCATGCACGACGAACCGGCTTTGCTCGCCGCTTTCGACCGCCATCTGTCGAAGATCCGCGCCGCCGCCGCCCGCCGCTATGGCAGCAGCGGCAAAGGCGGCTCCTACGACCTGCACCCGAGCGATTTCTGACATGAGCATGCCCTTCACCCAGCACTTCGATGCCCTGCTGCCGCAGGTCGCCGCGCCGGTGCGCATCACCTCGCTCTACGACGCCCAGGTGTTCACCCGCCGCTGGACCATCCGCGACAAGGATCCGCTGCTGAAGGCGCTGCTGCGCAAGCTGGAAAAGGCCAACAGCGCGGCGCTGGTCGACGAGGCGATCGGCTGCTTCAAGCACGAACTCGCGGTGCGCGCGCTGCTGCCGGAGGCGGTCGACGGATGAACGGCCCCGGCCGCGCCATGGTTAGCAAAGACTAACGCCAATCCTCGTGTTTTGACGATCAGTTTCACCCGCGGCTAAAGGGTTTCCGCTAGCGTTGCGTGCATCGATGATCTCGATGAGGCGGAGGATTCGTCATGAATGAACGACGCGAACTGGACGAACGACGCACGCCGGACGACCGGCGCAAGGCCCAGCGCCACCGCACCTTGAAGGGTGGCAGCATCACGATCAATCACGGCGGCGCCTATGACTGCCGCGTGCGCAACCTGTCGCCGGCCGGCGCGCTGCTGGAAGTGGCGAGCCAGGTCGGCATTCCCGACGATTTCGTGCTGGTGATCGAGGCCGATCACTTCAAGCAGCCGTGTCATGTGATCTGGCGCACCGCGACGCGCCTCGGGGTCGAGTTTCGGGCGTGAGGGGCGGGTGCGATGCTGCCTCTCCGTTGTCATTGCCGGGCAACCGGGTCCGGCCTTCGGCCGGCCCGGCGGTGGCACTTGACCCGGCAATCCATGAGGCAGATCGGCGCGCCGCAAGCTTACGTAAGGTTCTTCCGTGCATCACGTCATCATGGATGCGCGGGTCGAGCCCGCGCATGACGCCGAGGATGGCGATGCGCAACGCGCGACATCAAACGGCGTCGTCGCCCCCTAAAACGCCCCGGCGAAATTGCCGCCATCGATCAGCAAATTCTGCCCGGTGATGTAGCCGGCCTGCGCCGAGGACAGAAACGCGCAGGCGGCGCCGAACTCGGCCGGCTCGCCGAAGCGCTTCGCCGGAATGCCGGCCTTGCGCTCCTCGGCAAAGGCTTCGACGCTGATGCCCTTCTGCTCGGCGGTCTTCACCAGCGTGCCGCGCAACCGGTCGGTGTCGAAGGCGCCGGGCAGGATGTTGTTGATGGTGACGTTGCTGTCGGCGACGGTGCGGGCGACGCCGGCCAGAAACGCGGTCAGCCCGGCGCGCGCGCCCGACGACAGATCGAGCCCGGCCAGCGGCGCCTTCACCGAAGCCGACGTGATGTTGACGATGCGGCCGAACTTGCGCGCCTTCATCGGGTCGATCACCTGCTGGATCAGTTCGACCGCGACAATCATGTTGGCGATCACGCCGTCGATCATCTGCTGGCGCGACAGTTCGCGGAAATCGCGCAGCGGCGGGCCGGCATTGTTGTTGACCAGAATGTCGGGCTGCGGGCAGGCGGCCAGCAGCGCCTTCTGCCCTTCCGGCGTCGCGACATCGGCGGCGACCGCGATCACCTTGCCGCCGGTCAGGCTGGCGATCTCGGCGGCGGTGACCTTGAGCCGCTTCTCGTCGCGGCCGTTGATGACGACCTCGACGCCGGCTTCCGACAGCGCCAGCGCGCAGGCTTTGCCGAGGCCCCGGCTCGAGGCGCAGACAATGGCCCTGCGGCCGGCAATTCCGAGATTCATGGGCGGCGCTCCTCGCGCAGGTTGCGGACGACCGTCCGGTGTTTACGCCCCAAGCATGGCAGGTCAAGGGCGGGGTCTGTCGCGGCATTGTAGCATTCGTTTGGTACCTCCGGAGCGAACGACAGCGTTTCGATTCGCGAGAGGCCAATGCAGCGCGATCCCGACAGTCAGGTGATGACCAAAGCCTATGCGCGCTGGGCGCCGATCTACGATGCGCTGTGCGGGCCGGTGTTTCTCAACGGCCGGCGCGCGGCGACCAGCGCGGCGCGCGAAGTCGGCGGCCGCATTCTCGAGATCGGTGTCGGCACCGGCCTGTCGTTCGACGACTACGACGAAGCCGACGAAATCACCGGCATCGATCTGTCGGAGCCGATGATCGCGCGGGCCCGCGCGCGGCGCGCGACCGGCCGCTATCCGCAGGTCAAGCAGCTTGCGGTGATGGACGCGCAGGACCTGCGTTTTGCCGACGCGACGTTCGACTGCGTGGTCGGGCAGTTCGTCATCACGCTGGTCGAGGATCCGGAGCGCGTGCTGTCGGAATGCGCGCGCGTCACGCGGCCGGGCGGACAGATCATCCTCGTCAATCATCTCTATTCCGAGCGCGGGCTGGCCGCCGCGGTCGAGCGGCTTCTGGCGCGCCAGGCGCACGCGCTCGGCCTGCGCCCGGAGTTTCCGTTCTCGCGGCTGGCGGCCTGGGCCGACGGCCATGGCGGCGCCGAGCTGATCGAGCGGCGCAAGGTCAAGCCGTTCGGGGTCTATACGCTGGTGCGTTTTCGTCGCCTGCCGTTGTCATAAAACCATCATGGGGGTCTGCTAATGCCTGCGCACATGAAGACAGAAATGGGACTGGTCGCGCCGTGACGGAGAACGCCACGCGACGATTTCGCGCGCTTTTCATCTCGGATGTCCATTTGGGAACGCGCGGCTGCCAGGCCGACAAACTTCTGGATTTCCTCCGCCACCACGAAGCCGACACCGTCTATCTCGTCGGCGACATCGTCGACGGCTGGGCGCTGCGCTCGTCCTGGTACTGGCCGCAGGCGCACAACGACGTGGTGCAGAAGCTGCTGCGCCAGGGCCGCAAGGGCACGCGGCTGATCTACATCCCCGGCAACCACGACGAATTCCTGCGCGGATACTTCGGCACCCATTTCGGCGGCATCGAGGTGGTGGAGAACACCATCCACGAGGGCGTCGACGGCCGCCGCTATCTGGTCGTGCATGGCGACATCTTCGATCTGGTGGTGACGCAGGCGCGCTGGCTGGCGCTGCTCGGCGACAAGGCCTACGACTTCGCCATCACGCTGAACCGCGGCTACAATGCGATGCGCCGGCTGCTCGGCGCGCCGTACTGGTCGCTGTCGCAGTGGCTGAAGTTCAAGGTCAAGAACGCCGTCAACTACATCGGCGCCTTCGAGAAGGCGCTGGCCAACGAGGCGCAGCACCACCAGGCCGACGGCGTCATCTGCGGCCACATCCACACCGCGGCGATGCACGACAATTTCGGCCTGCGCTACATCAATTGCGGCGACTGGGTCGAAAGCTGCACCGCGGTAGCGGAGGGTCTCGACGGCACCTTCGAGATCATCACCTGGACGCAGACCGGCGCCGGCGTGACCGAGGAGCCGGCACTGGCGCAGGCCAAGGCGGCGTGAGGGGCCCGTTGTCGACGACGGCAGTCGTTGGCGATGACGACATGATGCGTATGGGCGGCTGTTCCAATTTCTGCGTCATGCCCGGGCTTGACCCGGGCATCCATGATGCCTCGCAACATTCTCGGCTTTACGTCAGTCAGCATGTGACGCACCTCATCATGGATTGCCGGGTAAGTGCCACAGCCGGGCCGTCCGAAGGCCGGACCCGGTTGCCCGGCAATGACAGCGCGGTGAGAAAGGAACGCAAGCCATGAAAATCCTCATCGCCACCGACGCCTGGGAGCCGCAGGTGAACGGCGTGGTGCGCACGCTCGGCCATGTCGCGCGCGAGGCGAAGTTGCTCGGCACCGACATCGAATTCCTGTCGCCGGCGCTGTACTGGACGCTGCCGATGCCGAGCTATCCGGAAATCCGGCTGGCGCTGCCGCCGCCGGGCGACATCGAGCGGCGGCTCGCGGCGGCGGGCGCCGACGCCATTCACGTCGCCACCGAAGGTCCGCTCGGCCATGTGGTGCGCAAGCTGTGCATGCGGCGCGGCGTGCCCTTCACCACCAGCCTGCACACCCGCTTTCCCGATTATCTCGCCGGCCGCCTGCCGGTGCCGCAGAGCTGGACCGCCGACATCACCTGGAACTGGCTGCGCCGCTTTCATGCGCCGGGTGCGGCGGTGCTGGCGGCGACGCCGACGCTCGGCCGCGAACTTGTCGAACGCGGTTTCCATGACGTGACGCTGTGGCCGCGCGGCGTCGACGCGCAGGTATTCCGGCCGCGGCCGGGCCGCGTGCACGAGGCGGTGGCGCATCTGCCGCGGCCGATTTTTCTCACCGTCGGTCGCGTCGCGGTCGAGAAGAACATCGAGGCGTTTCTCAGCGTCGATCTGCCGGGTACCAAGGTCGTGGTCGGCGACGGCCCGGCGCGGGGGGCGCTGGCCAAGCGTTATCCCGGCGCGGTGTTTCTCGGCGCGCGCCACGGCGACGATCTTGCCGCGCTCTATGCCGCGGCCGATGTGTTCGTGTTTCCGAGCCGCACCGACACATTCGGCCTCGTGCTGCTCGAAGCTTTGGCGAGCGGCGTGCCGGTGGCGGCGTTTCCGGCGGACGCGCCGCGCGACGTGATCGGGGACGCGCCGGTCGGCGTGCTCGACGACGATCTGCGCCGCGCCTGTCTCGGCGCGCTCGACTGTTCGCGCGACGCCTGCCGCGACTTCGCGCTGGGCAAGACCTGGGCCGATAGCGCGCGGATTTTCGTCAACGCGGTGCTGGCGGCGGCGGGGACGAAGAAGAAGGCGGCGTGATGCGCCGCCTCATCCTGAGGCCCGAACGGCCGTCTCGAGACGCGGCGCCTTCGCAGGCGCCGTCCCGCTCTCTGCGTCATGCCCGGGCAACCGGGTCCGGCCTTCGGCCGGCCCGGCTGTGGCACTTGACCCGGGCATCCATGAGGCGGTGCGGCCCGGAAGACCTTACGTAAGACCGCCATTGACGAAGGTCATCATGGATTGCCGGGTCAAGCCCGGCAATGACAGCTTCTCGCCATTCGCCACTCCCTATTCGCCCCCTGCATTTCCCGCTATCCTCCCCCCATGGGCGCTATCGACACCCGCACGCTGCCGACCGACGCCGATATCGCCGCCGCCGCGGCGCGGCTCAAGGGCGTCGCGGTGCGCACGCCGCTGATCAACGCGCCGGTGCTCGACGACTTGTTGGGCGCGCGCGTGTTCCTCAAGGCGGAGACATTGCAGCGCACCGGCTCGTTCAAGTTCCGCGGCGCTTATAACCGCATCTCCAGCATTGCGCCGGAGCGGCGTGCCGCCGGCGTCGTGGCCTATTCGTCCGGCAACCACGCGCAGGGCGTCGCCGCCGCGGCGCGGCTGCTCGGCATGCGCGCCACCATCGTGATGCCGGCCGATGCGCCGCGCGCCAAGATCGCGCGCACCCGCGCGCTCGGCGCCGAGATCGTCAGCTACGACCGCGACAGCGAAGACCGCGCCGCCATTGCCGACGCCATCGTCGCCGAGCGTGGCGCGACGCTGGTGCCGCCTTACGACGATCCGATGATCATCGCCGGGCAGGGCACCATCGGCCGCGAGATCGTCGACGATCTGGCGCTTCAGTCGCTTGAACCCGATATCGTCGTGGTCGGCGCCTCCGGCGGCGGGCTCGCCGCCGGCGTCTCGCTCGGCGTCAAGGCGCGCGTGCCGCAAGTGAAAATGTACACGGTCGAGCCGGACGGCTTCGACGACACGCGGCGGTCCTTTGTCAGCGGCCGGCGCGAGCACAATGCGCGCACCAGCGGCAGCATCTGCGACGCGCTGATGAGCGTCACGCCGGGCGAACTGACGTTCCCGATCACGCAGCGGCTGATCGGCGATGGGCTGACCGCCACCGACGCCGAGGTGATGCATGCGGTGCGCTATGCCTTCAACGAACTGAAGCTGGTGGTCGAACCCGGCGGCGCCATTGGGCTGGCCGCGCTGCTGGCGGGACGGCTCGAGGTGAAGGGCAAGGTGGTGGTCGGCATATTGTCGGGCGGCAATGTCGATGCCGACATGTTTGCCAGGATTATCGGGGAGTGATCCACACCCGCTCATTCCCGCGCAAGCGGGAATCCAGGACGACGCATCCTTGAGTCAGAATGTGTGTGGCCCCTGGGTCCCCGCTTGCGCGGGGACGAGCGGAGAACAATCCGCTCTTCGGACTCACGTGAACAGCGCGATGCGCTCGTCGTCGGTCAGCGCCATCACCGCCGCCAGCGGATCGCGCGGCGGTTCGGCGGTCGGCTCGACCACAACAGCGGTCTCGGTGACGGTCTCGACAATCGCCACCGTCGTTGCCGCCACCGTCGTTGCCGCTGCCGGTGGCGCGGGCGCCTCAACCGCACGCGGCGCCTCGAACAGCATCACCTCGGGGATCGCCGTGGCGAGCGGCTGGCTCTCCGGCACCGGCGCGGCGGCAACCGCCTCCGGTGCAGCGGCGGGCGCCTCGACCGGCGCGGCCGCGAGTTGCGCGGCGATGCGCGTCTCCAGCCGCTCGAAGGCTTCGACCAGCATCGCGGTGTCGGCCTGGCGGGCGCGGCGCGCATGCTCGGCGAGGAACGCGCGGCCGCGTTCGCTCTCCGCCAGCACGGCGTAGAAGGCCTGGTAGTCGTCCTCGCCGGGCGTCTCGGCCGCGGCCAGTGTTTCGTTCGCCACGTTGCTGCTCACGCCGTGCATTCCTTCAACCCCCAGTCTATCTATCAGCCGGCTTGATTCGGGCAATTAAGGCGGCACCCCACACCTAAAATGGCCGAGGCTCTTCCCCAGGTGCGAACAGGCTTTGCGGCGCGGCTGTCGGGGCTCTATGCGGCGATTTTCATTCTCGGCGGCGTCACCTTGCCGTTTCTGCCGGTCTGGCTCGCCGCCAAGGGCCTCGACGCCCGCACCATCGGGCTGGTGCTGGCGGCGCCGATGCTGCTGCGGGTGTTCGCGGTTCCGCTCGCCGCACGCCAGGCCGACCGCCGCGACGCGCTGCGCGGCGTCATCGGGGTGGCGAGCCTGCTGACGCTCGCCGGCTATACGGCGGTCGGGCTGTCATCGGGCGCAACCGCCATCCTGATCGCGTTTTCGTTCGTGGCGCTGGCCTATACGCCGATCATGCCGCTGGCCGAGAGCTACGCGCTGCGCGGGCTGGCCGCGCGCGGCAGGGCTTATGGCCCGGTGCGGCTGTGGGGGTCGGCGGCGTTCATTCTCGGCAGCTTCATCGCCGGCTTTGCGCTCGACATCATTCCGGCGCGGCATCTGATCTGGCTGATCGTCGCCGCCTGCGCGCTTTTGGTGCTGGCGGCGTTTCTGCTCGAGCCGCTGCCGGCGCCGCCGGCCGTTCATGCACCGCCGCCCCGCAAGGCGTTGCTGCGCGACCCCGCCTTCATCGCGGTGATGGCGGCGGCCAGCCTTCTGCAGGCGAGCCACGCGCTGTATTACGGCTTCTCGGCGCTGGCCTGGGGCGCCGCCGGTTACGACGGCACGTCGATCGCCGCGCTATGGGCGCTCGGCGTGCTGGCCGAGATCGTGCTGTTCGCGCTGTCGGCGCGGCTGCCCGCCTTCGTGTCGCCGGTGCTGCTGATGCTGATCGGCGCCGCCGGCGGGCTCATTCGCTGGGGCGCGATGGCGCTCGATCCGCCGGGCGTCATGCTGCCGTGGCTGCAACTGCTGCATGCGCTGAGCTTCGGCGCCAGCCATCTCGGCGCCATGATGCTGATCGCGCGCATCGTGCCGCACGGGCAGGGCGCCACCGCGCAAGGCTATCTGGCGATCGCGATGGGGGCGGCGATGGCGGCGGCGACCGGGCTGTCCGGCCTGCTGTTTGCCGCCTACGGCACAACGGCCTATGCGGCGATGGCGCTAGCGGCGCTCGCCGGTGGCGCTTGCGCTGGTGTAGCGCACCGGGCGCTGCGCGTAGCGCTTCGCTGATTTCGACGCGGTGCGGGCGCGGGGCGGCGGCGCCGCCTGGGCGCGGCGGGTCGGCGTGCTGCAGCTGGCGACGATGCCGTTGAGCGCGCGGCCTTGCATGTAGATCATCTTGCGCGACAGGCCGCCATTGCGGCTGATCCAGCGCCGCACGTGGTTCGGATAGATGTTCCAGAGCGCCTGCGTGCCCATCGGGCTGGTGATCGGACGGCCTTCGCTGTCCGGCATCCAGGCGGCGTGGAAGCCGAAGCGCGCGCGCGGCGTGGCGCAGATGCGCTCCCGGGGCACCAGGCCCAGCACCAACGTGCAGGCCGACAGGCAGTTGCCGTCGATGATGACGTTTTCGCCGGAGGAGCGCAGCATGGCGAAGGCTTGCAAATAGTGGCCGATCTGGCCGCCGCGGTCGTCGGAAATCCGCATCGCCGCCGATGCGGATGTCGCTCCGCATGCCAGCACGGCGGCGCCCAGCACCAGCCCGCGAAACCCCATGACCCCGTCCCCGTTACACCGCGCCGCCGTGTTCGGCGTGCGCGGTTTGACCCGACCCTGTATCCGCCCACCGCAGCGGGCTTAACCATGTCGAAGTCTATGCCGATCGGCGGAGCCGCGGAAAGGATTTGTTAACCATTGAACAGCCCGTCCCTGCTGGTCTTTTTGTCGCGTGGCGGTTCGGCAACAAAAATCCGGACGGACTGATCCGTTTTGGCACAGGTCAGAGTGCGCGGGCGCGCGCCGCGGCCCGGTAGCAGTCCGCGGCCATCGCTTCGAGGGCGCGCGCGGTGTCCTCATCCCAGCTGGCGCCGGCGATCTGCCGGCACAGCCGCGCATACGCGGTCAGCCGGTCGGCGATGCGGGCCGACGGTGAGTCGATCAAGGCTGGGGGTGAGGAGCGGGCCATCGGTCATGCTATGCACGCAGCGGCCGCAGCGGCTTTGATCGGGGTCAAGGGGCGCGGGCCTTGAATGGCGATTATGCACTTGACAATACCGACCGAAAAAGTCGAATATTGGCCTAGTTGAAGCCAATTACTTACTCTGGGTCTTGACCTTCTTAGGGCTGGTTTTTTTCTTGGTGGATTTTGCCTTGGAAGCTTCGGGCTTTACTTGCAGCGCTTGACCCATAATGCGGTCGAACTCGGCGCTGCTCATTCGCAATTCTTCGGCGGGTTTCTTCTGAGCCGACTTCATCGATACACATCCTTGCGATGATCTATATCCAAAATCACGATAATGACCGGACGCACGGAATACAGGATTCTGTAGTCGCCCTGGCGGACCCGATAGACGGGGTAGTCCCCATCCATAACACCAAACAGTTTCTTCGATCCAGGCGGCGACGGATTTGCGGCTAGAGCTTCGATGCGCCGTTTAATTTGGCCGCGAATCTTAGTTGGGACATCGGACTCGAGATATTTTAGCGCTTCCTCAGTGTATGCGAACCCATAGAGCGAGGCCATAGTATGCAAACTTAGTTCAGAGCGCCGAGTCGAGCCTTTAACTCGCGCCCCGAGACTAATGAACGCGGTTTCTTTTCGATCTGTTCCAGGCGAGACTTTGCGATGTTAACGTCTCTGAGCGTTTCGCGATCTCCTAAATCGATCGCATCCAGAGGCAATTCCGCCCTAGGCTTGAAATCGGAGATTTGTTCGAGATTCAGCTTCGCATCGTCTACAGCATCTTGAATCGCCATATACTCGCGGGCTAGCGAACGCTGCGCCTCAAGATCGAACGATCCATCCGCCTTAACCGGGACGCGGAAAGTTACCTTTCTCATTCTCTGAAGCGACGGGCGAGTCACGCGATCAAACCCGAATTGCCTTCCATAACCATAGATTATCGCAGCATGGCAGTAGACTGGATCAAGGTCACTGTTCAGAATCTCTAACCGTCCACAGTGATCGGTAGTAGCAAAGACATCGCCAGCCTGCCGCACTGTCATATTGAAATCGCTATCAATGCTCCAGAGTAGAGACGGATGGGAGAAATTCTCTAGGTTGGATTTTTCAAGAAATCCGTGTTCTTTCCCTACCTCGACATTTGCCGAGTACAGCGGAACAGTACCGCCCTTTTTGTTGAAAAGCTCTCTCTTGAGCACGCGCAAGCCAATGCCCATCGCAAACAGTTCTTTATCAGCGAGTGATACCGTTACGGTTTGGGCAACCCTCGTCGCCGCTCCGAGCTTCGACAACGCGACGGCGTGTTTGTTGAGCGTCTTACCGGTTTCGGCAAGCATCACGCCAAGGTCGGCAGGGCCGACGAAGGATTCCTCATCCACATCGCCAAGTCTCTCGCGCTCCTCGCGGCTCCACCACTTATTCACGAGCCAATGCTCGGAAGGAACGAACGCGTCAATCGGGAACACTTTGCAACGAGGATCATCTGTTTCAAATTTAGCAGGATTGCCTTGAAAGGTGCGGAATCGCTCTGCCATTAGAGGAAGATCATTGGCAGGAATAACGAACCTCTTTGCATCGCGCGTCTCTCCTACTTCGGTAACAAGATAGGAAAACACTGGGTCGCGCTGAATCGCACCTTCAACCTGCTTCTTGCGTGCAATTAAAATATAGGTTTTCTTCGGCGTTGAATAAAACGTGTCCTTTGGGAGAGATACGATTGCCTCCAGGTCGCAGGTTTTTAGGAGATAAGACTTTAACGCGGTTTCAGAGTGACGCAGGAGCAAGCCGTCCGGCACCACTACAAGTGCACGCGCTCCCGGCTTCAGACCATTTACGATTAGTTGAATGAACAGATTTTCGATGCCACTTCCGCCAACCGAATAATAGTCGCCAGTCACGGGGTCTTGTTTTAGGAAAGCTCTGTGCGTGCCCGTTCCACGCGTGACATAGGGAGGGTTCGTCATGACGAGATCAAACTTCTCGACGGGCGCTTCTGCCAGAGAGCCGGTAATAGACTGGCTCTTGGACTGGAACGTCTCATTTAGAATCTTTGCTAATCGAGGAATTGTCCCCTTAGCATCTTGCTCCAGGACATCTGATAGATGCACCAGCATGTTCGCTTTAGCCAAGATGATTGTCTTGTCGTCCCGATCCCATCCAACGTAGCGCAAATTAGGTGCGTTCTTGCTGCGAAAATCATAAGGACGCTTGTTCATTAACGGCTCAAGCAGAAATCCCCCAACGCCGCACGCGGGGTCCGCGAGTACCGCGCCCGGCGGCAGCCTCTCAACACCGCTCATTTCAACCATCGCCTTGATCACGTTGCGCGGGGTGAAGTACTGGCCCCAGTTTTTTACTGATAAACTCTTCTTCAGAAAGCGCTCAAAAATACGCGACTTAAATTCCGGATCGATCCTTCGCAGCGAACCGAAATCCTCAAACCTCTGAAAAATTTGTAGCAGGAGCCGCCCTTGGTCTTTGACGTTTGGGCTGAGAACCATCCCGTTAATAACAGAGGTGCCGTCTGCTCCTGCGGGGAATAGCTCTTTGATCGCCGGTCGCACATGGTCGAAATAATAAGGCAGGACAACAGTAGCGTCCTTTTGCAGGACAGTGTGGAAGTCAACCGGAACACCGGACTTGTCTACCTTCAGAACGTTCAAATCCGAAAGATATTTGAAAATAAGAAATTCGATGAACGTTGCGAGGCATGCTTCGGGTTCCTGGCCGCAAGCCAGCCAAATATCTTGCCACGTCTGGTCGGCTAAATTGGTCGGGTTTACCGCTTCCAGCGCTTGGAGAGCGGCGCGAGGCTTGTTGAGGCTAGTTTCAAAGCGGTGAAGAGTGCGCGCGAGAAGCGCGCGACCTTCTTCTGTGGCAAAGTCAATTGGAGAGTCTAAAGGGTAATCATCTTCCCGACGAATGATTTGCCATTCAGAATCCGAAACTAAAATCCAGGAGTTTTCCTTGTGGTCACTGACGCCGCCATATTCGCATGACAGCGGACGGCAATATTCATCCGCAACCTTTTCGCTCCAGCCTCTTAGCTTCTCGGGGGTATCAAGTACACCTCGATCCTTGAAATCAACCACAAACTTAACAAGCGGTTGATCGCCGCGTCGATCAACTACAATCCCATCCGGCTTTCGGTTGTTTAGTTTGCCATAGCTTCGGTCTGGAATGAGGCCGACACGCTTCAACTGATCGAAAGTCGTGTTGCCAAGATCGAATGCTTCGAAAGGCCCGACCGGCACCCCTCGTACCCGACCTTTAGAAAGGTAACCACGTTGTCGGAGTTCTTCGGACATGATTACGACCGCACACTTTTCGGGCGGCGTAACATGAGCCGCTTGCCAACGATTTTCGGAATCCCCCGCGCAGTACGAACGCCGTCTGTCTCTTCGCGCGTGTTGTATTTGTAGTCGAGTTCGGCGAGGTAAAGCGGGAGGTGTTTCGCGCTGACGTGATGATGGGTGCCATCAAGAGAGCGCTTGGAATTTCCAAAGAACCCCTCGGCCGTGTTCGTGCTGGCCAACCGGCCGGAGGCGTCATGGCGTGCGTATTCTTCTTGACTGTGGTTCACCACGTCATGCGACGCGAAACCTTTGCCGGGCTTTTTGTAAACCGGCGCTTCGTCAGTATTAAGATGCGCGCTTTTAGCGACATGCTGCTTGAGCAAGCGCCCCAGCACATCGCCAGAAACCTTCTGAACCACCTGAGAGCGTACACGCCCCCCGCGCTCAACAAGCGAAACGACGGCCGTCTTATTGCCAGTATATCGCCGTCCCATTCCGCGCTTGACGCCTCCAATGTACGTTTCGTCTGCTTCGACGATTCCGTCAAGCTTGTCAGTGGGTATGATGTCTTGCAGGGCAAACCGGATGCGATGGCACATGAACCAAGCCGACCGATAGGAACCGATTTCAAGCTGGCGCTGCAATTGAAGTGCACTGACTTGGGTCTTGCTGGCACACATCATGTAGAAACCGATCAGCCACTTATTCAATGGGATGTGAGAGTCCTCGCAAACGGTCCCGACCGTGACCGTGAAGCCTTGAAGGCATTCGGCGCACTTGTAGAGACCGGCGCGGATTTTCTTGGCAGGGTTCGGCGTCACCTTATAGACGCGCGCTTGATCGGCGTTACCGCAGTGGGGGCATACCGGGCCATTCGGCCACCGCAGCTTTTCAAAATATTCCCGAGCGGCCTCTTCGGTAGAGAACCGCTGAGCGATCTGAATCAGGGTGAGATCGCCTTGTGGATTTTTGCCGCTCGCGGGCTGTTTTTGCTTGCTTGCCATGACCGAATCGTACATGACCGACTGGTATTGTCAAGTGCATAATCGCCCCTTGAATTGACCCAATCTATCACCATGATAGATTGTCGCTGGATGCCGACGCCGACCGATATCCCGGAGCCATGGAATCCAGCGCAGGCAACGGAGCGGATCCGGAGCATCGCGGCGGGAGAATTCGCCATCTCTTACACGCAGCATGCATTGGATCAGATCGCCGACCGGGACCTGATCATCGGCGACGTGATCTATCTGCTGAAGAACGGTTTCGTTTACGAGCGCCCCGAAAAACCGGCGCGAACGTCGGACTGGAAGTATCAGATGCAATGCCGCACGCCGAACTCAGGACAGCGGGAAGTCCGCGTGGTCGTCATTCCGGATTGGAGAACGAAAGCGCTCACACTGGTGACGGTGATGTGGACCGACGAGCCGCGTCATGCCGGGTGATCGCGTGCGTGCCAAAGCGAAAGGAAATTTCACCGTGTCCTATCACTACATGGAGTGCGGCCTCGACAACGTCACGGTGGAGGGCATTCAAAGCCGTGACGATGGTGCTGACGCCACCGTCACGATTCGGAACGTGAACGGCCTGCACCGCGCCATCGCGGAAGCCATTGTCGCTCACAAGGCCGGGATCAGCGGCAAGGAATTGCGATTCCTGCGCACCGAGATGGGCATGACCCAGGCTGAACTGGCGAAAATCGTACATCACGATACGCAAAGCATCGGACGCTGGGAGCGTGGCGAGTTTCCCATCGAGCCGAATGCGGACGCGCTGATCCGGCTGCTGGCGGTCGAGCGGCTGAAGCTGACGGCGGATGTCGACGGTGTGGAGAGCCTCAGCGGACGTTGCGTTCCAACAGCCACGCCGCAGCAAATCGTGATCGATGGCCGCGATCCGGCCCGCTATCGGCCGCTCGAACTGGCCGCCTAGCGCGCGAGTCCAATCACCCCCACAGTTCCGGTGTCGCCGGGTAGACCAGGCTGTCGGCATAATACAGGCCGTGCGGGCGGTCCTTGGCCAAAAGCAGCGGGCCGTCGAGATCGACATAGCGCACGGTCTGCGCCAGCAGCATCGCCGGCGCCATCGCCAGCGACGTCGCCACCATGCAGCCGGCCATCACGGTGAGGCCGAGCGCCTCGGCCTGCGCCCGCATCGCCAGCGCCTCGGTCAGGCCGCCGGCCTTGTCGAGCTTGATATTGACGGCGTCGTATTTCCCGGCGAGCGCGGCGAGCGACGACAGGCCATGCGCGCTTTCGTCGGCGCAGATCGGCAGCGGCCGCTTGATATGGGCGAGCGCGCCGTCCTGCGCTTCCGGCAGCGGCTGTTCGACCAGCACCACGCCGGCTTTGGCGCAGGCGGCCAGATTGGCCTCGAGATTCTGCTCGGTCCAGCCTTCGTTGGCGTCGACGATGAGGGTGGAGTGGGGGGCGGCGGCGCGCACCGCGGCGATGCGGTCGGCGTCGCCGTCGCCGCCGAGCTTGATCTTCAGCAGCGCGCGGCGCGCCGCTTTGCGGGCGGCCTTGGCCATCAGCACCGGGGACCCCAGCGATATCGTGAAGGCGGTGGTGAGCCGGTGCGGCGCCGGCAGGCCGGCCAGTGCGTGGACCGGCTTGCCGGCGTTCTTGGCTTCCAGATCCCAGAAGGCGCAGTCGAGCGCATTGCGGGCGGCGCCCGGCGGCATCGCCTGTTGCAGGCCGGTGCGGTCGAGGCCGCGGGCCAGATGCGGCCGCATCGCCTCCAGGGCGGCGGTGACGCTCTCGACGCTCTCGCCGTAACGCGCATAGGGCACGCATTCGCCGCGGCCCTTGGCCTTGCCATCGCCCAGTTCGGCGACCACAACCACCGCCTCGGTCTTGGCGCCGCGGCTGATGGTGAAGGAACCGGCGATCGGCCAGCTCTCGGTCGCGACGGTGAGGGTCAAAGGCGGGGTCAGGTGTGAATTCAAATTGCTGGTTCTTTGGGCAAAGATTGGCGAATCGGGGCTATCCATGGCGGACAGGTTCGGTCAAACCCTCGACAGGTTCGCCAGCCCTGGTCAAGTATGGCGTTAGCGCCGCATTCAGGGCCGGTGCACAGCATTTGAGGCAAGGCGCTTGGGCGAGACTCTCCTCGAAGAAACCAGCGACGGCGACCGGCTCAAGCTGGTCGGCGCCGGCGCATGGGTGGCGCTGAACGCCCGCCGGCTGGAATCGCAGATCGACAGCGCCCGCAAACGGCACCGCGGCGCGCCGCAGGTCGATATCGACATGGCGGGGGTCGAGCGCCTCGACACCTTCGGCGCCTGGCTGCTGGAGCGGCTGGTGCGCTCGTTCTCGTCGGGCGGCGCCACGCCGAACGTGACCGGGCTGAAGGCCGACTACCGCCAGTTGATGGAGGAGGTCGGCGCGGTCAAGGAGGCCGAGACGGTGATTCCCCGGACGGGATCGCAGTCGCTGGCCTATGCCTTCGCGTCGATCGGCGAGAACATCGTCGCGGTTGGCACTTCATTCGGCTCGATCGTCAACATGCTGGGCGCGGTCATCGTCGCCTTGCTGCGCGTGTTGGCGCGGCCGCGCAGCTTCCGCCTCACCTCGCTGGTGCACCAACTCGACAATGTCGCCTGGCGCGCGGTGCCGATCGTGCTGCTGATCACGTTCCTGATCGGTTGCATCATCGCCCAGCAGGGCCTGTTCCACTTCCGCAAGTTCGGCGCCGACGTGTTCGTGGTCGACATGGTCGGTATTCTGGTGCTGCGCGAACTGGGCGTTCTGATCGTCTGCATCATGGTGGCCGGGCGCTCCGGCAGCGCCTACACCGCCGAACTCGGCTCGATGAAGATGCGCGAGGAAATCGACGCGTTGCGCACCATGGGCTTCGATCCGATCGAGGTGCTGGTGCTGCCGCGCATCCTGGCGCTGATCATCGGCGTGCCGATCCTGACCTTCCTCGGGTCGATGTCGGCGCTCTATGGCGGCGGCCTGGTGTGCTGGCTCTATGGCGGCATCGACCCGGAAATCTTCCTGTCGCGCCTCAAGGAAGCGATCGCGCTCAACACCTTCCAGGTCGGCATGATCAAGGCGCCATTCATGGCGCTGGTGATCGGCATCGTCGCCAGCGTCGAGGGCATGGCGGTGAAGGGCAGCGCCGAATCGCTCGGCCGCCAGACCACCGCCTCGGTGGTCGAATCGATCTTCCTGGTGATCGTGATGGACGGCATCTTCGCCATCTTCTTCGCTTCGATCGGGATGTGACGATGGCCGACACCGGGACTCCTGACAATCACGCCAAGGCCAATGGCGCCAGCGGCAAGACGCCCATCATCCAGGTGCGCGACGTGGTGGTCGGCTTCGGCTCCAAGATCGTGCTCGACCACGTCGATCTCGACGTGCAGCGCGGCGAGGTGCTCGGCTTTGTCGGCGGCTCCGGCGCCGGCAAGTCGGTGCTGATGCGCACCATCATCGGCCTGCTGCCGAAGCGCGAAGGCAGCATCAAGGTGTTCGACATCGACATGGACGCGGTCACCGACCTGGAGCGCCAGGCGGTGGAGCGGCGCTGGGGCATTCTGTTCCAGCACGGCGCGCTGTTCTCGTCGCTGACGGTGATGGAGAACCTGCAATTCCCGGTGCGCGAGTACCTCGACCTGTCGCCGCGGCTGCTTGACGAACTGGCGGTGGCCAAGCTGGAGATGGTCGGTCTCGACGCCAGCGTCTGCAACAAGTTCCCCTCGGAACTGTCCGGCGGCATGACCAAGCGCGTGGCGCTGGCCCGGGCCTTGGCGCTTGACCCGGAAATCGTGTTCCTGGACGAGCCGACCTCGGGCCTCGATCCGATCGGCGCCGGCGATTTCGACACCCTGATCGCCACGCTGCAGCGCACTTTGGGGCTGACGGTTTTCATGGTAACCCATGACCTCGACAGCCTGCATTCGATCTGCAACCGGATTGCTGTGCTGTTCGAAGGCAAGGTGATCGCCGCCGGCGACATGGCCGAGATGCTGGCGTCGGATCATCCGTGGCTGCGGTCCTATTTTCACGGCAAGCGCTCGCGGGCCGATCACGGCCCGGCCGTCGTGGCCGCCGCGCCTTAATCGCAGCAAGTTCATGGGTCATGACGGACAAGAGAGATAGCTGGAGCGATCGATGGAAACGCGGGCGAACTATGTGCTGATCGGGGTGTTCACGCTGGCGGTCATCATCGGCGTGTTCGGCTTCATCTACTGGTTCCAGAACATCGGCAGTACCGGCGAGCGCGCGCAGTATCGCATCCAGTTCGACGGCTCGGTGTCGGGCCTGCGCACCGGCGCCTCGGTGCTGTTCAACGGCATCCGCGTCGGCGAGGTGACCGGTCTGGTGCTCAACCCGGAAAAGCCGCAGCAGGTGATCGCCACCATCTCGGTCGACCGCAATGTGGCGATCCGCAGCGACACCGAGATCGGCCTCGAATTCCAGGGTCTGACCGGCATTGCCGCGCTGTCGCTGAAGGGCGGCAACCCGGCCTCGCCGGTGATCGCCAGCGAAAAGGACAAGACCCCGCCGCTGCTGGTGGCGCCGCCCGGCGCCACCCAGGACGTCACCGCGGCGGCGCGCGACGTGTTGCGGAAACTCGAAGAATTCATCACCACCAATCAGAAGGCGTTCGCGGGCGCGCTCGGCAATATCGAGAAGTTCACCGAAACGCTGGCCAACAACTCCGATCATATCGACAACACACTGGCCAGCATCGACAAGTTCAGCAGCGCGCTTGGGCGCAATTCGGAGCGCTTCGACCGCATCGCCGAGGGCATCGAGGGCCTGACCGGCGGACCTGACGGCAAGGGCGGCGAGATCAACGCGGCGGCGAAGTCGATTCGCGAACTGGCCGAGCGTCTCGACCAGCGCACCGCCGAGATCACCGCGGGCATCAGCCGGCTGTCCGGCGCCGGGGCGCGGCAGATCGAGGCCGTGTCGTCCGACGCGCGCCGCACGCTGTCGGAAGTCGACCGCACGGTACGCAATTTCGACCGCAATCCGAGCCGGCTGCTGTTCGGCGGCGGCACCGGCACGTTGCCGGAATACAACGGCCGCCGCTAAGCGGTTACCGCCGCGGTGCGCGGCGGAACCCGTTGCGCTGTGGCCCGTTGGTGTGACGACGCGGCGCGCTCGAAATATATGCTTTTGCAGCAACATTTTCGGACAATCCCCAGGAAACTTGGACTATTTGCCTGTGGCTTGCCTGCCGTCGTGCCCTAGAATGGGGCGCAATGATGCGGTCGTCGCTGAGTCTGCAGGGGGTTGGTGCGCGTGATGTTTTTTGGGCTTTGTTCCCGGGCGAGAGTTCCCGCCTGCGTGTTCGCTTTGGCGTTCGCGCTGGCCGGCTGCTCTGGCGGTCTGGGCGGCCTTCTGAGTTCGGCGCCCCCCGCCGCCTATGATCTCGCCGCCGCCAGCGATTTTCCGCGGCGGTCCGTGTCCGCGCGCGGCCAGTTGGTGATTGCCGAGCCGGCGACGCTCGCGGCGTATGACAGCGAAAAGATCGTGGTGCGCCCCGCGCCGGGCGAGGCCGCCCAACTCGGCGGCGCGCAATGGCAGGACCGCCTGCCGCGGCTGGTGCAGGCGCGCATTCTGCAATCCTTCGAGAACGCCAGCCGGCTGCGCGCGGTCGGCCGCCCGGTCGACAAGCTGAGCAATGACTTCGCGTTGATCACCGACATCCGCGCCTTCGAGATTTCGGTGGCCGACAACACAGCGGTGGTCGAGATCGCCGCCAAGATCGTGCGCGAGCGCACCGGCCGCATCATGGCGGCGCGGGTGTTCCGCGTGGTGGTGCCGGCGCCGTCGACGCAAGGCGCGCCTGCGGTGCAGGCGATTAACGAGGCCTTCGTCAAGGCGGCACGGCAGATCGTGCTGTGGGCCGCCGGCGTGGTGTAGGCGGCCCTTTACCCTCCCCTGCAGGGGGAGGGTCGCGCACCGAAGGTGCGCGGGGTGGGGTGCCTTTACGGCCCGTCAGTTCACCCCCACGGTGCGGGGTTTTTTGGTGTCCCGGGCGCAGTGCAGTGTGCACGCTGCGCTGCTGAACCGGGACCTTTCCAAATTCAGACGTTGGAACGGCCCCGGCTCTGCGGCGCAGCACTGCGTGCTGCACCGCGTCCGGGGCAAGCACCGCTCAATCGAACCGTCCGGCGGCGTGGCCCAGCATGGTGTAGACCTTGCCGGTTTCCGACGTGAGATACGTGCGCGCCACCACCTGGCTGCGGTCGTCGCGCGAGACTTCTTCCAGCAGCCGTTCGAACTCGCCGATGTAGCGGTCGACCGTCTGCTTGAACTCGCGATCGCCGCGATACTTCTTGCGGATCTCGTCGAACGCCTGCTGGCCCTGCAACGTGTAGAGCCGGCGGGTGAAGACGTTGCGTTCGCCGCGCTTGTAGCGGTCCCACAGATCGGCGGCGGCGTCGTGGTCGATCATGCGGGCGATATCGACCGACAGACTGTCGAGCGACTCGATCGAGTGCCGGGCGGTGCGTTCTTCCGCCGCGCGCGGCTGCTCGCGGCCATTGTCGCGGCCGAGATCGCGCAGCGTCTCGCGCACCGGGTCGCGCTGTGCCTCGCGCGGGAATTCACGGACCGGCTCGCTTTCCTCGCGCGAGGCGCGGTTCAGGAGGTCGGTCAGCCAGCCGCGGCCGGCGGCCGAGGCCGGCTGCGGAGCGGGCGGTGTCGCCGGCGTCAGCGGCGGTGCCTCGGTGCGCCGCGCGGCCGGGGCGAAGTTGCCGATGTCGTTGTTGCCGAGCGGCGGACGCGGCGCCGGGCGCGCCGGCGGCGGCAGTTCGGTGCGGGTCGTGAAGTCGTTGCGCGGCGGCATCGCCGCGACCGGGGGCGGCGGCGGGGCGTCGCTGTTGCGGCCGCCGGTGATGGCCAGCGCCGGCTCCTCGCGGCCGCGGCGCACCGGCTCGACCGCGTCGAGATTGCGGCCGTGGCGGGCGACGATGCGGTTCAACTCGGCCAGCGCCTCGATCTGGTCGACGATGACGCGGCGCATCTGCGCGGCGCTCTCGGAGGTTTCCTGCGGCAGGTCGAACACGCCACGGCGCAACTCGCCGCGGGTGGCCTCCAGCTCGCGCTGCATCTGGCCGCGCATGGCTTCCAGCTCGCGCTGCGTCTGCACGCGGGTGGTTTCCAGTTCGCGCTGCATTTCCTGCGCCATCTGCTTCATTTCGCGCACCGTCTCGGCGAAGCGCTCGTTGGCGTCGGCGAACAGCGCCTGGGTGTCACCGGCGGTCTGTTCGTAGACCTGGCGCATCGCCGCGGCGGCGCGGCGGCGCTCGTCCTCGGCCTGCTGGCGGACGCGTTCGTACTGCTCGCTGATGGCGCGCGCGCTTTCGATGCTGCCTTCCGACATCGTGCGCACGACATCCTCGGCGTGCTCGCGCACGCGCTCGTATTGCTCGCTGATGGCGCGGGTGCCCTCGGCGGTCTGTTCGGCGACGACGCGGGCCAGATCCTCGGCATGTTCGCGGACGCGGTCGTGCTGTTCGCTGATGGCGCGGGCGCCCTCGGCGGTCTGTTCGGCGATGGCGCGCGCCAGCTCCTCGGCGTGCTGGCGGACGCGGTCCTGCTGCTCGCTGATGGCGCGGACGCCCTCGGCGCTCTGTTCGGCCACCACGCGGGCGACTTCCTCGGCGTGGTCGCGAACGCGGTCGTATTGCGCGTTGATGGCGCGGGTGCCCTCGGCGCTCGACTCCGACACCACGCGCGCGACGTCGCGGGCGCGGTTGGAGGCGGCGTCGAGCGACTCGTCGAGCAGGCTGGAGAAGCGCTTGAGCCGCTGCTCCAGATCCTCGGTGCGGATGTCGAGGGTGGCGACCAGGGAGTCGAGCTGGACGCGGCGTTCGTTGACGGTGTCCTCGGTGCGCTGGTTGCTGGTGTCGACCAGCGCCGCCGCCTTCGCCAGTTCGCGGCCATGCGAGTCGAACTGGATCGCCAGCTGGCCGAGATCGGTGATGACGTGGGCGGTGATCTCGCGGAAATTGGTGATGTTCGTCTCGACGCGGTCGGTGGCGTCGCCGGTCTGGGCGTTGACCTCGTTCATGGCGGTGACGAATTCCGACACGCGCAGCATCAGCGTGTTTTCCAGCGCGCTCATGTTCTCGTGCGAGCCGGACAGCACCTCCTGCAGCATCAGGTTGGCTTCGCGCAGGCGCTCGAACAGCGAGGTGGTGTCGGAGCGCAGCATGTTGTGGGTTTCGAGCATCTCGGTGACGGTCGAGGTCGAGATGTCGCGCGAGATGGCGATCGCCTTCTGCGCACTGTCGTTCAGTTCGGTCAGGGTGCGGGTGACGGCGCCGGTGGCGTTTTCGCCGGCGCTGGAGATCATGCGGGCGATCTCGCCGGAGTTCTCGACCATGGCGCGGGTGAGGGCGAAGCCCTTTTCCTCGATGGTCGCCATCGCCTGGTCGGTGGCGGAGGTGATGTCGGTGGCGAACTGCTGGCCCTTTTCGCTGAGGGCCGCGAGCACGCTGCCGCTCTTGTCGGACAGCACGGTCTCCAGTTCCTGGGTGCGCGCGCTGACCGCGCTGGTGATCTCTTCGGCCTTGCCGATGAAGCGGCGCGCGACCAGATCGCTGACGCCGAGCAAGGTCTGCTCGGCCTCGCCGGCGCTGCTGCGGATCGAGGCGGCGGTGGAGGCGGTGAGGGCGCCGAGCGACCGCTCGGCCTCGGCCGAGTTGGTGGTGATCGAGGCGTTGAGCTCCTCCATGCGCACATGCAGCGAGTCGGCCGCGGCCTTGGTGCGGCTCTCGATCTGGCTGGTGACGGCTTCGGCGCGGCCGACCAGCAGGTCCTCGAAGCGGGTGATGCGACTGTCGAGCGTATTGGCGACCTCGAGCGCGCGCGCGCCGAGCGTCTGGTCGATCTCGCCCATCTTGCTGCCGATCAAAGCCGACACTTCGCTGCCGCGCGTATTGATCGCCTCGGCGACGGCGCCGATGCGGCTGTCGATCTCGACCATCTTGGCGGCGAGCGCGACGGTGACTTCGGTGCCGCGGACATTGATGACGTTGGCGGTGTCGGCGATGCGCTTGTCGATGACGGCGACCACGTCCTTGCTGCCGTCCTCGAGCGTGCGGGCGAGGCTGGCGACATTGGCGCCGAGCTTCTCCTCGAACTTCGCGAGGCGGGTATCCAGGGTCTCATTCAGCTCGGTGGAGCGGCCGGTGACGCGGGCGTCGAAACTGTCGAGATAGCTGCGCATGGCCTCCGAGACATCATTGGTGCGCTGGCCGAGCCGCTCGATGAGTTCGCCGCCATAGGTCTTCACGGTGTGGTCGAATTCGGTGATCTGGCGGGTGATCAGGCTGCCGAGCGTGGTCGAATCGCGGGCGATCTTCTCCGACAGCGCGGTGCCGCCGTGGTTGAACATGTCCTCGAAGGCCTGCAGGCGCGCCGCCAGCATCGCCTTGACCTCGTCGCCGCGGCTGCCGAGCATCTGCGACAGCGCCTCGGCATTGTCGCGGAAGTTTTCGGCGACGTCGTTGCTGCGGCTGGTGATGCTGTCGGTGACGCGGGCGCCGGTCTGCTCCATGCGCGCGACGACTTCGTCGCCGCGGGCGGCCACGGTGTCGGCGATGTTGGCGCTGGTCTGCGCCATCGCCTCGGTGAAGCCCTGCGAGCGGGTTGCCATCTGGTCGATGGTGGCCGCCGCCTTCGCCGCGAAGCCCTGGGCGACGCTGTCGAGCCGGGTCGCCATCATCTGCTGCAGACGCGCGGCGATGTCGGCGAACTCGTCGTGAATGTGGTCGGTCTTGAAGGCGAGGCTGGTGGTCAGCCGCTCGCTGGCCGAGGCGATCGCGGTCGTGGCCTGGTCGCTGGTGGTCTCGAGCCGGTCGAGCAGCGTCGAGCCGCGCTCGCTGAGCGCGTCGATCATGGAGTCGCCGGCGTGTCCCAGCGCCAGCGTGATGTGTTCGCCCTTTTCGGTGAGCGAGCGGGTGACACGCTGCGCCACCTCGTTGACCTTGTCGGAGACCAGATCGCCGACCGAGGTGATGTCGTGGGCGAGATCGAGATGCACGCTGGCAATGGCGTTGCGCACCTGATCGGCCTGCGCCACCAGCGTCTCGCGCTGGTTGGACAGTTCGCTGAGCAGTTCGCGGATGCGCACTTCGTTGTCGTTGTAGGCGCGCTCCAGCGCCGACACCTCGTTGTGCACCAGCGCTTCCAGTTCGGCGGCGCGCGCCAGCGCGCGCTCGACGCCGTCGCCCATCGCCGCGACCTCGCGGCGCACCGCCTGGCCGACGCTGACGATCGACTCGCGGGCGGCGGTTTCCGGTTGCGCCAGACGCATTGCGACTTCTGCCATCGACTCGGCGACCACGCGCATGTCCTGGGCGCGGCTGAACATGTGCGCCAGCACGTAGAAGAAGATGACCGGCATGGCGAGCGCCGCGCCCATCGCGGCGATGACGGCTAGCCCGGTATTCGGCGTGGCGATGAGGGCCTGCAACGGCTCGCGGAACAAAAAGGCGGTACCGAAAAGGCCGGCGATCCAGCCGATGGTGGCGAGCGTGGCCACCATATAGGGCGTGCGCGAGGGCCGGCGGCGGAGCGTCTGCAGGATCTGGCCGATATTGGCGCGGTCGTCATTGGCGGCCTGCAGCGGCGGCGCGTCGTCGGCTTCCCAATGCGGCTGCCGCGGCTCGTCATGAAACAGGTCGGCGGTGTTCGCGGTCTTGTCGGCATCCGGCGCGGCGGCGGCATCGGGAGCTTCGCCCGGACGGAGGTTGAGCGCCTCATGGATGGCGGCGAGGGCGTCTTCGGTCGGATCCTTGGACTTCTGCGGGATATTCGCCATTCGCTTCGACGCCTCACTGATACTGATACGACCGTCTCGACCGCTTCGGGGCCCGGGCGGAACTGTGACGTCCGGCCCGGATACCATCGCCATCCATGCCACGGATCGCCGGTACGCGCACAACTCGCCCGCCGTTAATCTTATCGTCTGACCAATGCGAAAGAAACCGCATCGGGCCGGACTTTCCGATCATCGTTAACTCTCTGTTAACCTTAATAAAGCGCGGTCCGTCGGGGATTCTGGAAACGAGCCGGATGGCTTGGGTTCCGGGTGCTGCCATACCACCGACCGCGCGCCGTTACGGGCATCTTAACCATTGACCAATATCGCCTGCATGACCCGCGGAAAACCACCGCGCATTTACCCGGATTTGGCCCCGGCAAAGCCAAACTCGCCGGGCAACAACACGCCCGGCAAGGTTCGGGAAGGGAAGCAAGGCAATGCAGTCCGCAATGACGATGTCCGATCCGGCGCCGGATTGGGCAGCGGGGCCGGCGACGGCCATCGACGGCGCCCATCTGGCCCGGATGACGTTTGGCGACCGCAGCCTCGAGCGCGAGGTGCTGCAACTGTTCGACCGGCAGGCCGGCGTGCTGATCGCGCGGATGCGCGCCACCGCCCCCGGCGAGATCGGCGCCCTGGTGCATACGCTCAAGGGCTCGGCGCTCAACATCGGCGCGCATCGCGTGGCGCAGGCCTGCGTCGCGGTGGAAGCCGGTGCGTCGGCGCTCGACCAGCTGGCCGAAGCCGTCGACGAGGCGCGGGCACGCATCGGCGAGATGCTCTGGCTGGGCGACTGAGACGCGGCTTTCGGCGGGGATAGCGCGCGCGGCGGAATGACGATATAGACAGGCCGCCCGCCGCTCCGGGCGCGGTCATTTTTCCCCCATCCAGCGCGATCCATTCAACGCCATGCCGAAGATCAATTTCATCGATGCCAGCGGCGAGACCCGCACGGTCGACGCCGAAGCCGGCGCGACCGTGATGGAAGCCGCGATCCGCAACAACATTCCAGGCATCGAGGCGGAGTGCGGCGGCGCCTGCGCCTGCGCCACCTGCCACGTCTATGTCGACGAGGCCTGGCGCGCCAAGACCGGCGAACCGTCGCCGATGGAAGAGGACATGCTCGACTTCGGCTACGATGTGCGGCCGAACTCGCGGCTGTCGTGCCAGATCAAGATCACCGACGAGCTCGACGGGCTGGTGGTGACGACCCCGGACAAGCAGGCGTAAGAGCGAGCCCGCGTCAGGCGCAGCGGTACATCCACGGCGACAGCTTGGCGATCGCCTGCGCGGTCAGCGGCGTCGCCTTGCGCGTCGTGGTGTCCATCATCACCAGCGTGGCGCGGCCGGCGGCGGCGCAGACGTCGCCGTTGAAAATGGTCTGCACCACCGTGAACGACGTGCGGCCCATTTTCTCCAGCGCGGTGCCGATGACGACATCGCCCGGCCAGCGCAACTCGCGAAGATAGTCGATCTCCTGGCGCACCAGCACGAAGGTGGCGTCGGCCACGCCGATGCCGAGGTCCGGTTCGCGGAACATGGCGACGCGTCCGGTTTCGAAATAGGTCGCGAACACCGCGTTGTTGACGTGGCCTTGCGCATCGAGATCGGCGAAGCGGATGATGTCTGAGGCGCGGTGCGGATAGTCGGCCAGTTGCGGCACCGGCTGGCGCGGACGCGCGGACGTCTGTTCGGTCACGGATCACCTCTTTCGGCGCTGATAACCGGACGGCGGCAACGCGGCAAGGGCTTTCGCGGCGGAGCGCCTTTGGCTAGACAGAAGCGGGATGACGGGGAGGCCCGCGATGACACTGGCGCCGGTCAAGACCACCTGCTGCATCGCCGGCGGCGGCCCGGCCGGCATGATGGCCGGCTTCCTGCTGGCGCGCGCCGGCGTCGCCGTCACCGTGCTGGAGAAGCACGCGGATTTCTTGCGCGATTTTCGCGGCGACACGATCCACCCTTCGACGCTGGAGCTGATGAAGGAGCTTGGGCTGCTCGAGGCGTTCCTCACGCTGCCGCATCCGAAGGCCCATGAGCTGATCGGCCGCGTCGGCGCCGATCGGATCAAGATCGCCGATTTTCGCCATTTGCCGGTGGCGGCGCCCTACATCGCCTTCATGCCGCAGTGGGACTTTCTCGATTTCTTGGCCGCCGCCGGCCGCGCCTATCCGCAGTTCGATCTGCGGATGCGCGCCGAAGCGACGGACCTGATCGAGGAGGACGGCCGCGTCGTCGGCCTCAAGGCGCAGACGCGAGACGGCGAGATCCAACTGCGCGCCGATCTCGTCATCGCCGCCGACGGACGCGGCTCGATCTTGCGCCAGCGCGCCGGACTGACGGTGCAAGATCTCGGCGCGCCGATGGACGTGCTGTGGTTCCACATCCCGCGCGATCCCGGCGATCCGAGCGACGTGATGGGCGTGTTCGACGCCGGGCGCATCGTCGTGCTGATCAACCGGGGCGATTATTGGCAATGCGCCTTCGTCATCAAGAAGGGCGGCCAGGCCGAATTGCAGGCGCAGGGCTTGCGTCCCGTGCAGGACGGCC
>JAUXXH010000015.1 GCA_030684935.1 Pseudolabrys sp. | reverse complement strand
TGGCCTGCACCCGGTTCGGTTGACACCCGCCTAAGCTAATCCAGCCTGCCTCTCGAACTCCATAGGGCTCATATAGCCGATCGTCGAGTGCCGACGTTTCGGATTGTAGAAGCGTTCGATGTAATCGAACACATCGGCCTTCGCCTCGTCTCGCGACCGGTACGTTTTGCGCGCGGTGCGTTCGGTCTTGAGCGACGAGAAGAAGCTCTCCATCGCCGCATTGTCCCACACGTTGCCTGAGCGGCTCATCGAGCAGACGACGCCGTGATCGGTCATCAGCCGCTGGAACTGCTCGCTGGTGTATTGGCTGCCGCGATCGGAATGATGCACCAGCGCATCGGGCTTGCCCCGCCGCCAGATCGCCATGACCAGAGCGTCGGTCACGAGCTGCGCGGTCATTGCGGTCTGCATCGACCAGCCGACCACGCGTCGCGAGAACAGATCGACGACGGCCGCAACATAGAGCCAGCCTTCCGCCGTCCACACATAGGTGAAGTCGGCGATCCATTTACGGTTGGGTGCTGCTGCTTCGAAGCCGCGATCGAGGACGTTCGGAGCGACGGCGGAGGTCTGCCGCTCACCCAGATCCGGCGGCAGGCGGCGCCGTCGCGGGCGCGCTTTAAGGGCCTGTAGTCGCATTAATCGCTCGATCCGGTGCAGGCCGCAAGACACGCCTTCAGCCAGAAGGTCATGCCAGACGCGCCGGGCGCCATAGGTTCGGTCGCTGGCGAGGAAGCTGGCGCGAACCTTGGCGCTGAGCTCCTCATCGCTCTGACTGCGCCGGCTGCGCGGTCGCGTCAGCCAGGCATAGAACCCCGCCCGCGAGACACCGAGCGCCCCGCACAACCATCCCGCCGGCCAGATCACCCGGTGCTTCGCGATGAAGGAGAACTTCACGTCGATTCCTTCGCGAAGTAGGCCGCGGCTTTTTTTAGGATGTCACGCTCGGCCTTCAGCTTGATTACTTCGCGCTTGAGCCGCGCGATCTCGGCCTGCTCGGGCTTCTCCCGACCCTGGCCGGGGAACGCCTGCTGCGGATCGTCCGCAAAGGCCTTCACCCAGCTACGCAGTTGCGACACATGCACGCTCAGGACTTGTGACGCCTGCGCAAATGAGACGCCGCGCTGCTTGATCAGCCGCACAGCCTCAAGCTTGAACTCCCGCGTAAACTTCCGACGCTCCATGACGCACCTCCCGTTCCATCAAAACACCTAACTTGGTGTCTTCGGAACCGGGTGCAGGCCACCCGACCCTGATGCGATAAGGATCAACGAGGCCAAGCCACTGCCGCGCCGCGGCCTCCCGGTCCGAAACGTCGGCGTCCCCTCATGGAGTTCGAAACGAAGCTACCTGGTCCAAGGACTTATAAAGCCGCGAATGCTGGCCTTTATGACGGGCAAGTCAAACGCCGGTAAATCGCCGTTGGCTTTAGATATCGCCGCCCACGTTGCGACCGGGCGGCCTTGGCAAGAACGCAAAGTTAAAGCTGGTCACGTTCTGTACGTCTCTACAGAGGGTTGGACCGGTCTCGGCGACCGAATTGAAGCTATCCGCAGAGAACACTTTCCAGAGGGCGTCGAAGTCCCCTTCGATTGCGCAGCGACCTCAATCGATTTGCGCACCTCGAGCCGAAGCGCCAAAGACATTATCGCGAGCTCACTCGAAGGCGCACAGCGTTTCGGACTGCCCCCTGGACTGGTCATAATTGACACGCTCTCGCACGCGTTAGGCGGTGGCGATGAATCTAATCCAGAGCATGTTCGCCCGGTCATCAAGAACTGCCAGTTGATCGCTTCAGAGACCGGCGCCGCCGTTCTCATGCTTCACCATCCGACTAAGAACGATTCCTCGGACTACCGCGGCTCGAGCATCCTGGTGAACGATACCGATCTGTTGATTAAGGTCGAGACTGATCCGAAGTCCAGGGTCAGGACGGTCACGACCCCGCGCATCAAGGAATTTGCTGAAATTGAACCCATGGCATTCCGCATCAAGGTCGTCGAGTTAGGCCAGGACGACGAAGGTGATCCGATAACCTCCGTCGTCGTTAACTGGATCCCGGCGGCGGATGTCGAGTTCGAGCCCAAGCTGACGCCCGCACAACAGGAGCCCTTGGACGCCCTGATAACCGTCCTGGCAAACAAGGCGGACTGCGGATTGCTGCCAAGCGCCACTTTCTCAGAGTGGAAACAGCAGCTCAAAACGCTCCGCGCCGAGAAGGGCAAGGCAACAGGCGAGGATCAGGCCCTACACCGGTCTCTCAAGGTGTTGAAGGAGTCGGGGCTCGTGGCACAAACCACAATACGTTATGCCCGGGAGGGGGAAATGACTCCGGTTACTCCGGTCTACTCCGCTCCGCTCCGCTCCGGTGCAGCGCCACTCCTGACTCCGCTCCGCTCCGCTTTCCTATAAAGCGGAGCAGCGGAGTGGATTTCATTGATTGGTGCAAATCCCCGGCTGGGCCGCGTCTACCGCGGGGCGCCGCATGAAAGCCCCCCTCCCCGAGACGCGCCAGATCGGCTGGCAGATGTACCGCCGCATCGGTTTTCGTGACCACTGGCTGGTGAATGGCAGCCACATTGAGCTGGTGCGCTTTGAAGCGATTTGCGCGACGTGCGGCCGTCCTTTTGCGGCTACGGCCACAAAGACGGACTGGCGACGGTCGCGCCTCAGCCGGCGTTGCGAACGCCATCGGGCGCGAGGCCTGCCTGTCGACAATTTGAAGGCCCCCCTTCCGCGGTCGAAGCTGCCGGCCTGGGCGCGACCTGACAAGGGTGCGATAAAGGCCACTGCGGCGCGCCGGCGCTACGCAAAGAGTCCGTCTCAGAGGAAGCCGCGGAAGCCCGCCTATTCCTTGATCGTCGTGCCGGCCACACCTTCATATCTTGACTGATTGCCGGACGTATACACCCGACACCTCTCTCGTTGACGCCGCCCCGGCCGCCTGATTGGCTATATGGCGACCGGGAGGGTCTCATGACGCGCTGGCAGGTGCTCTCAATCGCCACTTTCGGTGCGGCGATCGCCATTGTGGGCGCCTCGTTTTCTGTGGCCGGCCTGGTTTACTTTGCCGCCGCAGTTTACGCCGCTCTGCGGCCCGCCCTGGCCGCGGAGGGACTTGCGACGCCCTTCCAATGCAGCGCGGATGGGTGTCCGAATATGCCGCGGCCTTGGTGCGGTCCGGTTCGATAAGGAACGCTGCCCGGCAGCCACCTCACGTGTTCGGCTGAGATCGAGCAATCTCCGATGCTATTCGCGTTTTGACCTGTTCCGGCAGTCCGATCCCGGATAATTTCCAGGTCCAGTCCTGAAGTGTCAGGCGAAGGCGATAGCCGGTCTGCTCGTCGCTCGTAAGCGGCAGCAGGATATAAAAGTTTGTTCCCGAATATTCGGTGTTGCGCACCAGGCGGCCCAGGTTCGCGAAGCTCGGGGCTTCTAGCCCCGGTAGTCCCACCTGCAGATTGCCATAAGGGGCGGTGCCGCCACTCTGCTCCAACAAATTGATCAGGGCCGACGGGCTCAGCATCTCGTCTACTTTGGCGCCGGCCAAAGTTGCAGCGATCTGAAGCGCAATTCGGATTTCGAACTCATTGAGACCCTGATCCTTTCCCGACACCCGGAGATAGGCGCGACCAATTTGGTCGATGAGTGAGCGCTTAAGTGCTGGTCTGTCAATCCGCTCGGACAGCGTGGCCGCGTCTTTGGCCTGCACCGCATCGACGATCCCCTTCAACCCGACAAGCGGCCATGCGGCGTAAGCGGTCAGAAGGACAAGGACAAAAAGAACTGCCTGGATGGTGCGCTTCATTCTCGGTCCAAAACAGACCATATAGGCGCAATTACGGCAGAACCGTCAGCGCGACTTATCGCAATTTCAAAAAGTTGGCCCGGGCGCGAACGGCCCTGTCTGACCTAACGTCAACCAACGCTGCTGCCGCCGCCGATTTAAAGATTGAAGCATTGGAACAAGACCCAAGCGCTTAAGCCAAACAAAAGAAAATTAGCGGTGCCCATCGGTCGTGTCCTCCGGTTGTTAACCAAGGGTAAAATTGTAATGGAGGGTTAGTCTGGGATCGAGTCAGCTTAGAAAATTACCGCCGTCATCGACGCATGGTCATTTCAGTAAGCCTTGCCAGTTCTCGGGCTCCGGCTGCTCCTAGGTGAGTAAGGTTGCTGTAGTAGACCGCCCCGTCGAGCATCGATTGGGTTTGAATGCATCGTTCGCCTGCAATGTCGATGCAAGCAGATTGGGCAAAGTCGAACTGCTGTCGCACGTTCTCGGCATCACGGCCTGCTTGCATAACGCCCGGGATGTAGACCGGAGTGACGAACAGGTAGGCCTCGTCCGATACTTCCTTCGCTATGGAGTAGGTATCAGCCATTCGCGCATAGAGCTCGGCTTTGACCGATGCAAATTGCTCCGCGCTAGCAAAGTAGTCATCCGCGACCGAAGCGACGGATACAAAGGCGCTTTGAGTCGCTCGCCGATACGGATCGGTGAGTATTTCTGCCCAATGAAGTCCGATGGGGTTGCCAATAGCATAACGCAGAAGCGTTGGGTGGCCAGAGGAGGATTCTGTGCAGCCGCGGGAAGGTTTGTTGTAAACCTTAAGCGCTGCAATCTCATTAATTAGAGGGACTTCTACTACAAGGTGGGAGGCCCGTAGTCTTCGGGCTCGCATTTCGCACAACACGATCGAACGCACCCCTTGGAGGCCAAGCCCGATTATGCTGGCATTCATGGGTTCATGGTCCATTAGAGCAGCCGGCGCAAGATCTGCTGCAAACGGATAGCCAAAGGAGAATGAGGAACCTGCCACGACCGTTTTGCCGCTCGTCCCGCGAGATACAAGGTAGCCGCCGATCAGGGCTGGGTAATCCCGCGCATCGGGAAACCGGCGAACGTCGAAGATACGCTTGTCATAGCTGGCCATGGTGTATGCCGCGGCGGCGCTGAAGACTAAGTGCGCAATAGCCGCGGTGGCGGCGGCGGCGAGGGCGGATATCAGTGTGCGGTGGATCTGCATGGCTATCAGAAATTGTAATAGAGGAACGTGGCTTCCTTACGCGCAAGGGAGGATATAGCCACATACAGGCACACTCCAACCAATGCTGAACCGGCCAGCGTACCCGGGTTAAGAATTTTCTGGCCCTCCGCGGCCCACCGCCGGACCATTCGGCTGATCTCGAATGTGTTCGGCAGGCCGAGCGCACCGGCCCCGGCTACACCGAGGATTAAGGGGATATCTCGATACATGCCAAGGTCAGGGAAGGCAACGCTCGACCAGGCATGAGTGATGAAAGCCATCCCGGCATATACACGCATGGCGCTCTCGAAGCTCTCGGCTCTAAAAAGCACCCATAACAGTAAGACCGCCGCGAGTGTGGCGAGCCTGGAAGATGAGCGCCGTATCCACGTCGGAACCATGGTCATCCAGGGGGGTGGAGATTTTCGCCACAAATGAGCGGCGGCGACAAGAACCCCGTGCCCCGCGCCCCAGGCGATAAAGGTCCAGCCCGCACCGTGCCAAAAGCCAGTGAGTAGAAAAACAAAAAGAACATTTCCAGTCTGCCGCGGTAGAGCGACGCGATTCCCTCCGAGCGGGATGTAGACGTAGCTTCTGAAAAATGCCGTCAACGACCGGTGCCATCGCTGCCAGAAATCGAGAATGCTGACTGCCTTGTAGGGCGACAAGAAATTGATTGGGATGCGGAAACCAAACATGCGGGCAAGGCCATAGGCCATATCGGAATAGCCAGAAAAATCGAAGTAAAGCTGAAGGCTGTAGGCGATGGCGCCGATCCATGCGTCGGAAGGAGAGATGGCGCCGGTAGCCGCCCGGTTGAAGACAGGCTCGGCGAATGGGGCGAGACTGTCGGCTATCGCCACTTTTTTGAACAACCCTATCGCAAATATCAACGTGCCGACCTGGAATGACCGGGCCAGAAAGCCCGACGGCCAAGCGGGCCGCAGATACTGGCGGGAGATGTTCACATACAGCAGGATCGGCCCGGCGATGAGGTGGGGAAAGAACAGCATCGAGAAGGCATGGGCATCGATCGGCGCGGGAGCTACACGGCCCCTGTGAACGTCGACCAGATAGGCAATTTGCTGGAAGGTCCAGAAGGAGATGCCAAGGGGCAGGATAACATTCCGAAGCAGTTGAGGGGCGTCGCTTGCAAAACCTGCGACGTCCATTAGGAACAGCGAGTATTTAAAGAATCCAAGGACGGAGAGGTTGACCGCAACACTGATTGTCAACGGCAAAATTGACCGTGAGCGGGCGATATATCTGCTCAGCGCATAGTTGAACGCAATTGAACCGCAAATCAGCGGCAGGAAGCGCCAATCCCAGTGGCCGTAGAAAACCAGGGAAGCGACTACGACCCAGACCAGAGCCGAGCGCCGGTGGACTGACAGTAACCCGTAATAGCCTGCGAGCGTCAGGGGCAGGAAGATGCCTAAGAAAACATATGAATTAAAGAGCATCGCCCCTCCGGGGTTGCGCATTCACCCCATATTGCGGTGCAGGCTTAGACCAGACTAGCGAACCCCGGGTAGTCCGGCCAAGGCGAATTTTTTTGCGGTCCTGCCGCTAGCCCACCACAGTCCTTGTTGGGTTCGCCGAGCCATAAACGAAGGCATCGGCGTCGTTGCAGCGGCCGTGAAGCGTGGCGAAGTCGGCAATGCCGTCGGCGCCGACGCACACCAGCTCGCCGTCGATCGTCAGGCTGGACGCCTTCAGCTTGGCGGCGGCCTCGACGACCCAGCCATAGCGGTCGGTCCAGTCGTACCCCCGGCGGGTCAAAAGACGCACACGGTTCCCATCCTTGCGGACCTGCATTCGATAGCCATCGTGCTTGATTTCATGCACCCATCCGGGCCCGGAAGGCACCGTGGCGGCCTTTACCGAGATACAGGGGCTGGATAAAACTCGCCGCCAACACACGGCCCGGCCGGGCCTTGGATACGCGCCATAACATGGCTTTCATGTAGGCTTGGTGGAGCCCAATCCAACGTGAACAAAACGCGGCCCAGCCACTACGTATACCGGTTTCCTTCATGTTCCAACCTCGTCAGCATTACTGCTCACGGCGGCACGAAGGGCGGACTTTCTTCACGGGGCTGGCAGCACCACTTGTTCTGGTGGACTAGGATGCGCTCGAACTGCAGGCTGACGGCCTCGAGGTCGCCACCTTCCGACGCCGTGAGCGCGAGCTCGGCCGCGCGCTGCCATTTCGGCAAGCCCTGCTCGCCTTCATCGAGGTTCAGAATGTAGGTCCGGCAGTCGGCGAGCAGCTGCAGCTTTCGGCCTCCACGGACGATCACCGGCCGCGGCAGCTTGCGCGGCCAGACTTCGGATCGGCGTTTAAGCTTCATCCTTCCTCACGCCTCGCGTCACGATCTTCAGTGCTCCATGGGGTAACGGACGCTGGAGCTTCAGGGCTTCAGCCGTCGGCGCCGTGAGCCATGCCTCGATTTCTTCGGGCGTGGTGAGGATGACCGGCATCGCCTTCGGGTGCACGGCACCGACCTCGGCGTTCGGATCGGTGGTGAGAAAGCCGAAGAGATTGTTCGTGGTCTCGCCTTCCTTCACCTTCCGCACGCTGGTCCAATTAGTCCAGATGCCCGCGATTCCAGACCGGCGCGAAGTCGTTGCGGTGCGTCGGCTCGGCAAGAATCTGCCGTACTTCATCATCCGTCGCATCGCCAGGGAGTTCGATTCGCCGCCCCTCAAATTCGATGATACGGGGAGCGGCGACGGGGCGATGTTGAGCAGCAAAACTGGCTTCGGGCATGGTTGGGCGAACTGTGGTTTCGGAAGCCGCTGGCGAAGCGACGCGTTCAGCCCTGTGTGAAATATAACCCGGAATCCTTCAAAAAGCTACGCTTTCGGTCGCGTGAACATTAGCGTTGCCGGGGATGATGATGCTGTTTTGCCAACCCGCGACGTCCCGGCGCAAAGCAAATGCCAATGGCTCAAGGCCGACGTCAGCGCGCGTCAGTCGCGCCACGCGTCGTCGTCGTCGGCTTGGTTTCGAGAGGCCGAACCAATCCGACATCCCCGACACGAGGTTTTGAGAATTTTGAAATTTAGGAGAAGCGGGTTGCGGCCTTCGACAGCGTGAGCGGGACCCTCCCCCCAGGGGGCGGGGGGCGGCCGCAGGCGCCCGGTGCCACATCGAGATCGCTAACCCACCCGGCGCCGGAACGCCGGGCGGGTTTGGCTATAGCCTCAGGCCGTGCGCGCCTTGAACTGACCGAGTGTGCCCACCGCGGCGCGAAAGAATGCGGTAGCCTCGTCCCATCCGAATTCCGTCACGGTATCCCCGTCCCGCGCCGACTCGACAATCCGCCACGACGCTTCCAGTTTGGCGATTACCCCGGCCAATGTTGTCGGGCGCGCATTGACGAAAGCCATCCAAGCCAGATCATGCTCTGCGTCGTCGTTTGCGGCATGCATGCGTTCGGCCGCGGCAGCGGCTTGTCTTTTTTGCGTGGGAAATCGGCGAGCTTTACGATATTGTTCTGCGAAACCATGGTCGGAGTCCTTTCCTCTGACTGTGTGTTAGGGCCGGATCGGGGCTGCAACCCCTTTTCGGCCCGTTCTCTTGTTGACACCTAAAGTGCCTCATGTGACACTCAGGGTGTCAACGGAGATCTTTAGGAAAATGCGCGTCAGTAGCGAAATGTTCAAAGCGGCTCGGGCTCTGGCCGGCTGGAAACAATCGGACCTAGCAGCAAAGTCAGGCGTTTCAGTCGAATCGATCAAACGGATAGAAAAGACGCCGGGCCCGATCGAAGGCCGGGACGACACATACGCCGCGGTGCTGCATGCGTTCGCGACCAAGCGAATAGAGTTCTTGTTCGAAGGCGGCCACGGTGTCCTGCGACGCAACGGACCGCGCAAATCTAACTCCTAAACTGGGACTGAAACTGGGACTGGATCGGCTTTCGGAAATGAAACGCTTGGATTTCAAGGCGATAGCTTCTCATTCCGGCGGACACCCCTTCCGCCACACAGCTCCGACTGCCGCACAGTTTGCAAATGGGTGGCGTCCAGGTCAGGCGGCCTGCACGACAGAGACGATCCGTTCGACGGCTGCGTTCAGCTGCACGGTGCCGCGCCGAAATTCCGTGCCGGGCTCGTGCGCGACCTGTCCGCTCGCGATGCCGTCGTACATTCCCAGAAGCGCCTTCGCGACCTCGGCGGGAACACCGGCCGCCGCGAGTATGGCCACACGCTGAGGAGGCGGCACAAAAGCGGGCGTAACGGAGCGCCCGAGTGCATTGGCGAAAGCGGTCGCAACATCGCCGGCACTCCAGTCCTCTGGCCCGCAGAGCTCCACGATGCGCTTGCCTGCCCAGTCCTCGCAGAGAAGCTGCGCCGCGGCCCGTCCGACATCGATCGTGCTCACCATCGGGATTTTCTGCGCTGGTTCAAGAAAGGTCGGCAACACGCCCTCGGCGACGGCGGCTTCCGCCACTTCGCTCCAGGTCTCCACGAAGTAGCCGGGCCGCAGAAAGGCGGTCGCCGTCGCCGCCCCTTCGAGCAGGGCTTCCAGCCGGTTCAAGGTGGCGATGACCCCGGTTCCGAAGGCGTGTTGCGCGCCGACCGAAGAAAGCACCACGGCCTTGGGCAGCTTCGTGCGCCGCGCGCCCTCGGCGAGCGCCGCTCCAATTTCTTCCGTCCGCGCATAAGGATCGCCGGCAACGGGCGGCGGGTTGAGCAGGAACGCGCCCGATGCGCCTTCCAGCGCGGCGGCCACCGCACCTGCCTCTTCCATCCTCGCGATCGCAACTTGCGCTCCGGTCGCCTTCCAGCGCGCCGCCTCTTCCGCGCGCCGCAGGACAATGCGCACGGCCGCGCCGCGCTCGATCAAGGCGCGCGCCGTCTCCCCGCCCGCCCTGCCGCTCGCTCCGAACACCACATACATGATCTTGCTCCTCCGTTGGTGTGATCCATGGGCGACGGTAGGGGATGGGCTTTTATGCGTCTAATGCATGAGATATATATTTCCCATGCGTGAAATGGATTTACGCCGCATCGATATGAACCTGCTGGTGGCGCTCAACGCCCTGCTGGAAGAAAGGAATGTCACCCGCGCGGCCGGTCGTCTCGGCATGAGCCAGCCAGCAGCGAGCCGTGCACTTGGCCGGCTGCGGACCCTGTTCTCGGATCCGCTGCTGGTCGACGGGCCGGGAGGCTACTTGCTCAGCACGCGCGCCGAGGAGCTTCGCCCCGCATTGCGGCGGACGCTGGCCGGAATCGGCGAGTTGCTGGAGGCCCGTCCTTTTGATCCTGCTACGGCAACCGGATCCATGCGCTTGCTGACGACCGACTTGCACGCCGCCGTGCTTGCGCCGCACCTGCTCTCCCGTCTGGCCAAGGAGGCGCCGGCTATCGATCTCGAAATCCTCCCGCCCGGTCCGACAATCATGGAGATGCTCGGGAGCGAAGCCGCCGACGCGGTTGTGGGCGTAATCGAGGATGCACCAGCGGGCATCCTCCGGAGAAAACTATTCGACGACCGCTACGTGACGCTCATGCGCACGGGACATCCTGCAAGCGGGCGGAAGCTCACGCTCGAAAACTACCTGGCCCTTGACCATATTGTTATAAACATCACGGGAACGGGGCCGGCGCCTGTCGATGAACTGCTCGCGGCCATGGGGCGCAGCCGGCGTGTGCGTGTGCGCGTTCCAAACTTCTTCTCGGCCATGGAGATCGCCGCCTGTTCCGACCTGGTGATGACTCTCCCCGAAAGCCTCGCCCGCACGGCGGTCGGTTCGGCTCGGTTTGTCATGCTGCCGCCACCGGTCGATCCGGGCCCCATCGTGCTCAGCCTCCTCTGGCATGCCCGACACCAGGACGCACCGCGTCACGTTTGGATGAGGGGTCTCATCGTGGCTGCCGCACAACTGTCCGCGGCATTTGAAGTTCAACAAACTTTGGAATTGGATGGAGAGGGCCAGAACGCCAGATGAATCGGGGAATTCCAGTCGATTCATCGGCCATTATGTGGGCAATTGCGTAGAAATAGTTCTCCGTTCGTCGGCTTCGATTGCCGCTCTTCGCGCACCACGGCCCGCCACGGAGTGACCCCGCGGGTCGATCAAGGTGTTACCCCCTAATCGCCCGTCGCTGCACTACCCAGCAGGGCCTCCGCCTCTTTCAGGCCGACGGGCGACAGGATGAAATAGCCCTCCCGGTAGCGCGATGGATCGACCAGCGATCCCGGGACGGACTTTTCGGCAGGCCCGCCCGGCGGCACGCGGTTGGCGCGCAGGACCGTCTCGAAACGCGCGTCTCCGGAGGTGACGACGGTGTAGCGGCACACAAAGCGATGCGCCACGATCTGGTTGTAGCGGCCGCGGTAGCGGGCATCGTCGCGGTCCGGACGGCACCGGGCCGCATCGATGCGGACGATGCGGGCGGCGTCGAGCCGGATCACCGCTCCGTCCGCGCCGCGGGCATGCACCCGACCGTCGGCCCGCAACAGCTTTTGCAGGAAGGCTCTGGCGTCGTTTTCCGACGGCTCGAAGACCATGCCGATCAGGAAGTAGCCGGCAATCGCGATCAGACCGATCGAGCCAAACCAGATGATCGGTTTTCTGCCCAAAGCCAAACCCCGTTCTGCCGAAACAAGACCCCGGCGATGCGCTGCGCTCCACCCCCAAAATGACTCTGCAGAATTTATGGCGCCGGGATCGCAATTGAAAGTCGGCTCGGCAGCGCCGAGGATCGCTTGCCGCGGCGGTCCGCAGCCCTGCCGTGACCGGCTGGAATGGGAGTTGGAGAATGGGTGGCGCTTTGGCTGTCCTGCTGTTTCTGGGCATTGTCGCGCTCGCTGTCGCGGCGCTTGTCTACATGTCCTGGCAGACCATCGTCATGTATTCGATCATGCGCCGCTGGCCCCGCGTACCGGCTGTCGCACACCAGGCGCGCGCCCTGAGTTCGAACCGCCGCAGCAGCGCCGTCATGATGGAGGTCGACGTCGAATACGAGATCGGCGGCATCAGAAGGCGCAAATGGTGCCGTGTGCCCGACCGCACCGGCTTCGCGGTGGCGGGCAACGACCGCTCCGCCGCGCAAAGACGGCTCTTCGACCGCTACAGCGGCGGCAAGACAATCGAGATCATCGTCAATCCGCAGGATCCAGACGAGGCATATCTGCGGCTGCCCAGTCTGCTGGTGCTGTTCATGATGATGTTCGGCGCCGTGGCCTTTCCGGCCGCCATCCTCTTGCCAATGTGGGATTGAACGATCGCGGGTCCCGGCTGGCCTTCGTGGCAAGCGTTAAGAAAGCGGTGGCCCAGGCCGTTTCGCTTGGCGCCACGTTCGACGGCGTCCGCCGTTCGGCCATCTCACTCCCGCATCTCCGCGATTGCTTCCACCTCCACCAGGAAATCCGGATGCGCCAGCCGGTTGACGCCGATCGTCGTCGAGGCCGGCAGCGCCGGCCCGAAGGCGTCGCGGCGGGCGTCGGGGTGACGGAAGAACTCATCGATGTCGGTGACGAAGGTCGTGGTCTTGACCAGATGCTCCAGCCCGAGGCCGGCGGCCTCCAGCGCGGTCTTGAGGTTCTTGCCGACCTGCACGATCTGGGCGCGCATGTCGCCCTTGCCGACGATCTCGCCCTGCTGGTTGCGCGCCAGTTGTCCGGAAATGTAGACCTGCGGCCGGCCGCTGCCGATGACAACGTGGGAATACAGCACGATGCCCTTGAGGCTGCGCTGGAAAAGACCCGGCGGCTGGATGCGTTGGATGGTCATGGTGATCTCCGGTGCGGTGTCGGGGCGATCCCCATACCGAAGCAGATCAAGGCCGGCACCGGCAACAAGACCGCCGCACGCAAAACGGGCGCCTGGCACTTCCGCCAGACGCCCGTCGAACGATCAGCCGCCCGCCGTTACACCGTCGTGCGGCGGGACGAAAGCATGCCCCAGATCGCCAGCACGATAATGGCACCGACGATGGCGCCAATCAGGCCGGCGCCCTCGTTCGGGCCGTACCAGCCCAGCGCCTGTCCGAGCCACGTGGCGACGAAGGCGCCGACGATGCCGAGAATGGTGGTCAAGATGAAACCGGACGGCTCGTTGGGGCCTGGCGAAATGAATTTCGCGATCAGGCCCGCGACGAATCCGATGATGATGGTCCAGATAATGGTCATGGCATGCCCCCGTTGAAGTGTTCGGAGCCCTAACGCGGGAGTCGGGAAATCGTTCGCCAGATGCCGCGTTTAATGTGCCCGCTAGGGTCGCAGGCCGGGCGGCGTTCAGCTCAATCGAGCCATCCCAGCAGCGGCCCGCCTTTGGTCCGGCAGGTGCTCTGGCACAGGCGATCGCACCGGTCGGTCAGCGTCAGGCAGGCGCCTTGCGTGTCCCGCTCCAGGCATTGCACCAGGCCCCAGGCGCAATAGGCGCCGCAGTCGCTCCAGCAGGCCCGCGATGCCCAGACCGACTGGGCCTGCTTGCCGCGGGCGAAGGGCAGAACCTGCACCGGAGCCGACGCGGCGTAAGGCCTGAGATCGGCGGCCGTCGCCGGTCCGGCAGCCGGCATCAAAATACCGCCGAAAAGCAGCCCTAGCAGGATCAGCACAGATTTCATGTTCGTTTCCAGCGGTCGCCGAGAAAAACCGGACGATACCGGCATTCGCCGCGGCGGCCAAACGGCAATTGCGGCCGTGCACTGCCTCAATGACGCCGGAACTTCGTGGTGGATGGCTGCTTCGCCCATGTGACAGCGGTGTCACAATTCCATAATCATGGCGCCAGGGCGCTGGAATCAGGCGCCGAGGAGAGTCGATTTTGAATAGCGTTGTAGATACCCAAGCTCCGGCCGCCGACCAGAACCCGACCCAGCGCTTCGCCACCGACGGCATCAAGCCGATGCAGCGGCCGAGCCTGGTGACGCGGCTGTTCATGAAGGTGGTCGGCTTCGTCGAGCGGCTCAACGTGTCGCAGAGCAAGGTCGGGAATCCGCCGATCTACGACAATGCGGTGTTCCCATGGGCGCAACTGGTCGAGAAGGAATGGCGCACCATCCGCGCCGAACTCGACCATGTGCTGGAGCGCAAGGACGACCTGCCCGGCTTCCATGAGCTTTCGAGCGACGTATCGACCATCAGCCAGGACCGCGGCTGGAAGACGTTCTTTCTGTCGGGCTACGGTTTCAAATCCGACAACAACATCAGGCTGTGCCCGGAGACCTGGCGCATCTGCCAGAACATCCCCGGTCTGATCACGGTGATGTATTCGATCTTGGAGCCCGGCAAGCATCTGCCGGCCCATCGCGGCCCCTATAACGGCGTGCTGCGGCTGCATCTCGGCCTGATCGTGCCGGAGCCGCGCGACCAGCTCGGCATTCGCGTCGAGAAGGAAGTCTACCGCTGGAAGGAAGGCGAAGCCGTCATTTTCGACGACGCCTATGAGCACGAGGCCTGGAACAAGACCCCGCATACCCGGGTGGTGCTGTTTGTCGACTTCCGCAAGCCGCTGCGTTTCCCGGCCAATTTCCTCAACTGGCTGCTGCTCAATCTGGCGGTCTTCACGCCCTTCATCCGCGAGGGCATGGACAACCAGAAGGCCTGGGAGAAGAAGTTCTACGAAGAGGCCGAGGCGCTGCGGAATCGCTGATGCCCTTCCTTACCCTCCGCTGGAGGGGGAGGGTCGACCGCTGAGCGAAGCGAAAGCGGTCGGGGTGGGGTGACGCTCCGAGCTTGGCTTTCACCCCACCCCGCTCACTTCGTTCGCGACCCTCCCCCTCCAGGGGAGGGTAAGAACCTTGCCATCGCCCCGGATCGCGGCTAGCCCCTGCCCCATGCTCGATGTTCCCACATTGCCCAAGGCCGAACCGGACACCCGGGCGGCCCCCAAGGTGAGCTTCGTCTCGCTCGGCTGCCCCAAGGCGCTGGTCGATTCCGAGCGCATCATCACGCGGCTGCGCGCCGAGGGCTATGAACTGTCGCGCGAGCACGCCGGCTCCGATCTGGTCATCGTCAACACCTGCGGCTTCCTCGACAGCGCCAAGGCGGAATCGCTCGGCGCCATCGGCAAGGCGCTGAAGGAAAACGGCAAGGTCATCGTCACCGGCTGCATGGGCGCGGAACCCGAGAACATCACCGCCGCCTACCCCGAGGTGCTGGCGATTACCGGCCCGCAGCAATACGAGAGCGTGCTCGACGCCGTGCATCGCGCGGCGCCGCCGCGGCACGATCCGTTCCTCGACCTGCTGCCGCCGGAAGACATCAAGCTGACGCCGCGGCACTACGCCTATCTGAAGATTTCCGAAGGCTGCAATCATCGCTGCACCTTCTGCATCATCCCGAAGCTGCGCGGCGATCTGGTGTCGCGGCCGGCCGGCGATGTGCTGCGCGAAGCCGAACGCCTGGCCGCCGCCGGCGTCAAGGAACTGCTGGTGATTTCGCAGGACACCTCGGCCTACGGCACCGACATCAAATATGCCACCAGCTCATGGCGCGGCGGCGAGGTGAAGGCGAAGTTTCTCGATCTCAGCGAAGCCCTCGGCGAACTCGGCATCTGGGTGCGGATGCATTACGTCTATCCCTACCCGCATGTCGACGACGTCATTCCGCTGATGGCGGATCGCAAGATCCTGCCGTATCTCGACATCCCGTTTCAGCACGCGTCGCCCGACGTGCTGCGCCGCATGAAGCGGCCGGCGCATCAGGAAAAGACGCTGGAGCGCATCGCGCGCTGGCGCGAGATCTGTCCCGACATCACGCTGCGCTCGACCTTCATCGTCGGTTTCCCCGGCGAGACCGATGCCGACTTCGAGTATTTGTTGCAGTGGCTCGACGAGGCTGCGCTCGACCGCGTCGGCTGCTTCAAGTTCGAGCCGGTACGCGGCGCGCCGGCCAACGACCTCGACGGCGCTGTGCCGGATGACGTCAAGGAAGAGCGCTGGCACCGCTTCATGCAGGCGCAGCAGGTAATTTCCGCCCGCCGCCTGAAGCGCAAGGTCGGCACGCGCCAGCAGGTGATCATCGACAGCGTCGGGCCGAGCGTCGCCAAGGGGCGCTCGATGGCCGACGCGCCGGAAATCGACGGCGCGGTCTATGTGGCCAGCCGCCGTCCGATGCGCGTCGGCGAAATCGCGACCGTCAAGATCGAGCGCGCCGACGCCTATGATCTGCACGGCACGGCGACCGGATTCTAGGGCCGGCCGCCGCGCAATGCGAATTGACTACCAGCGATAGCCGTAATGCGACCGGTAGCCCCGGTAAGCGCGATGGCTCCGGTACGGCGCCCGATACGAATGACGATAGGGCCGGTAGCTGTAACCGCGATAATAGCGCGGTGCGGTCTGATAGCAGCGCTGACGCCAGCGATAGCCGTTCCAGTAGCTGCGGCAGACGGTACGCACCTGCTGGATCGGGTTCGCCGTTTCGCCGGCGGCGGCCAGCCCGGCCGGCGCCGTGATGGTGACCGCGTTTGCCGGCGCCGCCAGCATCATCACGCCTGCGACCGCACCGGCGGCAAGGACCAACATTTTTCGCATTGGACTATTCCTTCCCACGCCCTTCGGCACGCGCCAGCAGGGCAAGTTGCACCCATCCGGCAGCGCCCACGCGGGAGCCGTGCCGGCGCGTATCAACGCACTGGCGCGGCAAATTGTTGCATTCGATTTAAAAGCCGGTGCGGCACTGTCGCGGTTTCCGCACCGCAGCAAACAGGTCAGAGCCGGTAGAATTTCACGGCATTGTCGTGAAAGACCGCCCGTTGCTCGGCTTCGGTGTATTCGGCCATGACCTGCCGGTACATGCCGAAGAAGTCGGCATAGCTGGTGTACAGCTTCTCCAGCGGGAAGTTGCTGCCGTAGATGGTGCGCTCGACGCCGAATATCTGGATCACGTCGCGGATGACCTGGCGCGCCTGCGGATAGGTCAGGCCGCCGCTGTACATGCCGAGGCCCGACAGCTTCACGTGGAGGTTCGGATAAGCCGCCATCGCGGTCAGCGCCGCGCGCCACTCGTTGATCGCTTCCGGCGTGCGCGCCGTCAGCATGCCGGAATGCACCAGGATCATGCGCACGTTCGGGAACGCCTTGAGCAGCTCGACTGCGTATTTGGCCTGCCCGGCATAGACCTGCAATTCGAAATGCAGATCAAGTTTTTCCAGCAGTGCGAAGCCGCGGCGGAAGTCGGGATCGTTGCAGAAATCGGGACGGCTGGTCGCCTGCCGGACCGGCTCCTTGTCCCAGTACAGCATCTGCCGGACGCCGCGCACATTGGGAAACTGCTTCTGCGCCTTCAGCGCGGCTTCGGCATTGGCGTCGGCCAGATCGGCATTGCAGACGATGCCGTGCGGATAGCCGTGCTTGTCGGCGACCGCTTGCAGCCAGCGCGTCTCGTCCAGCTTGCGGCCCGGCGCCCACATCGCGGTGACGTGCACCGACTTGACCGCGCCTTCGGGGACGATGTCGTTCATCCACTCCTCGACCGGATAGTCGCGGCGAATGCCGAAGTAGTCGCCGAACATGCGCGGAATCGGCGGGTCGGCCAGCCAGGTCACATCCTTGCGCAGCCAGATGTGATGGTGGGTGTCGATCATCGGTCCGTCGTAGTTTGGCTTCAGCATCGGTTTTCCTTGGCGTTCCTGAGTTTCTTGTCAGAGCGTCCGCACGACGGTGACTATCGCGCGCGTCAACGTGTCGAGATCGGCGGGTTCGATGGTGAAAGCCGGCGTCAGATAGATAACATTTTCAAACGGCCGGATGAATACGCCCTCGTCGACAAAGCGCGCGCGCAAGGTATCCAGATCGGCGATCCGCTCCATCTCGACGACGCCGATGGCGCCTTTGACCCGCACATCTTTCACGCCTTGCAAATCACGGCAGGGTGAAAGCCCCTGCTCCAACTGTTGCGCGATGGTTGCGACCTGCTGCAACCGCGGCTCGCGCTCGAACAGATCGAGCGAGGCATTGGCGGTGGCGCAGGCCAGCGCATTGGCCATGTAGCTCGGCCCGTGCATCAGCGCCTTTTTCGGATCGTCCGACCAGAAGGCGTCAAAGACCTTCCGCGTCGCCACGGTCGCCGCCAGTCCGAGCGTGCCGCCGGTCAGCGCCTTCGACAGCGTGACAATATCCGGCGTGACGCCGGCGATGTCTGCCGCGAACATCGCGCCGGTGCGGCCGAAGCCGGTGAAAATCTCGTCGAAGATCAGAAGCACGTCGTATTTGTCGGCCAGCGCGCGCAGCCGGGTCAGCACAACGGCGTCGTGGAATTTCATGCCGCCGGCGCCCTGCACCAGCGGTTCGACGATGATGCCGGCGATGTCATCGGCGCGCGCCGCCAACAGCGCGTCGAGCGCCGCCGCGCGTTCTTCGCTGTCAGGCAGGTCGGCGAGGTGATGAGCCGGCAGCAGGCCGGCGAACAGCCCGTGCATGCCGTCGTCGCTGTCGCTGACCGCCATCGCCCCGGTGGTGTCGCCGTGATAGCCGCCCTTGAAAGCGACGAACTGGCTGCGCCCCTTGACCCCCTGATTGAGCCAGTATTGCACCGCCATCTTGAGGGCGACTTCGACGGCGATCGAGCCGGAATCGGAAAAGAACACGCGGCTGAGATCGCCGGGCAGCAGCGCCGCCAGCCGTTTCGCCAGCGTCAAAGGCTGCTCGTGCGCCAGGCCGCCGAACATCACGTGCGGCAGGGCCGCGAGCTGCCGTTCGACCGCCTGCCGGATATGTGGATGGTTATAGCCATGGCAGGCGGTCCACCACGACGCCATGCCGTCGACCAGTTCGCGGCCGTCGGCCAGCCGGATACGCGTGCCTTGCGTGCCGACGACCGGCAGCGGCGGCCTGGCCGTTTTCATCTGCGCATAAGGCAGCCAGACGTGGCCGATGCCGTCCGCATACCAGCCGGGCAAGTCGTTCTTTTTGCTGGTATCGCCCGCCATTTGGCGCTTCCCTACACCGATGTCCCGACCCGATCAAATGTCCTCGCTGGATCGCTTCGCGCAAGCCAAGCTCGACGACCTCGCCCAGCGCAACCAGTACCGGCGCCTGACGGAGACCATGCGCGAGGACGGCATCTGGGTCGAGCGCGGCGGCAAGCGGCTGCTGTCGTTTTCCTGCAACGACTATCTCAATTTCACCCAGCATCCGGCCATCAAGCAGGCGGCGATCGCCGCCATCGAACGCTATGGCGCCGGCTCCGGCGCCTCGCGGCTGGTCACCGGCAACCACCCGCTTTATTCCGAACTCGAAACGCGGCTGGCGCAGGTGAAAAAGACCGAGGCCGCGGTCGTGTTCGGCTCCGGCTATCTCGCCAATGCCGGCATCATCCCGGTGCTGATCGGCCGCGACGGTCTGGTGCTGGTTGATGAACTGGCGCATGCTTGCCTGTTCGCCGGGGCGCAACTGTCGCGCGGCACGGTTATCACGTTCCGTCACAACGACGTCGATCACGCACGCGAACTGTTGCGCGCGCATCGCGCCGCGCACGACCTTGCGCTGGTCGTCACCGATGGCGTCTTCTCCATGGACGGCGATCTGGCGCCGCTCGACGATCTGCTGGCGGTGGCCAACGAATACGACGCCTGGCTGATGTCGGACGACGCCCACGGCCTCGGCGTGGTGGGCGGCGGCCGCGGCTCCAGCTTCGCCGGCAATACCCATGTGGCCGTGCCGCTGCAGATGGGCACCCTGTCCAAGGCCATCGGCGCCTATGGCGGCTATCTGTGCGCCTCTGCGCCGGTCGTCGATCTGATCCGAAACCGCGCCCGCACGCTGGTCTATTCGACGGGCCTGCCGCCATCGGCGGTCGCCGCGTCCATCGCGGCGCTCGATCTGATCGAGCGCGAGCCGGCCTATGCGGTGCTGCCTGTGCAGAAGGCGAAGGCTTTCACCCAAGCCACCGGACTGCCCGACGCGCAGAGCCCGATCGTGCCCGTCATCATCGGCGCCGAAGAGGCGACGCTCGCAGCATCGCAGATGCTGGCCGAAGAAGGATTTCTCGCCGCCGCCATCCGGCCGCCGACGGTTGCGCCCGGCACCGCGCGGCTGCGCCTCACCTTCACCGCACAGCACCCGGACGACCAGATCGCACGGCTGGCGAAGCTCGTGCGCGACCGGATATTGGCGCATTAAACCATGAGCGCTTATTTCGTCACCTCAACCGGCACCGACATCGGCAAGACTTTCGTCACGGCCGGTCTGATCCGCTATCTGCGCGAGGCCGGCCAGGCCGTGCAGGCGCTCAAGCCCGTGGTCAGCGGCTACGATTCCTCGGTGGTCGAAACCAGCGACCCGGCGGTGCTGCTGAAGGCGCTCGGCCGCGCCGTCTCAGCCGACGAGATCGGATCAATCGCGCCGTGGCGGTTCCGGGCGCCGCTGTCGCCGGACATCGCCGCCGCGCGCGAGGGCCGCAGCGTCGACTTCGAGCAACTGGTGGCGTTCAGCCGCAAGGCGGTCGACGACAGCACCGGCATGCTGTTCATTGAAGGCATCGGCGGCATCATGGTCCCGCTCGACGCCAGACACACCGTACTCGACTGGATGGCGGCGCTGCAGATTCCCCTGCTGCTGGTGGTCGGCGGCTATCTCGGCGCCATCAGCCATACCCTCACGGCGCTCGACGTGCTGACCCAGCGCCAGCTGAAGATCGCCGCCATCGTCGTCAGCGAGCGCGACGGCGATACCGTCGAACTGGCCGACACCGTCGCCACCATGGCGCGGTTCTCGCGCGGCATCGAGGTGATCGGCCTGCCGCGCCTGCCCGGCGGCATCAACCAGCACCCGGCCTTCGCCCAGATCGCGACGCTACTCTGACGCCAGCAAATCCCGCAGCGTCGCCTCGATCACCTTGGTCGCGGCCTTCAGGTCGCTGAGCTTGACGTGCTCGTCGGCACGATGCGCATTGGCGTCCAGAATGGTGCGCGGTCCGGCGCCATAGAGCACCGTCGGAATGCCGGCGCCGCTGTAATGGCGGGCGTCGGTGAAGAGCGGGACGGCCTTGACGTCGATCCTGGTCTTGAGCTCGCGCCGGCCATGGCGCGTCAGCGGCTCGACCAGGGTCTCGACGCCGGCGATCGGCTTCAGCGGTTCGGCCAGAATGATGCGCTCGGCTTCGACGCGGATACCCTTGGCCTTGCCGGCACGCTTGATCAGCGCCATCAAGTCGCGCTCGACCTTGCGGCCGTTCTCTTCCGGGATCAGGCGGCGGTCGAGCCGCATCACGATTTTGTCCGGCACGACATTGGTGTTGATGCCGCCGGAAATCAGTCCGACCGTCAGTTGCGGCGACCCGATGCCCTTCGACTTCGACTTGATCTTCTTCAGTCTGCGCCGTTCGCCATAGAGCGCGGCCAGGACCTTGGTCGCCGCCTCGAGCGCATCGGCGCCGCTGTCCGGCATGGCGGCGTGTGCTTGCTTGCCATGCACCGTCACTTCGATATGGACGACGCCGCAATGCGCCGTGACCACGGCATAGGAGAAGCCGGCGGATATCGCATAATCCGGCGCGGTGATCTTCTGGTCGAGCAGCCATTTCGGCCCGACATAGCCGCCGACTTCCTCGTCATAGGTGATGTGCAGTTCGACCGTGCCGTCGAGGCCGGCTGGGTTGTCCTTCAGCGCCAGCAGCGCGAAGCCGTAGGTGGAGAAGTCCGACTTCGACACCGCCGCGCCGCGGCCATAGATCGCGCCGCCTTTTTCCTCGGCGCCGTAAGGGCCGTGATGCCAGCCCTGTCCCGGCGGCACCACGTCGCCATGGGCGTTGAGTGCGATCACTGGTCCCTTGCCGGAGCCGAAACGCTCGCGGATCACCAGATTGGTGACCGACACCATGCCGTATTGCTGCACCAGCGCGTCCGGCACCTTGTGGCGCTCGACGGTGAAGCCGAGTTGTTCGTAGTATTCGGCCGCCGCTTCGCCGTGGCGGGCGCAATCGCCGGGCGGATTGTCCGACGGCACCCGCACCATCGCCTTCAGCAGATCGACCTCGCGCGCAAAATTCTTCTCGATAAAATCGCTCACGCCTTGAATCCTTCGATGAAGCGGATGAGGGCCGCCACCGCCAGTCCCATGTCGCCGGGACTGGCGTATTCGGCCGGGTTATGACTGACGCCGCCGCGGCAGCGCACGAACATCATGCCGACCGGGCAAAGCCTGGCCATCGCCGTGGCGTCATGGCCGGCGCCGGAGGCGAGCCGCAACGGCTCGCCGCCGGTCGCTGCGATGGCCGCGGCAAAGCCGTCCTGGATCGCCGCCGTGCACGGCGTGGTGGCGACGTTGCGGGTCTGCGTGACCTGAAGGCCGAGATGGCGGCGGTCGGCCACTGTCCGGATTGCGGATTTCAGGCGGTCGACGAAATCGTGACGCGCCGGGTCGGACCCGGAGCGAATGTCGATAATCAGCACCACATGGCCGGCGATGACGTTGGTGGCCGGCGCGCTGATGGTAACCACCCCGACGGTCGCGACGACCTCGCCGCGGCTGTCGCGCGCCATGCGTTCGGCCTGCAACACGATCTCGGCGGCGCCCGCGAGCGCGTCACGCCGCATCATCATCGGCACTGTGCCGGCATGGCCGGCTTCGCCCATCAGCTCGACGCTGAGATAACTCTGGCCGGCGATGGCCGTCACCACGCCGAGCGGCTGGTTGCGGTTTTCGAGCACCGGCCCCTGCTCGATGTGCAGTTCGACATAGCCGGCGACCTCATCGGGCGAGAAAGCGGCGGCCGGAATATCGGCGGGGTCCTTGCCATAGCGCAGGATGGCCTCGCGTAAAGTCACGCCATCGGCGTCCTTGAGATCGAGCGCGGCTTCGCGAAACTCGCCGCTGACCGCCCGCGACGAATTCAGCGTCGCCGGAAACCGCACGCCTTCTTCGTCGCCGAACGCCAGCACGTCGAGCGCGAAGGGCAGCCGCTTGCCGGCCTTGGCGAAATGCTCGGCGGCGAGAATGCCGGCGACGACACCGAGATTGCCGTCGTAGAAACCGGCGTCGATCACGGTGTCGATGTGGGAGCCGATCAGCAGCCGCTTGCCGGTGTTGCGGCCGGCCGCCTCGCCGGCACTGGCCCAGTGCCCGCGCACGGTGCCAAGCGCATCCTCGGTCACATCGAGCCCGGCGGCCTTCATCCAGGTGCCGACCAGATCGGCGGCGCGGCGATGTTCAGGAGAAAGGAACTGGCGGGTCAGGCGCCGCGGCTCGGCCGAGATGGCGCCGAGCGCGAGAATCATGCGCTCGGCGCGTTCACCGAGCGTCCGGGGGTCCAAATCAGCCATACCCGGTGATAACCGATCGGCCGACGGCGCCCAAGCGCTGCTTAAGTCGCGGGCCTTGCCGCTCCGCCCCCCCGAGGGGCGGAGCGGGTGCGGGCGATGCGGCTACGGCACCAGGATTGTCGATCCGGTGGTGCCGCGGCCTTCCATGTCCTTGTGGGCCTGGGCGGCGTCCTTGAGCTTGTAGGTCTGGCTGGCGGGGATCTTCACGGCCCCGGAGCCGACCTTGTCGAACAGATCCTGGGCGGTGGCCAGCAGGTCTTCGCGCCTGGCGGCGTAGTGGTTGAGTGTCGGCCGGGTCGCGAACAGCGAACCTTTGTGCTGCAACAGGTTGATGTCGAAGGCCTTGATCGGACCGGAGGCCGACCCGAACGACACGAACATGCCAAGCGGACGAATGCAGTCGAGCGACTTCGGGAACGTGTCGGCGCCGATGCCGTCATAGACAACGTCGCAGAGCTTGCCGCTGGTGATCTCCTTGACCTTCGCCACGAAATCCTCGTCACGGTAGAGGATGGTGTGGTGCGCGCCGTTCTTCTTGGCGAGTTCGGCCTTTTCCTTCGAGCCGACGGTGCCGATCACGGTGGCACCGAGATGATTGGCCCACTGGCAGGCGATCAGGCCGACGCCGCCGGCCGCGGCGTGCATCAGGATGATGGTGCCCTTGCCGACTTTGAAGGTGCGGTTGAGCAGATATTGTACGGTCATGCCCTTGAGCATCATGCTCGCGGCCTGCTCGTAGCTGATGTTGTCGGGGAGCTTCACGGCGCGGTCGGCCGGCAGCAGGCGCTCCGCGGCATAGGCGCCGAGCGGCGTCACGTAGCCGATGCGGTCGCCGACCTTGATATCGGTGACACCGGGGCCGACCGCGGTCACCTCGCCGGCGCCTTCATTGCCGGCGACGAACGGCATGCCGACCGGCGACGGGTACATGCCCATGCGGAAATAGGTGTCGATGAAGTTCACGCCGATGGCGTGCTGCTTCAGCTTGACCTGGTTCGGACCGGGTGCCGGAACCTCGATGTCGTCGAGCGTCAGCACTTCCGGACCGCCTGCCTTGTGAACGCGCACTGCCGCGACCATGTTTCACCCCTTGAATAGACTGGTTGTTGTGTGGATTGCCGGTTCGGGCGGGATCATAGGGAGCCAGCCGTCGAACACAAGCGCCCTGCCCCGTGTCCGTTCAGCGCGCGCCGGAGACGCGCAGGTTTGCGCCGTTGATGTAGGACGCCGCATCCGACAGCAGAAACAGAACAGCCTCCGCTACTTCATCGGCCTGGCCCACCCGTCCCATCGGCAGCAGCGGCGTCAGCCGCTCGACCCGGCCCGGCGGCTGGATGTCGGTGTCGATCACGCCGGGGCTGACCGCATTGATGCGCACACCTTCCTTGGCGACTTCGCGGGAGGCGCCGACCACCATCGCGTCGACGCCGGCTTTCGCCGCCGCGTACCAGACGCACTCCCCGCCGCCGCCGATGGTCGCCGCCATCGACGACAGCATCACCACGGCGCCGCCTTTGCCGCCATTTTTGGTCGACAGGCGCCGCACGCTTTCACGCAGGCACAGCAGTGCGCCGACGGTATTGATGTCCAGCACCGCGCGGATGGTCTGCGCCGAGGCCTCGTCGAGCCGCGATGCATCGCCGATGATGCCGGCGCAGTGCACGAAATGCGTCACCGGCCCGAGCGCAGCGGCGGCTTCGTCGAAAATGCGGATGATGTCGGCCTCGACCGCCACATCGCCGGCAATCGCAACCGCCTGGCCGCCGGCCGCCTTGACCGCATCGACCACGCCCGCCGCCGCGTTGGCGTTGGTCTTGTAATTGACGGCGACGTCGTAGCCGCGTTCGCCGGCCAGGCGCGCGCAGGCGGCGCCGATGCCGCGGCTGCCGCCGGCGATCAGAAGCACTGGGCGTGACATGGCGAACTCCCCGGGCAAGGCGGTTGACAATCAGGCCGGACGGCGCAGCAACCCGGCGATCAGGAAATAGGCGGCGATGAAACCCAAGGGCCAGGTCACGTACGGACCCGGCATCAGGTTCTGGATAACGGCCAGGAAGGCCAGCACGGCCCAGATCGCCAGCAAGGCGATATTGACCAGCCGCATGTGCCTCACCCGCAGCGGATGCACGAAACGGATCGGCGCAAAAGTCAGCCCCGCCAGCGCGACGACCGCGCCCAGCGCCACCCAGGACGGCGGCGCCATGACGAACAGATAGAACGCCGCCATATTCCACACCGCCGGAAAGCCGCTGAAATAGTTGTCGGCGGTCTTCATGGTGTTATCGGCGAAATAGATCGCGCCGGTGATGACGACGACAAGGCCGGCCGGGACCGCGAAGCCCGGCGGCATCAGCCCGCTGGCGGCAATCGCATAGGCCGGCACGAACACGTAAGTGGTGAAATCGACGACGTTGTCGAGCATGGCGCCCGACCAGCGCGGCAGCACCTCCTCGACCTTGAAGGCGCGCGCGATCGGCCCGTCGACGCCATCGACCAGCAGCGCTACGCCGAGGCACAGGAACATCGCCGGCCATTCGCCGCCGGTGGCAAAAATCATCGCCAGCAGCGCCAGTCCCGCGCCGGAGGCCGTGAGGATGTGAACGAGGAAGGCGCGGAACCGTACAAAACCCGGCACTTAGCGATTACCCCAATCGAGCTTGACGATCTCGGCCGAACGGCCGCTCAGGTTCCAGTTGCGGCCGAAGCCGCGGAACCGCGACTTGTCGGAACGCGCCACGATCACGTCGGGACCGATCCAGTACTCGCTGTTGCGGATCACCACGTTGCCGCCCTTGTCCTTGCCGCGCACCGGCGTGATGGCGCCGTCGACATATTTCTCGATCCGCACGATGCGGGTGTCGCCCTGCGTTTCATACGTGATCGGTGTCTGATGTACACCCAGGAATTGACCGACCAGGATCGACAGCAGATGCGTGGTGCCGCCGACGCGGCCGGTGAAGATGCGGGTCAGGCCCTTCACCGCGTGCACCGAGGCATTGTCGTCGACGAAAAGCGCCGCGGTCCAGTTGCCGCGCGACATGATGCCCGGCAGGTCCATCATCAGGCCGACCTTGATGCCGGACAGATCGACAGTGTCGAAATGACCCTCGTCGATGCGGATGCCGGCCCAGGTCTGACAGCGGTCTTCGGTCGGCGGATGTTCGCCGAGCGACAGCACGCAGGGACAGAACACCGTGCAACTGCACGACAGCGCCATCTCGCCTTTCAAGGCCCACGCTTCGGTCACGCGCTCGCTCCCCGGGTTGTTTGTTTTTGTTTAGCTTATATCGCCCGTCCCGGCCAATGCGCAGCGAAACCGGTGACCACGAAATACCCCCCGATGGCGATCAGAACAACGCCCAGCACCTGGCTGAACCGGGTGCCGGTGCCGAGCTTCTCCAGCGTCATGATGATGCCGAGCGCGGCCATCCAGACCACGTTCATGACGCCGACGGCGAACATCACCGCCATCATGGCCCAGCAGCAGCCAAGACAGAACAGGCCCTGCCGCAGGCCGAGACGGAACACGCCGCGCGGCGTGGTGGCCCAGTTGGTGAAAAAGAATGGAAACGGATTGCGGCACTGGCGCAGGCAGGCCTGCTTCAGCGCCGAGAACTGGTAGAGCCCAGCGCCGATGAAGATCGCGCCGGAGAACAATCCGCTGACGGTCGCCATCGCCGGATCGATCAAGGCTGCCCGCGTCAGCGCGATCTGCGCCAGCGTCGCCACCGCGGCAAAGCCGAACCAGACCGCGGTATAGCCACCGGCCAGCACGAACGGCGACACCACTGTCTCGTTCTTGCGGGCGGCGGTATCGGCGATTTCGGCATAGGTGAGGATCATCGGTCCTGCGCTGGGCAGCATCATGGCCAAAGTCATCGCGCCCCACATCAGGGCAATGGCGGCGACGGCTGCGGCGGTGGGCGTGCCGACGGCCAGCGGCCGGCACAGCGCCTCAAGCCAGCCGATATTCGCCGCCTGCAGTCCGAGAGCGAACCACCCCAGGCCGGCCAGCCCGATCACGCAGATGACCGCGATCCACTTCGGCCGGGCAAATAGCGTGCCGAGCCGGGAGGCGGCCGGCGACAGATGGCTGAGGTCGTGGCCGGCGGTCGGGCTCATTGCGGTCTTTGTGGCTTTGGCCATCGTGCATAGCGCATCGTGACCGGTTATCGAAAGACTGTGATTTTCGGCTTCGCCGGGCGCATGGTAGGCCATTCTACGGCAATCAGGATTGGACGCTTTGATACCGGACAAACCCGACAATAGTGGAACTTCGGCGGTCGTGGTGGGCGGCGGCCCAGCCGGGCTAACGGCGGCCATCGCGCTGGCCTCGGGCGGCATCGCCACCGTGCTGGTCGGCAAGCCCGCCGCCCGTTCCGACAACCGCACCACCGCTTTGCTCGGCGGCTCGGTCACCGCGCTGGAGACGCTCGGCGTCTGGCCGTTTTGCGCGGCGCAGGCGGCGCCGCTCAAGGTGATGCGCATCGTCGACGACACCGGGCGGCTGTGGCGCGCGCCGGAGGTGAAATTCTCGGCCGGCGAAATCGACCTCGAGGCCTTCGGCTACAATATCGAGAACCGGCATCTGGTCGCCGCGCTGACGCAGCGGGCGCGCCAACTCGGCCTCCTCCGTATCGTCGAGGATGAAGTACGTAGCGTTGTGCCGGAGACCGAGGTGGTCACCGTCACCCTGCAGTCCGGCGACACCCTGACGGCCGCTTTGGTGATCGGCGCCGACGGCCGGCATTCCGTGTGCCGGACGGCGGCCGGTATCGCATTCGACGAACGCGAGTATCCGCAAATAGCGCTGACCGTCTGCCTGACTCATTCGCGCCCGCATCGCGACGCCTCGACCGAATTCCATACCACCAGCGGCCCCTTCACGCTGGTGCCGCTGCCGGGGCAGCGCTCCAGCCTGGTCTGGGTGCTGTACCCCGCGCGGGCCGACGAGATTTCGACGCTCGACGATGCGGCCCTGGCCGAGGCCATCGAGCGCGCGTCGCATTCGCTGCTTGGCAAGATCACCGTCGAACCGGGCCGCGGCCTGTTTCCGCTCGGCGTTGCCACGGCGAAGTCGTTCGCGGCCCATCGCATCGCGCTGGTCGGCGAAGCCGCCCATGTGATTCCGCCGATCGGCGCGCAGGGCCTCAATCTCGGCCTGCGCGATGCCGCCAGCATCGGCGAATGCGCGGTCGCGGCGTTGCGCGACGGCGACGATATCGGCGGCGGCGATGTGCTGGCGGACTACGACCGCATGCGCCGCGCCGACATCGGCAGCCGCTCGATGGCGATCGATCTCATGAACCGCACGCTGCTGACCGATTTTCTTCCCGTCCAGGGCCTGCGCGGGCTCGGTCTCTACATGATCGACCGCATCGGCCCGCTGCGCCGCGCCGTGATGCGTGAAGGTGTGGCGCCGGCCGCTGCGCAGCCGCGCCTGATGCGCGGCGAAGCGCTGTAGCCCGCTACTGAAACAGCAGGGCCGGCAGCGTGTTGGTCTTCACCATCCACATCACGCTGGTCAGCGTCACCACCGACACCAGCGTGCCGATCAGCACGGCGCTCGACGCTTCCTCGACCCAGGTGTCGTATTGCCGCGCGAACACGAACACGTTGAGCGCCGGCGGCAGCGCGGCCATCAATATCGCCGTATAGATCCACAACTCGTCGAACGGCCCGAACAGCGACAGCAGCAGAAACAGCAGCACCGGGTGCAGCACCAGCTTCACCATGGTGGTGTACGGCACTTCCCACGGAATCTTCTTCAGCGGCCGCAGCGCCACCGTCACGCCGAGCGTGAACAGCGCACAGGGCGCGGCGGCGTTCTGCAGAAATTGCAGCAGACGGTCGAGCGCCACCGGCGCCTGGAACTGGATCGCCGCCGACCCGATACCGACCGCGGTGGCGATCACCAGCGGATTGGTGACGATCCGCTTGACGACGTCCAGCGCGGTCGCGGCCAGACTGGCGCCCTGCGGCCGCGCCAGTGCCATCATGAAAGGAACCAGCGAAAACAGCAGCAGGGTGTCGAAACAGAAGATCAGCGCCACCGGCACCGCTGCCTCCGGGCCGAGCGTGGCGAGCGCCAGGCCGGGGCCCATGTAGCCGATATTGCCGTAGCCGCCGGCCAGCCCGGCGATGGTCGACTCGCCGATATGGCCGCGCCGGATCGCCATGCCGACCGCGAAGGCCACGGCAAAGGCCCAGAACGTCGCCAGCGTGGTGGCGAAGATGAAGTCGACCCGCGCCAGTTGCTCCAGCGGGGTCTGCGACAGGATTCGATAGAACAGCGCCGGCAGCGCCACATAGACGATGAAGAAATTCATCCAGGCGAGCGCCGTATCGGGGATTTTCTTGATCTTGCCGCAGGCAAAGCCGATGAAAATCAGCCCGAAGAACGGCAAGGCAAGATTGATGACGTCGATCATCAAGGAACTCCGGCCGGCGCCCTTGTGGCGGCCTCTATCGGCCCACTTGGCGCGGCCTTTGCATTCCTCTAAACGCCAGATCGCCTGAATGGAAGGATTTCACTCGTGAAGCTCCCCCGCCAATTCTTTCAGCCTTTGGCCGTCGGCGCGCCCGCGCCCTTGCGCGAACTGCCGGTGCGGCTCGAGCGCATGATCCATTTCGTACCGCCGCATCTGGAGAAGCTGCGGGCCAAGGTGCCCGAGCTCGCCAAGCAGGTCGACGTGGTGCTGGGCAATCTGGAAGACGCCATTCCGGTCGAGGCCAAGGATGCCGCCCGCGCCGGTTTCATCGAAATGGGCAAGGCGGTCGACTACGGTCAGACCGGACTGTGGACCCGGATCAACGCGCTGAACTCGCCGTGGGCGCTCGACGATGTCACCGAGATCGTGGCGGCGATCGGTGACAAGCTCGACGTCATCATGCTGCCGAAAGTCGACGGACCGTGGGACATCCACTATCTCGATCAACTGTTGGCGCAATTAGAGGCGCGCCACAAGGTGCAGAAGCCGATTCTCATTCACGCCATTCTGGAGACCGCGCAGGGCGTCAACAATGTCGAGGCGATCGCCACCGCCTCGCCGCGCATGCACGGCATGAGCCTCGGCCCCGCCGATCTCGCCGCCTCACGCGCGATGAAGACGACGCGCGTCGGCGGCGGCCATCCCGAGTACAAGGTACTGGCCGATGCAGCGGGCGATACGCCGCGCGCGGCCTATCAGCAGGATCTGTGGCACTACACGACGGCGAAGATGGTCGACGCCTGTGCCGCCGCCGGCATCAAGCCGTTCTACGGACCGTTCGGTGACTTCTCCGACGCCGCCGCCTGCGAGGCGCAGTTCCGCAATTCGTTCCTGCTCGGTTGCGTCGGCGCCTGGTCGCTGCACCCGTCGCAGATCGCCATCGCCAAGAAGGTCTATGCGCCGGATCCGGCCGAAGTCGCATTTGCGAAAAAAATTGTGGAATCGATGCCGGACGGCGCCGGCGCGGTGATGATCGACGGCAAGATGCAGGACGATGCGACCTGGAAGCAGGCTAAAGTACTGCTCGATCTGGCCCGGCTGGTCGCCGCCAAGGATCCCGATATGGGGGCCCGCTATGGCCTCTGACCGGCGCTCTGGCGCAGCCGCCCCGGATGCACTATCTGGTTCACCGATGACCAAGATGCGCAACGCCAAGTACACGATCGGCCAGGTGGTGAAACACCGCCTGTTCTCGTTTCGTGGCGTCGTGTTCGATGTCGACCCGGAATTCAACAACACCGAGGAATGGTGGCAGGCGATCCCGGCCGAGACCCGGCCGCGCAAGGATCAGCCGTTCTACCATCTTTTCGCCGAAAACGCCGAGACCGAATACGTCGCCTATGTCTCCGAGCAGAATCTGCTGCCGGACACATCCGACACGCCGGTGCGCCATCCGCAGGTGGCGGAAGTTTTCGAGCGCGACGACAGCGGCGCCTATCGCCCGCGTCACAGCCAGTTGAACTGAATCTCCGCCACCAACAAAAAAGGCGCGGCCGAAGCCGCGCCTTTTCCGATTCTCGTATGCGTGCAGCTTACTTCTTGGCGGCTGGTGCGGCAGGAGCCGCAGCTGAGGGCGCCGCGCCTTCCAGCTTCTTGCGCGCCTCGTCGGCCTTCTTCTGCAGTTCTTCCTGCAGCTTGCGTTGCTGGTCCTCGAACGCCTTCGGATCGGTCGCCGGGCCCTCATAGGCCTTGGTGAAATCGGCGAGCGGCAACGGCAGGCTGATCGGCGTGCCCTGCATATTGATCGCCTGCACGGTCAGGGCCTGCCCCTTTTTCAACTGGGCGATGATGTCGTCGGTGACCGGATAGTCGGACATGCAGCCGACCGGGAAACAGATCTTGAAAGGCTGCTGCATCGGCGCACCCTGATCGATAATGACCCGGGTCCCGTGCGACAGTTGCATGCCGAGCGGCACCGTCACGCGCAGCACCTTCGGGTCGCCCTCCGGCTCGAACAGTTGCACGATGGCGACCGGCATGCCGTTTTCCAGCCGGCCGTCTTTGGTGATGACGCAGACCTGCTTGTTGTTGGTGTCCGGCCCCTTGCCGCAGACCTTCATCCACGGCGAATACATCAGCTGCGGCTGATCCGCCTGCTGCTGCGGCGCCTGCTGGGGTTGAGCCTGCGCCGGGGCTGGCGACTTGGCGGGCGCCTGCTTGGTGACGGGAGCCTTGGTGGCCGGCGCCTGCTGGGCCAGAACGGACGGCACGGTCAGCAGGGCCACAGCCACTGCGCCCGTGACGGCCAGACTGGCAGTCAGCGCCCGACCCAACGGCCCAGCCGAAGCGATCCGATGATCCATTGCGAGTATTCCTTTGTTATTGAACCGCGCGCGCCATCGGCAACGATCCGAATGGCTCTCTCAAGGTCAAATGCGGCGGCAGCGTGGCCCGTCAGGAACTGCCTGATAGCCGATATCGCTTCTGCAATAAAGCCACGAATGTGCCGAAACTGCGAGAATCCGCCATTGCCGCCGCCGCCTGTGTTAAATTTTCACGGTAACCGGAGACGAATCGCATCCCTCACTCGCGCGCGCCCATCGCTTCCCGTGCCATCGCGGCGCCTGCCGGCGCGTCGCGCCGCGCCGTCATGCGCGGTGCGCTCGGCGCTGCCCTGCTGGCCACCGGCTTTGGCCGCGGCACCGCTGCCGACGCCGCAGGCGCCCAGCACGCCATCGCCATGCATGGCGCGCCGGCCTGGGGGCCGGATTTCCAACATCCGTCTTATTCCAATCCCAAGGCGCCCAAGGGCGGGCAGCTCACGCAGGGCATTGTCGGCACCTTCGACAGCCTCAATCCGTTCATCGTCAAAGGCCTGCCCGCGGCCAGCACGCGCGGCTACATCATCGAGAGCCTGCTGGCGCGCGGGTATGACGAGCCTTTCACGCTCTACGGCCTGCTGGCCGATTCCGTCGCCACTAACGAGGCGCGCAGCTTCGTCACCTTCACCATCAATCCGAAGGCGCGATTTGCCGACGGCAAACCGGTGACGCCGGACGACGTGATCTTTTCGTGGCAGCTGCTGCGCGACAAGGGCCGGCCGAACTACCGCACGTATTACACCAAGGTGACGAAGGCTGCGGTCATCGACGCGCGCACCGTGCGCTTCGATCTCGAGGCCGATGACCGCGAGTTGCCGTTGATCCTCGGCCTGATGCCCGTGCTGGCCAGACACGCCATCAATGCCGACAAGTTCGAGGATACCTCGTTCGAGCCGATCCTCGGCAGCGGACCTTATGCCGTGAGCGCGGTTCGTCCGGGCGAGAGCGTGACCTTCACCCGCGACAAGAATTACTGGGGCCGCGACCTGCCGATCAACCGCGGCCTGTGGAATTTCGACCAGATCAAGTTCGACTATTACCGCGACGGCAACACGCACTTCGAAGCCTTCAAGAAGGGCCTCTACGACGTCCGCGCCGAAACCGATCCGGGGCGCTGGCAGACGGCCTATGATTTTCCGGCGCTGCGCGACGGCCGCGTCGTCAAGGAGGAATTCCCCTACGGTCTGCCCAAGGGCATGCACGGCCTGGTGTTCAACACGCGGCGGCCGGTCTTTGCCGACGTGCGCGTGCGCGAGGCGATCCTGCATCTGTTCGACTTCGACTGGATCAACCGCACCTATTTCTTCAGCCTCTACAAACGCACGGCGAGCTATTTCGACGACTCCGACCTGTCGGCCCATGGTGTCGCCGCCAATGCACGCGAGCGCGAACTGCTGGCGCCCTTCCCGGGCGTGGTGCGCCCCGATGTCCTGGCTGGCACGTGGGCGCCGCCGACGACCGATGGCTCTGGCCGCGATCGCGACGGCCTGCGCCGGGCATTGGCGCTGTTCGCAGACGCCGGCTATCGGCTCCAGGGCACCACGCTGGTCCATGTCGCCAGCGGGCGACCCTTCGCGTTCGAAATTCTCACCACCACGCGCGACCAGGAACGGTTGGCGCTGACCTTCTCCGGCACGCTCAAGCGCGCCGGGATCACGGCGCAGGTGCGCAATATCGACGCCACCCAGTTCGAGCGCCGCCGCATCGGTTTCGACTTCGACATGATGGAGTATCGCTGGGACCAGTCGCTGTCGCCCGGCAACGAGCAGTATTTCTACTGGGGCTCCGCCGCCGCCGACCAGCAGGGCAGCCGCAATTACATGGGCATCAAGTCACCGGCGGTGGACGCCATGATCGGCGCCATGCTCAGCGCCACGGCGCGCGAGGACTTCGTTGCCGCCACGCGCGCGCTCGACCGCGTGCTGCTGTCTGGTTTCTACGTGGTGCCGCTGTATTTCCCGCCGACCCAATGGGTGGCGCGCTGGAAGCGAATCGCGCATCCCTCGCATACCTCGGTGTACGGCTACCTGCCGGAAACCTGGTGGCAGGAAGAGGCGCCATGATCCTCGACTCCAAGGCCCTGCTCGACGGTGACGTCACGACACTGGACGACCTGTTCCGCCGCGCCGGCGTCCGCCATCCCGCTGCCCTCGCGCTGATCGATCCGCCGAACCGCTCGCAGTTCGCCGGCGGCGCGCCGCGCCGGCTGTCTTTCAGTGAAGCCGACCGGGCAATCTCGGCTTTGGCGGCACGGCTGCGCACCCTCGGGCTTTCGACCGATACCCAGGTCGCGATCCAGTTGCCGAATACGGTCGAGAGCGTCATCGCTATGCTCGGCGTGCTGCGCGCCGGCATGGTGCCGGTGCTGCTGCCCTTGCTGTGGCGGCGGCAGGAGATGGTGGCCGCGCTCAGCCGCGTCGGCGTCAAGGCGATCATCACCTGCGCCCGTACCGGCGCTGCTGCACAGGCCGAGGTCGCCATGCAGGTGGCGGCCGACCTGTTTCCGGTCCGGTTTGTCTGCGGCTTCGGCGACGGCCTGCCCGACGGCATGGTGCCGCTCGACGACGTGTTCAGGTCCGCCCGCGCCGATCTCGCTCAGGCGCCACGGCGCGTCGGCAATCCCGCGACGCATACCGCCGTGGTGACCTTCGACATGGCCGCCGGCGGACCTGTCGCGGTGATGCGCCATCACCGCGACCTGATCACGGCCGGACGAACGATCGTGAGCGAAGGCAGCCTGGCGCCGGACGGCAGCCTGCTGTCGACCATCCCCGTCAGTTCGTTTGCCGGCCTGTCGCTGGCGCTGCTGCCGTGGCTGCTGACCGGCGGGGCGCTGAGCCTGCATCATGGCTTCGAACCGACGGCTTTCGCGCAGCAGTCGCGTGGCCAGAAGGCGATCATTGTGCCGGGCCCGATGCTCGGATCGCTGACGGCGGCCGGCTTGCTTGGCGACGCCACCGTGCTGGCGCTGTGGCGCGCACCGGAGCCGTTGGCCGCGTCACCGCCGTGGCAGGGCACCGGCAATCTGGTTGATGTCGAAGCCTTCAATGATACTGCGATGACGGCCTCGCTGCGCGGTCCGGATGGACTGCCCGCGCCGCCCGACGCCGGCTGGCCCCCCCGCGGCGGCATGGTCGCTGTCGGCGGCTATGCCTTCGTGCAGGAAGAGATCGACGCCACAGTCGCGAAGGCCAATCCGCAGGCCATCATCGTTGCTTTGCCGGACGCGCTGCTCGGTCAGCGCTATGCCGGCAGCGCGCCCGAGAACGCGGCGGTGCGCGCGGAACTCGACGCGCGCGGCGTTAATCCGTTGGTTACCGAGGCATTCCGGACTCGCATGCCGGTCAATGCCGCGCAATCGACCGTCCCCGTTGACGCGCTATTAAGAGCCGCCGGGTAAGCTCGCGCCGTCTAGTAATGGTGCGTGCGCCCTCATGTCGCTTCAAGGTCCGTTGATTGTCGTCGCCGAAACCCCGGCGACCGGTCTCATTGAAGCGCTCGGCGCCGCCGGCGCTTTCCCCATCGTCGAAGCCACCTGGGCCGATGCGCCGACCGCCTTTGTGTCGGTCAAGCCGTCGGCCGTGGTGATTGCCGATGCCGGCCCGCCGCCCAGCGAATCGGCGGCGCGGATGCTGTGTCTGCAGATCGCCACCGCTCAGGGCGCCATCGTGCCGACGATCGCTCTGACCCATGCTGGGCAGGCTGCGGCTATCCCGATCGCTTTGCCCGTCGATGGCGCGCAGCCGGTCGAACGCCTGATCGCCCGCCTCCAGTCGGCCATGCGCGTGCGCAGCCTGCACGCGACGGTGCTGCGCCGCATCGAACTGTTTGCCGCCGAGGGCACCGAGCCGCCGGCGCTGCCGCTTAACGACGCGCTGGAAGACGCCACCGTGCTGGTCGCCGGCCGCGGCCCGATCTACCCGGCCTTGAGCGTCGCCATGGGCGAACGCGTCAAGATGATTGGCGCGCTCAGCGTCGAGAACGCCGCCCGTTATCTCGACGCCCGCGACATCGATGGCATCGTTATCGGCGACGGCTTTTCGCCGCGCATGGTCGAGGCTTTCCTGACCGTGCTGGCACAGGAACAGCGATTGCGCGATGTGCCCGTGATGGTGATCGGCGAACTGCCGGACGGCCTGACCGGCAGCCTTCCCAATGTCGATCACGTCGACGGCGATCCGGAGCGTCTGGTGGCGCGGATGATGCCGCTGGTGCGGATGCACGCCTTCGAAGTGCGGCTCAAGCGCATGCTCAAGTCGCTCGACACCAATGGCATGCTCGATCCGGCCACCGGCCTGCATACTGGCGATGCGTTCTGGCGCGACCTCAACAAGGCGGTGGCGGAAGCCGCCGACCGCAGCCATCCGCTGTCGCTCGCCCGCTATTCGTTCGAAGGCGCAGTCGACGAGCGGGCCAGCATGGACGGGGCGCGGCTGGTGACCAAGCTGATGCGCAACATCGATTTTGCCACCCGCGATACCGACGGCGCCATTCTGATCGCCTTTCCGCAAACCGACCTGCGCAATGCCCATGTGGTCGCGCGGCGTATTGCCGGCTCGATCAAGAATGCCATGCTGACGCCGCAACGCTCGCAGGACCGCATCACCGCCAATGTGACGCTGGCGACGCTGAAGAACGACGATACGCTCGACAGCCTGATGCTGCGGGTGATGGGCAGCCGCATGGTTGCCGCGGAGTGATACTGTGACTAGGCTGGCTCCAGCAGGGAGCAAGCCCGAATGTCCGAACAAGCCAGCCAAACCCCGGTCCGCATCGACGTCGTCTCCGACGTCGTCTGTCCCTGGTGCTTCATCGGCAAGCACCGGCTGGAACAGGCGCTGAAGCTCAAGCCCGGCATTCCGGTCGAGGTGCACTGGCGACCCTACTTCCTCAACGACTGGATCCCGCGCGACGGCATTTCGCGTGAGGAGTATCTCACCACCAAGTTCGGCTCGCCCGATCGCTACAAGGACATCGCCAAGCGCGTCGGCGCGGCGGCCGCAGCCGACGGGCTCATCTACGATGCCAGCAAGATGAAGCGGCAGCCGAACACGACCGACTGCCACCGCCTGATCCGCTGGGCTGAGGCCATCGGCAAGGCCGGTGAGATGAAGCAGAGGCTGATGGACCTGTATTTCACCGAAGGCGCCGACCTCACCGACCGTGAGGTGCTGGCGCAGGCCGGCGCCGATGTCGGTCTGCCGATCGATCAGGTCAGGGCGTCGCTGGCGAGCGATGAAGGCATCGCCGAGGTCGAAGCGGAGTCGCAATCGGCCAAGCAGGCCGGCATAGAAGGCGTGCCCTGTTTCATCTTCAACGGCCAGTTCGCAGTCTCCGGCGCGCAGTCGCCGGAATATCTCGCCGACGCCATCGCGCGCGCCGCGCAGGCGCGCGACGCAGCCGAATAGATCGGACCGCAAGCCCATGAAGATCACCGCTGCCGTGGTCCGCGAACGCGCGGGCGCCTTCAACATCGAAACGCTGGACCTGGACGATCCGCGCGCCGACGAACTGCTGGTCGAGGTGACGGCCACCGGGATGTGCGCCACCGACCTGCACGGGCGGGACGGCTATTTTCCGACCATGCCCTACCCGGCGGTGTTCGGTCACGAAGGCGTCGGCGTGGTGCGCGCGGTCGGCCAGGGCGTGACCCGGTTCAAGACCGGCGACCACGTCATCATGTCGTACCCCTGGTGCGGCACCTGTCCGAACTGCCGGAGCCACCGCGAGAGCTATTGCCTGTCGGTGCGCGAGCTGAAATTCACCGGCAAGCGCGCCGACGGCTCGACGCTCCACGCCAAAGACGGCAAGCCGGTCTACAGCGCCTTCTTCCAGCAGTCGTCGTTCGGCACCTACACCATCGCCAACGAGCGCTATGCGGTGAAGGTACGCAACGACGCCCCGCTCGAGATGCTGGGGCCGCTGGCCTGCGGCGGCCAGACCGGGGCCGGCGGCGTCCTCAATGTCATGAAGCCTTCACCCGGCGACAGCTTCGCGGTGTTCGGCGTTGGCTCGGTCGGCCTGTCCGGCCTGATGGCGGCGAAGATCGCCGGCTGCGACCCGATCATCGCCATCGACGTGCACGAACATCGCCTCGCGCTGGCGCGCGAACTTGGCGCTACCCACACCATCAACCACAGCGGCCGCACCGACGTGGTGGCAGAGATCCGGAAGATCACCGGCCACGGGCTGCGCTTTGCGCTCGAGACGTCCGCGCTGCCAGCCGTGTTGCGCGAAGCGATCGACTCCCTGATGCCGGCCGGCACCTGCGTGCTGCTCGGCAGCGCTCGCGGCGGCACCGAGGCCTCGTTCGAGATGCCGTTTTTGCAGAACGGCCGCAGCGTGCGCGGCGTCATCCAGGGCGACAGCGTGCCGGAGGAATTCATCCCGCAACTGGTCGACTACATCATGGCCGGCCGCTTCCCGGTCGAGAAACTGATCACGTTCTACGACTTCGCGGACATCAACCGCGCCGCCGCCGATTCCATGAGCGGCGCCACCATCAAGCCGGTGCTGCGGATGCCGCGTTAGCCGTGGCGAAGGAACCCGAAACGTATGATTTCATCGTCGTCGGCGCCGGCAGCGCCGGCTGCGTATTGGCCAACCGGCTGACGGCGTCCGGCCGCCACCGCGTGCTGCTGCTGGAGGCGGGCCCCGAGGCCCGCCATCCGTGGCTGCATGTACCGCTCGGCTACGGCAAGTTGTTCACCGACCGCCGCTTCAACTGGTGCTACGAGACCGAGCCGCAGGCGGAATGCCATGGCCGCGAGGTGATGGCACCGCGCGGCAAGGTGATGGGCGGATCGAGCGCCATCAACGGCCTGATCTATATCCGCGGCCAGGCGCAGGACTTCGACCAGTGGCGGCAGCTCGGCAATGACGGCTGGAGCTTCGACGATGTGCTGCCCTATTTCCGCAAGTCGGAAGACAACGAGCGCGGCGGCGATGACCTGCACGGCGACGGCGGGCCGCTCGCCGTGTCCGATGCGCGCGACCGCCATCCGCTGGCGCTCGCCTATATCGAGGCGGCGCAACAATGCGGCTATCCGCGCAACGACGACTTCAACGGCGCGGCGCAGGACGGCGCCGGGCTCTATCAGACGACGACGCGCAACGGCCTGCGCTGCTCGACGGCGACCGCCTATCTGAAGCCCGCCCGCAAAAGGCCGAACCTGCATGTCGTGTCCGGCGCGCTGGCCAACCGCGTCCTTTTCGACGGACGGCGCGCGACCGGCGTTGAATACCGCGCCGGCGGCCAGACCCACGTGGCGCATGCGTCGGCGGAAGTCATCGTATCGACCGGCGCCTTCAACTCGCCGCAACTTCTGCAATTGTCGGGGCTCGGACCCGCGGCGCTGCTGCAGGCACACGGCATTCCCGTCATCGCCGACATGCCCGGCGTCGGCGACGGCCTGACCGACCACTACTCGGCGCGCACCGTGATGAGGTGCCGCGATCCGATCACGCTCAACGACGCGGTGCGCGGCTGGCGCGGCAGGATCGAGGCGGGTCTGCGTTATGCCTTCACGCGCCGCGGCTACCTCACGATGTCGGCGATCACCGCCGGCTGCTTTCTGCGCGCGCATCCGATGTCGGAGACGCCCGACGTGCAGTGCTCGATCGCGCTGTTCTCGACGGAACTGATCGGCACCACGCTGCATCCGTTTCCCGGCGTCACCGGCGTCTGCACGCTCTTGCGGCCGGAGAGCCGCGGCGCGGTGCGCATCAAGTCGGCCGATCCGGAGGCAGCACCCGCCATCGATCCGAATTATCTCGGCGCGGCCAAGGATCGCGACACACTGGTGGCCGGCGTCCGCGCCTTGCGCCGCATTTTCGCCGCGCCGGCGATGGCGCCCTACATTGTCGAAGAGATTTCACCGGGCCGCGACAGCGTCAGCGACGACGAATTGCTCGACTTCATCCGCGCCCGCGGCGGCACCACGTTCCACCCGGTCAGCACCTGCCGGATGGGCCAGGACCCGCTGGCGGTGACCGACGCGCGGCTGCGCGTGCGGGGTTTCACAGGCCTGCGTGTGATCGATGCCTCGATCATGCCGACCATCGTGTCCGGCAATACCAATGCCGCGACGATCATGATCGGCGAAAAGGGCGCCGACATGGTGCTGGCGGACAACGCGGCGTAGGCCGCCTGCTTTACCTCCCCCTGGAGGGGGGAGGTCGCCGGGCGAAGCCCGGCGGGTGGGGGTGAAGCCGAGTGCACTGACGTCTCACCCCACCCCGACCGCTTCGCGGTCGACCCTCCCCCTCCAGGGGAGGGTAAAGTCACGCCGCCCGCGCCCGCTCGGCAATCGCCGCCAACTGGCGCAGGATGTCGGTGGTGCCCTTGAGGCGCTCTTCGGCGCCGTCCCATTCGTCGAGTACGACCAGTTTCTGCCCGCTCTTGTCGTTGCGGATGCGGGCAAAGGCGCCCTGCTCCCGGATGAAGCCGATCAGGCCTTCCGGGTTGGCGAAGATGTTGTCGCGGAACGACATCACCACACCCTTCGGGCCGGCGTCGATCTTCTCGACATTGGCGCGGCGGCACAGTGCCTTGATGGCCACGATCTGCAACAGATGCTCGACCTCCTGCGGCAGCTTGCCGAAGCGGTCGACCATTTCCGCGGCGAAGCTCTCGATCTCGCGCTCGTCCTCGATCTCCGCGAGCCTGCGGTACAGCGCGAGGCGCACCGACAGGTCGGCGACGTATTCGTCGGGAATCAGCACCGGCGTGCCGATGGTGATCTGCGGCGACCAGCGGTCGGCGACCGGCGCGCTGATGCCGGCCTTCAGGCTCATCACCGCTTCTTCCAGCATCTGCTGGTACAGCTCGAAGCCGACTTCCTTGATGTGGCCGGACTGTTCGTCACCGAGCAGGTTGCCGGCGCCGCGGATGTCGAGATCGTGGGTGGCGATCTGGAAGCCGGCGCCCAGTGTATCGAGCGATTGCAGCACCTTCAGCCGCCGCTCCGCCTGTGCCGTGATCGGCTTCTGCGCCGGCAGCGTGAACAGCGCATAGGCGCGCAGTTTCGAGCGGCCGACCCGGCCGCGCAACTGGTAGAGCTGCGACAGGCCGAACATGTCGGCGCGGTGCACGATCAGCGTATTGGCGGACGGAATGTCGAGCCCCGACTCTACAATGGTGGTCGACAGCAGCACGTCGTATTTGCCGTCATAGAAGGCCGACATGATGTCTTCCAGCACGGTCGGCGGCATCTGGCCGTGGGCGACGATGACGCGGACTTCCGGCACGTTCTTGTCGAGGAAATCCTTGGCGCCCGCGAGATCCTCGATGCGCGGGCAGACATAGAAGGCCTGGCCGCCGCGATACTTCTCGCGCAGCAGCGCCTCGCGGATGGTGACCGGATCGAACGGCGTCACAAAGGTGCGCACGGCCAGACGGTCGACCGGCGGCGATGCAATGATCGACAGGTCGCGCACGCCCGTCAGCGCCAGTTGCAGGGTGCGCGGGATCGGCGTTGCGGTCAGCGTCAGCACGTGCACCTCGGCGCGCAGCGTCTTCAGCTTCTCCTTGTGGGCGACGCCGAAGTGCTGCTCCTCGTCGACGATGACCAGACCGAGGTCCTTGAACTTGATGCCGCGACCGAGCAGCGCGTGCGTGCCGACCACGATGTCGACATTGCCGGTGGCAAGCCCCGCCTTGGTGACGGCAGTCTGCGCCGCCGGCACCAGGCGCGAGGCCTGCGCCACGTTGACCGGAAAGCCGCGGAACCGTTCGGTAAAGGTCTTGAAGTGCTGGCGCGCCAGCAGTGTCGTCGGCACCACCACGGCGACCTGCTTGCCGTTCATCGCCGCGTCGAAGGCGGCGCGCAGCGCCACTTCCGTTTTGCCGAAGCCGACGTCGCCGCAGATCAGCCGGTCCATCGGCCGCCCGGCGCCGAGATCTTTCAGCGTGGCGTCGATGGCGGCGAGTTGGTCTTCGGTCTCCTCGAACGGGAAGCCGGCGCAGAATTCGTCATAGGCGCCCGGCCCGACCACCAGCTTCGGCGCGTCGCGCAATTGCCGCTCCGCCGCGATCTTGATCAGTTCCGCGGCGATCTCGCGGATGCGGCTCTTCATGCGCGCCTTGCGCGCCTGCCAGTTGCCGCTGCCGAGGCGGTCAAGTTCGACGCTCGCCTGTTCGGAGCCGTAGCGCGACAACAGGTCGACGTTCTCGACCGGCAGATACAGCTTGGCCGCTTCGGCGTAGTGGATTTCCAGGCAGTCATGCGGCGCCCCGCCGACCGCGATGGTCTGCAGGCCGATGAAGCGGCCGATGCCGTGGTCGACGTGGACCACGAGGTCGCCGGACGCGAGACTTGTCGCCTCGGCGATGAAATTGTCGGCGCGCCGCATCGCCCGCCGCGGCCGCACCAGCCGGTCGCCGAGAATGTCCTGCTCGCTGATGACGGCGACGTCGTCGGTCTCGAAGCCGGCCTCGATACCGAGCACGGCGAGCGCAATCGCCGGTTTGGGCAGCGCCAAAGCCTGCGGCCACGAGCCGATCGGCGTCAAATTGTGCACCTTGTGGTCGGCCAGCACGTGGCTCATGCGGTCGCGCGCGCCGTCGCTCCACAGCGCGATGGCGACCCGCTTGCCGGCGGCCTGCAACGAGGTCACGTGGCGGCCGACCGCCTCGAACACGTTGGAATTCTGGGCGCGCTCGGCTCCGAAGTCATGCCCGGCGCGGGCGCCGACATCGACCACGTCGCGCGCCTCCGGCACCGCGAACGGCGTCAGCCGCGCCAGCGCCGACGCCTCCAGCCGCTTCTTCCATTCGTCTTCGCCGAGATACAGCCGCTCCGGCGGCAGCGGCTTGTAGGACGGCGCCATGCCGTCCTTCAGCGCCTCGCGGCGGGCGTCGTAATAGTCGGCGATCTGGGTGAAGCGCTCATGGGCGGCATCCTCGCCGCGCGGCTCCAGCGCCAGCGGCGTCCCCGGCACGTAATCGAACAGCGTTTCGAGTTTCGCGTGAAACAAAGGCAGCCAGTGTTCCATGCCGGGGTAGCGGCGGCCCTGGCTGACCGCTTCGTAAAGCAGGTCGTCCGGGGTGGCGGCGCCGAATTCGGCGACATAGCCGGTGCGGAAACGGCTGATGGTCTCGGTGATGAGCTGGAATTCGGCCACCGGCACCAGATCGAGCCCGCGCATCGACAGCTCGCTGCGCTGGGTCTGGGCGTCGAAGGTCTTGATGGTCTCCAGCGCATCGCCGAAGAAATCGAACCGCACCGGCATGTCCATGCCGGGCGGAAACAGGTCGAGAATGCCGCCGCGCACCGCGTATTCGCCAGGCTCCCGCACGGTCGAAGCCCGCGAATAGCCGTTCAACTCCAGCCATTCGACAATACCGTTCATGCCGATGACGTTGCCGGGCGCGACCGACAGCGCATGGGTGGCGACGAATTCGCGCGCCGGCAGCCGTTGCAGCGCCGCGTTGACCGTGGTCAGCAGCACCGACGGCTTGTCGCGGCCCTTGACCCGCACCAGCCGCGACAGCGCGGTCATGCGCTGCGCCACCACCGACGCGTTGGGCGAGACGCGGTCATAGGGCTGGCAATCCCAGGCCGGGAATTCCACCGTCTGGATGTCGGGCCCGAAAAAAGCCAGCGCCCGCCCCAGCCCCGCCATGCGCTGGCCGTCGCGGCAGATCACGCAAAGCGAAATCGCCGGCGCATCGGGACGCGCGGCAATGGCCCGCGCCAGATCGGCCAGGACCAGGCCCTCGGCGCCGTCGGCGACCTGCGCCAGGGTCAGTGCCTTGCCGGGTTGCAGCAACTCAGCCGGAGATTTCGCCATCACGCTCTTTCGGTCTCACAGGGTCTTGGCTGAGGCGCGGTGAAACGCGAGCAGCCGCCGGAACAGATCGGTATCGATAACGCCGGGTGTCGGCTCGGCGCCGTTGACCCAGGCGAAGATCTGCTGGTCGGGGATATCGAGCCAGGTTTCGTATTCGTCGAGATCGGCGTCGCTCAGGACCGCGAGGTGTCCGTCGGCGAAGGGCCCAAGCACCAGATCCATTTCGCGGATGCCGCGGTGCCAGGACCGGAACTTGAGCCGGCGCCGCCGCGCATCCATGCCTTCGCTCGACAGTTCGGTTCCAGTCACGGTGGCTCCAACGGCAAAAACCCGGACGGGGCCGGGAAGCGTCTGTATAGGGGGGCGATTCCGGTTTGGCCAATTATCCCTTGACAGCAAGTAAGTCCCCAGGTAGGGTTGCTTACAACCTGAGATAAGGGCGTCCGGCGATGTCGAAATACACCTTCCAAGAGTTCCAGAACGACTACCCGGACGATGCCGCGTGTCTGGCTAAACTCATGGAAGTGAACTACGGCGGCACCGAAATCACGTGCCCGGCCTGCGGGGTCGAGAAGGCTCAGTTTCACGCCATGACGACCCGAAAGGCGTTCGCCTGCCAAGAGTGCGGCCACCATATCTACCCCTGCGCCGGGACGATTTTTCACAAGTCCAGCACGCCGCTGACCAAATGGTTCTTTGCGATGTACCTGCTGACTTCGACCCGTTCTGGCGTGGCCGCCAAAGAGCTAGAGCGGGCCTTGGGTGTGACCTACAAGACGGCATGGCGCATGGCGCACGAACTCCGCAAACTCATGTCCAGTGCCGACTATGGCGGGCCGCTCAAGGGTCATGTCGAAATTGACGAAACTTGGGTCGGCGGCGTCAACCGCAAGGGCGGCAAAGGGAAGGGCAAGCGCCAGTCCAAGAAAACCATCATCATGGGTATGGTCGAGCGCGACGGCATGTTGCGCGCTGGCCCGGTGCCGGATGATACCAAGTTCACGATGGAGCCGATCGTTCTGGAAAACGTCTCGCCCGGTACCGTCGTCACGACAGACGGCCATCCGTCATACAGTGATTTGAAACACAGCTATGACCACTCGGTTGTGAACCACGCCGCTGGCGAATATGCGCGCGGCATTCACCACACGAACAGCATTGAAGGTCATTGGTCGCAGTTGAAGCGTTCGATCAAAGGAACGCACGTTCACATTTCAGCAAAACACGCTTGGAAATACATTGGTGAGTTTAACTATCGTCGCAACTATCGCGGCTCGCACTATGGGATGTTTATTCGTCTTGTTTCTGCGTTCGCGCTGCCGCGCTTGCAAGACGCATGAAATCCTCTCGGTGAGTGGGGTTCTCGTCGGTGGCGGGATCATCCGAAACGTCGGGCTTATTCAAGACGTTTGGCCTCTTTACAGAAGTTGGAATAAAACCGATTTTTTTTGTGTGCTTTGCCATTACATCAACCCGTATTTTTGTGAACCGCTCCGACTCAATTATTTCGATTACTCGCTGTATCGGGACCACTATGCCTATGCCTGAGCTCATTGCATCAAGAAAGGAAGCTCTCCTGTCGGAGGTGTCTTTCTTTGTCGCAGTGTCGTGATCAGCCTTTGTTTCAAATAAGCCGATGTGGACGCCCAATAAATATTCCCGGTGCAAACCTACTGAGTCTTTGATTTTCCCGTGAACGATGTGGCCTGCACCCGGTTTCGTTGACACCCGCCTAAGCTAATCCAGCCTGCCTCTCGAACTCCATAGGGCTCATATAGCCGATCGTCGAGTGTCGCCGTTTGGGATTGTAGAAGCGTTCGATGTAGTCGAACACGTC
>JAUXXH010000013.1 GCA_030684935.1 Pseudolabrys sp. | reverse complement strand
CACTTGTAACCGATCTCCGGGCTGATCCCGAACCGGCGACACAGCTCCCGCCGGTTAGCCCCTTGCTGAATTGCAAGTCGAACAAACTCTTGTCGCTGCTGCATTACCGACACCTCTTGCCACGGCATGGAAGGCCCTCCTAAAAGCCGATTCCACGCAATGATGATGTGTCAGCTATGTCCCCGAACACCCGTCAGTCATGTGTCCGGGCTGAACACTTGACCCGCGCATCCATGATGAGGCGCAGCGCGGCAAAACCTCATGTACGTCTGCACGTGGCGAGCCACCTCATGGATGGCCGGGTCAAGCCCGGTTATGACGGCGGATAGTCATTGCAAAGATCCGCCCCGCCCTCACTTCAACTCGAACTGCAATTTCGCCAGCCGCGCATAAAGCCCGCCATTGGCCGACAGCGTCGCATGCGTGCCCTGCTCGACGATGCGGCCCTTGTCGAGCACCAGGATGCGGTCGCAGGACTGGATGGTGGCGAGGCGATGCGCGATCACGATCGAGGTGCGCTGCGCCATCAGCACGGTCAGCGCCTGCTGCACCAGCGTCTCGCTTTCGGCGTCGAGCGCCGAGGTCGCCTCGTCCAGCAGCAGCAGCGGCGCCTCGCGCAGAATGGCGCGGGCAATGGCGATGCGCTGGCGCTGCCCGCCGGACAGCGTCACGCCGCGCTCGCCGACCGCCGTCTCATAGCCCTGCGGCATGCGGGCGATGAACTCGGCCGCATGCGCGGCCTCGGCAGCGCGCTCGATCTCGGCATCGCTGGCGTCGGGGCGGCCGAAGCGGATGTTGTCGCGCACGCTGGCAGCGAACACCGCGGCATCCTGCGGCACCAGCGCGACGTGGCGGCGGATCTCGGCCGGATCGGCGTCGGGCAGATTGACGCCGTCGAAGGTGATGGTGCCCGACACCGGATCGTAGAAGCGCAGGATGAGATGGAAGATGGTGCTCTTGCCGGCCCCGGAGGGACCGACCAGCGCCAGCCGTTCGCCCGGCGCGACGTGAAACGTGAGACCATCGAGCACCGCGGCATCGGGTTGCGCCGGATAGGCGAAGCGCACATCGTTGAAGGCGACCGCGCCGCGCGCCGGCGCCGGCAGCGCCACCGGAACATCGGGCGCCTTGATCTGCGGCTTCAGCCCGAGGATTTCGAACAGCCGCTGCGCCGCGCCCGAGGCCTGCGCCAGCTCGCCCCAAACCTGGCTCAGCTCGCCGAGCCCGCCGGCGGCAAACACCGCGTAGAGCACGAATTGCGACAGCCGCCCGGCGGTGATGCGGCCGGCCAGCACGTCCTGCGCGCCGACCCACAGCACCAGCACCACGCTGGCGAATACCAGGAAGATCGCGATGCCGGTGAGGATCGAGCGCGCCTTGGTGGCGCCGCGCGCCGCGTCATAGGCGGTCTCGACCGCGGCGCCGAACCGCGTCGTCGCTGCCGTCTCGTTGGTGAAGGCCTGCAGCGTACGCACATTGGTGATGAGTTCGCTGGCATAGCCCGAGGCATCGGCCAGCGTATCCTGCGCGGCACGGCCCTGGCGGCGCACCGCGCGGCCGTAGCCGACCAGCGGCAGCACGATCACCGGAATGGCGCCGAGCACGAACAGCGACAGGCGCGGGCTGGTCACCACCATCATCGCGGCGCCGCCGAAGAACAGCACCATGTTGCGCAGCGCGATCGACACAGAGGCGCCGACCGCGGAGCGGATCTGGGTGGTGTCGGCGGTCAGGCGCGACACAAGCTCGCCGGTCTTGGCGGTATCGAAGAACGGCTGCGACAGCTTTGTCAGATGCGTGAACACGTCGCTGCGCAGATCGGCGACAATGCGCTCGCCCAGCGTCGTCACCAGATAATAGCGCAGCGCACTGGAGGCGGCGAGCACGGCGGCCACAGCGATCATCACCGCGAAATAACTGTCGATCAGGTCGGCGGCCTGGTCGGAAAAGCCGAAATCGATCATCCGGCGCACCGCCACCGGCACCACCAGCGTGGTCAGCGAGGCGACGATCAACGCCGCCATGGCCGCCGCGACGCGGCCCCGATACCGCCCGATATAGGGCAGCAACTTGACCAGCGGCCGCAATTTCACGCCGCGCGCGCCGCTTTCCGGCCCGACGGCCGTGTTGTAACCCCGTCCATCACTGGCGAAAGTCATTCAAACGACGCCTTTATTCAACGCCCCGGCACGCGGCGTCCTGATTGCGCCGGAACATGCCCCGATGCATTGAGGCCGGTCAATTGCGTCACTTGCCGCGTCGGCCCGGCTCCTGTATAGACCCCACGAAATTCAGCCCCTTTCGGCGCGATCCGCCGCGCCTGGAACCGAGATTTAAGGCCAGCACCATGAAGCAGGATCTCCACCCCGATTATCACACCATCAAGGTGGTGATGACCGATGGCAGCGAATTCGTTACCCGCACCACCTGGGGCAAGGAAGGCGATGTCATGAACCTCGACATCGACCCGAAGTCGCACCCGGCCTGGACCGGCGGCCAGCAGCACATGCTCGACCGCGCCGGCCGCGTCTCGCGCTTCCAGAAGAAGTTCTCGGGCTTCCTGAAAACGGACGACAAGAAGGCTTAAAGTTTCCGGGCTCAAGCCCGCACCTGAAAAACCCCCGCGCTTGCGCGGGGGTTTTTGCTTGCGCGGCGTGCAGTCAAGGGCCAGCTTTGGCCGGAAGCCAGATCGGCGCATTCGGCGCGCTCCCTCTCCCCTTGGGGGAGAGGGTTGGGGTGAGGGGGCAAGTTACTCTCGATAGTTGAAACCCCTCACCCGGCACACTTCGTGTGCCGACCTCTCCCTATGGGAGAGGTGAAGAGCGCTGCGCCCGGGACAAGAAGGCGTTAAACCGCCTCAGTGCCGAACGCGGCCTTGAGCAGGCCGAGCTGGCGTTCGACCGGATTGATCGACGGCGCCTGGTCGGGCGGAATGCGGTTGTGAATGGTGGCATCGAGCCGGCGCACCTTGGCCTGCAGCGTCTGCGCGCGCTCGATCAGGCCGCGCAGCGTGTCCGGCAGCAGTTCCATGTTACCGGCATCATGCGTATCGGTGGCCGACAATTTGACCTTGGTCTTTTCCTTGTTGGCTTGGGCCAGCGACATCTCGCCTTCCTTGACCGCGCGATGCAGCAGCAGCCAGGACGCCAGCTGCATCAGCCGCGTCGTCAGGCGCATGCTCTCGGTCGCATAAGCGAGCGCGGCGCTGCGCTCCAGCTTCTTGGATTCCTGCCGGCCGTTGCCGTCGAGGTAGGTGGCGGTCTCTTCGACCAGCGCCATGCCGTCGCGGAACAGATCGGAGAAGGCCTGCGAATTGGCGAGCCGCTCCCCGAACGACACCGGTTTATGCGCTTCGCTCCGCAATTTCTCGGACATGACTGAACGCCTTACTCACACGCACCGGGCCATACACACCCGGCATGTGGACGAGCATCGCGCGCGCGCCCGGCTCTGTCCAGACTATGGCCCGGCAATCCTTGCGACATAGTTGAAAGGCAAGCTTAAGAACGGCCGCCCGGACCTGCCCCGAAACGGGACACAAAAAAGAGCCGCCGTCGCCGGCGGCTCGAAGTTGATAACAGGGAGGCGTCAAACAGAGTGGACAGGAGCCACTCACGTCCATGAAGATGGACACTCAAAGTAATGATCGAGAAAGCTTAATCCCGGGTTAAAGAAACCCGCGCAATGCCGCTTTTTCGTGCATGGCGGCGCGGCCGGGCAACGCCTCAGCGCTTGAAAATGCTGTCGGCGGCCGAGCGCGAGGAGCGCTTCTGCGCCATGTCGGCCTCCAGCCGTTTGATTTCGTCCTGCATCAGGTCGACCCGCTCGGCCAGTTCCTCGACCGACAGCAGGCGCAGGTCCTGCCCGATCTCGTGGGCGATCTTCTTCTTCGGCCGGTCGTCGTCATCGCTTGCCATTTTCGCTCCTCCAGAGGCTTGAAAACTAGCCCCGGCGGGCCGGGTTGTCACACCGGCACGCCGCGCCTAAACAGGGCCGCCCGCGTCGAAAATCGAGGATTCCATGGCCGAACGTCCCGCCACCATGACCGCCATCGGCATCAAGACCCCGGGCGACGCCGATGTGCTGGTGCCGGAGCAGCGGCCGGTCCCCGCCCCCAAAACCGGGGAAATCCTGGTCAAGGTGGCGGCGGCCGGCGTCAACCGGCCGGACGTGGTGCAGCGCAAGGGCCTCTACCCGGCGCCTCCCGGCGCCTCCGATATCCCCGGCCTCGAGATCGCCGGCGAGGTCGTGGCGGTCGGGCCCGAGGTGTCGCGCTGGAAAGCCGGCGACCGCGTCATGGCGCTGGTCAGCGGCGGCGGCTACGCCGAATACTGCCTGGCGCATGAAAGCCACGCCTTGCCGGTCGGCGCGCTGCCGATGATCGAAGCCGCGGCCTTCCCGGAGACCGCCTTCACCGTCTGGCACAATGTGGTCGAGCGCGGCGGCCTGAAATCCGGCGAAACCTTGCTGGTCCATGGCGGCACCTCCGGCATCGGCACCACCGCCATCCAGCTTGCCAAGGCGCTCGGCGCCAGGGTCATCGCCACCGCCGGCTCCGGCGAGAAATGCGAGGCCTGCCGCAAGCTCGGCGCCGACGTCGCCGTTAACTACAAAACCGAGGACTTCGTCGCCGCCACCAAGACCGCCACCGGTGGCAAGGGCGCCGACGTTATACTCGACATGGTGGGTGGGGATTACATCGCGCGGAATTACGAAGCCGCCGCGGTGGAGGGGCGCATCGTGCAGATCGCATTCATGGGCAGCGCCAAGGCGACGGTCGATTTCATGCGCATCATGCTCAAGCGCCTGCACCATACCGGCTCGACGCTGCGCTCCCGGTCGGTTGCCGACAAGGCCGCCATCGCCCGCGCCGTCGAGCAGACGGTGCTGCCGCTGGTCACCGCCGGAAAGATCAAACCGGTGATCTACAAGACCTTCCCGCTGGCCGAGGCCGCCGAAGCCCACAGGCTGATGGAATCCAGCAGCCACATCGGCAAGATCGTGCTAACCCTTTGACAGGGCATCTGAAACAATTTGCGCGGGCGGCCAGTCTGCACGCCGCCGAGGTCACCGGATATGCCGCAAAGCCGCGAAAACGGCGCAATGTCGGACCTAGAGTGCCTGGGGTAGGATTGTTGGGGCGTTTTCATCGTGGGCGGGGGTGCAGCGGCAGCCACCATAGCGGGGCTGCCGGGGCCAAAGCTGTCGGCAAGGATTTGGGTTTGATCGTGACACGTTGCGTGACGGCCGTGGCGTTATCGCTCGTGCTCGGCGCCTGGCTTCTGGCCGCGCCGGTGGCGCATGCCGTGGAGGCCGTCAGCGTCCGCCTCGGCACCGCCGCGATCGATCTCACCGCCGCGGTCGAACGGCAGCGCACCGAAAACGACCGCATCCAGGTCTCGACCGCGCCCGGCCCCGACGGCATCGTCCGCCGCATCGAGGTGCGCGCGCGCGAAGGCAACAATAACTGGGCGGTGTTCGCGCTCACCAACAACAGCGACGAGCAGATCGACCGGCTGATCGTCGTGCCGCATTACCGCATGGTCGGCTCCGGCCTGATCTGGCCCGATCTCGGCCTGTCGCGCCTCGCCAGCATCACGCCCAGCACCGGCGACCGGCCGGTGCGGCAGGAAAGCACCACCTCGGACATCTTCCGCGTCACGCTCGACCCCGGCACCGTCATCACTTTCGTCGCCGAACTGCGCAGCGACCGGCTGCCGCAGATCTATCTGTGGGAGCCTGACGCCTACAAGGACAAGGTCAACTCCTTCACGCTGTATCAGGGCATCGTCATCGGCATTGCCGGCCTGCTGGCGCTGTTTCTCACCATCCTGTTCGTCGTCAAGGGCTCGGTGATGTTTCCGGCCGCAGCCGCGCTCGGCTGGGCGGTGCTGGTCTATATCGGCATCGATTTCGGCTTCTGGGGCAAGGTGTTCGACATGTCGGCCGGCGCCGAGCGGGTGTGGCGCGCCTGCGGCGAAGCGATATTGTCGGCGACGTTGCTGGTCTTCCTGTTTGCCTATCTCAACCTATCGCGCTGGCATGTGCGCTACGCGCACATCACCGTCGCCTGGCTGGCGGCGCTGGCGGCGCTGGTCGCCGTCGCCGTATTCGATCCCGCGGTCGCCGCCGGCATCGCCCGCATCTCGCTCGCCCTCATCGCCGTGTTCGGCCTGGCGCTGGTGATCTACCTCTCGACGCACGGCTTCGACCGCGCCGTGCTGCTGATCCCGACCTGGCTATTGCTGGTGGTGTGGACCTTCGCCGCCGGCCTCGCCGTCACCGGCGCCGTCATGAACGACATCATCGCACCGGCGCTGCTCGGCGGCCTGGTGCTGATCGTGATGCTGATCGGCTTCACGGTGATGCAGCACGCCTTTGCCGGCGGCATCACCCACGGCCTCGTTTCCGACGTCGAGCGCCGGGCGCTGGCGCTGACCGGCGCCGGCGACATGATCTGGGACTGGGACGTCTCCGCCGACAAGATCTTCACCAGCCCGGAAACCGAACACATTCTCGGCCTCAAGCGCGGTGCACTGGAAGGTCCGGCGGCGTTGTGGCTCGACGTGCTGCATCATCTCGACCGCGACCGTTTCCGCGCTTCGCTCGACAGCGTCGTCGAGCAGCGCCGCGGCCGCCTCAACCAGGATTTCCGGCTGCGCTCGAATGACGGCCACTACCACTGGTTCTCGCTGAAGGCGCGGCCGGTGGTCGGCTCCGACGGCGAGGTGGTGCGGCTGGTCGGCACCCTCACCGACGTGTCCGAGTTCAAGAACGTCGAGGAGCGCCTGCTATTCGACGCGGTGCACGACAACCTCACCGGCCTGCCGAACCGCGAGCTGTTCATCGACCGCATGGAAGCGGCCTTCGCCTTTGCCCGGTCCGACCCGTCGATCCGCCCGTCGATCATCGTCATCGACCTCGACCGCTTCAAGCAGGTCAACGATTCGGTCGGCATCGCCGTCGGCGACTCGATCCTGCTGACGCTGGCGCGCCGCCTCGGCCGCCTGCTCAAGCCGCAGGACACGCTGGCGCGGCTTGGCGGCGACCAGTTCTCGCTTATTTTGGCGTCCGAGCGCGAGCCGGCCCGCATCGTCGCCTTTGCCGAGACCATGCGGCGCACGATCCGGGCGCCGATCGCCTTCAACGACCGCGAAATCTTCCTCACCGCCTCGATCGGCCTGGCGCTCGCCGAGAACCAGCCGCACCGCACCGAGGAAGCGCTCAAGGACGCCGAGCTGGCGATGTTCCACGCCAAGCGCGTCGGCGGCGACCGCATCGAGATCTTCAAGCCGGCGATGCGCGCGCGCAAGACCGACCGGCTGGCGATGGAATCGGAATTGCGCCGCGCCATCGAGCGGGAAGAGATCAAGGTCGTGTATCAGCCGATCGTGCGGCTGGAGGATCGCGCCATTGCCGGCTTCGAGGCATTGGCGCGCTGGGACCATCCCAAGATGGGCCGCCTGTCACCGGCCGAGTTCATATCGATTGCCGAGGAGATCGGCCTGATCGTCGATCTCGGCCTGTTCGTCCTTGAGCGCACTGCCCGCCAACTGGCTGCCTGGCAGGCGCTCAGCCGCGGCAATCGCGAGCCGATCTTCGCCAGCGTCAATGTGTCGTCGCGGCAATTGCTGCGCCATGACCTGATCCAGGATCTGCGCAGCGTGCTCGGCCGCACCGCGCTGGCGCGCGGCACGCTGAAGCTGGAGATCACCGAGTCGCTGGTGATGGAGAACCCCGAACACGCGGCGCAGATTCTCACCCGCATCAAGGAGCTGGGCGCCGGCCTGTCGCTCGACGACTTCGGCACTGGCCATTCGTCGCTCGCCTACCTGCAGCGCTTCCCGTTCGACACCATCAAGATCGATCAATCGTTCGTGCGCACCACCACGCGCGGCACGCGGCCGGTCATCCTGCGCTCGATCATCGCCATGGCGCATGACCTCGGCATGGAAGTGGTGGCGGAAGGCGCGGAGACGGATTCCGATGCGGTCGAGCTGTACCAGCTCGGCTGTGAATACGCGCAGGGCTACGCCTTTGGCGAGCCGATGAGCGCCGAGGCCGCCCGCGACCTGCTGATCGACAAGCCGGCGCGCGGCCGCGCGCTCAAGATCGCGTCTGAGTAATAATACCTCGCAAGACATCTTCGCCAAGCATGGCCTGGAAAGGAGACGGGTGCGGCAAACGCTATCACCTCTCCCATAGGGAGAGGTGACGAGTCGCTCAGGCGTGGCCGGCCTGGCTCGACAGCATGCCGAGATCGATGCCGATCTTGCGCAGCGCCAGTTCGTATTTGTGGGCGGTGTCGGTGCCGAAGATCAACTCGGGATCGGCTTCGCAATGCAGCCAGCCGTTCTGCTGGATTTCCTGCTCCAACTGGCCGGGCGCCCAGCCGGCATAGCCGAGCGCGAGAATGGCGCTGGCTGGGCCGTTGCCGGTGGCGATCGCCTTGAGAATGTCGAGCGTCGCGGTGAGGCATACGCCTTCATCGATCGGCAGCGTCGAGTTTTCGATAAAAAAATCGTCGGTGTGCAGCACAAAGCCGCGGCCGGTCTCCACCGGGCCGCCCTTCAGAACCTTGATGTCCTCCGCCGCGCCCGGCAGCACGATCCGATCGGCCGCCGGAATGACTTCGAGCTGCACCAGCAGTTCGGGAAACGCGATATCGGCCGCCGGCTGGTTGACGACGATGCCCATGGCGCCTTCGGTCGAATGCGCGCAGACATAAATCACCGACCGCGCAAACCGCTCGTCGCTCATCGCCGGCATGGCGATCAGCATCTGGCCATCAAGATAGCTCACGGCGGAAAGCGCAACTTCCGCGGCCGTCTCGGCGGACTTTCTCGATGACTTCGTCGGCTTCATGGTGAAAATGTTACCCGATCGCTTGGTCTTTGCAAACAAAGCAGGACGCATAAAGTTTCAACGCCGTGCTCGATATTGGACCGCAGAATTGTGGCAAAATGCCCGTCCTGCATGAAGCTTGCGCAGCGGTTGCTCACAATGAATTCAGTAGCGTCATGCGCGCGAAGCGACTAGAGCGGCGGCCATGATTGGCTGGCCCCGACTCACCTGCGCGGCACTCCCGTTGGCGGCATTGGCCGCCTGCGGCATCGCCGTCACGGCGGCCACACCGGGCTTCGCCGCCGGCGCCTCGCCCTGGGTGCAGGATACCCAGTCGGCATTCCGGCTGATCGCCGGCACCGGCAAACCAGGCGACACACGGCTGCGCGCCGGGCTCGAAATCAGGCTGCAACCGGGCTGGAAAACCTACTGGCGCTACCCGGGCGATTCCGGCGTGCCGCCGCGGCTCGATTTCACCGGCTCGGACAATTTCGGCAGCGCCAGGGTGCTCTACCCGGCGCCGCATCAATTTGACGACGGCAGCGGCACCTCGATCGGATACAAGGGCAGCGTCATCCTGCCGCTGCAGATTTCGCCGCGGCAACCGGGCAAACCGGTGACGCTGCGCGTCAAGCTCGACTACGCGGTGTGCGAGAAGCTGTGCATCCCCGCCGAGGGCCGCGCCGAACTGACCATCGGCGGCGGCGCCAGCCCCTTCGATGCCGCTTTGGCGGCCGCCGAAGCCAGCGTGCCGATAGTGGCGGCGGCGGCCGACATCGGCCTCACCGCACGCCGCGTCACCGGCGGCCCGAAGCCTCTGGTGATGGTCGATCTCACGGCATCAACCGGCGCGCCGGTCGAGCTGTTCGTCGAAGGCCCGACCGGGGAATGGGCCCTGCCGATCCCCAAACCAGCGCAAGGGGCGCCGGCGGGCCGCCAGCATTTCGCTTTTGAGCTCGACGGCTTGCCGCCCGGCGTCGACCCGAAGGCACGGTTCGAACTGACCTTCACCGTGGTGGAACAAGGCCGCGCGCTTGAGGTCAAAACGCATCTCGACTAAGCCAGCACAGCCGGGCTAGTTTTGCCGCCGGGAAACGCAACAACTCACCGTAAAGAGGATATTTTCCATGACCATCAAGGTTGGCGATCGCCTGCCCGCTTCCACATTCCGCGTGATGACCGCGGAAGGCCCGAAGCCCAAGACCACCGACGAAATTTTCAAGGGCAAGAAGGTGGCGCTGTTTGCCGTGCCCGGCGCCTACACCGGCACCTGCAGCAAGATGCACCTGCCGTCCGTTCAGCAGAACGCCGACGCGCTCAAGGGCAAGGGCGTCGACTCCGTCGTGATGACCGCCGTCAACGATATCTTCGTGCTCGACGCCTGGCAGAAATCGTCCGCCGCCGACAAGGTTGAATTCCTGGCCGACGGCAACGGCGAATTCGCCAAGGCGATCGACCTGACCTTCGACGGCTCGGGCAACGGCCTCGGCATCCGCTCCAAGCGCTATTCGATGCTGGTCGAAGACGGGGTCGTCAAGGCGCTGAACGTCGAAGAATCCCCGGGCAAAGTGGAAGTGTCCGGCGGCGACGCACTGCTCGCGAAGCTGTAAAACTTAGCCGCAGACTCTGCGCGCTCCCTCTCCCCGTTGGGGAGAGGGTGGGGGTGAGGGGGTCTAGGACTCTCGATAATCCGTAACCCCTCACCCGCCGCGCTTCGCGCGTCGACCTCTCCCTATGGGAGAGGTGAAGAAGAGTCGCCGCTTCTCGAATTCAGCTCAAACTTTCGCGCTCTACCGCGTCTTCATCGCCCCGAGAGCACCCGCCCGCGCCGCCACCAGGCCGTCGCGCGCCAGTTGATCGGCCCGCTCGTTCATGGCGTGTCCGGCGTGGCCCTTGACCCAGTGCCAGTGCACGGTGTGCTGCGCCAGCGCCGCATCCAGCCGCTTCCACAGATCGACATTCTTGACCGGGCTCTTGTCGGCGGTGCGCCAGCCGTTCTTCTTCCAGTTGTTGATCCAGCTCATGATGCCGTTGCGCAGGTACTGGCTGTCGGTGTGCAGGTCGACCATGCAGGGCCGCTTCAGCGCCTCCAGCGCCGCGATCGCCGCCATCAGCTCCATGCGGTGGTTGGTGGTGTGCGGCTCGCCGCCCATCAGTTCCTTCTCGTGATCGCCGAAGGTCAAAATGGCGCCCCAGCCGCCCGGCCCCGGATTGCCGGAGCAGGCGCCGTCGGTATGCACGGTGACGCGTTGCTCGCTCACGAATCCATTCCATAGTCGCCGGCGTTTTTCACCGACTGGTGGAAGCGCAGCTTGCGGTAATATTCCAGCGGGTCCTTCGGCTTGACCAGCGCGCCGTTCGGCACCGCCAGCCAGTCGACCAGCCGCGTCAGCAGAAACCGCATGGCCGCGCCGCGCGCCAGCACCGGCAGCGCGTCGCGCTCGGGCCCGGACATCGCCCGCGCCCCGCCATAGCCCTTGAGCAACGCGCGGCCCTTGGTGACGTTGTAGGAATGATCTGGCTCGAAGCACCAGGCGTTGAGGCAGATGGCGACGTCATAGGCCAGCGTGTCGGTGCAGGCGAAATAGAAATCGATCAGCCCGGACAGGTCGTCGCCGAGAAAGAACACGTTGTCGGGAAACATGTCGGCGTGGATGACGCCGTCGGGCAGATCGCGCGGCCATTCCCGTTCCAGCCGGTCGAGCTCCGCCGCGATCTCGTCGCACAGGCCCGGCCGCACGCTGTCGCCACGGGAATTCGCCTGTTCGTAAAGCGGCCGCCAGCCTTCGATCGACAGCGCATTCGGCCGCCGCATCGGAAAGTCGGCGCCGGCGATATGCAGCTTCGCCAGCGCTTCGCCGACCGCGCCGCAATGCGCCGCCGTCGGCCGCCGGATCCACAGGCCGTCGAGAAAGGTGACGATGGCCGCCGGCCGGCCGGCGATCTCGCCGAGCGTGCCGCCCTGGCGGTTGCGCACGGGCTGCGGGCAGTTGATGTCGCGCTTCGCGAGATGCTCCATCAGCCCGAGAAAGAACGGCAGGTCGCCGGCCGCGACGCGCTTCTCGTACAGCGTCAGTATGAAATAGCCGCCGCTGGTGTGCAGCAGGAAATTCGAATTCTCGACGCCCTCGGCGATGCCCTTGTAGGAGCGCAATTCGCCGATGTCGTAACCGGCGAGAAAGCGCGTCAGGTCGTCCGCCGTGACGTCGGTATAGACCGCCATGGCAACGTCACTCCGCCGCCTGGTTCTCGCGCAAGGGCCGGGGCAGCGGAAAGAACACCCCCTCCTCGGCGGCAGACATGGTCTCGACGCTGACGGTGTAGCGCGCGGCGAAGGCGTCGATGATTTCCTCGACCAGCACTTCCGGCGCCGAGGCGCCGGCGGTGATGCCGAGCGAGGCGATGGCGCCGAATTCGTCCCAGTCGATATCGGCGGCGCGCTGCACCAAGGCCGCACGCGCACAGCCCGCCCGCACCGCGACCTCCTTGAGGCGCTGCGAGTTCGACGAATTCGGCGCGCCGACCACGATCATGGCGTCGACGATCGGCGCTACGCGCTTGACCGCTTCCTGCCGGTTGGTGGTGGCGTAGCAGATGTCTTCCTTGTGCGGCCCGACGATGGCCGGAAAGCGCTGCTTGAGCAGTTCGACGATCTCGGCGGTGTCGTGCACCGACAGCGTCGTCTGCGTCACGTAAGCGAGATTGCCGGCATCGCGCGGCGTGAACTGCGCGGCGTCGGCCAGCGTCTCCAGCAGCGTCACGGCGCCCGGCGGCAACTGGCCCATGGTGCCGATCACCTCGGGGTGGCCGGCATGGCCGATCAGCACGATGTCGCGGCCGCGGCGGTGATGGATCTCGGCCTCGCGGTGCACCTTGGTGACCAGCGGACAGGTGGCGTCGAGCGCGAACAGATTGCGCCGCCCGGCCTCCTGCGGCACGCTGCGCGGCACGCCGTGGGCCGAGAAGATCACCGGCGCCCCGGTGTCGGGAACCTCGTCGAGTTCCTCGACGAAAATGGCGCCTTTGGCGCGCAGGCTCTCGACCACATAGCGGTTGTGCACAATCTCGTGCCGGACGTAGACCGGCGGCCCGTACAGCGTCAGCGCCCGCTCCACCGACTCGATGGCGCGCACCACGCCGGCGCAGAAACCGCGCGGCGAGCACAGCAATACCTTGAGGGCGGGCTTTTCCGGGCTCAGCGCCATAAAGTCCTCGAACCGCGCCCGTTTTGAGCGCCATCAGCCCCGACATGGGGCGCGCCACCCCACCCTGTCAAGCGGCCGGACGGGGCCTAAAGCATTGCATGGACGGGGCCAAATCCCTATATTCCGGCCACTTTCAGATCATCACCGATGATCCACTGCTTCGCCCGGCGGGCGGGCGAAGCGTAGAGGAGATTTGCCATGTCGACACCAGCACCCCTGATGCCGAAAGCCACCGCTGTCTGGCTGCTGGACAACACCGCGCTGACCTTCGACCAGGTCGCCGAATTCTGCAAACTCCACCCGCTCGAGGTGAAGGCGATCGCCGATGGCGATGCCGCCCAGGGCATCAAGGGCATGGACCCGATCACCACCGGCCAGCTCAGCCGCGAGCAGATCTCCGAGGCCGAGGCCAACCCGAGCCTCCGCCTCAAGCTGACCGAGGCCAAGGTGGCCATGAGTTCCGACCGCAGCGGCGGCAAGAAAGGCCCGCGCTACACGCCGGTGTCGCGCCGCCAGGACCGCCCGAACGCCATTCTGTGGCTGGTGCGCAATCACCCCGAGCTCAAGGACGCGGCGATCATGCGCCTCGTTGGCACCACCAAGTCGACCATCGCGGCGATTCGCGACCGCACCCACTGGAACGCCGCCGCGCTGGCGCCGATGGACCCGGTGACGCTCGGCCTGTGCACGCAGACCGACCTCGATTTCGAGGTCAACCGCGCGAACAAGGAAAAGCCGCTGCCGTCCGACGGCGGCGCGACGCTGCTGCCGGCTTCCGAGACCACCGCGCGCAAGGAAGCGGAAGTCGCCGCCGCCGCGGAAACCGCCAGCCAGAAGCCGGGCGGCGACCTCGACGTCAGCGCCGTTTTCGCCAAGCTCAAGCAGCTCGGCGGCGGCAAGCACGACAAAGATGAGGACGAGTAGAGCGCGTGGTCATTCCGGGTCGCGAGCCGAGCGTCGTTTTCTACCTGTCATTGCCGGGCTTGACCCGGCAATCCATGATGCCGTCAGACAACGAAGACCTTTCGTAAGTCTGCGTCCTTTTGCAGCTCATCATGGATGCCCGGATCAAGCCCGGGCATGACTCAGCGTTTGTGGCAGTGCTGATCGATTCGCCCCGCGAATCTAATACCCTCTGGTCCCCTCGATCGCGCCGACATAGCGCTCCACCGACTTCTCCAGCACCTGCTTGCCGCCGCTGGCGATCACGCTGGTGAAGTAGTGGCCGTAGATGGTGTCGAAGGAAAACGGCGCCAGCGCCGCGCCGATGCCGCGCACCTCGCGCGCCGACAGCGGGATGAAGTTCGGATAGCTGCGCATGAACGACACCCACTTGCGGTCGACGGTGACGCTGAGAATGTCGCCCGCGCAGACGACGCCGCGGCCCTCCGCGCCGGCTTTGTCCTCTTTTTGCCAGTGCATCACCGTGCCGCCGGGGAAATGACCGCCGCAGCGCACCAGCGTGACGCCGTCCCATAACTTCAGCGTGTCGCCGTCCCAGTGCCGCACCGCCGGATTGGGATTCATGATCCACTCCTTGTCGGCGGCGTGCAGATGGATCGGGCAGTCGAAGGCGCGCGCCCATTCGCCCATGGTGGTGTAGAAATGCGGGTGCGAGATCGCCATCGCCTGGATGCCGCCGAGCCCCTTGATCAGCGTCACGGTGGCGTCGTCGAGCGTGGCGACGCAATCCCACAGCACATTGCCGCCCGGTGTGCGCACCAGCAGCGCGCGCTGGCCGATGGCGAAGCCGGCGCCGAGCCCGATCACTTTGGGTTCGTGCTGGCGGAAGCTGTTCATGTGGCTTTTGCCGAGCGCCTCGAGCGTGGTCCAGCCTTGCCCGCTGGGCGGCACGTATTGCCGCTCCTCCTGGCAGATCGTGCAGTGCGCGGGCGGCTGGTCGCTTGGCGGATATTGCGTGCCGCAGGCGGTGCAGATGAAAGACGGCATGTGAGATCCCCGGAATGGTCGTTGCGTCCCGCATTGTGGTTGTTCGGGAGAGGTTTGCAATGTGTGGGGGGCGGTGCAACCAGCCCCTAGGCATACGTTCCCGTTAAAACGCGACTTGAGCCATATAGAAATATGGCTTATAATACATATCTATGGCGGACGAGCCGACCTTCGAGTGGGACCCGGACAAGGACCGTGCGAACGGCGACAAACACGGCGTTAGATTTGCATTGGCGCAGCAGGCGTTCTTCGACCCGCGTCGCGTCATCGCCGAAGACATCGACCATAGCATCGGCGAGCAGCGCTACTTTTGTTTCGGAGAGGTCGGCGGCGGGATCATGACGGTGCGTTTCACGTGGCGCGATGGCCGCGTCCGTATTTTCGGTGCCGGGTACTGGCGAAAAGGAAAGACGATCTATGAGCAATCGAATCGTTAAATATACGACCGGCGAGATCGGCCGTGTGCGCGTCGTCGAGGACTTCCTGCCGTCGCCCGACGAACTGGTGCCGCGCGAGGATACGGTGAAGGTGACGCTCGCGCTGTCGAAGAGCAGCGTCGACTATTTCAAGCGCGCCGCCAAGCAGCGCCGCGTGCCCTATCAGCGGATGATCCGGGCGCTGGTGGATGCCTATGCGGAGAAGCAGGAGGGAAAGTAGCCCGCCCCGGCATGAGGGCGGAAGAGCTGCCGTGCGGCCGGCCGCGCCTCACGCCTTCTTCAGAAATTCCGTCTTCAACACCAGACCCTTGATCTTGTCGGTGCGGCCTTCGATCTCGCCGTCGTTGCCGGTGAGATGGATGTTGCGGATAACGGTGCCGCGCTTGAGCACGGTGGACGAGCCCTTGACCTTCAGATCCTTGATGACCGTGACGCTGTCGCCCTCGCTGAGGGTGGCGCCGTTGGAGTCCTTGACGATGGCGGTCATGTGTTCGATTCTTTGATACGTCGCTACGATCTCGTCATGGCCGGGCTTGTCCCGGCCATCCACGCCTTGCTTACATCGCTCAGATGAGCGAGTCGGACAAGTCGTCCCAATCCGGGTTCATTCCCTGCAGCAGCCGCACCTTCCATGCACGCGGCCAATGCTTAATTTTCTTCTCGCGTTAGATGGCGTTGCGGATATCGTCGAAGCGTTCCCGGCCATGACGGAGTGTGTTGCGACGGGTAACGAGCCCGGCCTCAGGGTGAGGAGCGCCGAAGGCGCGTGTCGCACCATGGGCGCATTCGTCATCACATCACCCAACAGGTCACGAAGCGCGGCATCTGCCCGCAAGCCACCCCTACAGGCTACTGGGAGTACTGTTTAAGCACCTGCGCTGCATCGAACGCGCCTTGCGCCGCCGGCTCGTTCGCATGAAACATTAACACCGTTGCGGCGGCGGAAGCTGTTGGGGCGCGCACGACACTTGCTGATCCAAATCCACTTGAATTTCCACTCACAGAACCGCCACCGTAGGTGCCGCTGAAGCTGGAGTTGCTGTTGGAAACAACGCCCGCGACAACAGATCCTTGGTTCATCGACGCATCTACGAATTTGAAGTGTGAGTAACCCCGATCAAGAGTCGACCGCGCCGCGGCGCGCATGGTTTGCGGCACTGTCTGGCCGGTGAATAGCAACCCTCTGGATTGAGTATCAATGCGCACTACATTCGGCGCCAACGGCATCTCCTGAGTCGAAATACAACCTGTGACGGCCATTGAAGCCAGAGAAATGAGCGCCAATTTTGATTTTTTCATAATTCCCCAACGAAAGCGTACTACCTCCAAGTGTGTATCATCAATTTTGACTAACTGGCTTTTTAGTTACCCCCCACTCCCTTCCCCTTCAACGCCGCGCCGATCTCATCCAGCACCGCCGGGTCGTCGATGGTCGCGGGCATCTGCCACACCTCGCCGTCGGCCATCTTCTTGATGGTGCCGCGCAGGATCTTGCCGGAGCGCGTCTTCGGCAGCCGCGCCACCGTGATCGCCAGCTTGAACGCCGCGACGGGTCCGATCTTGTCGCGCACCAGCGCCACGATTTCCTTCTCGATCTCGATCGGCGCCTTGGTAACGCCCGACTTGAGCACGATGAAGCCGCACGGCACCTCGCCCTTCAGCTCGTCCTTGATGCCGAGCACGGCGCATTCGGCGACGTCGGGATGACCGGCCAGCACCTCCTCCATGCCGCCGGTCGACAGCCTGTGGCCGGCGACGTTGATGATGTCGTCGGTGCGGCTCATCACATAGACATAGCCGTCGGCGTCCTTGTAGCCGGCGTCCGCCGTCTTGTAGTAGCCGGGGAATTCTTCCAGATACGCCTGCCTGAAGCGCTCGTCATTGTGCCACAGCGTCGGGAACGCGCCCGGCGGCATCGGCAGCTTGATGACGATGGAGCCGATCTTGTTCTCCGGCTGCACGTGGTTGGCCTCGTCGACGATGTCGATGGCGTAGCCCGGCATCGGCACGCAGGCCGAGCCGTAGCGCACCGGCAGCGCGCCCAGGCCGAGCGGATTGCCGGCAATGCACCAGCCGGTTTCGGTCTGCCACCAGTGATCGATCACCGGCACCTTCAGCACCTCCTCGGCCCATTGCAGCGTCGGCGGATCGGCGCGCTCGCCGGCCAAAAACAGCGCGCGGAAATGCGACAGGTCGTGCTGCGACAAGAGCCTGGCGTCCGGGTCCTCCTTGCGGATGGCGCGGAAGGCGGTCGGCGCGGTGAACAGCGACACCACTTTGTGCTCGGCGCAGACCCGCCAGAACGCGCCGGCGTCCGGCGTGCCGACCGGCTTGCCCTCGTACATCACCGAGGTGGCGCCATGCAGCAGCGGCCCATAGACGATGTAGGAATGGCCGACCACCCAGCCGATGTCGGAGGCGCACCACCACACCTCGCCGGGGCTGATGTTGTAGAGGTTCTGCATCGACCATTTCAGCGCGACCATGTGGCCGCCATTGTCGCGCACCACGCCCTTGGGGATGCCGGTGGTGCCCGAGGTGTAGAGAATGTAGAGCGGATCGGTGGCGGCGACCGGCACGCAGTCCGACGTCTTGGCGTAGTTGACGGCGTCTTCCCACACCGCGCGCCAGTCGTGGTCGCGGCCCGGCGTCAGCGCCGCCTGGCATTGCGGCCGCTGCAGGATCAGGCAGGTATCGGGCTTGTGGGCCGCGAGGCGGATCGCCTCGTCGAGCAGCGGCTTGTAGGGAATGACGCGCGCGCCTTCGATGCCGCAGCTCGCCGACAGGATCAGCTTGGGTTTGGCGTCGTCGATGCGGGTCGCCAGTTCCTTGGCGGCGAAGCCGCCGAACACCACCGAGTGGATGGCGCCGATGCGGGCGCAGGCCAGCATGGCGAACACCGCCTCCGGCACCATCGGCATATAGAGGATGACGACGTCGCCCTTTTTGACGCCGAAGTCGCGCAGCATGGCGCCGAGGATCTGCACCTCCGACAGCATTCGGCCGTAGGTGAAGGTCTTGACCGTGTTGGTGACCGGCGAATCGTAGATCAGCGCCGCCTGCTGGCCGCGGCCGGCGGCGACGTGACGGTCGAGCGCGTTGTAGCAGGTGTTGCAGGTCGCCCCCGTGAACCAGCGGCCGTAGATGCCGGCCTCGGGGTCGAAGATCTTCTGCGGCTTGTCGTACCAGTCGATCCCGGCGGCGGCCTCGGCCCAGAACACCTCCGGGCTGCGCTGCCAGTGCGCGTAGACATCGTGATATCGGCTCGCCAGGGCATTCATTCTCTTGTTCCTCCGCTCATCTTCGTCCTCATCCTGAGGAGGCGCGAAGCGCCGTCTCGAAGGAGAGGACGAAGCCCCGAGTTTCCGGGGCCTCATCCTTCGAGACGCGGTCCTGCGGACCGCTCCTCAGGATGAGGATTATCGTCGCCCCCGATTGTGGAACGGGCGTCATGCGCAAACAAGGCTGGCGCGAAGCGCGCGGCTCGGCTTTGATCCGGCGCAAATTCGGGACGCTGACCCATCACCTCTCCCATAGGGAGCGACCGAGCGTAGCGACGCCGGGTGAGGGTTTCGTCCGACTTCGACCCCCCTCACCCGGCGCGCCGCCTGCGCTGCGCGCCGACCTCTCGCCAGCGGGGAGAGGTGAAAAAGAGTGCCCGTGACCCTGATCACCGACCCGCTGTTCTATCTGCTGGCCATTCCCGCCGTCGTGGCGCTGGGCCTGTCCAAGGGCGGCTTTGCCGGCGTCGGGCAGATGGCCACGCCGCTGCTGGCGCTGATCATGCCGCCGCTGGAGGCCGCCGCCATCTTCCTGCCGATCATGATCGTGCAGGACGCCAACGCGCTGTGGGTCTTCCGCAAGGAATGGAACGGCCGCATCCTCGCCATCATGCTGCCGGGCGCCGTGATCGGCATCGCCGCGGCCGGGCTGCTGGCCGCCTATATCTCCGATGCGGCGGTGCGCACCTTCATCGGCGCGCTGACCATCGCCTTCGTGCTCTACAGCTGGCTCGGCGCGGCGCGGCTGGCCCGCACGGTCGGCCGCCCGAGCATCCCCGCCGGCGTCGCCTGGGGCGCCCTGTCTGGCTTCACCTCGACCATCTGCCAGGCTGGCGGCCCGCCCTACCAGATGTACGTGCTGGCGCAGCATCTGCCGAAAATGGTGTTCGTCGGCACCACAGCCTTCTATCTCGCCACCATGAACGGCATGAAAGTGGTGCCCTACGCCGCCCTCGGCCAGTTTTCCACGACCGGCCTCGCCACTTCGCTGGCGCTGCTGCCGCTGGCGCTGGCCGCCAACCAGCTCGGCTTCTGGCTGGTGCGCCGGGTGTCGCAGGAGCTGTTCTACAAGATCACGCTGTGGGCGATGCTGCTGATCTCGGTCGAACTGCTGCGGTCCGGCGTGCTGGAGATCTGGCGCGGCTGACAAGCCCGCGGCCGTTGGCTAACGTCGTTGCCTGCGAGGGGAAGCAACCGATGGCGACAACGGCCTACGACACCGACCTGGACCGCAATCCGGCCAATTTCCAGCCGCTGACGCCGCTTGGCTATCTGGAGCGCGCGGCGGGCGTGTTTCCCGGTCACACCGCCATCATCCACGGCGCGCTGCGCCGGTCCTATGCCGACTTCTATGCGCGGGCGCGCCGCCTCGCTTCGGCGCTGGCCCGCCACGGCATCGCGCGCGGCGACACCGTCGCCGTGCTGCTGGCCAATACGCCGGCCTGCCTCGAATGCCATTACGCCGTGCCGATGACGCAGGGTGTGCTCAACACGCTGAACACGCGGCTCGATGCCGCGATCATCGCCTTCTCGCTCGACCACGCCGAGGCCAAGGTCGTCATCACCGACCGCGAATTCTCGAAGACGATGAAAGAGGCGCTGGCGCTCTGCAAGGCCAGGCCGCTGGTGATCGACTACGACGATCCGGAATATGCCGGCCCCGGCGAACGCCTCGGCGAGATCGAGTACGAGGATTTCATCGCCTCCGGCGATCCGGATTTCATCTGGGCGATGCCGGACGACGAATGGGACGCCATCTGCCTGAACTACACCTCCGGCACCACCGGCGATCCGAAGGGCGTGGTCTATCACCACCGCGGCGCCTACCTGCTGGCGATGGGCAACATCGTCACCTGCGGCATGCGCCAGCACCCGGTCTATCTGTGGACACTGCCGATGTTTCACTGCAACGGCTGGTGCTTCCCGTGGACGGTGTCCATCGTCGCCGGCACGCATGTCTGTCTGCGCCAGGTGCGCGCCGGCGCCATGTTCGAGGCCATTCACACGCACAAGGTGACGCACATGTGCGGCGCGCCGATCGTGATGGCGACGCTGCTCAACGCCACCGCGGCCGAACGCAAGCCGCTGCCGCATGTGGTCGAGTTCATCACCGCGGCGGCGCCGCCGCCGGAAGCGGTGCTGGCGGCGATGAAGGAAGCCGGCTTCAACGTCACGCATGTCTACGGCCTGACCGAGGTCTATGGCCCGGCCGTGGTCAACGAATGGCACCATGACTGGGATGCGCTGCCGCTCAACGACCAGGCGGCGAGGAAGGCGCGCCAGGGCGTGCGCTATCCGGTGCTGGAAGGGCTCGACGTGCGCGACCCCGAGACCTTGATTCCGGTGGCGCGCGACGGACAAACGCTGGGCGAAGTGATGATGCGCGGCAATGTGGTGATGAAGGGCTACCTGAAGAACAAGGCCTCGACGGCCACGGCCTTCGCCGGCGGCTGGTTTCACACCGGCGATCTCGGGGTGATGTATCCGGACGGCTATGTGCAGCTCAAGGACCGCTCCAAGGACATCATCATCTCCGGCGGCGAGAACATCTCGTCGATCGAGGTCGAGGACGCGCTGTACAAGCACCCCGCCGTGGCCGCCGCCGCGGTGGTTTCAAAGCCCGACGACAAATGGGGCGAGACGCCCTGCGCCTTCATCGAGCTCAAGCCCGGCGCCAGCGCCACCGCCGACGAGCTGACGCAATGGTGCCGGACGAACCTGGCCGGCTACAAGGTCCCGCGCTATTTCGTGTTCGCGGAGATCCCGAAGACGAGCACGGGGAAGATTCAGAAGTTCAGGCTCAGGGAGATGGCGAAGGAGGTGTGAGGGAAAATGCCCGATGATCCGGAAGAACCACACGTCAGCAGCACGTTGAAATGGCAAGACGTAAGCCTGCCGCAAGCCGTGACCGAATCCGATTTAGATGCGGTCATTCTGTCAGTCTTGCAAAATGACTGGTGCAAGACCGCCATGATTATCAGCAGGACGCGCAACGACTACGAAGCCCGCGCAATCTTTCTTGACCTTGAAATCATTGGTGCGCGAATTCAGGTATTGGCGGATGCTGTCCGCATTGAATCCCAAGGGAATGTATCAAGGTGGCGTCACAGCGAGGTTCGCCTGCGGCAGGACTGACCGCCGATCTGATTCAGGCTAAAACTGTCGTGCCTCAAGAACCGCCAGCTTCGCCGCCACCTCCGGCGCGACGGCGATGTCGATGAGGCCACGGCGCCGGGCGCGCGGCTTCGGCAGCGGCATTCCCTGCTTCAGGTAGGTTAGGAGCACGAGGCCGAGCGCCTCCCCGGCCATGGCGCGGGCATCGGCCTCGCCGCGGCCTTGCGTCACAACTTCCGGCACATCGGGAAACGTCACGACCACGTTGCCGCGCCGGTCGCCCGGTTCAAACTGTGCCCAGTAAGCGTAGGCCTTCATGCGTGAACCTCGGAAGGCGTGCCGTCGCCGCCGAGCGTGACGGCGCCCGTCCCTACCGGTATGGGGCGATCGGGTCGAACAGCCGGTCCGAATTGTAGCGCTGGTGGAACGAGCCGCGCGGCTGGGTGCCGCCGAACTGCAGCGTCGTATTGCCCTGGCGGATGGCCGGACCCGTGGGGCTGCCGATGGTGCCGAAGCGCGAGTGCGGCGTCTCCGGCGCGGCATAGCGGGAGGCGCTGTCGCCGGTGCCGCCGCCGAGATCCTCGAAGGTGAACGCCTGTGCCACCGGAGCGGCCAGCAGCGCCAGACCGAACCCGGCGGCGGCCAGGACCAGACGATGACGCGGCGGGCACAGCGGCGATAGCTTCATGGACGGCCTCTCGAACGGGTTAATGCGCGCGCGAACAAAGAGGAGATCGCACCAATATGGCGGCACGGCGGCGGCTTGGCAAATCCGCCGTGCGTCACAGTTCCCGCGGCCGCGAGGCCGGCTCAGGCACCCCGCCCCGCTTACTCGACCTTCAGGCCGAGCTTGCGCACCAGGTTGCCCCACTTCTTTTCTTCGCGGTCGATATCGACGGTGTATTCGGCCGCCGTCGAGGTCAGCGGGTCGCCGCCTTCCATGCGGATGCGCTTCTTCACGTCGTCAGTCTCGACCAGCTTGCGCAACTCGGCGCTGAGTTTTTCGACGATCTCCTTCGGCGTTCCGGCCGGCGCCATGACGCCATACCGCAATTCCGCATCGAAGCCGGGCAGACCGGATTCATCGAAGGTGGGCACATCCGGCAGCAGCGAGAAGCGCTTCTTGCTGGTCACCGCAATGGCCCGCAGATTGCCGGAGGCGATGTTGCCCAGCGCCGGCGGCAGAACGCCGAAGGCCACCGGCACGTGGCCGCCGAGCAGATCGCTCATCACCGGCGCGGTGCCCTTGTAGGGAATGATGGCGACATCGATGCCGGCTTCCGACTTGAACAATTCGGCGCACATGTAGCCGCCGGTGCCCACCGCCGAGGTGCCGAGATTGATCTTGCCCGGGTCCTTCTTGGCCATGGCGATGAACTCGGCGACCGACTTGGCCGGAAACGACGGATGCGCCAGCAGCGCCACCGGGAAGGTGGCGACCATGCCGATCGCCGTGAAATCCTTGCGCGGGTCGATGCCGGCATTCACGTAAAGGCTGGGGTTGATCGACACGGTGCCGGTATGGGCGAGCAGCAGCGTGTAGCCGTCCGGCGCGGCGCGCGACACCGCCTTGGTGCCGAGCGTGCCGCCGGCACCGCCCCGGTTGTCGACGATGACCTGCTGCTTGAAGGCCTCCGACAGTTTCTGGCCGACGACGCGCGCCATGGCGTCAACGCCGCCGCCGGGCGGGAATGGAACGACCAGCGTGATCGGACGGGTCGGATAGTCCGAGGCCTGCGCGCCACCGGAGAGCAGAACGCAGGCAGCCAGCACGATGGCGGCAAGGCGAGCGGAAACGCCCGCAACGGATACAGTCATTGAAATCCTCCCGGATACGATCAGGCCATTCTGCGGCCTTTTGTCATTCCGGGATGGTGCAGTCGAAACTCACAATATGCAATCGGATTGCAACCGCCGCAGTCGATTCCGCAACGCAAAAATAAGCCGAGCCCGGCAAAACCGGACTCGGCGAGCGTGAGGGCGGTAAGGCCGCCGGCTATTCTAGAACGACGCCACGAAAGCGAGACGGTCAGTGCACGCTGGCGTGACCGTTGTGCCTGATACGCTCGATCTGATCTTTAAGGAGCAGCTTCTTGCGCTTCAATTCGACGACCTTCAAATCGTCGACCGCGCGATGGACCAGGCAGTCGTTGATCTCGGCTTCGAGTGCCTGGTGCTTCCGAACAAGTTCCGTAAGGTGCGATTGCAGCGACATCCACTATGTCTCCTCAATCAATGGCCCCTGTCTCCCAATTAAGTCTAGCGCAGACTCAATACAAGAGCGACGCTACACCCGGCCGCACCTTCCGGCAATCCAACACGAAGTGCTTGAACGGCCGTAATTTTTCGCGCCGCCTGTACCGGGTTGTGGAAAACGTGGTACCATTAACCTTGATGCCGCGCCGGCCGGCCGCGCGGCAACAAACCCGCGGTGCCGATGAATTACGAAGACGAACGCACATTGCGGGAGCAGTTGGCGCGGCTGCAACAAGAGCATCGCGATCTCGACGCTGCAATCGCGGCGCTCGCCACCTCGCCCGGCTCCGACCTGATCCAGGTGCAGCGGCTGAAAAAGCGCAAGCTGGTGCTGCGCGACAAAATCCGGCAGATCGAGGATATTCTGACGCCGGACATCATCGCTTAGGTTTGGGCCGGACTGTCCCGCGCACTCTGCTCCCTTAAGCGGCGACAGGCCGGAAGGTGATCCGGCCCCGCTCTCCTGCCTTGCCGTGAGGCTTCATGACGATCTCGATGTCCTGCTCGAACACGGTGAGCATTTTCATCAGGCGCTCGGCCGAATAGTCCTCGAAATCGCCGCGCAGCAAGTTCGAAAGGTCAGGTTGGGAAATCCCGACCAGCTTGGCGGCTTTGACTTGCGTCAGCCCGCGCTCTTTTACAAGCCGGTGCAGCTCAATCACGATACTGGCCTTGAGCTTGCGTTCTTCGGGGTGGGGCAAGCCAAGGTCGGCAAAAACATTGCCGCTGCTTACGTCGACTTTTGCTTTGCGTTTGGTCATGGCTTGCGGCCTCCGAAACAATTATAGGGATACCCCTATAATGAGGCAAGGACTAAACGAGCCTGTAGCGCGCGCGATTCCCGCCTGCGGGGGAGACATCCAAAAAAACTACCCCCGCCGCTCCTTCTTGCGCACATACATCGCCCGGTCCGCGGCATCGATAATCGCCGCAGCGGCGGCGTCCGGCGCCAGCGACACGGCCCCGGCGCTGGCTTCGACGGCGATGCGCGCGCCGTCCCACATGACGCAGGCCGAGGCGACCGCCCGCTCGAGGTCGCGCGTCTTCGACGCGGCCTGCGCCTCACCGACATTCCACATCAGCACGGCGAACTCGTCGCCGCCGAGCCGCGCCACCACATCCGAGGCGCGCACATGCGCCTTGATCTGGGCGACGACCGCCTTGAGCAAGGCATCGCCGGCCGCATGGCCGTGCCGGTCGTTGACCGACTTGAAGCCGTCGAGATCGATGTAGAGCAAGGCCGCCTCGGCGCCATAGCGCGTGATGTAGGACAGCGAGCGCGCCAGTTCGCGCTCGAAGCCGCGGCGGTTGAAAATATCCAGCAGCGGGTCGACGTCGGCGCGCGCTTCGAGCTCGGCGATCTTCCACTCGGCGTCGAGCAGTTCGCCCTTCAGCCGCTCGATCTCCGCAGCCATGTCGGCCGGGTCGGCGGCAGGACTGTCTTTCCGGTTCCGTTGTTCAGATGCCACGTCGGTTATCCCGTATTCTGTGAGCCTGACGCGCGGCACAGGCATTTCGCCTTGCCACCGGGGGGTCGGAACCTATAATCCGCCGCTTCCTTCCGCAAGCAGTGCGGGAGCGGGGGCACGATATCATGGCGGCAAAACCGGTAGCGATCATCATGGGCAGTCAGTCTGACTGGGCCACCATGAAGCATGCCGCCGAGACCCTCGACGCCCTCAAGATCGGTTATGACGCACGCATCGTCTCCGCCCATCGCACGCCGAAGCGGCTGTACGACTTCGCCAGCAGCGCCCGCGAGAACGGCTTCAAGGTGATCATCGCAGGCGCCGGCGGCGCCGCCCACCTGCCCGGCATGGCGGCGTCGATGACGGCGCTGCCGGTGCTCGGCGTACCGATGAATACCCACGCGCTGGAGGGCAAGGATTCGCTGCTGTCGATCCTGCAGATGCCGGGCGGCATCCCGGTCGGCACGCTGGCGATCGGCAAGCCGGGCGCCATCAATGCCGGCCTGCTGGCGGCCGCGGTGCTGGCGCTGTCGGACGACAAAATCGCCAAGCGGCTCGACGCCTGGCGCGCCCGCCAGACCGCCTCCGTCGCGAAGAAGCCGAAGGACTGACGATGCGCCGCGACGTAGTCTCTGCTCGTCCCCGCGAAAGCGGGGATCCAGTCGTAGAAAATTCCACGCCATCGGTTTTGACTCTGGATTCCCGCTTGCGCGGGAACGAACGGAGTGTGTGGTGCTGAAAGCAGGCGGCACCATCGGCATTGTCGGCGGCGGCCAGCTCGGCCGCATGCTGGCGCTCGCGGCGGCACGGCTCGGCCTGCACTGCCACATCTATGCGCCGGAGAAGAACTCCTGCGCCTTCGAGGTGGCGGCGGCCGCGACCTGCGCGCCTTACGAGGACGAGACGGCGCTGGCGCGCTTCGCCGCGGCTTGCGACGTCATCACCTACGAGTTCGAGAACGTGCCGGCGAAAACCGCCGCCTTTCTTGCCAAGCGCAAGCCGGTGCTGCCGGACCCGCGGGTGCTGGAAATCACCCAGGACCGCCTGATCGAGAAGAACTTCCTCACCGAGCTCAAGATTCCGACCGCGCCTTACGCTTCGGTGCACAGCGCCACGCAACTGGCCGACGGCATCGCCAAGGTCGGCCTGCCCGCCGTGCTGAAGACCAAGCAGCTCGGCTATGACGGCAAGGGCCAGGCCAGGATCGCCAGGAACGGCGATCCGGCGGCGGCTTGGCGCAGCGTGCGCGGCGCGCCCTGCATCGTCGAGGGCTTTATCGCCTTCGAGCGCGAGGTCTCGGTGATCGCGGCGCGCGGCGCCGACGGCAAGGTCGAATGCTTCGAGGTGACCGAGAACGAGCACCGCGATCACATCCTGTACACCTCGCGCGTGCCGGCCAAGGTGACGCCGGCGCTCGCCGCCGACGCCAAACGCATCGCCACCCGCATCGCCAAGGCTTTCGACTATGTCGGCGTTCTGGCGGTGGAAATGTTCGAGGTCCGCAAAGGGCGCAAGCGGACGCTGATGGTCAACGAGATCGCGCCGCGGGTGCACAATTCCGGCCACTGGACCATCGACGGCGCCACCGTCTCGCAGTTCGAGCAGCACATCCGCGCGGTCGCCGGCTGGCCGCTGGCCAAGCCCGTCCGGCTCGGCCGGGTCGAGATGGTGAACCTGATCGGCGACGAGGTGAACGACGCCGCGCAGTGGCTCACCGTGCCCGGCGCCTCGGTCCACGTGTACGGCAAGGGTGCGCCCAGCCCGGGCCGCAAAATGGGGCATGTCACAAAGGTATTTTCGCGGTAAGGTTGCGCCCCTCACGGGAGGCCCTCTTGCCGCGCAACACCCGTATCCCCGATCGCCTGCGCCTGCCGCTGGACTTCGACCCGGGACCGCTGGCCGCCGACATGGCCGCGATCACGCTCGCCGGCTGGACCGAACACTTCGTCCGGCAGAACTACGAGGGCGACTGGGACGTGATCCCGCTGCGGGCGCCGGCCGGCGCCCGCCACCCGATCCAGATGATCTATTCCGACCCCGCCTGCGCCGACTTCGTCGATACGCCGCTGCTGGCGGCCTCGGCGTCGTTCCGGCGGGTGCTGGCGGCCTTCGCCTGCCCGCTGCGGGCGGTGCGGCTGATGCGGCTGACCCCGGGCTCGCTGATCAGGGAACACCGCGACCACGACCTCTGCTTTGAGGACGGCATGGTGCGCATCCATGTCCCGGTGACGACCAATGGCGGGGTCGATTTCCGCCTCAACGGGGTCCGCTGCGTCATGGCGCCCGGCTCGGTCTGGTACCTGCGGCTGTCCGACCCGCACAGCGTCGCCAACCGTGGTGGAACCGACCGGGTCCACCTGGTGATCGACGCTGCGGTCAATGACTGGGTCGGCGCCCTGTTTGCGCGGGCTTTGGCTGGCGCGCCGGCGCTTTAGGGCCTATATACAGGGCGTCCGGGAGGCTCGTTTCGGGCCCGCCAATGGACTCGCTGTCCCAATTCTGCTACAGCCGCGCGACTCAAAAGGCCCCGCGATTGCTGGGGTTTTGACCGAAAACCCGTCCGAGCCACCAACGAAGGAGCAAGCGTGCAAGTTCTCGTTCGCGATAACAACGTCGACCAGGCCCTCAAGGCGCTTAAGAAAAAGATGCAGCGTGAGGGCATTTTCCGCGAAATGAAGCTTCGCGGCCATTACGAAAAGCCGTCGGAAAAGAAGGCGCGGGAAAAGGCGGAAGCGATCCGTCGCGCCCGTAAGCTGGCGCGCAAGAAGATGCAGCGCGAAGGCCTGCTGCCGATGAAGCCGCGTGTCATTCCCGGCGCTGCCGGTCCGGGCGGTGCGGGTGCAGGCGGACGTGGCGGCGCCGGTGGCGCAGGCCGCAGCGGCCCGCCGCGCTTCTAAAGAATTCGCTTCGACGGGTTTCGGTCGAAAAAGCGCGGGCGCTGGACGCCCGCGCTTTGCGTTTGAGGTGCAGCATGCGTGACTGTCGTCTGATCGCCGGACTGCTGCTCGCATCGCTGCTGGCGGCAACGCCCGCTGCGGCGGAAACGAAGTTGGGCGATCTCGCCGGCACGTGGACCGGCCGCGGCACCGATCGCGACACGCCGATGGCGACGGCCCAGCCGACGCAATGCCGCGCCCGCGTCACCGCGGATCAGACGCGGCTCACCAGCGACATGACCTGCAACGGCCAGGCCGGGCTGATGAAGCAGGTGCGCCTCGCCGTCACGTTGCGCGGCACGCGTTTCACCGGCACCGCCGAGCAGACCAGTTCGACGCGCGGCAGCAATGCGGCGCCGAAACGGCGCAGCGGCACGGTCACCGGCACAAGGCGCGGCGACACGGCGGTTCTGACGGTGCGGTTTCCCGGCCTGACGCCCAATGCCACGGTGACGATGGAGCTGACGTCGCCGACCTCGTTCGGACTGACGGTCTCGACGCTGGGCTCGACGCTGACCAGAGTCGATTTCACCCGGCCGCGATGACGTTCGCTCTTGTCCCGGGCGCAGCGCAGCGCGCTCTTCGCGGTGCGCTGCAGACCCGGGACCGTCATGAATTCAGAGGGTGATGCAGTGCGCTCCCCTCCCCCTTGTGGGGAGGGGTTGGGGGTGGGGGTGCATGGTAATGCCTCACCATCACCCCCCTCCCTAACCCTCCCCCACAAGGGGGGGAGGGAAAAGAAAGTGCACAGCGCTGTCGCGTTGCACCGCGTCCGGGACACGGTCAGTTCGGCCCGAACACAAAGCGCGTGCCGACCGCCGAGTGGGTCACCTTGTCGCCCAGCGCCGCGCGCGCCAGATCGTAAAAGCGGTCGCCGGTGCAATGCGCGGTGACCAGATAATCCGGATCGATGTCGCGGAATTCATCGATGGTCTTGTTGATGTAGTCGTCGCCGAGCGGCGGCACCACATGGAAGCCGCCGATCACGGCGTGCACTCTGTCGATGCCCGAGGCCGCCATCGCCTGCCGCACCGTGTTGATGACGCCACGGTGGCTGCACGAGGTCAGCACCACCAGCCCTCGGTCGCGCACCATGTAATTGGTCGCGATCTCGTGGTCGAAATCGTCGGGGATATAGGTGCCGGTGTTCTTTTCCGGCGGCATGTCCTCGGGGAAGCAGCCGAAGCCGTCGACGATGCCGACGAACTCCGTGCTCGGCTGCAGCGGCTTTTCGAACGAGGTCTGGCCGATGCGGCCGGTGGTGAAGGCATGGTCGGCGACGATCGCCGGCTCGGAGGCCATCATCAGCGTCAGGTCGGCGTCGAGAATGGCCTTGCGGTCGAGCGCGCCGAAATTGCCGCCCGGATTGCGCCGCAGGCAGAAGCAGTCCTCGCCGCCGACATAGAACGGCAGCTTCTTCTTCAGCGCCGCGCCATGGGCGTTGAGAAAGCCGACCATGCCGCCGAAATGGTCGTAATGGCCGTGGCTCAGCACCATGGCGTCGAACTTGGCCGGGTCGATGTTGAGGATCGCCAGGTTGTTGAGCAGCACTTCCGGCGTATAGCCGAAGTCGATCATGACGTTGCGCTCGACATCGCCCATGAACGACTGCGCGTGCATGGCGAGGCCCCATTCGCCGTTGAGAATGGTGCGCGGCGGCCGGTCCGGGTGGGTGTTGCCGCTCTTGCGCTCGATGGTCAGGCCGTCGCGCTTCTCGCTGGCGACGAACTGGATGACGATGTTGTCGGTGACCATGCGCACCGCCAGCCGGTCGACCACCGGCACCTCGCCGCGCAGCGTCTTGGCCGGGGCGGTCTGCTTGCCGGCCGCCATCGCCGCGATCATCGCCGACACGAATCCGGCGCCACCGGAACACAGCGCGCCGAGCTCGGCGGCTGGCGTGACGCAGTTACACACATTGAACAGCATGAATTTCCCCCGGCAGAATTGTCGTTACGGATGGTAGGCGCCGGACGGTGTCGTTGTCCAACAACCGGCAATGGCTAAAGTCCCGCCAGAAACGCCTTCACCGTTTCCTCCGCCCCATGATCGTCGAGATCGACGTGGCGGCCCTGCGGGAAGCGCACCATGCGCTTGGGCTCGGGTGCCAGGGCGAACAGGCGTTCGCCGGACGCGATCGGCACCACGCCGTCGCGCTCGCCGTGCATGACCAGAAGCGGCGCCGTCACGTTTGCGATGCGCAGGTCGGAGCGGAACGTGTCCTTCATCAGCCAGCGCACCGGCACAAAGGGATAGACCGCGGCGCCGAGTGCGGCGGCGCTGACGAAGGGCGCATCGAGAATGAGGCCGGCGACCGGGCGTTCCGCGGCCAGCGCCACCGCGACCGCGCTGCCGAGCGATTCGCCGAACGGCACAATGCGCTGACCCGGGAACTTCGCGCTGACAAAATCATACGCCGCGCGCGCATCGCGGATCAGCCCGTCTTCGCTGGGCTTGCCGCTCGACCCGCCATAGCCGCGATAGCTGAGCGCCAAGAGGCCGGTGCCGTCGGCGGTCAGCCAGCGGAACCGTCCGGCGCGCAGATTGAGCCCGCCCGCATTGCCGTGGAAATAGATCACCACCGGTTTGCCGTCGCGCGGCGGCGCCAGCCAGGCGTTCAGCGTCTCGCCGTCGTCGGTCGTCAGCCTGATGTCCTGGGCCTGCGGCAATCCGCCCTGCGCCGCCGTCCGATGCGTGGGGTCGGGGAAATACATCAGCGAGCGCTGGAACACGTACATCACCGCCAGCAAAGCGACATAGCCAAGCACGGCGACGGTGACGATCGATTTCAATGTGGACATCAGAAATGATAGCACGGCAGCCATGGTTCCGAATCTGACAATTCGTCCCGCGACGGCCGCCGACGATGACGCCATCTGGCGGATACTCGAGCCGACCTTCCGCGCCGGCGAGACCTATCCGATTCCGCGCGACATCACGCGTGCCGACGCCCTCGCCTACTGGCGCAGCCCCGGCCACGCGGTGTTCGTGGCGCAAACCAGCGATGCGATTCTGGGCAGCTATTATTTGCGCGCCAACAACCGTGGCGGCGGCGCCCATGTCAGCAATTGCGGTTTCATGGTAGCGCCCGCCGCGAACGGCCGCGGGGTGGCGCGCGCCATGTGTGCGCACGCGCTGGAAACCGCCAGGAAAAAGGGGTTTTCCGCCATGCAGTTCAATTTCGTCATCGCCTCTAACGAGCGGGCGGTAAGGCTTTGGCAGGCCTGCGGTTTTGAGGTCGTAGGACGGCTCCCCGGGGCTTTTATCCACCCCAGCCGCGGCGCGGTCGATGCGCTGGTCATGCACCGGACCCTCTAGCCGCACGCCTCCGGCCTTAAGGAAACGGCGGCTGCTCCGGGCTAAACTCGTTTGCGGTGCAACCATTTGAGCCGGGGGACGTTTCGATCAAGGGGGGTCACCGGAAGATATGGCGAACACTGGGGCCTTTGCAGGCGGATTCGGGATTGAACTGACGATGGACAAGCCGAGGGGCTTTCTGGAAAGCGAGTTTGAGCGGCTGGTGGCGACGCGCGACGACGTGGCCGCCGATGGCAATGTCGTGCCGTTCCCCGACAGCCCCCGCCCGGAGCCGACTTTGCGCGAGCGTGAACGCCGGTTCCATTCGCTGCTCAACGCGCTGCCCGCGGCCGTCTACACCACCGACACCGACGGCCATGTGAACTACTACAATGATGCCGCCGCCGAACTCTGGGGCAGCCGTCCGCCCCTGGGAAAGCTGGCGTGGTGCGGCTCGCCCAGGTTGCTCTGGCCGGATGGCACCCCGCTGCCGCACGACCAGTCGCCGATGGCCATCGCAGTCAAGGAAAACCGCGCCGTACGCGGCTTTGAAGGCTGCACCGAGCGGCCCGACGGCACCTGCGTTCCCTGGCTGGCCTACCCGACGCCGCTGCATGACGAGGCCGGCCAGCTGGTCGGCGCCGTCAACATGCTGGTCGATATCACCGAGCGCAAGCGCATCGAGGAACAGCAGTCGCTGATGGTGCGCGAGCTGCACCATCGCGTGAAGAACACGCTGGCCACCGTGCAGGCGATCATGGGCTCGACCGCGCGGTCGTCGGAGACGATCGAGGATTTCAAGACCGCCTTGATCGCGCGTATCGGCTCGCTGGCGCGCACGCACCGGCTGCTGACCGATGACGGTCCGACGGTGTCGTTCGGCGATATCCTGAAGAACGAACTCGATGCCTTCGACGACGGCAGCGAAGGCCGCATCACCTTGACCGGCCCGGACGTGCTGCTGTCGTCGCAACTCGCGGTGTCGCTCGGCATGGCGGTGCATGAACTGACCACCAACGCCGCCAAGTTCGGTGCGCTCTCGATCTATGGCGGCAAGGTCGACGTCACCTGGAACGTCGCCATCGAGAAGTCCCGGCGCACCCTGACGTTCGACTGGGTGGAAAGCAGCGGACCGGCGGTGTCGGAGCCGGCCCGGCACGGCTTCGGCTCGCGGCTCCTGGACTTCGTGCTGCCCGGCCAGATCCAGGCCAAGGCCACGGTCGATTACGCCCGCGAAGGCGTGCGCATCCACTGCGTGGTGCCGCTGCCGGCGGAACCCGAAGCCGATAGCGCGGACGACACGGGCTGCCCGCCCCGTTAACGAATTGCAAACCACGTCTGTTTACGTTTCGTAAACCGCCTGCGCCCTTGTCCGCTCCGGAGCGCCAATGCTCGATACCGTGATCCTGCTGACCGGGCCCGTCGACGAAACGGTGCTGGCCGCGGTGCTGCAACGGCACAATCCGAACCTTTCCATCCGCTCGGTCAAGACGCTGGCCGAGCTGGAGGCCGTCGGTGCCGAAACGCTGGCGCGGGCGCGGCTCATTGCTTTTGTCACCCCGGTGATCGTGCCGGCGCGGCTTCTCAGCCAGCTCGGCCATGGCGCCTACAATTTCCACCCCGGCCCGCCGCATTATCCCGGCTGGGTGCCATCGCATCTGGCGGTCTACGAGCGCGCCACGCAATACGGCGCCACCGCGCATGCGATGGTCGCGCGGGTCGATGCCGGCCCGATCGTCGATGTCGGCTTGTTCGAGGTGCCGCCCGGCACCTCGGTGCTCGATCTGGAGCGCATGGCCTTCAAGGCGCTGGCGCGGCTGTTCTGGCAGCAGGCCGGGCCGCTGGCGACGCAGGCTGAGCCGCTGACCGAATTGCCGGTCGCCTGGAGCGGCCGCAAAAGTACGCGCCGGATGTACGAGGCGATGTGCGAGATCCCGCCCGACATTTCAAAGGACGATCTGGACCGCCGCATCGCGGCCTTCAGCGGCGCACAGGACGGGCCGGTCCCGGCGGTGACGCTGCACGGCCACCGCTTCCGGCTGGTGGCGGAACCGAATGCCGGTGTCGAAGCGCCGGCGCTGGTGCCCGGCGACGCGCACAGCCTGGCGGCGGTGTAGCGGCAACCTGGCGCAGCCTTACATTCCCTTGACGATGCTCTCGGTCATCTTCTTGGCATCGCCGAGCAGCATCATGGTGTTGTCGCGGTAGAACAGCGGATTGTCGATGCCGGCGTAGCCCGACGCCAGCGACCGCTTGATGAACATCACGGTGCCGGCCTTCCAGACCTGCAGCACCGGCATGCCGTAGATCGGCGAGGTCTTGTCGTCTTCCGCCGCCGGATTGGTGACGTCGTTGGCGCCGATGACGAAGGCGATGTCGGCCTGGGCGAATTCCGAGTTGATGTCTTCCAGCTCGAACACTTCGTCGTAGGGCACGTTGGCCTCGGCCAGCAGCACGTTCATGTGGCCCGGCATGCGGCCGGCCACCGGGTGAATGGCGTATTTGACCTCGACGCCTTCCTTCTTGAGATGGTCGGCCATCTCGCGCAGCGCATGCTGGGCCTGCGCCACCGCCATGCCGTAGCCCGGCACGATGATGACCTTCTGCGCATTCTTCATGATGTAGGCGGCGTCTTCGGCCGAGCCGAGCTTGACCGGCTTCTGCTCGCCGCCGCCGGCCGGTCCCGCCACCTCGCCGCCGAAGCCGCCGAGAATGACCGAGATGAACGAGCGGTTCATGCCCTTGCACATGATGTAGGACAGGATCGCGCCGGAGGAGCCGACCAGCGCGCCGGTGATGATCAGCGCCGAATTGCCGAGCGTGAAGCCGATGCCGGCCGCCGCCCATCCGGAATAGGAGTTCAGCATCGAGATGACGACCGGCATGTCGGCGCCGCCGATCGGAATGATGATCAGCACGCCGAGCACCAGCGCGATCACCGTGACCAGCCAGAAATCCAGCGTGCTCTGCGACACTACCAGGCCGTAGATGAAGAACACCATCGCCAGGACGAGCAGAATGTTGATGACGTGCCGCCCCGGCAGCATGATCGGCGCGCCGCCCATGCGGCCCGACAGCTTGAGGAAGGCGATCACCGAACCGGTGAAGGTCAGGGCGCCGATGGCGACGCCAATCGCCATTTCGACCAGGCTCGCTTTGTGGATGTTGCCGACGGTGCCGATGTCGAAGGCCTGCGGCGCATAGAACGCGCCCGCCGCAACCAGCACCGCCGCCATGCCGACCAGCGAATGGAAGGCCGCCACCAGTTCCGGCATCGAGGTCATCGGCACCTTGCGGGCGATGACGGCGCCGATGCCGCCGCCGATGGCGATGCCGCCGACCACCAGAATCCAGCCGATAGCGTCGGTCGGCGGATGCGCCGCCAGCGTCGTCAGCACGGCGATGGCCATGCCGGTCATGCCGAGCAGGTTGCCGCGCCGGCTGGTGTCGGGCGAGGACAGTCCGCGCAGCGCCTGAATGAACAGGACGCCGGCGACGAGGTAAAGCAAAGCGGCGAGGTTGGCGCTCATGCTGCTACTTCTTCTTTTTCTGATACATCGCCAGCATGCGGCTGGTGACCAGGAAGCCGCCGAAAATATTGACCGAGGCGAACACCAGCGCGACGAAACCGAGCGCGCGCGCCCAGATCGGGCCGCTGCTGTCGGCGGCCAGCGGTACGCCAACTGCGAGCAGCGCGCCGACCACGATCACCGACGAGATGGCGTTGGTGACCGACATCAGCGGCGTGTGCAGCGCCGGCGTCACCGACCACACCACGTAGTAGCCGACGAAAACGGCCAGCACGAAAATTGAGAGCCGGAAGACGAAGGGATCAACCGCGGTCGCTATGTGGTCCATGGCAATTCCTTAGTTCTTATAATCGCGCCATCGTCAGCGTCGTCATCTCACGCCGCCGTCTTCGGCATGAAGTTCGGATGGACGATGGCGCCGTCGCGCGTCAGCACGGTCGCCTTGACGAGTTCGTCGTCCCAGTCGATCGCCAGCTTCTTTTCCTTCTTGTCGATCAGCGTGTCGACGAAGGTCAGCAGGTTCTTGGCGTAAAGCGCCGAGGCCGACGCCGCGAGACGTCCCGCGACGTTGAGATTGCCGACGATCTTGACGCCGCCGACGATCTCGGTTGCGCCCGGCTTGGCGCCTTCGACATTGCCGCCGCGCTCGACCGCCAGATCGATGATCACCGAGCCGGGCCGCATCGAGGCCACCATCTCCTTGGTGATCAGCCGCGGCGCCGGGCGCCCCGGGATCAGCGCGGTGGTGATGACGATGTCCTGCTTCTTGATGTGCTCGGCCACCAGCGCCGCCTGCTTGGCCTGGTATTCCTTCGACATTTCCTTGGCATAGCCGCCGGCGGTCTGGGCGTTCTTGAACTCCTCGTCCTCGACGGCGAGGAACTTGGCGCCGAGACTTTCGACCTGTTCCTTGGTGGCGGGGCGGACGTCGGTGGCGGTGACGACGCCGCCCATGCGGCGCGCGGTGGCGATCGCCTGCAGGCCGGCGACGCCGACGCCCATGACGAAGATCTTGGCCGCCGGCACGGTGCCGGCCGCGGTCATCATCATCGGCAGCGCCCGGCCGTATTCCGCCGCGGCATCGATCACGGCGCGGTAGCCGGCCAGATTGGCCTGGCTGGACAGCACGTCCATCGACTGCGCGCGGGTGATGCGTGGCATCAGCTCCATCGCGACCGTGGTCAGCCCGGCATCGGCCATCTGCTTGAGCGCAGCCTCGTTGCCGTAGGGATCCATGATGGCGACGACCAGCGCGCCCTGCTTGTAGGCGCCGAGTTCGTTGGCCGCGGGCCGGCGCACCTTGAGCACCAGATCGGCGGTCTTGGTGACGTTCTCGCCGATCTCGGCGCCGGCGGCTTCGTATTCGGCATCGGAAATGCCCGATGCAATGCCGGCGCCGCGCGCCACCGCGACCTCGGCGCCCAGCGCCTTGAACTTCTTGACGGTCTCCGGAGTCGCCGCGACCCGGGGCTCACCGGCGTCGGTCTCACGCGCTATGGCAATCCGCATTCGCCTCCCCCGCCCGGCCTAAGCCCTTGAAAGTCCCGCCGCTATTTAGAGATTGCCACAAGAGCGAAGATCACGAAGCAGATCGCGAAGGCGACATAGCTCGAGGTCTTGCTGCCGGTGACCAGGCCGGGGATCGCGCCGATGATGGCGATGATGAATATCGGCAGCGCCGTGAACCAGCGCCCGAACACGCCGCCGACGGTCAGGCCGAGCAGCAGATTGATGACGTGGATGGTGCCGACGAAGGTGATCTCGATGAAGCGCTCGTAGGTATTCTCGTGCGCCGGAAGATCGTTGCCGGTAGCGGTCAGGTATTCGGTATTGCCGTGGTCGGCCATAGGGGCAGGTCTCCGGGACTAGCAATTGCGGCGCTTGTGGGGTTAGCGCAATTGCAGCCCAAGGGCAACGGGCGGAAACGCTACGGGCGCAGGGAGAACTGTCGCCCGGCTCAGTCCGCTGTGGACGGCCGGAGGTCGATCGCCGCCAAAGCGGCGGTTTGCCGCGCCGCCACCTTTTTGACCGAAAAGTCCTCGATCGCCTCGTTGAACAGGCGATGGAAATTCAGCTCCGCCGCCAGATGCAGGAACACCGCGCCCAGCCCGATGGCGGCGCGGTCCATGAAGACGAATTCGCGCGGCACCGTGACCGGGCCCTTGGCCTTGAGCGCCTGGTGCACCCGGAAGGCTTCCTTGCGGCCGTATTCCGACGGTTTGACGCCGTCGGCGATGGTGCGCACCCGGTCGTCCAGCATCGGCCCGTAAATAAAGCGCGCCCAGATGTTCAGGGTATCGATCAGGTCGCGATTGAGCCGCTTGAAGCCCCAGGTCTCGTAGGCATGGACCACGCGGTCGTTGTCGTCCTCTTGCAGGCCGCGATAGAGATCGACCACGCCGCCGACAAAGCTGGGCGGAAAGATGCGAATGCAACCGTAGTCCAGCAGATTGATGCCGCCCGGCTTGCCTTTCGCATCGTCGAACACGGTGTAGTTGCCTAGATGCGGATCGCCGTGGATGACGCCGAAGCGGCTGAACGGCTGCCACCAGGCGGTGAACATGGCGTTGGCGAGTTTGTTGCGCTGCTTGAGCGGGTCGTCCTTGTGGTCGAGCAGCTTGTGGCCCTCGAGCCAGTCCATGGTCAGCAGCCGGCCGGTCGACAATTCGGGCCACACTTTCGGCACCCGGATCAACGGCTCGTCCTTGAGCATGTGCTGATAGAGCAGCGTGTGCTTGGCCTCGCGCTCGTAATCGAGTTCCTCGCGCAGGCGGGCGGCGATCTCGACGGCGATCTCGCTGGTGTCGATGACAGGATCGAAGCGCTTGCGGATCGAGAACAACATGCCGAGCTGGCTGAGATCGGCTTCGACCGCCGACTGCATGTCGGAATATTGCAGCTTGCAGGCCAGCGCCGACCCGTCGATCGCTTCGGCGCGGTGCACCTGGCCGAGCGAGGCGGCGGCGGCCGGGTGATGCTCGAACGATTTGAACTTGTCCTGCCAGCTTGCGCCCAGCTCGGCGCTCATGCGGCGCTTGACGAAGGCCCAGCCCATCGGCGGCGCATTGCTTTGCAGCTTCATCAACTCGTTGGCGTATTCCGGCGGCAGCGCGTCGGGGATGGTGGCGAGCAGTTGCGCCACCTTCATCATCGGCCCCTTGAGACCGCCGAGCGCCGCGGTCAGCGCCACCGCATTGGCGGCGCGATCGAGCGACATGCCGAAGAAGCGCGCCCCGGCCATGCGCGCGGCGACGCCGCCGACTTTGTGGCCGACGCGGGCATAGCGCTTGGCGCGGGCGGAGAAGCGGTTCTTTTCGAGGTCGGCCATGGGCCATCATCTAATAGCAGATGGCCGAATAGGAAGGCGCGCTATGCGCCTGCGACATTCACGCTTTGGGCCAATTGTCCCTGATCCAACGCGCCAGGCTCTCCTCGCTCACCTCGCCGGCGGCGAGGGCAAGGATGATCTTGGTCGCATGCGCCTGCTCCGGCGCAAAACCGATTCCATTTTTGCGCAGGAATGCCATCATCGACATAAAGGCGATCCGCTTGTTGCCGTCGACAAAGGCGTGGTTCTTGGCCAAGCCATAGGCATAAGCGGCAGCGAGAACCGGCATCTCAGGCTGTTCGTACTGCCACTTGTTCACGGGCCGCTCCAGCGCAGATCGCAGCATGCCCTCGTCGCGCAAACCCGGTGCTCCGCCGAACCGGCGAAGCTGGCGACTGTGGATGGCGACGACCTGCTCGTAAGTGACCCACTTCGGCGCGGTGGGATCGGTCATGGCTATTTTGCAAGGGTGGAAAGCGTATCTTTGTAGTCGTCCATAATGTCGTCGGCGATTTCCATCGTCGCCTCGAAATCCGGATCGTATGGCAACGCCTGGAAACCACCACCAGCCAGTTCGGTCAGGTGCAATTGCTGGCCGCGCTTGAGATCGAACCGTTCCATCGCCTCGCGCGGCAGGATCACGCCGTCAGAATTGCCGATTTTCTTGATCTCAATCTTCATCGGTGTGCGTCCTAACGTTATACAGCCGTATAACACATGTTATACGGCTGTTCAACGCACCTCAAGTAATTGAAGTAATTGTATTTTCTATCTAGAGGCGTCCAGCCCCTCCAACTCCCCGATCAGGTTGGCGATCACGCTCAGGCCGCCGTCCCAGAATTGCGGGTCGCGGGCGTCCAGCCCGAACGGCGCCAGCAGTTCGGAATGGTGCTTGGTGCCACCCGCCGCCAGCATGTCGAGATAGCGTTCGGCGAAGCCTTCGTCGGACCGCTCGTAGACCGCATAGAGCGAGTTCACCAGGCAGTCGCCGAAGGCATAGGCGTAGACGTAGAACGGCGAATGGATGAAGTGCGGGATGTAGGTCCAGAACGTCTCGTAGCCGGGCTTGAGCTCGATTGCGGGGCCCAGGCTCTCGCTCTGCACCGACATCCACAATTCGCAGATTTTGTCCGGCGTCAGTTCGCCCTTGCGCCGCTCCAGATGCACCTTGCGCTCGAAGGTGTAGAACGCGATCTGCCGCACCACGGTGTTGATCATGTCCTCGACCTTGGCAGCGAGCATGGCCTTGCGCTGCTTCTTGTCGGTGGTGTTGGCGAGCAGCTTGCGGAACGTCAGCATCTCGCCGAACACGCTGGCGGTCTCGGCCAGCGTCAGCGGCGTCGGCGCCATCAGCGGCCCGTTCGGCGCCGCCAGCACCTGGTGCACGCCGTGGCCCAGTTCATGCGCCAGCGTCATCACATCGCGCGGCTTGCCCTGGTAGTTGAGCAGCACATAAGGATGCGCCGACGGCACGGTCGGATGCGCGAAGGCGCCCGGCTGCTTGCCCGGCCGCACCGGCGCGTCGATCCAGTTCTTGACGAAAAACTGGTCGGCGACTTCCGCCATGCGCGGCGAGAAGGCGCCATAAGCGGTGATTACAGTGGCGCGCGCATCGGCCCAGGGAATCGTGCGCTGCGCCACCTTGGGCAGCGGCGCGTTGCGGTCCCAGTGCGGCAGACGCTTCTTGCCGAACCATTTCGCCTTCAAGGCATAATAGCGGTGCGACAGCTTCGGATAGGCGGCGCGCACCGCCTCGACCAGCGCTTCGACCACCTCCGGCTCGACCCGGTTCGACAGATGCCGCGCCTCGGCGACATCCTTGAAGCCGCGCCAGCGGTCGGAAATCTCTTTGTCCTTGGCCAGCGTGTTGGTGATCAGCGTGAACGGCCGCAGGTTTTCCTTGAACGTCCTGGCCAGCGCCTCGGCGGCGGCCTTGCGCTTCTTGCCGTCGGCATCCTGCAACAGGCTCAGCGCGGGCTCGATGCCGAGATCCTTGCCGCCGATCCTGAAGCGCAAGGCGGCGACGGTGTCATCGTATTGCCGGTTCCAGGCCGAATAGCCGGTCAGCGACTTCTCGTGAAACAATTGCTCCAGCCGGTCCTCGAGCTGGTACGGCTTCTCCTTGCGCACGTCCTCGATCCACGGCCGGTAATGGCCGAGCGGGCCGTCGCGCATCGCGGTGTCGAGCACGGCGTCGTCGATGCGGTTGATCTCGAGGTCGAAGAACAGCAGATGCGAATAGGCATCGGTGATGCGCTCGCTCATGTCGCCGTAGAATTTGGTATAGGCCGGGTTGGTGCTGTCGGTGGCATGCAGCAGACCCGAGTACGAGCCGATGCGGCCGAGCAGATCGCCCAGCGCCTCGTAACGCTTCACCGCCTCGAGCAGGCCGGGCGCGCCCGGCTCGGCCGCCAGCGCCGCCAATCTGCCTTTATAGTCCGTTTCGAATTCCGAGCTCCGGGTGGCAACCGACTCCAGGTCGCGCGCCAGCGCCGGGCTGTCGAGGCCGGAATAGAGATCGTTGAGGTTCCATTCCGGCAAGGCGCCCAGTTTGGCGCCAGGCGCGGGCTTGCGGACGGCGGCGGTGCGGGTTTTCGAGCGAGGGGCCATTCAATCCGACAATCGTTAGAGGTTGCGCGTTGCAGGTTGCGCCTTCAAGCAGCGGTCGCGGCTCGGTAACAAGATAGGCAGGAACGCCGGTCTGGCAACCGCCGGACCAATGCCTTCGTCCCCATTTTAGCGGCCGGTCCGCCGTCAATCATATTGCTTTCGGCGTATTTCGGCGGTAGTACCTCGGCCGGTTCGCGGACCTTTGCAGCCGCGACACCGAGCGACCTTTAGATATTTGCAGACGTCCGGGCCTCCCCGGACGAAGAACACCCCCAGACCGGGCCCCTCTGGCAGCCGCGAGGCTGCGATGTCGGCTGGAAATCGAGAGCGGCCCCCTTGTCGACCATAATGATCGAACTTCGTTCGGCATTTGCCGTTCCGCGCCTTCGGCCGCGGACACGGCAGGTTCATGACATGGCGCGCCGCCTGAACCCCAGCATCAGAAACGGCATGCGCAAATGATGGAATTTCTCGCTTCCCCCGTAATGGTGGCCTTCTTCCAGGTCGTCATGATCGACCTCGTGCTCGCCGGTGACAATGCCATCGTCATCGGGCTGGCCGCGGCCGGCCTTCCCGCCGATCAGCGCACCAAGGCGATCCTGGTCGGCATCATCGCCGCCACCGTCCTGCGCATCGTCTTTGCCGGCATCACGACGCAACTGCTTCAGATCGTCGGCCTGTTGCTTGCCGGCGGCGTGCTGCTGTTGTGGGTCTGCTGGAAGATGTGGCGCGAGCTGCGCACGTCGCACCAGGAAGAGCATGCCGCCCAGGAGGCGCTGGCCAATGCCGATCTCGACGGCGACGGCACCATCGCCGGCGGCGCGCCGCGCAAGACCTTCCGTCAGGCCGCCGTGCAGATCCTCGTCGCCGACGTCACGATGTCGCTCGACAACGTGCTCGCCGTCGCCGGCGCCGCCCGCGACCATCCTTACGTGCTGATCTTCGGCCTGATCCTGTCGATCGCGCTGATGGGCATCGCCGCGAACTTCATCGCGAACCTGCTGCAGAAGCATCGCTGGATCGCCTATGTCGGCCTGGCCGTCATCCTCTACGTCGCCGGTGAGATGATCTGGCGCGGCGCCCATGAGGTCCAGCCCTACTTCGGCCAGCTCCTCGGATAAAGCCCGCGGCGGCCGCACCGCGCGCGGCCGCCGCAGTTTAAGACAGTACAGATCAAACGCGGCCCAGCCGCCGAGACAGGAGGAACGGTCCCATGATTACCATTCTGCAGTTTATCGGCGGTTTCGTGCTGTTGCTGTTCGGGGCCGAGTATCTGGTGCGGGGCGCGGTCTCGCTGGCGCGCCGCCTCAATGTATCGCCGATGATCATCGGCATGACCATCGTCGCCTATGGCACCACCGCGCCGGAACTGGTGGTGAGTTTGCAGGCGGCGATCGACGGCCTGCCCGGCATCGCCGTCGGCAATGTGGTCGGCTCCAACATCGCCAACATCCTGCTGATCCTCGGCGTCTCGTCCGTCATCTTTCCGATCGTGGTCAATCCGAAGGCGCTGTACCGCGACGCCGCGGTGATGGGCGGCTCGGCGCTGCTGTTCACGGCGCTGGCGCTGTCGGGCCGCATCGAGCGCTGGCAGGGCATCCTGATGGTCGCGGTGCTGATCGGCTATTCGGTCTATGCATTCTGGTCCGAGCGAAAGCGCGGCAAGGCCAATGACCCCGGCGACATGGCGGAAGAACTGGCCGATGAGTTCAAGGATCCGCCGCAGGCGACCTGGCTGTCGATCCTCTCGGTGCTCGGCGGCGTCGCCGCGGTCGTCACCGGCGCCAAGCTGCTGGTCACCGCCGCGGTGTTCACCGCCCGCTCGCTCGGCGTCGGCGAGGAAATCATCGGCCTCACCATCGTCGCCGTCGGCACGTCGCTGCCGGAGCTCGCCACCGCCACCGTCGCCGCCCTCAAGAAGCATTCCGAAGTCGCGGTCGGCAACATCATGGGCGCCGGCATCTACAATCTGCTGGCGATCATGGGACTGGTCTCGGCGGTGTCGCCGGTCGATGTGCCGCGGCAGATCCTGGCCTTCGACCTGTGGTTCATGCTGGCCGTCACCGGCGCGCTGATGTTCTTCCTGATGGTGCGGAAGGGCCTCGCCCGGCCGGTCGGCGCAGCCTTCCTGGCGCTGTTCGTCGCCTACACGGTGCTGCAATATTACGGCGTCGAGCGGGTATTCGGACCGGTCAAGCAGGCCGCGGCCGGCATCGGGCTGAGCGGCTAAGCGTTCGCGGCAGCCGCGCGCGTGGTTACGCCGTGCGCGCGCGGCGGCTCAGCACAAACAATAGCGCCACCAGCCCCACATTGGTGAGCGCCAGCGCCGTCAGGATCAGCAGCGTCCAGTCGGCGCCGCCGAGCCGGTATGCGACGGCGCCGGCAAAGGGCGCGGCCGCCATGGCCACCATCACCGGCAGGCCGAGCCGGCCGACCAGCGCCGGGTAGCGGGCCGCGCCGAACAGCGCCAGCGGCAGCGTGCCCTTGGCAATGGTGCCGATGCCGTTGCCGGCGGCATAGCCGATGACGCCCAGCGCGATGAACCGGAACTCGAACAGAAACAGCAGCACGCCGGACGCGACCAGCAGCGTCGACGCGATCATGGTCCAGATCGGATGATACTGGTTGCCGGCGAAGCGTTCGACCATGCGCGCGCCGACCGCGGACGGACCGATCAGCGCGCCGAGCGCGACGGCAGCGGCCAGATCGAGGCCGCGCGCCTGCAGCAGCAGCAGAATAAGGTTGCCCATCATCGACAGGATCGCGGCGGCGATGGTGATCACCGCCGCCAGCAGCACGAACAGCCAAAGCTCCTGCCCCGCCAACCGCACCTGCGGCGCCAGGACCGTGTCGGCGGCCGGCGCCAGAAAGGAGCGGCGCGGCAGGATCAGCAGATAGCCCGGCAGCGCCACGCCGATAAAAACAAATGCATAGGCGAAACAGGCGCCGCGCCAGCCCGCATACTCGATAAGCAGCGCCGTGATCGGCCAGCAGACGGTGCTGGCGAAGCCGCCAAACAGCGTGACGGAGGCGATGGCGTTGCGCGCGTCGCGGCCATAGATGCTGCCGAGCGTGGCGAAGGCCGCGTCATAAAGGCCCGCTCCCATGCCGGCGCCGATCACCAGCCAGGCGGCGAGATACCAGACGTAATTCTGCGCCGTCCCGAGCAGCAGCAGTCCAAGGCCCATCAGCGCCGCGCCAACCGCCAGCGGCAGCCGGCCGCCTTTGGCGCCGATCAGGCGGCCGACGCGCGGCGATACAATGCCGGCCACCAGCAGGCCGACCGACACACCGGCAATGACCCAGTCGGTGGTCCAGCCGGTGTCGGCGACGATCGCCGGCGCCAGCACGGCCAGGAGATAGAAGGTCGATCCCCAGGCGAGGATCTGCAGGAACCCCAGCACCGTCACGACGACACGCGGGTTCGGCCTGCCGTCGGCGGTCGTGTCGGTCATGCGCGGTCAAGCGTTCTCGGTTTCAACAACCCTGTCCGCCTTCGCGCTTCCGCAGCAGGAGGCCTTGGCGACCGTAGCGGACGGCGCCGCCGATGAGCAACCGCAACCCGCCTTGCCTTCCGATTTGGCGGCGGCATCATCGCTGCAACAGGCGTCGACACCCGCGGGCGCCGGTCCGCCACAACACCCGGCGCTTTCGCCCGTGATGACCGGATCGGCCGAGCACACGCCGGTCTCCGGCAGCACCAGACGGACATCGTCGGCCGCAACCGTGTCGCCGGCCAGTTGGGCGGCGATGGAACGCACCTGTTCATAGCCGGTCGCCATCAGGAAGGTGGGCGCGCGGCCATAGCTCTTGATGCCGACGGCGTAATAGCCGGGCTCCGGATGCGACAGTTCCCTGTGGCCATGCGGCGGCACGCTGCCGCAGGAATGCAAATTGGGATCGATCATCGGCCCCAGCGCGCGCGGGCTCTCCAGCCACGGATCGAGATCGAGGCGCAGTTCGCGCACCATGCCGAGGTCTGGCCGCTGGCCGGTCGCCACAACAATGCGATCCACGGGCGCCAGCGCGCGCGGGCCGTCCGCCGTGGAGCCGCTGACCGTGACGCCGTCTCGATCACGCGCGATCCGCTCGACGGCAAAGCCCGTCACCAAAGTCAGGCGGCCGCTGTCGACCAGTCTCTTGAGTTCGGTGCCGAGCCGGCCGCGCGCCGGCAATTGATCGGCGGCGCCGCCGCCGAAGACACGGGTAAGGTCGCGGCCGCGCACCACCCAGGTCAGCCGCAGCGCGGTATCGCTTTCGGCCAGGCGGGCGAGGTCGAGCAAGGCGTTGGCCGCGGAGTGCCCGGCCCCGACCACCAGCACCCGCTGCCCGGCATAGCGGGCCCGATCGCGTCCCAGAATATCGGGAATGCCATAGGCGATGACATCGCCGCATTTATCCTCGCCGATCGCCGGCAGTCCGGTGGCGCCCATCGGGTTGGGCTGGCTCCAGGTGCCGGAGGCGTCGATCACCGCCCGCGCCAGATCGATGCGCTCGCCCTGCGCGGTCGCAACGGTCAGCACGAAAGGATGGCTCTCGCGCTGCCGGCTGCTGACCTTGTCGATGCCCTGGCGCGACACGGCGCGGACCCGCGCGCCGGTCTCGATGACGCGGCGCAGGTCCGGCGTCTCCGCCAGCGGCCGCAGATACTGCGCATAAAGTTCCTCACCGGTCGGCAGGCCATCGCCGTCCGGCTCCTGCCAGCCGTGTTTGAGAAGAATGTCGCGCGCGGCGCTGTCGATATTGTAGCGCCACGGCGAAAACACCCGCACATGCCCCCAGTCGCGGACATGCGCGCCGGCGGTCTCGCCGGCCTCGTAAACCCTGACCGCGATGCCGCGGCCGACCAGATGCGCTGCAGCGGCCAACCCCACCGGACCGGCGCCGATCACGGCGATAGGAAGATCGTTGTTCATGCTCGCTCCTTGATACGCTTGCGTTTGACTTTCGGCGCACAGCCGGCCGCGCCTTGCGCTTCCGCACCCTGACAACAGTTCGCGGTGAGAAAGCCGAGCACGCCGTTCATCACGTCGTAGCGCGCCGCATAGATCATCGAGCGGCCGTCGCGCCGCACCGTCACCAGGCCGGCATTGCGCAGCCGGTCGAAGTGAAAGGTCAGCGTGTTCGGCGCCAGGCCGAGCGCGCTGGCGACGCTGCCCGCCGCCATGCCATCGGGCCCCGCCTGCACCAGCAGGCGGAACACGTCGAGCCGGTTGTCTTGGGCCAGGGCGGCCAGCGCCGCGACCACATCTGATTTTTCCATATTTCGACGATTACTGAAATGATGGACCGGAGTCAAGCATCATTTCGACGATCGTTGAAATAATTCGGGGAGCCAAAACTGCCCCTCGCGGTAGCCCTGTGTGTCGGCCGGTCTTCACAGCCCGTTAAGCAACAGCGGCGACACTGCACCAAATCGGCACACCCGCCGGTGAGGAGTTGCCATGTCCGAAACCGTGCTCATAGTCGACGACGATCCGGTGCAGCGCCGCCTGCTCGAGGCGCTGGTCGAGCGGCTCGGCTATTGCGCGCTGGTCGCCGACGGCGGCGACGCGGCGGTACACATGCTGACAGGCCCTGCCCCGGCGCGGGTCGACTGCCTGGTGCTCGACATGGTGATGCCCGACCTCGACGGGCTCGGCGTGCTGGCGCGCATGCGCGAGGCCCACCTCGATATTCCCGTCATCGTACAGACCGCCCATGGCGGCATCGACAATGCGGTCGCCGCCATGCGCGCCGGCGCCACCGACTTCGTCGTCAAGCCGGCCGGCGCCGAGCGCCTGCAAGTGAGCCTGCGCAATGCGCTCGCCACCAAACGGCTGGCCGGCGAGTTGCAGCGGCTCAAGCGCCGCCGCGACGGCACGCTGACCATCAACGACGTCATCACCCGCTCCGCCGCGATGCGGCCGGTGCTGCACGCCGCCGACAAGGCATCCGCTTCCAACATCCCGGTGCTGATCGACGGCGAGTCCGGCGTCGGCAAGGAGCTGATCGCCCGCGCCGTGCACGGCAGCGGCGCGCGCCGCGCCATGCCTTTCATCGCGGTCAACTGCGGCGCCATGCCGGAGAACCTGGTCGAGTCCATTCTGTTCGGCCACGAGAAAGGCGCCTTCACCGGCGCCACCGAAAAACACAACGGCAAGTTCCTGGAGGCCGATGGCGGCACACTGTTTCTCGACGAAGTCGGCGAACTGCCGATGGCGGCGCAGGTCAAGCTGCTGCGCGCCTTGCAGGAAGGCGAGGTCGAGCCGGTCGGCGGCCGCAAGGCGGTCAAGGTCGACGTGCGCATTGTGTCCGCCACCAACCGCGACCTGATCGCCGACGTGAAGGCCGGCCGCTTCCGCGAGGATCTGTTCTACCGCCTGCACGTGTTTCCGATTTTGGTGCCGCCGCTGCGCAAGCGCGTCGACGATATTCCCGATCTGGCGCGGCACTTCCTCGCCCGGATCGCGGCGGAAGAAGGCAAACGCGTGCGCGCCATCAGCGGCGCCGCGCTCGACCTCCTGTCCGCCTACCGCTGGCCCGGCAATGTCCGCCAGTTGGAGAACGCCATCTTCCGCGCCGTGGTGCTGAGCGAGGGGGAGGAAATCGGCGTCAACGAATTCCCGCAGATCGCCGCCCAACTCGGCGTTGACGTGGCCGTCGAGGTCGATCCCGACACGGTCGCCGCGCAACCCAGCATGGCGCACATGATCGAACCGTCGCCGTCGCTGGCCGCCGCCTGGCCCGAGGCCGGCGAGACCACCGGCGCGCATGGGCGGGACACATCGGGGATATCGGCGTCGATGCCGTCGCTGCGGCTGACCGATGCCCGCGGCGAGGTGCGTCCGATCGACGACATCGAGCGCGAAGTGATGCGCTTCGCCATCGCGCATTATCGCGGCCAGATGTCGGAAGTGGCGCGCCGCCTGCAGATCGGCCGCTCGACGCTGTACCGCAAGCTCGAAGGCCTGGGCCTCGATGGCGAGGGCGACGCGAAGACGCCGGCGGACAAGGCCACTGTGGCGGCCGGTTAAGCTCTGCCTTGTCCCGGCCGCGGCGCGATCGTGTTGCGACACTTGTCCCGGCCGCGGCGCCGCGCGAAGCGATGCGCCGCTGAGCCGGGACCTTTCCGACCTCAGCATTTGAAACGATCCCGGGTCTGCGGCGCAACAGCGCGTCGAAGACGCGCGTAAACGCGCTTGTCGCGCGCCTGGCCCGGGAAAAGCCGCGCAGCGGCGCGCCGATGCGACGCGCGATAACAACTGGTTGATTAAAATTTTAAGTAAATTCCCCCCGCGTTAGCTTTAAGCGAAGGTTAATGCGGCCAAACGTCGGATTTCATTCGTCACCGCCCGCGTGCATCCCCATAATGCCGAGGCAGTCTGACACGTGGCGTGACAGCGGCATTCCCGGTTAAAACGCTACGAACAATTTGATCGAATTCACGTCCTGTTGCGTGCAGTGGAGTGTGTGACATGCGCAAGCATCGCGTCGACCGTTTGCTGGCCAGCACGGTCCTCAGCCTTATCGTTGCCGTGCCGACGGTCGCCGTCGCGACACCGGACCGCATCCAGTCGGTCGCGCCGCTGGCGCCGTCGCTCAACGGCCGGATGCCGCGGCCGCGCGAAGCCGCGCCCCTGCCGCCGGCGCCGCTGCCATCCACCCCGCTGCCGCGCGCCCAACCGGTCGCGACCGAGCCGCGCGTCATCAATATTGCGCCGCCGGCCGAGCCGCCGGCTGCCGATGCCCGCGCCGAGACGCCGCGCGAAACGGTGGCTCCTGCCAACAGTGTCTCCCTCGACAGGCCGCTGGCCGCCAGCGACCAGCAAATCGCCGACCGGCTGCGCAGCCTGGCCACCGGGAAGGATCTGGAAAAGCGCGTCGATCGTGTCGCGGACCGCCGCGCCATCGAGGCGTTCTATGCGTCGCGCAATTTCGCGCCGCTGTGGATCAAGGACGGCCTGGTCACGCCGCGCGCCAGATCGATCGTCGAGCGGCTGAACAATGCCTCCGCCGACGGTCTCGACGCGCCGGATTATCCGGTGCCGGATTTCGGCGCGCTCACCAATGCCGATGCGCTGGCCGATGCCGACATCGCGTTCACCGCTACGGTTCTCATCTATGCCCGTCATCTGTCGCTCGGCCGCATCGCGCCGACCCGCGTCACCGCGGAAGTCGATCACGGCAACCGCCAGTTCGATGCCGCCGACGCGCTGCAGCGCGTCGCCGAGGCGGGCAACGTCAACGCCACCTTCGAGGGCTTCAACCCGCCGCACGCCGCCTTCCGCGCGCTGAAGCAGAAACTCGCCGAATTGCGCCGCGAGCCGGTGCAGCAGGACACCGGCATTCCCGACGGCCCGGTGATCAAGCCCGGCGCCCGCGATCCCCGCATCCCGGCCTTGCGCCAGCGGCTGCGTGTCGCCGGCAAGCCGGGTGACACGACCTATGACAAGGCGCTGTTCGAAGCCATCAAGCGCGTGCAGGCCAACGCCAATCTGCGTCAGAGCGGGCTGATCGGCGCGCAGACGATCGCCGCCATCAACGGGCCGAATACCGCCCAGCAGATCGACCGCATCGTCGCCAACCTGGAACGCTGGCGCTGGCTGCCGCGCGATCTCGGCAGGGTCTATGTGATGGTCAACGTGCCGGATTACACGCTGCGCGTGATGCGCGACAACAATCTGGTCTGGAACACCAAGATCGTGGTCGGCAAGCCGCAGACGCCGACGCCGCTTTTGACCGCGGTGATGGACAACATCATCGTCAATCCATCCTGGTACGTGCCGCAGTCGATCATCCAGAACGAACTGCTGCCGCTCTACGCCAGCGATCCGAACATCTTCAACCGCCTCGGCTATGAGGTGAAGCGCGGTCCGGACGGACACATCAACGTGGTGCAGCCGCCCGGCGCCGCCAATGCGCTCGGCCGCATCAAGTTCAACTTCCAGAACAAGTATCACGTCTATTTGCACGACACGCCGGAGAAGCGGCTGTTCGCGCGCGATCAGCGCGCCTTCAGCCACGGCTGCATGCGGGTCGAGGATCCGACCAAGTTCGGCGAGGTCATGCTCGGCCTCGGCATCAACGGCGCGACGCCGGACTCGCGGCAGATCACCGCCATGTTCGGCCAGGAAGAGAAGACCTTCAGGCTGACCAACCGCGCGATGGTCCACCTCACCTATCAGACCGCTTATGTGGACGACGCCGGCAAACTGGTGCTGCGCGACGACATCTACGGCTTCGACGCCCGCATCAAGGCGATCATGAGCACCAATGAACGCCGCGTCGCCGATCAGGCGCCGCCGCAGGATCCGACGCGGGCGCTGGCGACCCTGAAGTCGAACCAGGAAATCCTGCGCCGCGTCGAGCGGCGCGAGACCGGCAACCCGCTGGCCTTCTTCGAGCGGCTGTTCCGGTAATCGCGTAGCGCCATAAGTTTTGTGGATGGCCGGGCCTCGCGCCCGGCCATCGGCGTTTCGGCCTTGAAAGTTCCATTGCCACACATCGGCCAATCGGCCTAGATTCAGCCGTCTTCCGGTTTTACCCAAGAGGGATCGGACGGGACAACAACGCGCCGCTAAAGGGTGCGTTAACCAATCCCGACCAACACTGCGGTCGTCGCGTGACCGCCATTCGGGGGCATGGCGACGTTTTGAAACCGCGATTGTCACGGAAGCGTACAGTGTTGGTGAATGCCGCGCGCAGGCTCAGTGTTGTTCCGTGGATCAAGCGCGCCGGCGTGACGCTGGGAGCCGCCGGGCTGTGTTTCCTCGCCGCCGGCAACTCGCTGCAGGTCGCGGTCGCCAACGGCGACACCCGCACCCTCTCGTTCTTCCACCTGCACACCAAAGAATCCATCACCGTCACCTTCAAGCGCAACGGCCGCTATGACGAGGCCGGGCTGAAGCAGCTCAACTGGTTCCTGCGCGACTGGCGCCGCGATGCGCAGATCCGGATGGAACCGCATCTGTTCGACCTGCTTTGGGAAACCTACCGCGAGGTCGGCGGCAGCCAGCCGATCGAGATCATCTCGGCGTACCGTTCGCCGGAAACCAATTCGATGCTGCGCGCCCGCTCCAGCGGCGTCGCGCAGACCAGCCAGCACACGCAAGGCCAGGCGATCGACTTTCACATCCCCGGCGTGCCGCTGGAAAAGGTGCGCAATGTCGGTCTGCGCATGCAGCGCGGCGGCGTCGGCTTCTATCCGACCTCGGGCTCGCCTTTCATCCACATGGATGTCGGCTCGGTGCGCCACTGGCCGCGCCTCACTCACGATCAACTGGCCAAGGTGTTCCCCGACGGTCGCACCGTACATATCCCGTCCGACGGCCAGCCGCTGGCCGGCTATGCGCTGGCGATGGCCGATCTCGAGCGCCGTGGCGGCAGCCGTCCGTCCGGCGTGTCGCTGGCCGCCGCCCGCGACGCCGGCGTCATCACCACCGCCAGCCTGGAAACCGCGCAGCAGCCGCGCCGGGGGCTGCTTGAAGGCCTGTTCGGCGGCCTGAACGCCAACAACACCATCGACGAAGCCAGCGAAGAACCGGCCGCCGCACCGCCCGCCCGCCCGCGCGCCCCCGCCGCGCCGGTCGCGGTCGCGAGCATTGCACCGCCGAAGCCGATCACCGTGGCGATGGCGGCCCCCATGCCGGCCGCCGCGCCCGCTCCGAAGCCGGTCGCCGTCGAACCGACCGTGCCGATGCCATCGGCGCGGCCGAAACTGCCTCCGGCGCCGGTCGCCGTGGCGGCGGTGCTGCCGCAGGCCAAGCCGGCGCTTCCGGCGGTCATGAGCGCCGCGCTGCCGGCCAACCTGTTCCAGAGCCGCGGCTACTGGCAGGGCGCGGTCAACGCCGGCGTGCTGTACGGCACGGCGGAGCAGCCGTTCCAGGTCGCCAGCGCCGATCCGTCCGCCCCGATCGCGCTCGGCTATGCCGCCGATGCCGAACCGGCCCGCCCGGCCCGCGCCCGTCCGATGGGCGCCGCGGGAGCGCCGGTGGCCCGTGAAGCCACGGTCACGCAGATACCCGCCGCCAGCACCACCGTGGCGCAGAAATCATCGCCGATGATGAGCGGCGCCCAGCGCACCGACAGCCCGTGGCTGCGCGCCGCGATGCTGACGCCGAGCGTCAGCGGCTACATGACCGCGACCCGCCTCGGCGAAGTCGACATGCGGCCGCTGCAGGACATGCTGCACAAGCCGCGCGACGTTCTGCTGATGTCGTTCTCGGCCGACCCGCATCTCGGCCTGGTGGCGAACGCGTTCACCGGCAGCGCCGTTGTGTTCCTGGCCACCGCCACCTTCACGGCACAGACGACGGCGTCGCTGCGGTAGCGGCTTTTCCCGGGCGCGACGCGCCAACGACTTTTCCCGGGCAAGGCGCGCTCTTCGCGCCGCAGACCCGGGATCGTTTTAGACAATGAGGGTGTAACGATCCCGGGTCGGCAGCGCGTCACTGCGTGACGCACCGCGCCCGGGATACGAGCCGCTACTGCAACATGCCGAGCGCGTGCAGGTAGGTCTCGAGGATTTCCTCGGCCTCGCGGCGCTCGTCGGAATCCATCTTGCGCAGCTGCACGATCTTGCGCAGCGCCTTGGTGTCGAAGCCGTTGCCCTTGGCCTCGGCATAGACGTCGCGGATGTCGTCGGCGGTCGCCTTCTTCTCTTCCTCAAGCTTCTCGATGCGCTCGATGATCGCCTTGAGCTGATCCTTCGCGAAGCGGGTTGATGGTTGTTCTACTTGTTCAGCCGCTGCGGATGCAGGCATCGATATCTCCTTGGCAGATGGCGGTCGCAACCGCTGCATTGGCAAGAAGGTTTGGGATCTGGGCCGGGTCAGGTCAAGGCGAGCGCGCCGTCATCCACGCTAATCACAAGCGCTAGTGACCCGGACTGGACTTTTCAAATGCCGCTTTCTGCTCGGGCGAGGCTTCCTTCTGGTACTTTTTGCGCCACTCGTCATAGGGCATGCCGTAGACGATCTCGCGGCTCTGGTCCTTGGTCAGCGGCTGGCCGGAGGCATCGGCCGCATCCTTCATCCAGTTCGACAGGCAATTGCGGCAGAACCCGGCGAGGTTCATCAGGTCGATGTTCTGCACGTCGGTGCGGCTGCGCAGATGCTCGACCAGACGCCGGTAAACGGCGGCTTCCAGCTCGATGCGGGTTTTGTCGTCCATGGTGAAGTCCTCGGTGTAGGCGTCGTTTTCCGCTCGTCCCCGCGAAAGCGGGGACCCAGTGCTGGATTCCCGCTTCCGCGGGAATGAGCGGTTGTGGGGCTACGTCACCGTAAGATAGCGATCGCCGGCTGACCTTTGAAGGGCCTAGGCCCCCGCCCCCAGATAGGCCCGCTGCACCGCCGGATCCTGCTGCAGCGCCGCGCCGGTGCCGGAACCGACAATCCGGCCGGATTCGATCAGATAGCCGCGGTCGGCGATTTTCAGGCTCTGCTTGGCGTTCTGCTCGACCAGCAGAATGCCGAGACCGGAACCGCGGATGCGCGCCAGGATCTGGAACAGTTCCTTGCACATGATCGGAGACAGGCCGAGCGACGGTTCGTCGAGCAAAAGAATATCCGGCGCCGACATCAGCGCGCGGCCGATCGCCACCATCTGCTGTTCGCCGCCGCTCATGGTGCGCACGGTCTGCTTCATGCGCTCGTTGAGGCGCGGGAACAGGCCGAGCACCATCGCCAGGTTGGCGGCCTCGTTGGCGCGGGCGCGCGCCGGATAGGCGCCGAGCAGCAGATTCTCGCGTACGTTCAGTTCGCCGAATATGCCGCGCCCCTCCGGCACCAGCGCGACGCCGGCCTCGACGATGCGGTGCGGCGCCATCCCCGCGATATTCGTTCCCGCCATGGCGATGGTCGCGCCCGGCGCGGACGGCACCAGCCCGCCGATCACCTTGAGCAGCGTGGTCTTGCCGGCGCCGTTGGCGCCGAGGATGACGACCACCTCGCCGCGCGCCACCGTCAGCGACACATCGGCCAGCGCCTGGTGCTTGCCGTAGAAAGCAGAGACGTTCCCGACCTCAATCATCGGCGTCTCCCAGATAGGCGCGGATCACTTCGCGGTCGGCCAGCACCGCCGACGGCGGGCCTTCGGCGATCTTGCGGCCGGTGTTCATGACGACGCAGCGGTCGCACAGCGAGCGGATGGCGTCCATCACATGCTCGACGATGATGATGGTGAGCCCCTCCTCGCGCAGCATTCTGACGAGCGCGATGCCGACCTGAAGCTCCGACGGGTTGAGCCCGGCCAGCCATTCGTCGAGCAGCAGCACGTCGGGATCGAGCGCAAGCGCGCGCGCCAGCTCCAGCCGCTTCTGGTCGATGTAAGTGAGTTGTCCGGCCGGCGTGTCGGCCTTGTCGCCGAGGCCGACGCGGGCCAGCAGCGCATCGGCGCGCGCATCGGCCGCCGCGCCCCACAGGCCCGGCCCGTGAAAGGCCATGCCGGCGATGACGTTTTCCCGGCACGACGATTCGCCGAGCACGCGCACCAACTGGAAGGTGCGGGCGACGCCGCGCTGGGCGATGCGGTGCGCCGGCAACAGCGTGATCGGACGGCCTTCGAGGCTGATCTCGCCGGCGTCGGGCAAAATCGCTCCCGATATCAGATTGAGCGCGGTGGTCTTGCCGGAGCCGTTCGGTCCGATCAGGCCGAGGATTTCGCCGCGCTTCAGGTCGAAGCTGAGATCGTCGACCGCGACCAGCCCGCCGAACGATTTGCGCACGTTGGCAAGCTGCAACACCGGCGCATCGCCGGCCGCCATGCGTTCGGCGGCGCGCGGCCACACCGGGCGCATCACGGTTTCGGCCGGCGCCGACATCTTCACCTGCAACGCGGCGCGGCGCAGCGCCGGCAGCCGCTGCTGCAACAGACCGACCACGCCGCGCGGCAGCGCGTAGACGATCAGGATGAAAACGAGGCCGAGCAGAATGCTGAAGTAGTTCGGGAAGTAGGCGCCGAGCACATCGAACAGCAGCACCAGCGGGATGACGCCGAGCAGCGGCCCGAACAGCGTGCCGGCGCCGCCGAACAGCGCCATGATCACCACCTCGAACGACACCACCGGGCTGAAGGCGATCATGGGATCGAGATAGGTCCAGCGCGGCGCCATCACCGCGCCGGTCACCGTCATGAACGCGGCGCTGACGGCAAACAGCACCAGCTTGGCGCGCGTGGTGTCGATGCCGCAGTGGCGCGCCACCATCTCGTCCTGGCCGATGACCCGCACGGCCAGCCCGAGCCGCGAATGGCGGATCAGCCAGCCGGCGCCGAGCACCATCCCGGCCAGCGCCAGCAGCCGCCAGTAGATGCCTTCGGTGGTGGTGTCGGCGAAGATGTAGCGGCCGATCGAGCCGGCGATGTTGACCTCGTACCAGGTGACGATCTGGCGGATCAGTTCGGCCAGACCGAAACTGAAGATGACGAAATAGATGCCCGACAGCCGCAAGGTCGACAGGCCGACCACTAGCGCGATGAGAATGCCGACCACCATCGCCGCCAGGATCACCACCGGCCACGGCAGGAAGTCGGTCAGCACCGCGGTGGTATAGGCGCCGATGCCGAAGAAGGCGGCGGTGGCGAGCGAGATGTAATGCGTCGGCCCGGAGAACATCGCCCAGGCCGTCGCCAGCACGGTGAAGTACAACAGGCTGATGCCGAGCGCGAGGTGATAGCCGCTGGCGAACAGCGGCACGCTGGCCAGCGCGGCGACAAGGACGATCGCCGCCGCGGTGGAGGCAAGGCTGCGCGAGGTCAACGGGCGGGCCTCCCGAACAGGCCGGTCGGCCGCCACAGCAGCACGCTCAGGAACAGCGCATAGGTGACGGCGATGGTCAGCCCCGGATCGACCAGCCGCGCCACGGCTGTCTCGGACACGCCGAGCAGCAGACCGGCGACCAGCGCGCCGAGCATGTTGCCGACGCCGCCCATGATGACGACGATCAGCGCCTTCATGGTGAAGACGACGCCCGAGGCGGCGCTGAAGGTGAGAAACATGCTGATGAGGACGCCGCCCGCCGCGGCGATGGCGCCGCCGCCGGCGAAAGCCAGGGCCGAGGCGGCGCGGATATCGATGCCCGACAGTTGCGCCGCCACCGGATTGACCGCTACCGCGCGCAAGGCGGTGCCGAAGCGCGTGCGGGTCAGGATCAGATAGATGCCGCCGCCGATCACCAGCGCGAACAGCAGCGCCAGAATGCGGTTGGCGGCGAGCGTGGTGGTGAGAATGTGCACCGGCACCGACAGATAGGAATAGCTTTGCAGGCTGCCGCCGAAGGCCACCAGCATGACGCCCTGGATGACGAACAGCACGCCGAAGGTGCCGAGGATGCTGTCGACTTCCAGCATGCCCTGGTTCTTGGCGCGCTTGACCAGCGGCATCAGCACGACCTGGTAGAGCAGCCAGTTGGCGGCGAACGACAGCGGCACGATCACCAGCAGGCCGAGCACCGGGTTCACCGCCATGCCGGTGTAGAGAAACATCGCGGCAAAGGCGGACGCGATCAGCGACTCGCCATAGGACAGGTTCATGATGCGCGCGATGCCGTACTGGAGCGTCAGCCCCATGGCGATCAGCGCATACATGCCGCCGAGCACCAGCCCGGAGAGAACGATATCGAAGGTGAGAGCCATGAACCGCGTTTCATCTGCTGCAGGGATCGCCGCGCCTGCACTCCCCTCCCCCCCGCGAGCTCTTGCGAGCGGCGGGGAGGGGTCGGGGGTGGGGGGCGCTTACAACACGACGTCACACCGATCGTTCAACAAGGCCCCCCACCCCGGTTCGCATCGCTTGCGCGACGCGAACCGACCCTCCCCGCCGCTTCGCGGGGGGAGGGTAAGGAAGGAAGCCGACGCATGATCGGCGTTCAGTCGATTCTACTTCCACTCCGGCTTCGGGATCGGCGCCTTGGCGCCGGGCTTGTTGGTCGGGGCGATGCCGAAGAAGTCGTTGCCCTGCCACTGCCCGACCGTCCAGATATTGGTGTTCTGGTTGTCCTTGAGCTTGACGGTGCCGATGATGGTCTCAAACGAGCCGGTGTTGATCTCCTTGATCACCGCGGCGCGGTCCTTGCCGACGCGTTCGATCGCCTGCTGCAGCACCTGCAGGCTGGCATAGGTGATCGGGCTCGCCCAGCGATCCGGCTCGCGGCCGATTACTTCCTTGTGGTGCTGGATGTACCACTTGATGCCCTTCAGATTGGCATCCGAACCGCCGATACCCATGATGCCTTCGGCGCTAGCGCCGAACTTGCCCTTGTAGCCGGGGAACGCCGTGCCGACGCCGAGGAACATCGCCTTCGGATTGAAATTGATGACCTTGGCGGTATCGGTGATGGCGAAGGTGTCCGGCGGATAGCTGAACGCCAGCAGCACGTCCGGGTTGGCGGCCTGCGCGTCCTTCAAGACCGGCTGCATGTCCTGGCTGCCGAACGGATAGGACTTGTCGTAGACCAGCTCGAAGCCCGCCTTCTTGAGGCCGGCGCGCGCGGCGGTCGACTGCTCGATGCCGAACTGGTCGGCGACCGCGATCATGGCGATCCGCTTGCCGATCTTGCCTTCCTTCTGCATCTTGCTGAAGGTTTCGACCACGCCGTCGACGATTTCCGATGGCAGGCCCAGCCAGAAGGTCAGGTTCGGCCAGCGCTTGACCATTTCCGGCGCGCGGTTGGTGTTGGCGGTGACCGCGAGCTGCGGATAGCCGAGCTTGTTGAAGATCGGCGCGGCGGCCAGATTCATGCCGGTCGACCACGGCGGGAGGATGAAGTCGACCTTGTCCTGCGTGGCCAGGCGTTCGACCGCCTTGATCATGTCTTCCGAATTGCTGCGGTCATCATACTCGATGACTTCGATCTTCATCTTCTTGCCGCCGACATTGATGCCGCCGGCGTCGTTCACGTCCTTCACCCAGACCTGATAGTTCGGCAGCGTCGTCACGGCGGCGCCGGCCGCGAACGGACCGGTCTTGGAAATCGCCCAGCCGATCTTGAGTGTGTCCTGCGCCTGCGCCGGCGCGCACAAGGCCGCCGTCATGGCCAGCGCCGCGAACGCGGCAATTCGATTCAGTGTCATTACAGTCCCCTCCGTTGTTCGTTTCCACGGCCGGATGCTAACGTCGGCGGATCGGTCTTCGCCAAGGGTTATTCCCCCGTTCGAATATCGACCGTTGCTGTGCGACGTCATGGTCTCCTGCCGGCGTCCTGCACGGACTCCCAATCGGCAATTTTTCGGCTGCCGATCAATGGGGTTATATATACAGGTTTTTCGAAAGTGAGCAGCAATGCTGACAACAAATGACACGTCGCGCGCATTCATCGCAGAATTGTTTCGCACCGCAGTAGCGACCGCGCATCCGGCCCAATGTCTGCCCAATCTGCTGCCGCCCATGCCGGCTGGGAAGCTCATTCTGCTGGCCGCCGGCAAGGCCGCCGGCGCCATGACGGAGGTCGCGGAAAGTCATTATCTCAAGGGTTTAGCGCAAAACACCGACAGGCTCTGTGGACTGGCTGTGGCCCGTCACGGCTATGCAAGACCGGCGCGCGTGGTCGACGTGGTCGAGGCCGGACATCCGGTGCCGGACGCCGCCGGACTGGCCGCGGCGCTGCGCGTTCTGGCTTTGGCCGATAGTGGGGGACCCAACGACCTGGTGCTGGTGCTGATGTCGGGCGGCGCCTCGGCCAACTGGATCGCCCCGGCGAAGGGTATATCGTTTGAGGACAAACAATCGGTCACCCGGGCGCTGCTGCGCTCCGGCGCCACGATCGGCGAGATGAATGTGGTGCGCAAACATCTGTCGCGCATCAAGGGCGGCCGGCTGGCGCGCCACGCCTACCCGGCGCGGCTGGTCACCATCGCCATTTCCGACGTGCCGGGCGACGATCCCTCGGCGATCGGATCGGGGCCGACCGTGCCCGATCCCTCGACTTTGCAGGATGCGCGCGCGATCGTTGCCAAATTCGGGCTCGATCTGCCGGAGACGGTGACGCGGGCCCTGAACGATGCGGCCAATGAATCGCCCAAGCCGGGCGACCCGGCCTTCGCCGGCAGCACCTTTGCGCTGGCGGCGCGGCCGTCGGATTCGATGCGCGCGGTCGAGGCGCAGGTGCGCGCCGCCGGCTACGACTGCATCGCACTCGGCGCCGACGTCGAGGGCGAGGCACGCGAGGTCGCCGCCGCCCACGCGCGGCTCGCGCAGGAGCTGCGGGCGCAGGGCAAGCGCGCGGTCATTTTGTCCGGCGGCGAACTCACCGTCACCATCCGCGGCCAGGGCCGCGGCGGGCCCAACCAGGAATATGCCCTGGCGCTGGCGATGGCGCTGGACGGCATGCCGGGCATGGCGGCCTTGGCGGGCGATACCGACGGCACCGACGGCGGCGGCGGCAGCGCGGCCGATCCGGCCGGCGCGATTCTCGATGGAGACACGGTGTCGCGGGCCCGGGCCCTTGGCCTCGATCCTGCCGCCTTTCTCGCCGACAACAATTCCACCGGATTCTTCGAGGCGCTCGGCGACCTGCTGACGCCGGGACCGACCTTCACCAACGTCAACGACTTCCGGGCCATCGTCGTTGACACGCCGTGACCGGCCACGTCAAAACCCAGTTCGGACCCCTTTCAACAAAGCCGTGACCGCATTGACGTTGAACGCCGCCACGCGCCGCCTTTGCCGCCCCCTCGCCCGCCTCGCGGGCGCCGGCCTGTTGCTGGCGCTGTGGAACGTCCCGGTGCTGGCCGATTTCCGCCTCTGCAACAACACCGGCAGCCGGGTCGGCGTGGCGCTCGGCTACAAGGACAGCGAGGGCTGGATTACCGAGGGGTGGTGGAATATCTCCGCCCGTTCGTGCGATACGTTGCTGCGCGGCACCCTGGTGGCACGATACTATTACATTTATGCGGTAGACTACGACCGCGGCGGCGAATGGTCCGGCCAAGCCTACATGTGTTCACGCGAGAAGGAGTTCACCATTCGCGGCACCGACAACTGCCTCGCCCGCGGCTTTGACCGGACCGGGTTTTTCGAGGTCGACACCAACGAACAACGCTCCTGGACCGTGCAATTGACCGAAAGCGCCGATCAACCCCCCGCCCTCGGAATGCCGTCGCGCACGCCGCTCGCCCCCGGCCGCCTCCTGCCGCCGGGCGCGCCGCTGGTGCCACCACCGGCCCCGGGGAGCCTCAAGAAATGAGACGTCTGCGCCGCGCCAAGATCGTCGCCACGCTCGGTCCCGCCTCCTCCAGCGCCGACATGATCGCCCGGCTGTTCGCCGCCGGCGCCGATGTGTTCCGCATCAACATGAGTCACACCAGCCACGACCGCATGCGCGAGCTGGTCGGACTGATCCGCACCGTTGAGAAGGACTCCGGCCGGCCCATCGGCATTCTGGTCGACCTGCAGGGCCCGAAGCTGCGCCTCGGCACGTTTGCCGGCGGATCGGCCGTGGTGAAGAACGGCGACACCTTCGTGCTCGATTGCGATCCGGCGCCGGGCGACACGTCCCGCGCCTTTCTGCCGCATCCGGAAATTTTCGCCGCGGTGGCGGCCGGCCACACGCTGCTGATCGACGACGGCAAGGTGCGCCTCACGGTCACCGAGGCCGAACCCACCCGCATGACCACGCGCGTGGCGGTCGGCGGCACGCTGTCGGACCGCAAGGGCGTCAGCGTTCCGGATTCGACGATTCCGGTATCCGCCCTCACCGCCAAGGACCTGTCCGATCTGGAGGCGGCGCTGGAGACCGGCGTCGACTGGATCGCGCTGTCTTTCGTGCAGCGCCCGGAAGATATCGCCGAGGCCAAGAAGATCACGCGCGGCCGCGCGCTGATCATGGCCAAGATCGAGAAGCCGCAGGCGGTGCATCGCCTCCACGAGATCATGGATCTCGCCGACGCGCTGATGGTGGCGCGCGGCGATCTCGGCGTCGAAATGCCGCTGGAAAAAGTGCCCGGCGTGCAGAAGCTGATGACGCGCGCCGGCCGCGCCACCGGCAAGCCGGTGGTGGTGGCGACGCAGATGCTGGAATCGATGATCACCGCGCCGGTGCCGACGCGCGCCGAAGTCTCCGACGTCGCCACCGCCATCTTCGAGGGCGCCGACGCCGTGATGCTGTCGGCCGAATCCGCCGCCGGGAAATTTCCCGAAGAGGCGGTCGCGACCATGAACCGCATCGCCGAGGAAGTCGAACGCGACGGCTTCTTCCGCAACATCATCAATGCGCAGCGCGCCGTGCCGGAAGCAACCGGCGCCGACGCCATCGCCGACGCCGCGCGCCAGATCGCCGACACGCTCGATCTCGCCGCGGTGGTGTGCTGGACCTCGTCCGGCTCGACCGGCTTGCGCGTGGCGCGCGAGCGGCCGCGGCCGCCGATCGTGGCGCTGTCGCCGAACATATCGACCGGCCGCCGTCTCGCCGTCGTCTGGGGCGTGCATTGCGTGGTCACCGAGGACGCGCAGGACCAGGACGACATGGTCAGCCGCGCCTGCCGCATCGCCTTCAAGGAAGGTTTCGCCAAGACCGGCCAGCGCGTGATCATCGTCGCCGGCGTGCCGCTCGGCACGCCGGGCGCGACCAACATGTTGCGCATCGCGTTTGTCGGCGCCGAGGCGGAGAGCACGGATTAGCGTTTGAGGCACACGCTTTTCACCTCTCCCGCGTAGCCCGGATGGAGCGCAGCGAAATCCGGGGCAGCCTGCCGATGCCCCCCGGGTTGCGCGGAATTTATCATCGGACCGCGCTACGCGCGGACCCGTTGGCTCCACCCGGGCTACGAGATGCGGCTATTCAACTCCCTATGGGCGAGGTGAAGAGAGCCCCTTCTTCCCCGCCTTCGCATCGATCGGATCAAGCGCAGCCACCAGCGATTTCACGGTGCCCGCGAGCCGCGCAGTTCGGCTTTGCGCTTCAGGCCGCGTGAGAACGAGCGTGGAATCCGGATACTCCTTGGAAGGCGCACAGACCATTCTGAAGATATAGATCGCCTCGCCGCTCTCCTTGAGCGCCACCTCGACGACTCCGTGCGCCATGAAATGCCGGTAGCGCTCGAACGACGCCAGCTTCTCAACCAGTGAGGCAACACCATTCGCCTGCGTCTGCAACGGGCCGGCCTTGGTCGACAAGGTACGCAGCCGCTCGAGCTTCTGGCCCATCAAACTCGGCAATGCCAGCTTCAGCGCCTTGTATTCGGGCATGATCGCGGCGCGGACGAGAACATCGCCAATGGCACACTCGACCTGTGCGAAAAGGTCGATCACTTCACCGCGCAGCAGCAGCGCCGCGCGGCGCGCGGCCTCGTAGCCGTTTTTCGGGGGAATTGTCACGGCGTGCTCCGTCACGATGAAATTGCGTCTGCAAAGTCACCTTACCGGGGTGACCTGAATGGACGGTTGGCGACCACCGGGAGTTGGCCCAACGGTTAAAGCGCCCTGTCGGCAGACGGTAAAATTCAATTGATCGAGCGAGGCGCCACCGCCGCCATCGCATCGACCGCCTCCACGATGCGGCCGGGCGCGGCGAAGTTGACCATGTGGCCGACGCCCGGCAGCACCGTGAGCGTGGCGCTTGGCAATTGCGCCGCGATGACGCGGGAATGAATGTCGGTCGAGACGATGGTGTCCTTGTCGCCGGCGATGATCGTCACCGGCGCCTTGATCGCGCCGTAGCGCGGCGCCTGCGCGGCGATGTTGGCCTTCAGGTCGACCAGGTCCTCGGCATTGGCGATGAATTCCGCCGGCCGCAGCACCAGGCGAGCGCCGGTGCGCGCGACATAATCGGCGGGCGGCGCCTGCGGCGCGAAGATCATGTGCACGGCCGGCCTCATCATCAGATAGCCGGCCGGCAGCACCACGGTGCGCGCGATCAACTGCCCGATCACCGGTGCGGCGGCGAGTTCATTGATCAGGCCGACGCCGCCCGGCCAGGAATGCGTGACCGGCGCCAGCAAGACCAGCCCCGCCACCGCGTCGGGAAACGCCAGCGCATAGGCCGTCGCCAGCGCGCCTGACCAGGAATGTCCGACCACGATCGGCCGCGTCACGCCGATGCGCGTCAGCGCCTGATGGATCAGCACCGCCTGCACGGCCGGCGACGACGCGGCGCGGCCGCCCGGCCGGTCGCTCCAGCCATGGCCGGGACGATCCGACGAGAATGACGCGGTAGCGCTCCGCCAGCCGGTCGCCGAGCGCAAGCTGCGGATCGCCGAGATTGGCGGTGGCGCCATGGAGCAACACGACCACCGGCGCATCCGGCGGGCCGCGCTCGACGATGTGCAGCCGGCCGCCGTCGACATCGACGAAGCGGCCCGTCGGCGGGTTGCCGCGGTCGATGGCGAAAGTTCCGGCGACGGTCACGACCGCCAGCATGGCCAGCGTCGCGCCGGTGACGGCGGCGATGACAATCAGGGATTTGCGGAGGAAGCGCGCGGCGGAGGCCATGAAGAACTGTACGACGCGCGATGGCGATTAGATGTCGCGGCCTTCGACTTTTTCCTGCAGCGTCTTCACCACGTCGGGAATCCGCTCCAGCCGGGGATGCACCGCCAGCGCGCGGCGATAGACCTCCAGCGCCTGCTTGTCGTCGCCGATCTCCTGCAGGATCATGCCCAGCCCCGACAGCGCGCCGAAATGGCGCGGCTCGCGCCGCAGGATCTCGCGGATATCGCCCAGCGCGCGGCCGAAATCGCGGTTCATGTAATGCAGCGTCGCGCGCCGGTTCCAGGCCTCGACGAAATCCGGCCTGATCTTGACGACGCCGTCGAGCAGCTGGAGCGCCAGATCGGTGTTCTTGGCCTCGATCGCGGTGCGGACCCGCGTCATCAGGAGATTGGCGGTGTCGCTGCGCGAACTCGCCCAGACCGCCCAGATGCGGCCCTCGATGGCCTTGGCGCTGGTGTCGTCGGGCGCCACCTTCAGCGCGCCGAACAGGAAATCGAGATTGCGCAGGCGGTCGCCGCGCGCGACCGGCGGCAGGGTCTTCGGCGGCTCGACCCAGGTGCCCTCGCCCGGCGGCGGCTCCGGCGTCACGACCTGGGCAGCCACGGGCGCGCCGGCCGAAACGGCCAGGGCGGCAGCAATGAGCATCACCTGGAATCGTGCGCGCATGCGAACAAGTCTAGTCGCTCCGCGGCCGTAAACAAGATGGCGGGCGCCGAAACGCAGAAGCCGCCCGGTAAGGGGCGGCTGGCCGATCACGCGACGGCAACAGGACGTGCGGGCGTTAGCCCTGGCGCGCCTTGAACCGGGGATTGGTCTTGTTGATGATGAAAACGCGACCCTTGCGCCGGACAATCTTGTTGTTCCGGTGCCGGGCACGCAGCGATTTCAACGAGTTACGGACTTTCATGGCTCTACTCTTGGCTCTCTGTTAGGGGGTTAATAGGGACCCCACCCGCTCCTGTCAACGCGCCTCTGCCCACCAATGGTTACCGCCGCGGCGCTGCGCTAGGTTCCGCCCGGGGAGACCATGCCATGCACCGCAGCACCGACCGTTTTCTGACCACGCATACCGGCAGCCTGCCGCGGCCGGACGACCTGATCCGCATCATGTACGCCAAGGAAGAAGGCGTGCCGGTCGACCCCGACGCGCTGGCCGCGCGGTTCAAGGAGGCGGTCGCCGCGGTGGTGCGCAAGCAGGCCGGCGCGCAGGTCGACCTGATCAATGACGGCGAAATGTCGAAGCCGAGCTACGCCACCTACATCAAGGACCGGCTCGACGGCTTCGGCGGCACCGGCAACACCTTCGTCTATCAGGACGTGCACGAATTTCCGCGGCTGGAGAAGAAAGTGTTCGGCGATCCCGGCCGCTCGCGCCGCAAGACGCCGGCCTGCAACGCGCCGATCGCCGTGCGCGACAAGGTCGCGCCGCAGGTCGATGCCGACAATCTCGCGAGCGCGCTCAGCGGCGTGGCGGCGACCGGCGGCTTCATGAGCGCGGCCTCGCCCGGCGTGGTGTCGCTGTTTTTCCGCAACGACTACTACAAGGACTTCGAGAGCTACATCTACGCCATCGCCGACGCCATGCGGCACGAATACGAAACCGTCGCCAAAGCCGGCTTCGTCCTGCAGATCGACTGCCCCGACCTCGCGATGGGCCGGCACATCCAATATGCCGACCTCGACCTGCCGGCGTTCCGCAAGCGCGCGCAGCTGCACATCGAGGCGCTCAACCACGCGCTCAGCGGCATTCCGCCCGAGCAATTGCGCATGCATCTGTGCTGGGGCAATTACGAGGGCCCGCACCATTTCGACGTGCCGCTTGCCGACATCATCGACATCGTGTTCTCGGCCCGCCCCGCCGCGATTTCGCTGGAAGCCGCCAATCCGCGCCATGCGCACGAATGGGCGCTGTTCGAGACGGTGAAGCTGCCCGACGGCAAGGTGCTGATCCCGGGCGTGCTGGAATCGAAATCGAATTTCATCGAGCACCCGGAGCTGATCGCGCAGCGCATCGGCCGCTACGCGAAGCTGGTCGGGCGCGAGAACGTCATCGCCGGCTCCGATTGCGGCTACGGCACCTGGGTTGGCCAGGCCGCGGTCGACCCCGACGTGGTGTTCGCCAAGCTCGCCGCCATGGCCGAAGGCGCGCGCATCGCCAGCAGGGAATTCTGGAAGTAATGTATGCGCCCTATCACGACGGAAGACTAACGGTGGCGCGCAGGCCGCCTTCCGGGCGGTTGGTCAGCGTGAGCTGGCCGCCATGCGCCTGCACCACGGACAGCGCGATCGCCAGCCCGAGGCCGATGCCGCCGGTTTCCCGGCTGCGCGATTCCTCGACTCTGTAGAACGGCTCGAACACGCGCTTGATTTCACTGTCGGGAATGCCCGGACCGTCGTCGTCGATGACGATCTCGACCGCGCCGGACACAAGACGGATCGTTGCCCGCGCGCGCTTGCCGTATTTCACGGCGTTGTCGAGCAGGTTCGTCAGCGCCCGCTTCAAGGCGCCCGGCCGGCATTCACGCACGATCGGCGCCGCGGGCGCGACGGAGACCGGAAATCCCGCATCCGCCAGATCGTCGACAATACTGGCCAGCAGCGCGGTCAGATCGGTCGGCTGCCGCGGCTCGGCCGTGGCTTCATCCCGCGCGAACTGCAAGGTCGCGCCGATCATGGAATCCATCTCGGCGATCGTGGCCAGCATCTTGTCGCGCTCGGCCGCGTTCTCGACGCTTTCGGTCCGCAAGCGCAACAGCGTCAACGGCGTGCGCAGATCGTGCGAAATGGCAGCCAGCAGCCGCGTGCGGTTCTCGACCAGACCGCGCAGCCGCGCCTGCATATTATTGAACGCACGTGACGCCTGCCGCGTCTCGATGGTGCCGGTCTCGGCCATCGGCGGCGCGTTGAGATCGTTGCCAAGCCGTTCGGCGGCGCCGGAAAGCTGAGCCAACGGCGCGGTGACGCGGCGCACGGCCCACACCGACACCAGCAGAATGACAAACGCCATGATCGCCATCGACAGCAGAAACTGGCGCGACAGCGTGGCGCCGCTTTCCGGCAATGCGGTCACGACCGAAAGCCACTGGCCGTCGGCCAAAGGAAGCGCGACCTGGAGATCGCGGAAACCGCCAAAGCCGCCGCCGAAGCCGTGCATCATGGGGCCGCGCCCCATCATCTGGCCACGGCCCGCGAATGCCGGAACATCCGTCTGTGTGGCCGACACGCGCGGCTGCCGCGCCGGTCCGAGCGACAACTGATCGACGAGGAAGTCCTTGATCGCCTCGGCCACCGGCGCGTCGTCGCCGGCCGGGATGGCCGCCGGCGGCCCGGCCGAGAGGGACACGCGAAAGGTCTGATCGCTCAGCCCGGTGACGATGCGCTCGCGCCATTCGCGCGGCGTGTCCTGCACCAGCGTGACGAGGTTGGTGATGCGCTGGGCCGCGGCAAGGCCGCCGACCGCCCGCACCGCCTGCTCGCGATCCTTGGTGAAGATCCACGATCCGACCAGGACCGAGACGACCAGACCGGCGACGAGCACGAGCAAGGTCTGGCCAAACAGGCTCCGGGGCAACAGGCCGCTCATGTGGGCGTGACCGCGGCGGTGAAGATATAGCCCCCGCCCCACACCGTCTTGATGATCTGCGGATCGGCGGGATCGGTCTCGAGTTTCTTGCGCAGGCGGCTCACCTGCGTATCGATGCTGCGGTCGAGACCCGCCGTCGACCGGCCGCGCGCCAGATCGAGTAGCTGGTCGCGGTTGAGCACGCGCTGCGGCCGCTCGACCAGCGCGATCAGGAGATCGTACTCCCCGGTGCTGAGCGGCACGGTCACGGTGCCGTCGCGCAACAGCGCGCGCGCGCCGGTATCCAGCTCCCACCGCTCGAAACTGTACCGTTTGGGCCGGCCTTCCGGACCGGCGGCCGGCGCCTTGTCCTGGCTGCGGCGCAGGACGGCCTTGATGCGCGCGATCAATTCGCGGCTGCCGAACGGTTTGCCGAGGTAGTCGTCGGCGCCCATTTCCAGGCCGATGACGCGGTCGACCTCGTCGCCCTTGGCCGTCAGCATGATGATCGGCAGGTTCGATTCGGCGCGCACGGCGCGGCACAGCGCAAGGCCGTCCTCGCCCGGCAGCATCAGATCGAGCAGGATGAGGTCAATGCGGTTGTCGGCCAGAACCTTGCGCATGGCGCGGCCGTCGGCGGCGCCGCTGACGCGAAAGCCTTCCTTGACCAGCGCCCGTGACACCAGGTCGCGAATCTCGCGATGGTCGTCAACGATCAGGATGTGCGGCCCGTTCGGCATGAAGAGGACTATAGACGAACCCGTCACGGGCGTTTCGCCAAAGATATGTCCAGCCGTGTCAGGCGGCGCGCCTGACACAATTTGTCACAAAAACCGCCACGCCTGAAAAACTTGGGTGACGTCCGCGGCCGCCAATGCGGCACCGGCAACGGAGCATCCGTTGCCCAGACATTGGAGATGGACATGAAGAAGAAAGTCTTGGTGATCGGCGGCATCGTTGCCGCTGTCGCCCTCGCCGGCGGCCTGGCGTTCGCGCAGTCGGACGGCCACGGCCCGCGCGGCATGCACGGCATGGGTCAGGGCATGGGTCAGGGCATGGGCCCCGGCATGCACGGCCAGATGGGACCGGGCATGCGCGGCCAGATGGGGCCCGGCAACAGGCAAGGCATGGGGCCAGGCAGGGGCCAAGGCATGGGTCCCGGCATGGGCCAAGGCATGATGGGTATGGGGATGATGGGCGGCAACGCCACCGCCGACGAGCGCGGCGACCTCCACGACCTGTTCGCCAATCACGACAAGATCAAGCGCACCGTGACGAACTTGCCCGACGGCATTCGCACCGTCACCGAATCCGACGATCCGCGGCTTGCCGAAGTCATCAAGAAGCATGTCGTCGAAATGGGGCAGCGCGTCGAGGAAGGCCGCGACCCGGATCTGCCGATCGAAACGCCGGCGCTGCGCGCCATCTTCGCCCACAAGGATAAAATCCAGAGCGTCTATGAACCCACCGACAAGGGCATCATCGTGGTGCAGACATCGGCCGACGCCGCCGCCGTCAAGGCGCTGCAGGAGCATGCGGCGGAAGTCAGCGATCTCGCCAAGCGCGGGATGGTCGCGGCCCACGAAGCCATGATGAAGAACCGCGGCGGCATGATGCACCGCATGCGCGGCGCCATGAACGACCAGCAGCAGCATTAAAGCCGAAAGTCGCGCTGCAAGACGGCGATCATTACGGTTCGAAGCAGATCGACGAACTCAGAGTACTCCCTCTCCCCTTGGGGGAGAGGGTTGGGGTGAGGGGGCAAGTGACTCTCGATGAGCCATAACCCCTCACCCGGATTGCTTCGCAATCCGACCTCTCCCTATGGGAGAGGTGAAGAAGAGAGTCGCCGTCCCTACCCGTCCCAGCCGACATTCACGTGCGGCACCGACCATTCGGTGACCGCCTGCGGCTCGAGCACCGGCTCGCCGAGGAACGGCGCCGACAGGCAATAGAGCCCGGCATGCGTCGAGACCCAGATCAGCTTGCGGTCCCACTCGATGAACACCGCTTCGGTCGTGCCGCGGCGCCAGCTCATGTAGTCCTCGATCTCGCCGTCGCGCGGCGGCACGAAATAGGCCACCTCCTTCGGCTCGGTCGGGTCCGAGATGTCGAACAGCCGGACCCCGGCGTTGAGATATGACAGCGCGACGATGTCCGGGCGCGCCTTGCCCGGCGCGATCCAGTGCTGCATGACGCGCGAGCTGAAGCGGCCGCGCGCCATGGCGAAGTCCTTGTAGGGCGCATCCGGATGCGGCATCGGCCGCGGAAACAGCCCGACGATGCGCGGCTTCGTCCTGTCCGACACGTCGACGACATAGCTGGTGTGGAACGGCTCGCGGCAATCCGCCTCCAGCGATTCCGGAATGCCGATGACGAGGTTCTGCAGCTTCGGGAAGCGCACCGGGTCGGCCTGCACCGGCACGACGTGATGGAACGGAATGCCGCCGATCGGCTCGAGCGGATGCGTGACCTTGCCGTAGACCTTCGGGTTGCGGATGTCGGTGAGGTCATGGACATACATGCCGAAATGACCCCAGCCGCCATAGCCGACCGTGCCGCCGTCCTCGACGCGCACCGGCACGATGCAGGGCGTGCGGTTGTTGGTCCATGAGCACTGATCACCGGCGAAGGGATAGGTGGTGCGGTACAGTTCCTCCTCGTCGAGACGCTGTCCCGGCACCCACCAGCGCGACACTTCCTTGACCTTGGACGGGTCGGTCATGTCGACGATCATCAGGCCGTTGCTGTAGACGCGCTCGGTGCTCTCCATGCGCAGCTGGTCGTCCCAGCCGCAGGCCAGATAGCCGTATTGCCCGCCGTCGTAGAACGGCAGATGGACGCCGTGGCCGGTCTTGCCGGTGTTGAATTCGTTGAGCAGCTCGACCTTGTCCGGGTCGGTGACGTCATAGGTCTTGATGCCGCGGAAGCCGGGATCGTCGATCGCCTTCTGCGCATATTCCGGATGATATTTGCCGCGCGGATATTGCGTCGTGCCCGGCGTCAGCGGCATCTGGTGCGCGACGACGGTCAGCCACTTCTTCAGCCGCGTGTTGTAGACGCAGCTCTGGAACACGCCGCCGGTCTTGTTGGCGATCACGGTCGCCTGCTTCGGCTCGGTGATGTCGACGAAGCCGCCCTTGAAGGCGATCAGGCGGCGCTTGCCCTTGGCCCACAGGCACGAGTGCTCGTCGCCGAAGATCATGATGTCGATGTCGGGGAAGTAGGAAATCACCTCCATGTTGGAGATGTACTGATTGCGGTCGAGATAGGTCAGGGCGCCGGCCGGCAGCCGGAACGGCACGACGCCGCCGCCGGGCATGACGCCATGTTTGGCGGGATCGGCGGGGGAGCCGGCAGATTGATCGTCAGGGCGCGCCATTGTGATTCCTTGTTCGTATGGACCTTCACACGCGCTCCTCGGTCGTCTTCTCCCTGTCGTCCCGTCTTTTGTTGAGGCACTTGCCTGCCGCCAAGTGTCGATGCGGCGCGATGCGAAGTCAAAACAATTGCGCCCGAGATGTTTGAAAATGAGTTGGCGCCGCGCAGGCGGGACGAATGCCACCATCGCGGGAATTGGAGGCGTTGAAGCTAGAAATTTATCTAAAGCGGATCGGCGCACTCCGCCTGCTCCCTCTCCCCTTTGGGGAGAGGGTTGGGGTGAGGGGGTTCTAGGACTCTCGATAGCCCATAACCCCTCACCCGGATTGCCATAGCGCGTCGAAGACGCGCGTTAGCGCGCTTATGGCAATCCGACCTCTCCCTATGGGAGAGGTTAAGAGCGTCTCGTCGCTGACCGATTCAGTCCCAGCGGCGCTAGCTGTCTTTCTTCCGCATCCGCATCATGAAGCGCGGCAGCACCATCAGCGCGCCGAGCACGCCGAGTGCGATCAAGGCGTACTGGATCACGTCCTCATCGCCCGCCACCAGCGCGCGGCCGGCGTGGCCGAGCCAGGTATAGGCGATGGTCGACGGCGCCATGAATACCACCGTCGCCAGCAGATAGTGCAGGAACGGAATGCGCGTCACGCCCAGCAGGTAATTGATGATCGCGTAGGGAAACACCGGGACCAGCCGCAGGAAGGCGACGAAGCGCCAGCCTTCGGCGTCGACGTTGCGCATGACGCCCTGCAGCCGCGGCCCTGCCCGCGCCTCCGCCCAGTCGCGGGCGAGGTACCGCGCCACCAGGAAACTCAGCACGGCCCCGAGCGTGGCACCGGCCAGATTGATGACGCTGCCGAGATAGGGGCCGAACATCGCGCCGCCGACGACGTCGAAGATGCCGCCCGGCAGCATTGCGACGCTGGAGACAGCATAGATCACCACAAAGCCGATCGGCGCCCAGACCCCGAGGCGGGCGATCCAGCCGCGCAACATGTCGGGGGTGATGCCGAGGCTCAGGCCCCACGCCGCCGTCGCCATGCCGGCGAGGATCAGCAGCACCACGGCCGCGAGAAGCCATCGACGGGGGTTGGCCATGGGATGCGGTTTGGGGTGGAGTTTGGTGACTTTGCGGGCCGGGGATGGGGCGGACAGGGTCATAGTCGATCGCGTGTCCGCTGCCAATGCCCGCCAGCCGGGATAGGCTGCGCGGGAAGCGCCTTCCTCTCGCCGCACAAAGCGCCGGAACTGCGGCGGCGATCGCCCGTTAACGGGGTAGGCCCCCGGAGGATGAGATGGATCAGCGCGACCTCTACGCCGAGTCATTCATGCTGGCCTGGGAGCACATCGAGGAGATGGGTGTGTTCACCGCCGACGAGCGCGCGCGCGGCTACGAGCCGATGAAGGCCAAGATCTACGAGTTGATGGAAGCCGGCGAAACCGACCCGCTGGCGCTCGCCACCGCCGCGCTGTCGTGGTTTCGCGACCACACGCAGGTCGACCGCTCCGCCGACCGGGTCATAAGCAAGGCGGCGAAGACGTAGCGCAGTCGTGATGCGCTGGTAGCCCTACCCCCTCGGCCGCGTCACCACCGGCGCGAGGTCGCGCTCGGTCCACAGACACTCCGGCCCGAGATCGGCGACCGTCGGGCAGCCCATCTGCCCCATGGTGAGGTCGAGCTCGGTGCGGAAAATCTCGATCACGCGCTTGGCGCCGGCGAGCCCACCGGCCGACACGCCGTACAAACCCGCGCGGCCGAGGAATGTGAACTTGGCGCCCACGCACAGCGCGGTGATGATGTCCGAGCCGCGGCGGATGCCGCTGTCCAGCATCAGCGTGACCTTGTCGCCGACCGCCGCGTCGATCGCCGGGAACATGTCGATCGGCGCCGGCGCGCGGTCGAGCTGCCGGCCGCCGTGGTTGGACACCAGGATGCCGTCGGCGCCGGCCGCCACCGCGCGCTCGGCATCGCCCGTGGTCATGACGCCCTTCACCACCAGCTTGCCCGGCCACAGCTTGCGGAAGGTGTCGAGTTCGCGCCAGGTCTGCGACGGCGCCGGCACCTGCGAATTGAAGAACTGCGCGACCTCGGTGGCGTTGGCGCCCTTGGCGGCGTAGGGCGCCCAGTTGTCGAGGATCGGCGCGCCGCCATGGCGCAGATATTCGACGATCCAGGCCGGATGCCGCAGCGCCTCGGCAACGATCGAGGGCTTGAGCTTGTGCTGGAAGTTGAAGCCGTTGCGAATGTTGCGCTCGCGCCGCGTGCGCACCGGCACGTCGACCGTGACCATGAGCACGCCGATGCCGGCGTTGTGCGCGCGGCGCAACAGATCGGCGCAGATGCCCTGATCAGTCGCCGAATAGAGCTGGTACCAGAGATGATCGGGCGCGATGCGCGCCGCCGCTTCCATCGAGGCGTTGCTGGCGCCCGACATGACATAGGGAATGTTGGCGTCGCGCGCGGCCTCGGCCAGCATCAGTTCGCTGCCGCGGCGGAACAGGCCCATGGTGCCGGTCGGGCCGAAGCCGAACGGGCTCGAATAGGCCTTGCCGAACAGCGTGACCGACTGCTCGCGCTTGCTGACATCGACGAGATAGCGCGGCAGCAGCCGGTAGCGCAGAAAGCCGGCCGTGTTGGTCGGCATGCCGCGTTCGTCCTCGGTGCCGCCTTCGATGTAATCGAAGGCGATACGCGGCAGCCGCCGCCGGCACATCCGGCGGAGGTCTTCGATGTTGATGGCCTGCTCGACACTCATGTCATCGGTTACCGGGCGCGGACTTTACTGCGGCTTGATGTTGTGGACGCGGATGACCTCGCCGAGGCGCTTGATCTCGCTGCTCAGCAGCGTGGTGGCGGCTTCCGGCCCGTGCTGGGATTCCGGATAGACCGCCATGCCGTTCGACGCGAAGATCTTCTGCACGCGCGGGTCCGAGAAGCTCTTGCGCAAGGCGGCGTTGAGGCGGTCGATGATGGGCTGCGGCGTGCCGGCCGGCGCGAACAGCGCGTGCCAGTACGGCAGATCGAGATCCGGATAGGCGATCGCCAGCGGCTCGACCTTGGGCGCCGGCGCGAACGGTTCGCGGCCGGTAATACCGAAGCCCTTGAGCGTGCCGGCTTCCATCTGCTCGACGCCGAAGTTCAGGCCGACGCAGGTCAGGTCGACATGGCCTGCGATGGTATCGGCCATGGCCGGTCCGCCGCCGCGATACGGCACAAGATCGATCGGCGCCTGCAGCGCCTGCTGCAGCAGCGCGCCGCAGAAATGGCCCATCGAGCCCGCGCCGGGATGGCCGAAGGTCAGCTTCTTGCCGCTCTTCTTTGCCCCATCGACGAGGTCCTTGAGCGTGTCGCCCTGCAACGATTTGTGGCCGACGATCATCAGCGAGCCGACATTGACCAGGCCGACGCCGACCAGATCCTTCTCGGGATTGATGCCGAATTTCGGATAGAGCGACACCGCGGCCGCGAGGCCCGGCTGGTGCAGCAGAATGGTGTAGCCGTCGGGCGCCGCACGCGCAGCGCGCACCGCACCGATGGTGCCGCCGCCGCCGCCGGCATTTTCGATGACAACCGTCTGGCCAAGCGCCGACGACATGGTGTCGGCGATGGCGCGGCCGACTGCATCGGTGCCGCCGCCGGCGGCGAACGGTACGATCATGGTGATCGGCCGCGTGGGGAAATTCTGGGCAGCGGCGGGCGAAACACCGGCGATGGCGGTCGCGACGAGGAGTCCGGCTGCAACAAGGGCGCGCATTGTCATGTGTTTCTTCCCAAGGAACGTTTTGTATTGATTGGCCGCGCGGACGACACGCGGGCGCGCGACCATAGCCGGAATGCCGCGCCACGCAACATGCCGATGCAGCGCCATGCCAGAGGAAATTTGCATGGCTCGGTGGTGGGGAAGCGCCACGACCTCACCGCCGTCATGGCCGGGCAACCGGGTCCGGCCTTCGGCCGGCCCGGCCGTGTCACTTGACCCGGCCATCCATGAGGCGGATCGCCAGGTGCAGCGTTAGGCAAGGCTTTGCCGCGTGGCGGCCCACCATGGATGCGCGGGTCAAGTGTTCAGCCCGGACACATGACTGACGGGTGTTCGGGGACATAGCTGACACATCATCATTGCGTGGAATCGGCTTTCAGGAGGGCCTTCCATGCCGTGGCAAGAGGTGTCGGTAATGCAGCAGCGACAAGAGTTTGTTCGAC
>JAUXXH010000059.1 GCA_030684935.1 Pseudolabrys sp. | reverse complement strand
AGGCGGACGTGTTCGACTACATCGAACGCTTCTACAATCCCAAACGGCGACACTCGACGATCGGCTATATGAGCCCTATGGAGTTCGAGAGGCAGGCTGGATTAGCTTAGGCGGGTGTCAACGAAACCGGGTGCAGGCCAGTGTCGTCAATCTTAGGCTCCATTCTTCATGCGCCGCATTATTGTTGCTGTCGTACCCCACTGAAAGTATGGGTGCGCTCCACCCGCCCCTCGCAAAAGACAAGAACAAATAGATTTTCTGATTGATCTTTTCTGCTTCCTCTGCAGAGAATTCACTCCCGTCGCGTCGGCACACTTCGACCGCGTGTGTTATGCCGAAGCCGCCTTGGTTGCGCATTTCATTTATTAACTCGCGGGTGTGTGGCAGTTCTTGTAACTCAGCTCTCCATTCGAAGCTGTCCAAGAAAACTCGTCCTATTTTCTGGAACCCACCCTGCCTGTGTTCGTAAGCGATGTCTGTCGGGCCGATAAAGTCAGGAAAGTTTACGATGTGAGCAATCGTACGTTTTATTCTCACTGAGGGGCAGGTATCGAAAATAAATCGCTGCGGGTTGAGAATGAACGACGCTCCAATTGAGTAACCATGCTCGCTAGACGCTGTCGATAAGGCACTAACAAGAGCTTCGGTTTTTCCTTGGTCAGTCTGCAATTGAACTGTTCGCGCCGCGCTCAATAGCAAGTGGGCATCACCAGGATCGGCTGATGAAAAGTCAGCATGAAATTTTAGGTTCATCTTCGGACGGAAATGGAGAACTGCGCGGCCGACGCCGTTTATTTCGTTATCGCCTTCGACCGCTCGGATTCGCCCGCGGTAAAGTTCAATTTCCGAAGTGTTGCGGTCTATACTATAGACTGGCCGAATTAGGGTGCTCATTCCTCGCCCTGGTATTTTTGGATATGGCGAATTGACATGATTGGCTATCTGATATTGAGAATATCTCTCAAAAAGCGCATTGTAATGACTTCATATCTCAATGTCAGCGAATGATACCCCCATGAACGCCCCCGTCACCCCTCCCGCCGCCGCCGCCCCCGCCACGCCCCCCTACAAGCACACGCCGCTGTTCCCGCTCGGCCCCGACAAGACGACGTATCGCAAGATCACGTCCGAGGGCGTCAGGGTCGAGACGGTGATGGGCCGCGAGATGGTGGTGGTCAGCCACGAGGCGATGCGGGCGCTGTCGGAGGCCGCCTTCACCGACATCAATCATCTGCTGCGCCCGGCGCACCTCAAGCAGCTGCGGCGCATTCTCGACGACCCGGAATCGACCGGCAACGACAAGTTCGTCGCCTATGATCTCCTGAAGAACGCCAACATCGCCGCCGGCGGCGTGCTGCCGATGTGCCAGGACACCGGCACCGCCATCATCATGGGCAAGAAGGGCCGCCACATTTTCTCGGACGGCACCGATGAGGGCGCTTTGGCCGAGGGCGCGCGCGACGCCTATCTCAAGCGCAATCTGCGCTATTCGCAGCTCGCGCCGATCACCATGTTCGAGGAGAAGAACACCAAGTCGAACATGCCGGCGCAGGTCGAGATCTATGCCGAGGGCGAGGACGCCTACAAGTTCCTGTTCATCGCCAAGGGCGGCGGCTCGGCCAACAAGGCGTTTCTGTTCCAGGCGACGCCGGCCATCCTGACGCATGACCGCATGCTGGCCTTCCTCAAAGAGAAGATCATGACGCTCGGCACCGCGGCGTGCCCGCCGTATCATCTCGCCATCTGCATCGGCGGCACCTCGGCCGAGATGACGATGAAGACGGTCAAGCTCGCCTCGACCAAATATCTCGACGAACTGCCGACGCACGGCTCCGAGGACGGCAACGCCTTCCGCGATCTGGAGATGGAGCAGGAAGTGCTGAAGATGACGCAGTCGTCCGGCGTCGGCGCGCAGTTCGGCGGCAAGTATTTCTGCCACGACGTGCGCGTCATCCGCCTGCCGCGCCACGGCGCCTCGCTGCCCATTGGTCTTGGCGTGTCGTGCTCGGCCGACCGCCAGGCGCTCGGCAAGATCACGCGCGACGGCGTGTTCCTCGAGGAGCTCGAGCATCACCCGGCGCAATATCTGCCCGATGTCGATCAGGAAAAGCTCGGCGGCGACGTGGTCAGGATCGACTTGAACAAGCCGATGAGCGACATCCGCGCGCAACTGTCGCAATATCCGGTCAAGACGCGGCTGTCGCTGTCGGGGCCGATGATCGTCGCGCGCGACCTCGCGCACGCCAAGCTGCGCGAGCGGCTCGAGGCCGGGCAGGGCCTGCCGGATTATTTCAAGAACCACCCGGTCTATTACGCCGGTCCGGCCAAGACGCCGACGGGTTATGCCTCCGGCGCCTTCGGCCCGACCACGGCGGGGCGCATGGATAGTTTTGTCGATGCCTTCCAGGCGGCCGGCGGCTCGATGGTGATGCTGGCCAAGGGCAACCGCTCGGCCGCGGTGCGCGACGCCTGCAAGAAACACGGCGGCTTCTATCTCGGCTCGATCGGCGGCGCCGCCGCCAATCTCGCCGAGCACTGCATCAAGAAGGTGGAAGTGCAGGAATATCCCGAACTCGGCATGGAAGCGATCTGGCGCATCGAGGTGGTGGATTTCCCGGCGTTCATCGTCATGGACGACAAGGGCAACGACTTCTTCAAGGAACTGAATCTGGGGTGAGGGCCCATGCGCGGCGCTTGGCACTCCCCAGGATGAGGCGTGAGTCTTCTTCAAGGAACTCAACCTGGGCCAGGGGGCGGCTTTCCCGCCCGTTATAAATCTGTCACGCTGCGCTTGTACCCCAGCGGCTTAGCCTTTCAGGGGATCCGCCATGACAGTTCTTTCCAGGTTCGCGACCGTCGCGGCCGTGGCCGCGGCATTGCTGGTGCCCGTCACAGCCTCGGCCCAGTTCAAGCTCGACGCCCGCTACACCGACGCCAATGGCGACATGGTCGCCGACACGCCGGCCGATCCGAAGGACCAGATCGACCCGCCGACGCTGGTCTTTGCCTATACGCCGGTCGAGGACCCCTCGGTCTACGCCAAGGTCTGGCAGGGCTTTCTCGATCACCTCGCCAAGGTCACCGGCAGGAAGGTGATGTTCTTCCCCGTGCAGTCGAATGCCGCGCAGCTCGAGGCGATGCGGGCCGGCCGGCTGCACATCGCCGGCTTCAACACCGGCTCCAATCCGATCGCGGTCGCCTGCGCCGGCTTCGTGCCGTTCACGATGATGGCCTCGAAGAAGGACGAGTTCGGCTACGAGATGGAGATCATCACCTATCCCGGCTCCGGTATCGACAAGGTCGAGGACATCAAGGGCAAGAAGCTCGCCTTCACCGCGGAGACGTCGAACTCCGGCTTCAAGGCGCCGTCGGCGCTGCTGCGCGACCAGTTCAAGCTGGTCGCCGGCAAGGATTTCGAGCCGGTGTTTTCCGGCAAGCACGACAATTCGATCCTCGGCGTCGCCAACAAGGATTACCCGGCCGCCGCGGTCGCCAATTCGGTGATGAAACGGATGTTCGCCCGCAACGTCGTCAAGCCGGAGCAGATCAAGTCGATCTACACGTCGGCGACCTTCCCGACCACCGGCTATGGCTATGTCTACAACCTGAAGCCGGAGCTGGTGGCCAAGATCAAGGACGCGTTCTTCTCCTTCAACTGGGAAGGCTCGCTGCTGCTCAACGAGTTCAAGAACTCCGAGCCGCCGCAGGAAAAGTTCCTGCCGATCACGTTCAAGGAGCACTGGGCGGTGGTGCGGCAGATCGATCAGGCGCTCGGCGTATCCTATGCCTGCAAGTGACGCTAAACTGCTTTCATGCTGAGAATTGAGGGTCTCACCAAGACCTATAGAACAGGCGACGCCGCCTTGCGCGGCGTCGACCTCACCGTCGGCAAGGGGCAGGTGGTCGGCCTGATCGGGCCGTCGGGCGCCGGCAAGTCGACGCTGATCCGCTGCGTCAACCGGCTGGTCGAGCCGACCGCCGGCAAGATTTATGTCGGCGACACCGAGATCACCGGGCTCGGCCGCCGCGAGTTGCGGCGGGTGCGGCGGCGCATCGGCATGATCTTCCAGGAATACGCGCTGGTCGAACGCCTGACCGTGATGGAGAACGTGCTGTCGGGCCGGCTCGGCTATGTCGGTTTCTGGGCGAGCTGGCTGCGCCGCTTTCCGGAAGCCGACATCGCGAAGGCCTTCGCCGTGCTCGACCGGGTCGGCCTGATGGACCAGGTCGACAAGCGCGCCGACGCCCTGTCCGGCGGCCAGCGCCAGCGCGTCGGCATTGCCCGCGCTTTGATGCAGGATCCGGATCTGCTGCTGGTCGACGAGCCGACCGCCAGCCTCGATCCCAAGACGTCGCGCCAGGTGATGCGGCTGCTGCTGGAAGTCTGCGCCGAGCGTGGCTTTGCCACCATCGTCAATATCCACGACGTCGGGCTGGCGCAGCTGTTTTTGCCGCGCATCGTCGGGCTGCGCGCCGGCGCGATCGTCTATGACGGTCCCGCCGCCGGGCTCACCGCCGAGGTGCTGACCCGCATCTACGGCGAGGAGGACTGGACCAGGACCGCCGCCCGCGACGACGACGAGGACGACACCGCCGCCGCGCTGGCGATCGAGGCCGAGCGCCGCATCGTCGCCGGCGCCGCATGAGCGCCGGCGCCGCCACGCCGGCCTATCCGCGGCGCTGGTCGCGGCCGCCACTCATTCCGGACGCGCGGCTGCGCTGGGCGATCGTTCTGGGCGCGATCCTCTATCTCATCGTCGGCACCGGAACCGTGGATGTGAACTGGGCCCGCGTGTCCGAGGGTCTGGTGCGCGGCGGGCGTTTCCTGGCCGGCTTTCTGGCGCCGGACTTCACCTCGCGCTGGAGCGACATCTCGACCGGCATGATCGAGAGCCTGACTATGACGGTCACGGCGACGGTGGCCGGCATCGCGCTGTCGGTGCCGTTCGGTCTCGGCGCCGCGCGCAATATCGCGCCGGCCTGGCTCTATGTCGTGTGCCGCGCCGTCATCGCCTTTGCGCGCACGTTTCAGGAAATCATCATCGCCATCTTCTTCGTCGCCATGTTCGGCTTCGGTCCCTTCGCCGGTTTTCTCACGCTGTCGCTGTCGACCATCGGCTTTCTCGGCAAGCTGCTGGCCGACGACATCGAGGAGGCCGATCCGGCGCAACTGGAAGCCGTGCGCGCCACCGGCGCGTCGTGGTGGCAGGTCGTCGCCTACGCCGTCTCGCCGCAGGTGATGCCGCGGCTGGTCGGGCTGTCGCTGTACCGTTTCGACATCAATTTCCGCGAGTCTGCCGTGGTCGGCATTGTCGGCGCCGGCGGCATCGGCGCCACGCTCAACACCGCGCTCGACCGCTACGAATACGACAGCGCCGCCGCCATTTTGCTGCTGATCATCGGCATCGTCATGGTGTGCGAATACTCTTCCGGCTTCATCCGGCGGCGTGTGCAGTAATGCCGGTCACGCAGCAGAGCGACGGACGGCTGGCCTGGCGGCACCTGACGCCCGGCGAAAGCCTGGCGCGGTTTGCCGGCTGGTTCGCTTTGATCGCGCTGACGGTGTTCTGCTGGCGGGTGATGACGGCGGACACGATCTGGGCCTTCGTCGCCAGCGCGCCGGCGCAGGCCGCCGACATTTTCGGCCGCATGATGCCGCCGCGCTGGGATTACGCCGGCCGGCTGTGGCGGCCGCTGTGGGACACCATCAACATCGCCACCATGGGCACGCTGCTGGCGATCGTGCTGGCGACGCCGGTGGCTTTTCTCGCCGCCCGCAACACCACCCCGAGCGCCGTGCTGGTGCGGCCGGTCGCGCTCTTCATCATCGTCGCGTCGCGGTCGATCAATGCGCTGATCTGGGGCCTGCTGCTGGTGGCGATCCTGGGACCCGGCGTGTTCGCCGGCATAATCGCCATCGCGCTGCGCTCGATCGGTTTCATCGGCAAGCTGCTCTACGAGGCGATCGAGGAAATCGACGAGCGCCAGGTCGAGGCGATCCGCGCCACCGGCGCCAGCCCGGCGCAGGTGATGATCTACGGCATCGTGCCGCAGATCATGCCGGCCTTTGCCTCGATCAACGTGTTTCGCTGGGACATCAACATCCGCGAGTCGACGGTGCTGGGCCTGGTCGGCGCCGGCGGGCTCGGGCTGGCGCTGGAATCCTCGCTCAACGTGCTGGCCTGGCCGCAGGTGACGCTGATCCTGCTCATGATCTTCGCCACCGTGATTGTCAGCGAACTGATCGCGGCCAAAATCCGCAAGGCGATCATCTGAAAGGCAGCCCGGCAGCGTTCTTCCGCGCGCTGTGTTCGATAGCGAACCAACCGACGGATTTGTTCGCATGCATCGCACGCACAGATTGCTTTGCGCGCAAGTGAATAGATCACCGTGTGGGCCGGCAGCCCTGCTTGTCGACTCGGACGGGCGCATGGCACGGTCGCGGGCGCCGCCCCAGTATCGCGGCGCCGGTCACATGCGAAAGATGCGCGCCATGGGTGCCACGGGAACAGGAATGGCGCGGGCCGACATCGACTTCGATGCGCCCGATCTCGCGGCCCGCATCGAGCAGCTCAGCCAGTACGATCTCGACAACCTGCCGTTCGGCGTCATCCTGCTCGACCGCGCCGGCATCGTTCTGTTCTACAGCGAGACCGAGGCGCGGCTGTCGGGCTACGGCAAGACGCCGCTCGGGCTCAACATGTTCGAGATCTCGGCCTGCATGGGCAGCGACGAATTCCGCGGCCGCGTCACGCGGGCGATGGAGGAGGGGCCGGTCGATCTCGAGATCGCCTGGCCGGGCGATTACGGCGACCCGAATCGCGAGCTGCGCATCCGCGTGCAGTCGTCGCGCAAGGGCGGTGTCTGGATGTTCATTCAGCGCGATCCGGCGGGCGGCCGGCCGGCGGGATCACCGGCGTCTCGCTGATCACGGTCCGGCACGTCAGGCATTCAAAGGTGTCGAAGCGGGGCAGACCCTCGCGCGACCGGCTGCCCTGCATGGCGATGCGGCAGAGCGGGCAGTGGCGGATGACGGGGCGCGGAGGCGATTGCATGGTTGACGGTCGCCGAACCCGCTTGCGGCTTGATTGATCCAGATCAAATCCCGGGCGGCCTGCGGCGGCCTTTCCGCCCTGTCTTCTGCGCAAATGTGATGTGCGTCAAAGCCGGGCCAAAGCGGGCGCGCATAGTTGCGTCATGTGGCAAACGATTGCGACGGCGCCGCCGTCCGACTGCGATCTGGAACTGGCCGTGTTCGACGCGGACGGTCCGCACGCGCTGGTGTTCCCGTGCCGGCGCATTCTCAACGGCTGGATGAACGCGGAAACCCGCGAACGGCTCGATATACGGCCGACGCACTGGCGAATCTGGTCCCCGGAACAGGTGGGCGTGGGCGCTAGCGGGGATGGCTGATGGCGGGAACCGCCGGCGCAAAGGCGCTGGCGCGGCCGCTCAACTGGTACATGAACAGCGAGATCAGGGCGATGATGACAATCGCCATGCCCAGCCGCACGCATTGGTCGGTCATTCCGGCTACTCCGTTGGTGACCGCAACAGCCCCGGCAACCTAGTCGGTTGCATCTGCCGGGCCAACGGCGCTTGGATGTTGCAGTGAACGAGTAAGGTTAAAGTTCTGGGCGCAATTAAGGAGCGCGGGCCTCTGGCGCGCAAATAATCGGCTGCGGCGCGAATTTCGTATCGAAACGCGGCGCAGTGCGGTAAGGTCCGATCATCATGATCGAACACGCCGATTTCTCCGTTGTGGTGAAGAACCGCGCCCGTCCGCCCAAGCCATGGCGCTGGGAGATCTACCGCGCCGGGCGCACCAGCCCGATCGGCCATTCCGAGGTCTATTTCGAGTCGATGAGCGAAGCCAACCGCGCCGGCAAGGCCGCGCTGAAGCTGATGCTCTCCGAATACCAGAACTGAACTGAAGTTCCGAACCCAAGTTCCGGATCGCGCGGCGGCACAATCCGGCTGCGCTGACGCGTTACCGCGTCGCCACGTTGTGCTCGGGCGCCGCGGCGGCGACCGGTGTCACCGGCTGAAAGGTGATGCCGCATTTCTTCTTGATCGAAGTCTGTTCGATGGCGTCCATCTGGCCGCGCAGCCGCGCCAGTTCCGCCGTCGTCTCGTCATTACCCTTGGTCAGCAGCATCGCCGGCCAGAACACGATCAGGCCGACGCCCATCGCCACCTTGTCGTTGGTCGCCTTGGAATCCTGAACGCCGGCGGCCTGCGCCGCGCGCGATGAGACGCGCTGCGCCTCCTCGGCCAGTTGCGGACAGGTATAGGCTTCATAGGTGACCGGCGAGATATAGGTCGCCGCGACCTGGTCGGCATTTTTGGCGCAGCCGCCCGCCACCGCGCCACACAGCGCGGCCATCCACATCATACGCATCTTGAACCCCCCGTTTCCCGGCGGGCATCTACCGACAAAAGCGGACCGGCTGCAACCGGAACGGGCGAGATTGTGGATGGCGCTGCGCATCGTGGCTAACGGCGCGGCGGGACGTCAGTCGCCGATGCCGTCGCGGCCGGTGACCGCCATCATGGTCGCGGTCAAGAGCGCGACCAGCTTCTCGGCGCCGTTGGCGACGGCGAACACCTCGGCCTGCGCGACCGTCAGGGTGCGGCCGGCCTTGACCACGCGGCCGCGCGCGATCAGGCGCTCGCCGGCGGCCGGCGCCATCAGGTTGATCTTGAACTCGGTGGTGAGGACGCCCGTGCCTTCCGGCATCAGGCTGAGCGCGGCGTAGCCGGCGGCGCTGTCGGCGATCGCCGCCACCGCGCCGGCATGGACGAAGCCGTGCTGCTGTGAGATCGCGGGGGCGGGCACGAGCGATATCTCGACGCGGCCCGCCGTGACGCTGGTGAGCGTGGCGCCGAGCGTGGTCATCAGGCCCTGGCGGGCGAAGCTGGCGGCGATGCGGGCGTGGGGGTCGGGCATGGGGCGGTGTTCCGGGGGGGGGCAGGGGTGGTCAGTTCAGACCAAGGAACCGGAAGGGGCAAGGGTGGGATTGTTGAACCGCAGACGCCCTCGCTCGCGGATTACGCTTCTCTAGTCCGCGCGCGGCCAAGCCTACTTAAAATTTGTGTACTCAGATTCGCGTTAATTTAATTTTATGTTGCTAGCCAAAGGTTTTGTTGGAGATGCAGCGAAATGGTTAGGGCAGTTGTGTTCCCTGCGGAAGAAACTCAAAAAACGGAGGAGCGGGCACGGCCGAGCGTTCTCGACGGCGTCAATCCGCTCGACCTCGTCGGCCCACTTGGGGAGGGCGCGTGCGATGCCTCTGCGGAAGCCACGGCTGTCATAGAAACGGGGGTTGCCGCAGCGAACGGTACCCTTGAGACGGCCGCAAGTAGTGTTGCCAAGGTTCTCGGCAGCATCCTGGACGGCGTCTAACTCAATCCCCCGTTCTGGGTTCAAATCAAACAGGATCGTAGCGTATTTGCGCAATGTCCGGAGCCGGTCCCTGGCGGAGGACGCTTAGCTAATCCGCCCTACTGGCTGTCACTTAGGTTCTTTTCCAAACCCGCTCTTTTTGTCGAGTTTCGCGGCCATTCTGCGCCAGAAGATTTGCTCGCTAGCAAAACAGGCGCGCGTCTTTCTAGTGTGGGCTTGCTTGGCTAACCGGGCACTTTGATCGGCCTTGTGGTGGTACCAGCCGGCGAGTGACATTCGCGTCCTCTCATCGTGACTTCTAAGCTGAATTGCAGGGTCGAATCCCAGCCGACCTCGGGCAACTGGTGAGCCGAGATGATTTTGCCAACGCGGCAATTGACTGTGTAGTCGTCGGCGTAGTCTTGCAGATGCCGGATCGGCAGAAGCGCCAGTCTCCGCAACTCTTGACGTTCATACGAGATAGTCATGCGCTCCCCCGATATTCGGGGACAGTAAGGGCAAATACCTATTGGACCTAACCGAAACCCGAAAGCGCCGAAGCTTGGCGCGTTATAGTTAGATTCGTGCGCGGATATTGCCTTTAATTGTTGGTGCACATTTCAAACTAGGCCACTCCCCAAATTCAAATCCGGCCACCAGGGGGCAAAACAGGACAGTACCTACCCCCGCATATATCCCCTCTAGACAGTTAGAACAGAACGTGCCATAACATATCTATTCCGGGTAGGGGGTAGCGGTTATGGCTCGCAAAGGTCCAACAGTCCGAGAGTTCCAGAAGCGGTTTCCGGACGAGGAAAGCTGCCTAAATCACCTGATGCGCACCCGGTACGGCGAGCGACTGACCTGTATGGGCTGCCACAAGGAAGCGACCTTTTACCGGGTCAAAGCCCGCCGCTGCTTCACCTGCGAACACTGCGGCTATCAAGTCTATCCGACCGCCGGGACGCCCTTTGAAAAGACCCGCACCAGCCTCCGGGACTGGTTCTACGTCATGTTCCTGTTCTGCGCTTCGCGGAACGGCGTGGCGGCGAAAGAGGTGCAACGCCAGTTGGGCGTGACCTACAAAACCGCTTGGCGCATGTGCAATCTGATCCGCAAGTACATGGGCTATGTTGACGGTGACTACCCGATTGGCGGACCCGGCAAGACGCTGGAAGCGGACGAAATGTTTGTCGGCGGCCATGACCCGCACAAGGACGGCAAGCCTGCCGATGACAAGGCCGTAGTGTTCGGCATCATTGAGCGGGGCGGGGACGTGGTGACGCGGCATGTTCAAAGCCGTGACGCGGGGACCATCGTTCCGCACATTCTGAAACTGGCGAAGCCGGGTTCTAAAATCCACACCGACGAAGCTTCGAATTTCCGCTCCCTGACCGAGCGTCACGGCTTCGATCACGAGACCGTCGATCACTCAGCCAAAGAGTACGTTCGCGGCGACGTGCATACGAACAACATCGAAGCGTTCTGGGCGAACGTGAAGCGCGGGATCAACGGGACTTACGTTTGGGTTTCGAAGAAGCACTTGCAGTCTTACCTGCACGAGTTCGAGTATCGCCATAACCTGCGCCAGCAGCCTGCTTTGATGTTCGAGTTGCTTTTGCAGGCTTTCCCGAAGGTTCGGGTTGGGTAGCCATCATCTGTAAAAGATGGTCGAAGCGTTGGTTGTCGGTTTTTTTGGCTGTCATTTTTTAGCCACCAATTTTCATCGCAGGAATAGCAATAACAACAGCTTTCTGAAAACCGAACTCCTTTTTGTAACTCATACTATACCACATGGGTATCGGCTCTATTTTGCGGTCGTCACTGTGCGCAAACGCTTCGATCTTGAGTCTCTCAAGTTCGAATATAATCGTATCGTTAGCATCTAACATGCTGGTTAGTTTATCAGCTTCATCACTTGGGACGCGCTGAGCGAGAATTAAAAACCATTCTTCGAACGGCTCCACGGCTCGCCGCACATCAGACCGTACTGTTGGGGTAGGTAACACCCCGCGCCGTAAATGATCATCTTTACGGTTAGACGGATAGAACGAAATAAAACCGGACAGAGACGAAAATTCGACAACACGTCCCGTTCCGTTGAAAACGCGCAGTGTTATTTCCGTATGTCGATCTTTCTCAAGGGTCTTCAAGCCAATTCTAACGTCAGCAACGTAGAGTCCTTTTTGTAACGATGGGACGGGAAGCGCCGGTTCGATCGGCAAATTGCCGGACTCCCCCGAGTGTGTACTTTTAGACCCCCGCAGCTTCGATATCGCAAACGCAACGAGCGCAAAAGCGGCGCTAGCAACAAGGGCTGAGACTAGCGCGATGACGCAAATGCCGAACATCCCGTATTCGGTCCAAATCCACTCGCGATATGATGCGAAAGTACCCACTACCGCCGCCCATCCAATGGGGAAAAGGTATTGGAGTGAGTGCGGTACCCAGCTGAACAGTGAGTATGTGGCGTCAGCCTCTTTTGCTTTCGTCCAAATGCCCATTCGAAATTCTCCAATCGCCCCATCCTAAGCCGGGTAGAGAGGCGCCCGGAACCTAACTTTTTCGCGTACCTGTTCCAAGGGGATATATGGCCCTACCCCCCAAAAAGAACATATTGCGAACTGAGAACAAATAGGGTACATTGGCTTTACCGGTCGATTCCCGCCGGGGGCCCAAAGGGGCCGCGTTGTCGGGGGTCGAATCAAAGGCCATAAGGAGCGCGACATGAGTCAGCCTGCCCTGCGTCTCGTCGAAGGATCGTCCATGGACAAGTCCAAAGCCCTTTCCGCCGCGCTCTCCCAGATCGAGCGCCAGTTCGGCAAGGGCTCGGTCATGAAGCTCGGCAAGAACGACAAGTCGATGGACGTCGAGGTGGTCTCGACCGGCTCGCTCGGCCTCGACATTGCGCTTGGCGTCGGCGGCCTGCCGCGCGGCCGGGTGGTGGAAATCTACGGGCCGGAATCCTCCGGCAAGACCACGCTGTCGCTGCACACCATCGCCGAGGCCCAGAAGGCCGGCGGCATCTGCGCCTTCGTCGACGTCGAGCACGCGCTCGACCCGGTCTATGCCCGCAAGCTCGGCGTCAATGTCGACGACCTGCTGATCTCGCAGCCCGACGCCGGCGAGCAGGCGCTGGAAATCGCCGACACGCTGGTGCGCTCCGGCGCCATCGACGTGCTGGTGGTCGACTCGGTCGCGGCCTTGGTGCCGCGCTCCGAACTGGAAGGCGAGATGGGCGACGTGCAGCCCGGCGCCCAGGCGCGGCTGATGAGCCAGGCGCTGCGCAAGCTGACCGCCTCGATCTCCAAGTCGCGCACCATGGTCATCTTCATCAATCAAATTCGCATGAAGATCGGCGTCATGTACGGCTCGCCGGAAACGACCTCCGGCGGCAATGCGCTGAAATTCTACGCCTCGGTGCGGCTCGACATCCGCCGCATCGGCGCCATCAAGGATCGCGACGAGGTGGTCGGCAACCAGACCCGCGTCAAGGTGGTGAAGAACAAGCTGGCGCCGCCGTTCAAGCAGGTCGAGTTCGACATCATGTACGGCGAGGGCGTCTCCAAGGTCGGCGAATTGGTCGATCTCGGCGTCAAGGCCGGCGTGGTCGAGAAATCCGGTGCCTGGTACTCGTATGACAGCCAGCGCATCGGCCAGGGCCGCGAGAACGCCAAGGTCTTCCTCAAGCAGAACCCCGACGTCGCCGCCAAGATCGAGGCGCAGGTGCGCGCCAATTCCGGCGTGATCGCCGAGGTGATCGATGCCGGCCCCGACGACAAGGATGACGACGCCGCGGCCGAAGCTTGAAAGGATGCGGGCACGCCGGCTGCTAGCGGTTCGACGCTAGCCTCCGGTGCCGGTCACGGTGCGGCGGGTGACGCCCCGCACCAAGGTCCGGCGCAGCCGCGGGTTTTCCCGCCGGCTGCACAGCCCAAGTCGACCAATCTGGCTGCCAATGTGACGGCCAATGTGCCGACCCAGGATGACGCGACCGCTGGTGCGGCAGCGACCCTGATCGATCTCGGGACCCGGGCGCGCAGGGCCAAGGTTGAGACCAAGATCGAGACCAGGGGTGATGGTGAGGCGGCGGGCGGTCTGGCCACCGCCCACCCGAAGCCGGCCAAGCGCAAGAACGCGCGCGAGCGGGCCAATGACAAGGCGGCGGCCGCGCGGGCCGCCGGAAGTGACAAGAACGACGCGGCCAAGGACGGGACCACGCCGATGACGGCAAAGGCGAAGTCCGCGGCCGCCTACCAGGAAGAACGACAGGCCGCGAAAGTGGCGGCCAAGAAGGAGAAGACGGCAGCCAAATCTGCGGCGAAATCCGAGGCCAAAAAGGCCAAGGGCAAAGCCGGCCGCTAGGCTTTCCGGAGGCTCGGGACGCCAAGGTTTGTAGTTCAGGTTGTGCGTATCGCATCGCCCCCGTCGGCACCCGGCTGCGTAAAGCGGCCGCAACCGAGGACGGGGGCGACGTGCGTTTGTGTTGGGGCTGAAGAGATTTGCCATGGCGGGAGCGGCGTCCGCGCTTCCCTCTCCCCTTGAGGGAGAGGGTGCCCGAGCGGAGGCGAAGCCGAGCGAGGGCGGGTGAGGGGGCCGTGCCTCACACGACGCTGAACCCCTCACCCGGTCCTCGCTTTGCTCGGACCACCCTCTCCCTCAAGGGGAGAGGGTAAGAGAGCCTGCCGCGACGTCGACGGACAGCACTCCTGTGAAGCGTAGCCGTTCCTGCCACGCCAGCCGGTGCACCCTCCCACCTCCGCCACCGCACCCCGCGGCATCCCGCCCGGCCACTTGCGCCAGGCGGCTGCAATACCAACATTTCTTTCTGGTCGGGCGCACTCGGGCGCCCGTTCGCGAGGGATACGATGAACTATTTTCGCACCGCGATCCTGCTGGCCGGCCTGACCGCGCTGTTCATGGGCATCGGTTTCATGATCGGCGGCGGCAGCGGCGCGCTGATCGCGCTGGTGGTGGCCGGCGGCATGAACCTGTTCGCCTACTGGAATTCCGACCGCATGGTGCTGTCGATGCACGGCGCGCAGGAAGTCGACGCGCGCTCGGCGCCGGACCTCTACGCCATGGTGGCGGCGCTCGCTCAGCGCGCCAACCTGCCGATGCCCAAGGTCTACATCATGGACAATCCGCAGCCGAACGCCTTTGCCACCGGCCGCAATCCGGAGAATTCGGCGGTCGCCGTCACCACCGGCCTGTTGCAGCGGCTCAACGAGGACGAGGTGGCCGGCGTCGTGGCGCATGAGCTGGCGCACATCGCCAACCGCGACACCCTGATCATGACCATCACCGCGACCATTGCCGGCGCCATCTCGATGCTCGGCAATTTCGCGCTGTTTTCCGGCGGCAACCGCAACAACGGCATGGGCATGATCGGCACGCTGGCGATGGTGATCCTGGCGCCTTTGGCCGCCATGCTGGTGCAGATGGCGATCAGCCGGACCCGCGAATATGCCGCCGACAGACTCGGCGCGCAGATCAGTGGCCAGCCGCTGGCGCTGGCCTCGGCGCTGGCGAAGATCTCGAGCCTGGCGCATGCCATCCCCAACGACACCGCCGAGCAGAGCCCGGCGACCGCGCACATGTTCATCATCAACCCGCTGTCGGGCGAGCGCATGGACAACCTGTTCTCGACCCATCCGGCGGCCGAGAACCGCATCGCCGCGCTCCAGCAGATGGCCGGCGCGTCGGGCCGGCCCTTCCTGCCGCAGCAGGGCGGCCGCGGCGGTCCTTCCGGCGGTCCCTGGGGCAGCGCCTCGCGCCGCAGCGGCGGCAGCGGTCCGTGGGGCTGAGCCGCGCAGGCGGGCGTGATCGTGGGGCATCTTGGCTCCCGCGTCTCCGCAGTCGATGATATCCAAGCCGGCGCCCCAAAGGCGCCGGCTTTCTGGACTCATGGGCCCCCCGCCGCTAAATAGCGTGCCGGTAAAACATCAAGCCTGACGGGGATTTACCGGCCCCGGACGGCGTTTTTCGGCAGGGGGTGCGCGGCCCGGCCCGGCGGTGGGGCTTCCGGGTCTTTGGGCCGGCGCGCGCAGCGATTGAAAGCGATTGGTCTCCATGACTGGCGTCAACGACATCCGCAAGGGCTTCCTCGACTATTTCGCGCGCCACGATCACCAGATCGAGGCGTCGTCGTCGCTGGTGCCGCGCAACGACCCGACGCTGATGTTCACCAATGCCGGCATGGTGCAGTTCAAGAACGTCTTCACCGGCCTCGAGCGGCGGCCCTACAGCCGCGCCGTGACGGCGCAGAAGAGCGTGCGCGCCGGCGGCAAGCACAACGATCTCGACAATGTCGGCTACACCGCGCGCCACCTGACCTTTTTCGAGATGCTCGGCAACTTCTCGTTCGGCGACTATTTCAAGGACGTCGCCATCGAGCTCGCCTGGAACCTGATCACCAGGGACTTCGGGCTGCCCAAGGACAAGCTGCTGGTCACCGTCTACCACAATGACGACGAGGCGGCCGCGCTGTGGAAGAAGATCGCCGGCTTCTCCGACGACCGCATCATCCGCATCGCCACGTCGGACAATTTCTGGGCCATGGGCGACACCGGCCCGTGCGGGCCGTGCTCGGAAATCTTCATCGACCGCGGCGAGCATATCGCCGGCGGCCCGCCCGGCAGTCTGGACGAGGATGGCGACCGCTTCCTCGAATTCTGGAATCTGGTCTTCATGCAGTTCGACCAGCCGGAGCCCGGCGTGCAGGTGCCGCTGCCGCGGCCGTCGATCGACACCGGCATGGGGTTGGAGCGCATGGCCTCCATCATGCAGGGCGTCGAAAGCGTCTTCGAGACCGACCTGTTCCGCGGCCTGATCGACGCCACGGCCTCGGCGCTGGGCCGGGCGCCCGATGCGCAGACCGTGGCTTCCTATCGCGTCATCGCCGATCACCTGCGCTCGTCGTGCTTCCTGATCGCCGATGGCGTGCTGCCGTCGAACGAGGGCCGCGGCTATGTGCTTCGCCGCATCATGCGCCGCGCCATGCGCCACGCTGAACTTCTGGGCGCGCGCGAGCCGCTGATGTGGAAGCTGGTGCCGGCGCTGATCCGCGAGATGGGCCAGGCCTATGCGGAGCTGGTGCGCGCCGAGGCGCTGATCGCCGAGACGCTGAAGCTGGAGGAGACGCGCTTCCGCCGCACGCTGGAGCGCGGCCTGATCATCCTCGACGAGAAGAGCAGCACCCTGAAGAAGGGCGACATGTTCGACGGCGAGACCGCCTTCACGCTGTACGATACCTACGGCTTTCCGCTCGACCTGACGCAGGACGCGCTGCGCGCGCGCGGCATCAGCGTCGATCTGGCGTCGTTCAACGACTCGATGGAGCGCCAGCGCGAGAAGGCGCGGGCCTCATGGTCGGGCTCGGGCGACGCCGCCACCGGCGCGGTCTGGTTCGCGCTGCGCGAGAAAGTCGGCGCCACCGAATTCCTCGGCTACGAGACCGAGAGCGCCGAAGGCGTGGTGGCGGCGCTGGTCAAGGACGGCCAGCAGGTCACCGAGTTGAAGGCGGGCGACACGGGCGTGGTGGTGATGAACCAGACGCCGTTCTACGGCGAGTCGGGCGGGCAGACCGGCGACCGCGGCGAGATGCGGCGCGATGGCGTGCGCCTGACCGTGACCGACACCCAGAAGGAATCCGGCGACCTGTTCACCCATTACGTGAAGGTCGAGCAGGGAGCGGTGAAGATCGGCGATCCGCTGTTGATGGAAGTCGACCACGGCCGCCGCGCCGCCATTCGCCAGAACCATTCCGCCACCCACCTGCTGCACGAGGCGCTGCGCCAGGTGCTCGGCGATCACGTCGCGCAGAAGGGCTCGCTGGTCGCGCCCGACCGGCTGCGCTTCGACTTCTCGCACCCCAAGCCGCTGAGCCAGGCTGAACTGGAACAGGTCGAGGACATCGCCAATGCCGTGGTGCTGCAGAACGCACCGGTGACGACGCGGCTGATGGCGCTGGACGATGCCCGCGCCTCCGGCGCCCGCGCGCTGTTCGGCGAGAAATACGGCGACGAGGTTCGCGTGGTGGCCATGGGCAATGCTTTAGGAGAATTGGGAACGGGCAACACGCTCGGCTGGTCGGTCGAACTGTGCGGCGGCACCCATGTCAAGCGCACCGGCGATATCGGCCTGATCTCGGGCGTCTCGGACTCGGGCGTTGCTTCCGGCGTCCGCCGCCTCGAGGCGCTGACCGGACTGGCCGCCCGCAAGGCCGCCAACAGCATGATTCAGGTTGCTAAAGCGGCGTCTGCAGAACTTAAAGTAACACTCGAAGACATGCCGGCGCGCATCGCCAGCCTGCTCGACGAGCGCAAGAAGCTCGAACGCGATCTCAACGAGGCGCGCAAGAAGCTGGCGATGGGCGGCGGCGGCAAGGCCGACGGCGCCGCCGGCGACGACGTCGAGGAGGTCGCCGGGGTCAAGGTGATGGCCAAGGTGCTGACCGGGGTCGAGGCCAAGGACCTGCGCAGCCTGGCCGACGACGGCAAGAAGAAGCTCGGTTCCGGTATCGTGGTGCTGCTGACCGCCGATGCCGACAACAAGGCGGCGCTGGTGGTCGGCGTCACCAAGGACCTCACCGCGGCCAATGACGCGGTCAAGATGGTGCAGGCCGGCGTCGCGGCGCTCGGCGGCAAAGGCGGCGGCGGCCGCCCCGACATGGCGCAAGGCGGCGGCCCGAACGGCGGCGAGGCCGCGGCCGCAATCGCGGCGATCAAGAATCTGGTGAAGCCGGCGTAGGATTCGGCGCAGCGCGATCGGCGGAATTGCCGCGCGCTGCGCGGTAGACGGCCGGGACGATCCGGGCGATACGGTCCGGCAAGGTCGGCTGCGTGCCGCGCCGTGGCGCCGGCCGGGAGCGATGAACCCCGCTGGTCATATTCTTGTAGACTGGGGCCATCATGACGGGCGCATCGACCTTTACCGAAATTGCCATGCTGCTGGCGCTGGCGGCGGGGCTGGGCATTGTCGGCCTGCTGCTGCGCCAGCCGCTGATCGTCGCCTTCATCGCCACCGGCATCATCGCCGGCGGCGACGTGCTGGGCATCGTGCGCTCGGCCGATCACATCAACGTGCTGGCGGAAATCGGCATCGCCACGCTGCTGTTCCTGGTCGGCCTCAAGCTCGACGTGCAGATCATCCGCAATCTCGGCCTGGTGTCGGTCGCGACCGGCCTCGGCCAGGTCGGCTTCACCGCCGCGGTCGGCTTTGTCATCTGCCTGGTGCTCGGCCTCGACGCCATGACCAGCGCCTATGTCGCGGTGGCCCTCACGTTTTCCAGCACCATCATCATCGTCAAGCTGCTGTCGGACAAGCGCGAGCTGGATTCGCTGCACGGCCGGATCGCGCTCGGCTTCCTGATCGTGCAGGACATCGCCGTCGTGGTGGCGATGGTGGCGCTGTCCGCCCTCGGGGTCGGCGCCGGCGAAAAGCCGGCCGGTCTCGGCGTGCTCGGCGTGCTGGCCAGCGCCATGCTGATGATCGGCTTCGTGGTGCTGTTCATCCGCTATGGCGCCGAGCCGCTGCTGCGCCGCGTGGCGCGGGTGCCGGAACTGCTGGTGACCTTCGCGCTCGCCTGGGCGGTGATGTTCGCGGCGATCGGCGACTGGATCGGCTTCGGCAAGGAGCTGGGCGGCCTGCTGGCCGGCGTGTCGCTGGCCTCGACCTCGGTGCGCGAAGCGGTGTCGACGCGGCTGTCGAGCGTGCGCGACTTCCTGCTGCTGTTCTTCTTTGTCGGCCTCGGCGCGCGCCTCGATCTCGGCGTGCTCGGCGCGCAGATCCCGGCGGCGCTTGTGCTCTCGCTGTTCGTGCTGATCGGTAATCCGCTGATCGTGATGGCGATCATGGGCGGCATGGGCTACCGCAAGCGAACCGGCTTTCTGGCCGGCCTGACGGTGGCGCAGATCAGCGAGTTCTCGCTGATCTTCATGGCCATGGGCCTGACGCTCAACCACGTGAACCCCGAAGCGATGGGGCTGGTCACGCTGATTGGTCTGGTGACCATCACGCTGTCGACCTACATGATTTTGTACTCGCACCAGATCTACCGGGTGCTCGAGCCCTATCTCGGCGTGTTCGAGCGCCACGTGCCGACCCGCGAGCTCTCCGAGGACAAGGGAGAAGCCCACGAACGCTACGACGTGATCCTGTTCGGCCTCGGCCGCTACGGGCAGGAGATGCGGCGGCACCTGAAGACGCGCGGCCTCAGCGTGCTGGCCGTCGATTTCGACCCGGAAGTGGTGCGGCGCCTGCGGCAGCGCGACTTTCCCGCGCTCTATGGCGACGCCACCGACCCCGAATTCGCCGCGACGCTGCCGCTCGATGCCGGCTGGGTCATCATCGCCATCCCGCCGATGACGCCGGGCGTGGCGCATGAGGACGCGCGGCTCGGGCTGATCGACGGGCTGCGGCAGGCGAATTACCGCGGCCGCATCGCGGTGCGCTGCCAGGATGGGCTCGACACGCGCCGCTTCAAGCAGGCGAAAGTCGACATGTGCCTGTCGCCGTTTTCCGATGCCGCCGAGCGCGCGGTCGAGATGCTGGTGGCGTTTCCGGACCGCAAAAGCGGGGAGGCCAAACCGAAGGAGGCCGCCGCGCCGAAGCTGTCCTCCTGAACGCTACGCCATCGCCTTCTTCAGGTTCTCGTCGACCTTGTCGAGGAAGCCGGTGGTCGATAGCCACTTCTGGTCGGGGCCGACGAGGAGGGCCAGATCCTTGGTCATGAAGCCCGACTCGACGGTGTCGACGCAGACCTTCTCCAGCGTCAGCGCGAACCTGCCCAGCGCGTCGTTGCTGTCGAGCTTGGCGCGATGCGCCAGGCCACGGGTCCAGGCGAAGATCGACGCGATCGAATTGGTCGAGGTCTCGTTGCCCTTCTGGTGCTCGCGGTAGTGGCGGGTGACGGTGCCGTGCGCGGCTTCCGCTTCGACCACCTTGCCGTCCGGCGTCATCAGCACCGAGGTCATCAGCCCGAGCGAGCCGAAGCCCTGCGCCACGGTGTCGGACTGCACGTCGCCGTCGTAGTTCTTGCAGGCCCAGACATAGCCGCCCGACCACTTCAGCGCCGACGCCACCATGTCGTCGATCAGCCGGTGCTGGTAGATAATGTTCTTTTCGGCGAACCGGTCCTTGAACTCCGTATCGAAGACTTCCTGAAACAGCTCCATGAAGCGGCCGTCATACTGCTTCAGGATGGTGTTCTTGGTCGACAGATAGAGCGAGTAGCCGCGGTTCAGCGAGAAATTCATCGAGGCGCGGGCGAAGTCGCGGATCGAGGAGTCGAGGTTGTACATCGCCATCGTGACGCCGCTCTCCGGCGCATCGAAGACCTGCTTCTCGATCACCTTGCCGTCGGCGCCCTCGAACTTGATGGTTATCTTGCCGGGCCCGGGAAACTTGAAGTCGGTGGCGCGGTACTGGTCGCCATAGGCGTGGCGGCCGATGACGATCGGCAGCGTCCAGCCCGGCACCAGCCGCGGCACGTTCTTGCAGATGATCGGTTCGCGGAAGATCGTGCCGCCGAGAATGTTGCGGATGGTGCCGTTCGGCGAGCGCCACATCTCCTTCAGGTTGAATTCCTTCACCCGGCCTTCGTCCGGCGTGATGGTGGCGCATTTCACCGCCACGCCGATCTTCCTGGTCATCTCGGCCGCGTCGATGGTGATCTGGTCGCCGGTCTCGTCGCGCTTTTCGACGCTGAGGTCGTAATACAGCAGGTCGAGGTCCAGATAGGGGTGGATCAGCTTGTCCTTGATGAACTGCCAGATGATGCGGGTCATTTCGTCGCCGTCCATCTCGACGACGGGGTTGGTCACCTTGATCTTCGCCATAGTCAGCAGTCACCTTTTAGAGAGCCGGACGGGCTCTCATAGCACCGCCTTTCAGGCCGTGAAAGCTGGGCACGCGCTGGGTTGTCGCATGCAGAGCCCGCGCGATGCGCCGGTCGCGGCCGCCGGTGCGACCGGCGCGCTGACGCGTTCACAAAACTGTCAACGCGACGTGTTGCGCTTTTCGCTCAGCCGCGTGGAAATCGGCCGCAAACGCGTTAAATAAAGGACATCTTGTTGCTGTCCTATCTGCGGCGTCGCTGCACGGTCGCCAGGAGAATCGCATGACCCTCGTCGTCCTCAACCGCCGCACCCTTCTCGCCGCCAGCGGCGCCGTGCTGGCCGCCGGAGTGTCCTCGCTGGTGTCGCCCGCCCAGGCGCAGGGCCTGCAACCGACCCGGTCGATGCCGGGCGGCGCCAACAACTACACCAAGGGCGCGCCGATCGTGAAGCGGATCGGCAAGGGCGGCTTCTGGATGACGGGCACGGTGCGCCGCGCCGGCGACGGCGCGCCGCTGGCCGGCCAGCGCATCCATATCTGGGCGCACACCGTCGAGGGGCAGGAGCACGAGCCGCAAAGCCATGGCGCCACGCTGACCGACAAGAACGGCGTGTTCAGACTCGAGATGCCGCAGATCATTCCGATCTTCGGCCAGCCGCATGGCCATCTCGCCTATGACAGCGGCGAATTCCAAACCGTGTTTCTGCGTCCCGTGATGCGCAGCGCCAAGAACACCAGCCTCGAGGCGCACTTCGTCCTTCAGCCGGCCTGACCGGATCGGGGACAGAAGGATGAGCTTGGCCCGGGTGGTCTTGATCTGGGCCGGCCTTGCCGCCGCCATCGGCGTGCCGATCGCCTTTGCCATGGCGAGCGAGCTGCTGGCGTGGCGTGGCCCGGTCTATATCGCGGCGTGCTTCGCCGGGATTGTCGCGCTGGGGCTCATGCTCGTTCAGCCGCTGCTGATCGCCGGGTATCTGCCGGGACTGTCGGCCTATCGCGGGCGTCGTGTGCATCACTGGATCGGCGGCGCGCTGGTGGTGACGCTGCTGGTCCACGTCGGCGGCCTCTGGTTCACCAGCCCGCCGGACATGATTGACGCACTTCTTTACCGGTCGCCGACGCCGTTCTCGCCCTGGGGCGTGACGGCGATGTGGGCCATCTTCGCCGTCGCGGTGCTGGCGGCCTTCCGCCGGCGGCTGGGACTGCGCACGTGGCGCGCCGCGCATATGTCGCTGGCCGGGGTCATCGTCGTCGGCAGCGTGGTGCACAGCATGCTGGTCGAGGGGACGATGGAGACGGTGTCGAAGGCGGCTTTGTGCGCCGTGGTCGTCGTGGTCGCCATCAAGGTCATGGTCGACCAGTGGGTGGTGCGACGAAAGCGGACAACGCGCGGGTAGGGTGGGCTCAGCGAAGCGAGCCCACCGGCCGCGGCAACGCGCGCCCAGCCTGCGGTGGGCTCGGCGCGAAGCCGCGCCTGAGCCCACCCTACAGGCTTACAGCGACGCAAGCACGGCGTTGAAGGTCGCGCTCGGCCGCATCGCGGCCGATGCCTTCTTGTCGTCGGGCAGGTAGTAACCGCCGACGTCCACCGGCTTGCCCTGCGCGCCGATCAGCTCGGCGTTGATCTTGGTCTCGTTCCTGGCGAGCGCCTCCGCCAGCGGCTTGAAGCGCGCCTGCAGCTCCTTGTCCTTGGTCTGCGCCGCCATCGCCTCGGCCCAGTACATGGCCAGGTAGAAGTGGCTGCCGCGGTTGTCGATTTCGCCGACCTTGCGCGCCGGGTTGCGGTTGTTCTCGAGGAATTTGCCAATCGCCAGGTCGAGCGCCTCGGCAAGCACCAGCGCCTTGGCGTTCTTGTAGGTATGGCCCAAATGCTCGAGCGACGCGCCGAGGGCGAGAAACTCACCGAGCGAATCCCAGCGCAGATAACCCTCTTTCTGGAACTGCTCGACATGCTTGGGCGCCGAGCCGCCGGCGCCGGTCTCGAACATGCCGCCGCCCGCCAACAACGGGACGACCGAGAGCATCTTGGCCGAGGTACCGAGCTCCATGATCGGGAAAAGATCCGTCAGGTAATCCCGCAGAATGTTGCCGGTGACGGAAATCGTGTCCTGGCCTTTTCGAATCCGTTCGAGTGAAAATTTCATCGCATCGACCGGCGCCAGAATGCGGATGTCGAGACCCGACGTATCTTCGTTCTTCAGGTAATTCTCGACCTTGGCGATGAGCTGGGCGTCGTGCGCGCGATTCTTGTCGAGCCAGAACACGGCAGGGGTGCCGGTGAGGCGCGCACGGCGCACGCCGAGCTTGACCCAGTCCCGCACGGCAGCGTCCTTGAGTTCGCACATGCGGAAGATGTCGCCGGTCTCGACCGGACGCTCCAGCAGCACCTTGCCATCATCCGTGACGACGCGGACGGTCCCGCTCTCCTGGACCTCAAACGTCTTGTCGTGCGAGCCGTATTCTTCGGCCTTCTGTGCCATCAGACCGACGTTCGGGACCGAACCCATGGTCTTGGGATCGAAGGCGCCGTTGGCCTTGCAGTCCTCGATGACCGCCTGGAAAAGACGCGCGTAGGCACGGTCGGGAACGACGGCCTTGGTGTCGTGCAGCTTGCCGTCCGGGCCCCACATCTTGCCGCCTTCGCGGATCATCGCCGGAATCGAAGCGTCGATGATGAAGTCGCTGGGTACATGCAGGCCGGTAATGCCCTTGTCGGAATTGACCATGGCAAGCGCAGGCCGCTTGGCATAGACGGCGGCAATGTCGTCCTTGATCGCTTTCTTCTCCGCCTCCGGCAACGTCTCGATCTTGGTCAGCAGATCGCCGAAGCCGTTGTTGAGATTGACGCCGAGCTTCTTCAACGTGGCGTCGTGCTTCTTGATCACGTCGGCGAAGAATTCGGACACGACATGGCCGAACACGATCGGATCGGCGATTTTCATCATGGTCGCCTTGACGTGCAGCGAGAACAGCACGCCTTGCTTCTTGGCGTCTTCGATCTGCTCGGCAAAGAAGGTGCGCAGCGCCTTGCGGCTCATGACCGCGGCGTCAATGATTTCGCCGGCCTCAAGCGCCGTCTTTGCCTTCAGCACTTTGGTATCGCCGCCGGCAGCGACCAGTTCGATGCGAACATTGGTCGCCTTGTCGACCGTGGTCGCGATTTCCGAGCCGAAGTAGTCGCCGCTCGACATGCAGGACACGTGCGTTTTGGAGTCCTTGCTCCAGGCGCCCATCTTGTGTGGATTGTTGCGGGCATATTGTTTGACGGCGCCGGCGGCGCGGCGGTCGGAATTGCCTTCGCGCAGGACGGGGTTGACGACGCTGCCGAACACGCGGTCGTAGCGGGTCTTGATGTCCTTTTCGGCGTCGTTCTTCGGATTGTCCGGATAGTCCGGAACGGCGTAGCCCTTGTCCTGCAGTTCCTTGATCGCGGCGCGGAGCTGCGGGATCGAGGCGGAAATGTTGGGCAGCTTCATGATGTTGGCGTCGGGCTTCAGCGTCAGCGCGCCGAGTTCGGCCAGTTCGTCGTTGACCCGCTGCTCGGGGGGTAGCATGTCGGAGACGCTGGCGAGGATGCGGCCGGCCAGCGAGATGTCCTTCAGCGTTACGGACACGCCGGCCGCGCCGACAAAGGCTTCGACGATCGGCAGCAGCGAATAGGTGGCGAGCGCCGGGGCTTCATCGACCTTTGTCCACATGATTTCGAGATCTGACATGCTTGCACCTTCTGTCGCCGGCTGACGGGAGTTCGGGGCCCTATAGCACCCGCCCTACGCCGGTAAAAGCCTTGTCAGCAGGTGCGAGATGACCGCCGGCCGGCTGGAGCCGCGGGTGTTTCGGCCGGATCAAGTGCCGCCGCTTGACGTAAGCGGCCGGTTTGGGCAGGGACCGGATCCGGCCTGTTGCGGTTTTCCGAGGGTTTGAACCGGTCTATTAAGACGACCCTGCCTGGGTCAGGCACGGACGGACGTTCGGGATGGGGATTTCGCGGTGATACCTGATCTGGCGGAGTTGCGAGGCGGCTACAGCCGCTGGCGGCGGGCGTTTCGCCGCCGGCTGGTGGAGCGAACGGTTCTGCGACGGCTCACCGTGAGGGACACGGTTCTGGCGCAGCTATCTGAAAGCGGCGCTCTTCTGTATCGCGAATGCGGGCAGGGTAATTTTTTCATTGATCCTGCGGATTTTTCGGTCGGCGGCGCGCTGGTATGGCGGGGCGAATGGGATCCGCAGCTTGTGGAGCGGGCGTGCGCGATTCTGGACGCCGCCGGCCATTTCCGCGATGGACAGGTCTTCGTCAATATCGGCGCCAATATTGGCGTGCAGGTTGTTTCGGCATTGCGCGGCGGACGTTTTGCGCGCGCCGTTGCTTTCGAGCCGGAGCCGGCCAATGCCGCCTTGCTGGTCCGCAATCTTGCTGCCAATGCGTTGGCGGATCGCGTGCTTGTCGAGCGGGTTGCTCTCGGCGATCGTACGGGCAGCGCCCATTTGCGGCTTCACCCGCGCAACAAGGGGGCTCATTCGATCAATCTTTGGCCTTCTCGCGACGGGCGGGACAGCATTGTCGTGCCCGTCGAGCGTGGCGATGCGGCCTTGGCGAGGCTTGGTGTGACCCCCGGCGACATCGGTCTCATTTTGATTGATGTCGAGGGTTATGAGCCTGAGGTCATGGAGGGGTTGGACGAAGTAATGGCGAGCCGGGTTCCCCTCGTGATCGAGTTCGCACCCGAGCGCTATGCGCCAGTATCCTTCAGGCGTTTTGTCGATCTGCTTAACCGATACTATGGGCAGGTATGCCCGCTCAATGCCGCAACGCCGGAGCCGCGTCCGATCTCGGCGCTGGCGGACATTCGAAACCAGATCGACGTTCTCATTTATTGAGCTGTCATGCCCGGCGCCGGAACCGACAAGACCAAACGCTGGGTCGAGCAGCCGGCGCCGATCGTCGTCCTGGTCGAGCCGCAGATGGGCGAGAACATCGGCGCGGCGGCCCGCGCCATGGCGAATTTCGGCCTGTCGCAACTCCGGCTGGTCAAGCCGCTGCGCGGCTGGCCGCAGGAAAAGGCCCGGATCATGGCGGCGGGCGCCGACCGCGTGCTGGACGGCGCCGTCGTCTACCAGACGCTGGCCGAGGCGCTGGCCGACTGCCATTTCGTGCTGGCGGCGACCGCGCGCAACCACGACCAGGCCAAGCCCGTGATCGGCGCCGACACCGCGGCCGAGCAAATGACGGCGCGGATTGCGGACGGCGAGAAGGTCGCCATCCTGTTCGGCCGCGAGCGCAACGGCCTCGAAGTCGAGGAGGTCGGCATGGCCGACCGCATCGTGACGCTGCCGGTCAACCCGGCCTTCGCCTCGCTCAACCTGGCGCAGGCGGTGGTGATCCTCGGCTACGAATGGTTCAAGCGGTCCGGCGGGCAACTACCCTTCGCGATGCCCGAGCGCTCGCCGCCGGTGTCCAAGCAGCAGATGGCGGCCTTCTTCGCCGACCTCGAGCGTGAACTGGAAAAGGTCGAGTTCTTTCGCCCGGAAGAGAAGCGCGCCACCATGCTCGTCAACCTGCGCAACATCTTCCTGCGCATGGCGCTGTCGCAGCAGGACGTGCGCACGCTGCACGGCGTCATCACGTCGATCGCGCACGGCCGAAAAGGGCCGGCGCGCGGCGGCGTGCTCGACGGGCCGGCGGCGGCGATGCTGCGCGAGCTGATCGCCGGGCAGGGCGCAGCCCCGACCGAAGGCGGCCCGGTGCGCGGCCTGACCAAGCTGTTGCGGCGAAACCCGACCGATGCGGAACGGCTGATGTGGCAGGCGCTGGTCAATGATCGCCGCTTCGCCGGCCGCGGCTTCAAGCGGCATGTGCCGATCGGGCCGCACATCGGCGACTTCGTGTCGCTGCCGCTGAAATGCGTGATCGAACTGGTGCCGACCGCCGAGAACGAAGGCGGCGCGAAAAAGCGCGCCGAAAGCCATATCTGGTTCGCCGACCACGGCTACCGCGTGGTGTCGACGAAGACCGATGAGGTTGAGAACGACCTCGCCGCCGTTCTGGACCGGCTCGCAAGGGAACTGTCAGGCCTTTAGCGCCTGCAATTGCGCCGCGACGCCGTCACGGACGAGGCCGAGATCGCTGCCGATGGTGAGGAAACGGAAGCCGCGTTGGGCCATCGCCAGCGCGCCGTTCGCATCGCGGCAGTAGATGCCGGGAATCTTGCCGGCCTTGATCGCAGCCTGGCCGATGCGGTCGATGGCGCGCTCGACGTCGGGCGCTTCCATGTCCTGGGCGCGGCCGCCGCTGAGCGCCGTCGACAGGTCGTAGGGCCCGACGAACAGCGCGTCGATACCGGGCGTGGCGGCAATCGCGTCGACATTGGCCAGCGCCGTTTCCGTCTCGATCATCGCCAGCGTCAGCGTGCCGGTATTGGCGTCGCGCAGGTAGTCGGCGGCGACGCTCAAGCCCTGCATTGCCATCGCGCGCTGCGGGCCCCAGCTGCGCTCGCCGAGCGGCGGGTATTTGGCGGCGGCGGCGAACTGGCGGGCGTCAGCCGGCGTGTTGATCATCGGCGCGATGATGGCTTCGGCGCCGACATCAAGTGCGCGCGACACAAAGGCAAAATCCGCCACCGGCACCCGCACCACCGGCGCACTGCCGGCCGAGGCGATGCCGGCAATGCCGGCAATGGTCGATGCGGTGTCCCACAGGCCATGCTGGATATCGAGCACGACGCAAGGATAGCCGTCGCGTGCGATCGTTTCGGCCACCACCGGCGAGGCCAGCGTGCACCAGGCCGAAAATACCATCTCGCCCGCACGCAGGCGGCGGGCAAGGGCAAAGGGTTGCGGCGTGGTCATGCGTTGTCTCGCCATGGCCCGGCGGAGCGCCGGGCGGGCGTTGTCAGGTGTTCTTGATCTGCTCGACGGCGACCGCCAGCAGTTCGGTCATCTTGGCGCGCACCTCCGCCTCGGTGACGTTCTTGGCGGAGAGATCGGCCACAACTTTACGCAAAACGTCGCCATCGCCGGATTCCTCGAAGTCGGCGAGCACGACTTCCTTGGCGTAGGCATCGGCATCGGGCCCGGACTTGCCGAGCATTTCGGCCGCCCAGAGACCCAGCAGCTTGTTGCGGCGGGCCATCGCCTTGAACCGGAGTTCCTCGTCATGCGCGAACTTCTTTTCGAAGCCCTCTTGGCGCTTGTCGAAAGTGGTCATGCCGTCCTCGTTGGTTCTGCTCCGGGCCGCGACCGCGCGGGTGCGCTTGCGATCGCCGGCTGGCGTAAGCATATACAGTATAAATCTTGTGTCGCGGCCTTGCATATCGCCGCAGCAGGGTCAAGGCAACGGGGGGCGGCAGCTATTACGGCGAAATTGCGAAGTGGAAACGTAGGGTCAGGTCGATTGTGCTGCCCGAACCGATCAGCTAGGTTCGTTTCGTGTCCGGATCGTTCGTATGCGAGGTCAATCGCACGCGAAAATTTCCGGTCCCGCCGCCGCGGATCTCGGTATACGACACGACAAGGAGCCACGGCACCCTCATGGACTTTCAAAAACCACGGTATATCCCGATGAGCCGCCGCCGCCGCATTTACGAAGGCAAGGCGAAGGTCCTCTATGAGGGCCCGGAGCCGGGAACGCTGATCCAGCACTTCAAGGACGACGCGACCGCCTTCAACGCCAAGAAGCACGAAGTGATCGAAGGCAAGGGTGTCCTGAACAACCGGATATCCGAGTACATCTTCCAGCACCTCAACGACATCGGCGTGCCGACTCACTTCATCCGCCGGCTCAACATGCGCGAGCAGTTGATCCGCGAGGTCGAGATCATTCCGCTCGAGATCGTGGTGCGCAACGTCGCCGCCGGTTCGCTGGCGACGCGGCTCGGCATCGACGAGGGTACCCAGCTGCCGCGCTCCATCATCGAGTTCTATTACAAGAACGACGCGCTCAACGACCCGATGGTGTCGGAAGAGCACATCACCGCGTTCGGCTGGGCCTCGCCCCAGGAGATCGACGACATCATGGCGCTGGCGATTCGCGTCAACGACTTCCTGTCCGGCCTGTTCCTCGGCGTCGGCATCCGTCTGGTCGACTTCAAGATGGAAACCGGCCGGCTGTGGGAAAACGACCTGATGCGGATCGTGGTGGCCGACGAGATCTCGCCGGACTCGTGCCGGCTGTGGGACATCAAGACCAACGACAAGCTCGACAAGGACCGCTTCCGCCGCGATCTCGGCGGGCTGGTGGAGGCCTATACCGAGGTCGCCAAGCGGCTCGGCATCATGAAAGAGGACGAGCCGCCGCGCGGCGCCGGCCCGGTTCTGGTGAAGAGCTGACTTCCCGCTCCTGGCCCTCGTCTGCGTCATGCCCGGACATCGACGTCTTGAAGCTCCGGCAATAAGACGTGGATGGCCGGGACAAGCCCGGCCATGACGCGCGAATCACGGCATAAGGCACTGACATGAAAGCCCGCGTCACCGTCACCCTGAAAACCGGTATCCTCGACCCGCAAGGCAAGGCGATCGAAGGCGCGTTGCGCTCGCTCGGCATCGACGGCGTCGCCAGCGTGCGGCAGGGCAAGGTGTTCGACATCGAGATCGAGGGCGCCGATCCGGCCAAGGCCGAGGCGCTGCTCAAGCAGGCGGCCGACAAGCTCTTGGCGAACACGGTGATCGAGAATTATGATGTGAAGGTTCTTGGCTGAGGTGGGACCATGGCCGAAGCGACCAGTGAACTCATGTTCGAAATCCTGAAAGCCGTGCAGGCGCGGCTTGAGCAGGTTGACGGCAAAGCCGACGAGAACAAGCTGAACATGCAAGCCATGCGCACACAGATGCAGGGGCTCCACCACGATCTGGTGGGCATCCATCAGGAATTGAACGGCATGCATGCCACGTTGATCCGGCACGAAACACGGCTCGACCGGATCGAGCGGCGTCTCGATCTGACCGACGCCCCGGCGTCCGCGCCGTGAAAGCTGCCATCCTCGTCTTTCCAGGAATCAACAGGGAGCGCGACATGGCGCGCACCCTGGCCATGACCTCCGGTCATGAACCGGCGATGGTGTGGCACACCGAGACCGAACTGCCGAAAGGCACCGATCTCGTGGTGGTGCCGGGCGGCTTCTCCTACGGCGACTATCTGCGCTGCGGCGCCATCGCGGCGCGCGCGCCGGTGATGGATGCGGTGCGCAGCCATGCCGCCAAAGGCGGGCTGGTGCTCGGCGTCTGCAACGGTTTCCAGATTCTGTGCGAAGCCGGTCTGCTGCCGGGTGTGCTGATGCGCAATGCGCAGCTTCGCTTCATCTGCCGCGATGTGCATCTGCGGGTCGAGCGCTCGGATACGCCGTTCACCCGCGGCTACAATGCCGGGCAGGTGATCCGCGTGCCGGTGGCGCACGGCGAGGGCAATTACATCGCCGACGGCGAGACGATTGCGAAGCTGGAAGGCGAGGGCCGCGTGATCTTCCGCTATTCCTCGCCGGACGGCATGATCGACCCGAACTTCAACCATAACGGCGCCACCAACGGCATTGCCGGCATTGTCAGCGAGAACGGCAACGTGCTCGGCATGATGCCGCACCCGGAAAATCACGTCGACGCCGACATCGGCTCGACCGACGGCCGCGGCCTCTTTGCCGGAGTGGCCGCGCATCTCGGCAACGCGGCGTAACCGCGCCGCGCAGCGACAGACCCCTCAAGGCAGCATTTGGCGCCCGCAGCGTGCATTCGAAAGCAGATTCGTGGCGCCGAAGTGCAATTGCCGCACCTCGAGTAACGCCAGCACCCTAGCGATAAGAACAGCCGGGGGGCGGCAATTATATTCCCTGATGATGCGCCGATTTTCCTCTGGAAGGCGCACATAAGTCTGTCCAATCCGGGGTGCGATCTATGCTAGGCAACGCCAGCAGGCCCGCGCGCCCCTGGAGAGACATGATTCCTAACGACATCAAGATCACCCCCCAACTGGTCGCCGAGCACGGGCTCAAGCCGGACGAGTACGACCGGATCCTGAATCTGCTCAAGCGCGAGCCGACGCTGACCGAGCTCGGCATTTTCTCGGCGATGTGGAACGAGCACTGCTCGTACAAGTCCTCCAAGGTCCATTTGCGCGGCCTGCCGACCAAGGGTCCGCATGTGATCCAGGGCCCCGGCGAAAATGCCGGCGTCATCGACATCGGCGACGGGCTCGCCTGCGTCTTCAAGATGGAGAGCCACAACCACCCGAGCTACATCGAGCCCTACCAGGGCGCGGCGACCGGCGTTGGCGGCATTCTGCGCGACGTGTTCACCATGGGCGCGCGGCCGATCGCCTGCCTCAATGCGCTGAGCTTCGGCGCCCCCGAGCACCCGAAGACGCGGCATCTGGTCGGCGGCGTGGTCGCCGGCATTGGCGGTTACGGCAATTCGTTCGGCGTGCCGACGGTGGCCGGCTCGGTGCGCTTCCACACGCGCTATGACGGCAACTGCCTGGTCAACGCCATGGCGGTCGGCATCGCCGAGAAGGACAAGATCTTCTACGCCGCCGCGTCCGGCGTCGGCATGCCGATCGTCTATCTCGGCTCCAAGACCGGCCGCGACGGCATTCACGGCGCGTCGATGGCCTCCGCCGAATTCGATGACGACAGCGACGAGAAGCGCCCGACCGTGCAGGTCGGCGATCCCTTCGCGGAGAAGCTGCTGCTCGAGGCCTGCCTCGAGATCATGGCCAAAGGCTGTGTCATCGCCATTCAGGACATGGGCGCGGCCGGGCTGACCTCGTCGGCGACCGAAATGGGCGCCAAGGGCGACCTCGGCGTGACGCTCGATCTCGACAAGGTGCCGTGCCGCGAGGAGGGCATGAGCGCCTACGAGATGATGCTGTCGGAGAGCCAGGAGCGCATGCTCATGGTGCTCAAGCCGGAGAAGGAAAAAGAGGCCGAAGCGATCTTCCGCAAATGGGGGCTGGATTTCGCGGTGATCGGCGAGACGACACCGAACAAGCGCTTCATCGTTCGCCACCGCGGCGAGGTGATGGCCGATCTGCCGATCAAGGAGCTGGGCGACTCAGCGCCGGAATACAAGCGGCCCTTCGTCAGCCAGGCGAAGCTCGCGCCGATTGATGCCGACGACGTCAAGGCGCCGGTCGGCACCGCCGAGGCGCTGGAGCGGCTGCTCGGCTCGCCCGATTTGTGCTCCAAACGCTGGGTCTGGGAGCAGTACGACCACATCATTCTCGGTAACACCTATCAGCGGCCGGGCGGCGATGCGGCCGTGGTCCGCGTCGGCGACGGGCCGAAAGGACTGGCGCTGACCACCGACGTGACGCCGCGCTATTGCGAGGCCGATCCGTTCGAAGGCGGCAAGCAGGCGGTGGCCGAGTGCTGGCGCAATCTCACCGCGGTCGGCGCGACGCCGCTCGCCATCACCGACAATCTCAATTTCGGCAATCCGGAACGGCCCGAGATCATGGGCCAGTTCGTGGGCTGCGTGCGCGGCATTGCCGAAGCCTGCAAGGCGCTCGATTTCCCGGTCGTGTCCGGCAACGTCTCGCTCTACAACGAGACCAACGGCAAGGCGATTTTGCCGACGCCGTCGATCGGCGGCGTCGGGCTGCTGGAGGACTTCAAGAAGTCGGCCTCGCTGGCGTTCAAGGC
>JAUXXH010000057.1 GCA_030684935.1 Pseudolabrys sp. | reverse complement strand
GTTGCGCCACCGCCATCTGGCTCATTTCATGGCCGGCCTTGCAGGCGACCACGATCGGCCGTGTGCGATCGAGTGTCGGCGACCATTGCTGGACGGCGCCGGCATCGCGCCAGATTGCGACCGGCAGAAGATGCGGCGATTGGTCGAACGCCTCGCGCCGCCGCACATCAATGAGGTGCGGCGCACGCGCGGTGCCGATCAGAGGCCAGACTTCGGTAGGTAACATCGAATAGCTCGGAGACAGCATAGGTCCCCTCCGTGACACGAAGGAGACGGTGCTTGGGCTCGCAAGCCTTCGGGAATGCGGGGCGACCGTCGCAGGCCCCACGCTCGAAACCTATTCCGATAGGCGATGGATCGCAACAGCCTTAGGTGAACAGCGACCATGGCACGATCAGCGTCAGCCCGGACAGCAACAGCAGCACCAGAATGACCTTGCGGAACGCCGCTTCGTCGAGGCGGCCGTAGAGCCTGAGGCCCAGCCAAAGCCCGGCGGCCAGCGCCGGCAGGCCGTAGAGATAGAGCCGGACCAGATCGGCCGTCACCGCGCCTGCGAACGCCAGCGACACTGCGGTCATGGCGAAGGCGGCCAGGATCACCGGCTGGAAGATGGCGCGCTGGGTGTCCTTGGGCCAGCCGCGCAACTGGCACCAGATGGTGATGATCGGCCCGGCCAGCCCGGTCATGCCGGCCAGCAGCCCGTTGACGACCCCGACCCCTGTGTCGACGGCAAAGCCGGCATGCATGGGCTTCAAATGCGGCCGCGCCAGCGAATAGGTGCTGTAGCCGATCAGCAGCACGCCGACGCCGATCCGCAGGTAGTCCGGATTGATGTAGGTGAGCGTGGCCGCGCCGATCGGAATGCCGACCGCGCCGCCGAGGATGAAGGGCGCCACCGCCCGCCAGCGCAGCGCGTGCCGCAGCCGCCACAGGCCGTAACTCTGCACCAGCAGGCCGTAGCCGACGATCAGCGCCGCGGTCTGGACCGGGGTCAGAATGTGCAGCCAGAAGCCGGACACCACCAGCCCCATGGCGAAGCCGGCCAGCCCGGTGACGATGCCGCCGAAGAACACCGAAGCGAGAAAAATCCCAAGAACCAAGCCATCCATCGGCCGCGCGCCTCGTCTTGCATGTGCCGCGATGGATGGCTGCCATCCCCTGGGGAGGCTGCAAATTCCCCGTCAATGCGCGTATAGCAACGGCGCGATCCTTTCAATTCGTCAGCCATGCCCGGCACGATGACCACACTCACCGAAATCGCGCAGCAGCGCCGCCATCGCCTGATCGGCATCGGCCTGATGTGCCTGACGGTGCTGTTCTTTGCCTGCCTCGACACCACGGCCAAGTATCTCGGCGAAATGATGGACCCGATGCAGGTGGCGTGGGCGCGCTACACCAGCGCCTTCGTGCTGACCTTGTTCATCTTCAACCCGGTCAGCCATCCCGGCCTGATGAAAACCCGCCGGCCGGTGCTCCAGGTGGTGCGCGGCGTGCTGCTGGTGTCGTCCACCGTGCTGAATTTTCTGGCGCTGCGCTGGCTGCAGCTCGACGAGGCGCTGTCGATCATATTCACCTTTCCGTTCATCGTCGCCATCGCCTCGGGGCCCATTCTCGGTGAATGGCTGGGGTGGCGGCGCTGGTGCGCCATCGGCGTCGGCTTCTGCGGCGTGCTGCTGATCACGCGGCCCGGCTATGGCGGCTTCAATCACGCGGCGCTGATCCAGTTCGCCTCGGTGATCTGCTACGGGCTCTATGCCGTGATCACCCGCGTGGTGTCGCGGACCGATTCAAATGAGACCTCGCTGTTCTACAACCACGCCGTCGGGGCGCTGGTGATGCTGCCGGTGATCCCCTTCGTCTGGCAGATGCCGCAGAGCTGGACCATCGCGGCGCTGATGCTGGGAACCGGCGTGCTCGGCAGCATCGGCCATTTCTGCCTGATCGCCGGCCACAAGCTGGCGCCGGCCGCGGTGCTGTCGCCGTTCATCTATACCCAGCTGATCTGGGTGGTCATTCTGGGCTACCTGGTGTTCGGCCAGGTGCCGACGCCGCTGACTTTGGCCGGCGCCACCATCGTCATTGGTTCCGGCCTCTATTTGCTGTATCGGGAGCGCCAGGTGGGCAAGACGGTGACCAGCGGAACGCTGATTGAATAAACCCCGCTCCGGGAGGTTGCCTGTCCTTCGCTATCGAGGCTAAGTTCCGGGCCGAAAACAGAAACTGCGCTTTTCGAGGAAATTCAATGTCGACCCAGAAAGACCGTGCGCCGGTCGCCGCCGGCTCGGGCCTGAACGACGATATCGGCGAGCAGAAGCGGCTCGACCTGTACCGCTCGCAGGTGCGCCTGCGCGAGGCCGAACAGCGCGCCTTCGACCTGTTCCTGCAAAATCTCGTCAAGGGCACCAGCCATCTGTCGCTCGGCCAGGAGGCGATCGCCTCCGGCTTTGCCGAAGCGATGGTCAAAGGCGACCTGTCGTTCTGCACCTATCGCGGCCATGCCCATACGCTGGCGCGCGGCGTGCCGGTCGAGAAGGTGCTGGGCGAATTGATGCAGCGCGACAACGGCCTGATGCGCGGCAAAGGCGGCTCGATGCATCTGACCTCGGAAGAGCACGGCGTGATGGGCTCCTACGCCATCATCGGCGCGCATTTGCCGATCGCCTGCGGCGCCGCCTGGCGCGCGCAATACAAGGGCGACAAGGACGTGTCGGTCTGCTTCTTCGGCGACGGCACCACCAATATCGGCGCGTTCCACGAGGCGCTGAATTTCGCCGCGGTGTGGAAACTGCCGGTGATCTTTGTCTGCGAAAACAACCTCTACATGGAATACACGCCGATCGGCGACGTCACCGCCGTGCAGCATCCGGCCGCCGACCGCGCCTCGGCCTATGGCCTTGAGCGCATCGTCATCGACGGCAACGACGCCGACGAAGTCTATCGCACCGCGCAGAAGGCATATGCGAAAGCGCGGGCCGGCGAGGGGCCGTCGCTGATCGAGGCCATGACATATCGTCACAGCGGCCACTCCCGCGCCGACCCGGCCAAGTATCGCCCCGAGGGCGAACTGGAGAAGTGGAAGGAGCGCGATCCGATCAAGATCTACCGCGAACGCCTCAAGCAGTTCGGCGTCAGCGACGAGACCATTGACGCGATCCACGCCGACGTCATGAAGGAAGTGGACGACGCCACCGAGGCCTGCAAGGCCGCGCCGAACCCGCCGCTCGATATCCTCACCACCGATGTCTACGCCGATGGCGGCTGGGCCTGGAGAAACTAAAATGCGTGCCGCAAGCTCAGTCTGTTCCCTCCCCCCTTGTGGGGGAGGGTTAGGGAGGGGGGTCAAACTCGTCAGTTACCCCCACCCCCAGCCCCTCCCCACAAGGGGGAGGGGAGCAGTCAGAGTTCGCCGCCCGGTGATGCGTCACTATCCAATCAAAGAGCAATAGCATGGCCGAAATTACGTACCGCGACGCCGTCGCCCGCGGCATCGCCCAGGAAATGGCGCGCGACCCCGACGTGGTGTTTCTCGGCGAGGACGTCGCCAAGGCCGGCGGCGTATTCAAGGCGACCGTGGGCTTGTACGAGCAGTTCGGCCCCTTGCGCGTGCGCGACACGCCGATTTCCGAGCAGGCCATTCTCGGCGCCGCCATGGGCGCGGCGATGACCGGTCTCAAGCCGATCGCGGAAATCATGTTCTCGGATTTCTTCGCGGTCTGCTTCGACTACATCGCCAACGAATTCCCGAAGAGCCGCTATATGTCGAACGGGCAGACCAAGTGCCCGCTGGTGGTGCGCACCGGCAACGGCGCCGGCTCGCGCTTCGGCGCGCAGCACTCCCAGTCGGTCGAGAACTGGTGCATGATGATCCCGGGCTTGAAGGTCGTGGCGCCGTCGACGCCGCTCGACGTCATCGGCCTGCTGGCCGCCGCGGTGCGCGATCCCGATCCGGTGATCTTCCTCGAGCACAAGTCGCTCTACGCCACCAAGGGCGAGGTGCCGGACGGCGAAATCCTCGATACCCTCGGCACCGCCAAGATCGTGCGTCCGGGCAAGGACTGCACCATCGTGGCGCTGGCGCTGATGGTGTCGCGGGCGCTGGCCGCCGCCGAGACCTTGAAGAACGAGCACGGCATCGACGCCGAGGTGATCGACGTGCGCTCGCTGGTGCCGCTCGACACCAGGACCATTCTCGCCTCGGTGGCCAAGACCAACCGGCTGTTCACGGTCGAGGAAAATCCGCGGCTGTGCGGCTGGGGCGCCGAGATCGTCTCGATCGTCGCCGACGAAGCCTTCTACGACCTCGACGGGCCGCCGGTCCGCATCACCACGCCGCACATTCCGCTGCCGGCCGCCGATCTGCTGGAAGACATCGTGCTGCCGACGCCGGAGCGCATTGTCGATACGGTGCGGCGGTCGCTCGGGAGTTAGCTGCTTGTCCCGGGCGCAGCGCAGCACCGCTTGGTGATGCGCTGCAGACCCGGGATCGTCACGGGTTCGTAAGGTCCCGGTTCTGCAACGCACCGCTTCGCGCTGCGTTGCGCCCGGGACAAGTAAAGGAAATTCCCATGTACGAAAATCTGCTCGCCAACGTCCCGACCGATCTCTGGATCGGCGGCAAGTGGTGCAAGTCGTCCGACGGCGCCCGCTTCGACGTGACCGATCCGGCGACCGAGAAGACCATCGCCTCGGTGGCCAGCGCTACCGTCGAGGATGCGAAGAAGGCGGTCGACGCCGCGCAGGACGCCTTTGCCGGCTGGGCCGCGCGCAAGCCGCGCGAGCGCGCCGAGATTTTGCGCAAGGCCTATGAGCTGATCATGCGCGACGCCGAGCGCTTCGCCAAACTGATCACGCTGGAGAACGGCAAGGCGCTGTCCGACTCGCGCGGCGAAATCGCCTATGCGGCCGAGTTCTTCCGCTGGTACGCCGAGGAAGCGGTGCGCAACATCGGCCAGATCTCGATGGCGCCGGCCTCCGGCGCGCGCATCGTCGCGCAGCACAAGCCGGCCGGCATCGCCGTGCTGGTGACGCCGTGGAATTTCCCCGCCGCGATGGCGACCCGCAAGATCGGCCCGGCGCTGGCTGCCGGTTGCCCGGTGGTGCTCAAGCCCGCCTCCGACACGCCGCTGACCATGCTGGCGCTGATGCCGGTGCTGGAAGAGGCGGGCGTGCCGGCCGGCGTCGTCAACGTGGTGCCGTCGCGCCGCTCCGGCCCGGTGGTCTCGGCCATGCTGCACGATCCGCGCGTCCGCGTGCTGTCGTTCACCGGTTCGACCGAGGTCGGCCGCAAGCTGCTGCACGAGGCCGCGGACAACATCATCAAGCCGTCGATGGAGCTGGGCGGCAACGCGCCATTCATCGTGTTTGAGGACGCCGACATCGACGCCGCCATTGAGGGCGCGATGATCGCCAAGATGCGCAACATGGGGGAGGCCTGCACCGCGGCCAACCGCTTCTATGTGCACGAGAAGGTGCATGACGAGTTCGCCAAGAAGCTGACTGGCAAGATGCAGGCGCTCAAGGTCGGCAACGGCCTCGACGACGGCGTCAATGTCGGCCCGCTGGTCAACGCCGAAGGCCGCGACAAGGTGATCGAGCTGGTCGAAGACGCAACTTCCAAGGGCGCCAAGATCATGACCGGCGGCAAGGCGCCGGGCGGTCCGGGCTTCTTCTATCCGGCCACCGTGCTGACCAACGTGCCGGACGGCGCCAAGATGCTGAGCGAGGAAATCTTCGGGCCCGTCGCCGCCTTGCAGACCTTCAAGACCGAGGAGGAAGCCATCCGCCGCGCCAATGACACCGAATACGGCCTGGTCGCCTATCTCTACACCAAGGACCTGTCGCGCGGCATGCGCGTGTCGGAGCAGCTCGACTTCGGCATGATCGGGCTCAACCGCGGCCTGGTGTCCGATCCGGCGGCGCCGTTCGGCGGCACCAAGCAGTCCGGCCTCGGCCGCGAAGGCGCCCAGGAGGGGATGAAGGAATTCCAGGAAACGCAATATGTGTCGGTGATCTGGTGATGATGAATGCCTGTCCCGGGCGCAGCGCAGCGCCGCTTGGCGGTGCGCTGCCGAACCGGGACCGTATCGAATTCGGATTCTGGAAAGGTCCCGGCGCTGCGCTGCATCGTTGCGCGCTTCGCGCTCACGCTGCATCGCGTCCGGGACACGAGGGGCTGTAATGGACATCCTGATGCCGCAGCTCGGTGAGACCGTCACCGAGGGCAAGATCACCAAGTGGTTCAAGGCGGCCGGCGATGCCGTGAAGCCGGGCGACAACCTGTTCGAGATCGAGACCGACAAGACCTCGATGGAGGTGCCGGCCACCAGCGCCGGCACGCTCAGCGACATCCGCTTCCAGGTCGGCGAGACGGCCAAGGTCGGCGCCGTGGTGGCGGTTGTCGCCGGTGCGGGTGAAAAGGTCGAGGCGGCACCTCCCAAGGCGGCCGCCCAACCTCCGCTCGTCCCCGCGAAAGCGGGGACCCAGGGCGACGAAAAGAAAGAACTGGATTCCCGCTTGCGCGGGAATGAACGGGTGAGTGCGGCTCCCGCCGCCCCGATCAAGATGGACCCGTTCAACGAGGTCCGATCCCCGGCCCGCAACTTCGGTCCCGCCAGGCTCGCCTCGGGTGCTTTCATCACGCCGCTGGCGCGGCGCCTCGCGTCGGAACGCGGCATCGACCTGTCGCGCCTTTCGGGCTCCGGCCCGCGCGGCCGCATTGTCGCCGGCGACGTCGAGAAGGCCGTGCCTTCGCGGTCCTCCGGCACGATGGCCACCGGCGCCAGCGCCGCGCAGGTCAAGGCGCTCTATGACGGCATCGCCTATGAGGAAGTGCCGCTCGATGGGATGCGTGCCACCATCGCCAAACGGCTGATCGAGGCGAAGCAGACCATCCCGCATTTCTACCTGACCGCCGACATCGAGATCGGCGCGCTGATGGCGATGCGCGAACAGGCCAATGCGGCGGCGCCCAAGGACAAAGACGGCGCCCCGGCGTTCAAGCTGTCGCTCAACGACTTCATCATCAAGGCCTGGGCGGCGGCGCTGACGCGTATTCCCGCCGCCAATGCGGTGTGGGCGGAAGACCGCATCCTGCGCTTCGAGCACGCCGACATCGGCGTCGCGGTGGCGCTCGACGGCGGCCTGATCACGCCGGTGATCCGCAGCGCCGATACCAAGTCGCTGACCGCGATTTCCGCGGAAATGCGCGATCTGGCGGGGCGCGCCCGCGACAAGAAGCTCAAGCCCAACGAATACCAGGGCGGCGCCAGCGCGATTTCCAACCTGGGCATGTATGGCGTGCGGGAATTCGCCGCTATCATCAACCCGCCGCACGCCACTATTCTGGCGGTCGGCGCGACGCGCCGCGCCCCGGTCGAGACCGACGACGGCGGCGTGAAATTCGTCAGCCAGATGAGCGTCACGCTGTCCTGCGACCATCGCGTGGTCGACGGGGCGCTCGGCGCGGAATTGCTGGCGGCGTTCAAGCAACTGGTCGAGGCGCCGGTCACGGCGCTGATCTGAGCCAACAGGAGCGGACGATGGCAAAGCCGGATGTGTTGCTGGTCGGTGCGCGCAAGCCGGTGATTGTGCGCGGCCTCGACCCCAACGTCACGCTGCACCACTGGCTCGAAGTCAAGGACAAGGACGCCTTCGTCAAGGAGTACGGCGAGAAAATCCGCGCCATGGCGGTCGCCTATACCGCCGACAAGGTCGACGCCGCCTTCATGCAGCGTTTCCCGAAGCTGGAGCAGATTTCCTCGTTCGGCGTCGGCTACGACCACATCGACGCCAAGTGGGCCGGCGCGCACGGCATCATCGTCACCAATACGCCGGACGTGCTGAACGAGGAGGTGGCGGACACTGCGCTCGGCCTGCTGCTTTGCACGGTGCGCGAATTTCCGCAGGCCGACCGTTACGTCCGCGCCGGCAAATGGATGAAGGCGCAGTATCCGCTGTCGAAGGCGACGCTGCGCAACCGCACCGTCGGCATGGTCGGCATGGGCCGCATCGGCAAGGCCATCGCCCGCCGGCTGGAAGCCTTCGGCGTGCCGGTCGTCTATCACAGCCGCAATCCGCAGGACGGCGTCGCCTACAAGTACTATCCGAAGCTCGTCGACATGGCGCGCGACGTCGACACGCTGATGATCATCGTGCCCGGCGGCGCTTCGACGCAGAACATGATCAATGCCGAGGTGCTCAAGGCGCTCGGTTCCGACGGCATCGTCATCAACATGGCGCGCGGCTCGGTGATCGACGAGGCGGCGCTGATCGAGGCGCTGAAGAACCGCACCATCTACTCCGCCGGCCTCGACGTGTTCATGAAGGAGCCGGAGGTGCCGGCGGAGCTGCTGGCGATGGACAATATCGTGCTGTTTCCGCATCTCGGTTCGTCGAGCGAGGTGACGCGCGCGGCGATGGACCAACTGGTGGTCGACAACATCCTGGCCTGGGCCGCCGGCAAGCCGCCGCTGACGCCAGTGCCGGAAACGCCGTATCCGCCGAAGCGATAGCGGGTCGGTGATGACGCTACTGCAAACGCCGTCATGGCCGGGCATAGCCGTCCGAAGGACGGCGTCGCTTCGCTCGCCTATGTCCCGGCCATCCACGTCTCGCTTAGGGGCTACGCAGAAGACGTGGATGCCCGGCATAAAGCCGGGCATGACGACGGAGAGACCAGTGGCTGAAAATGCGGGAGGAAAGGCCATGGCCAGCCTGCTGCTTATTTTCCTCGCCATCTTTTGCTTCGCCTCTCCCGCCCGCGCCCAGACCCCCGTGCTCAGTGATCAGGCCAAGGCGTTGCTCGGCACCTGGGAGTTCTCCAACGCCAGCAAGGACCGGCGCTGCACCGCTACTTTCAGCCGCGACAAGACCGCGGTTGGCTTCGAGGTCGAGTTCGACGCCGGGTGCGGCGACCTGTTTCCGCTGGTGCGCGATGTCACCGGCTGGATCTACCCCGACAACGACCTGCTGCGGCTCCTCAATGCCCAGGGCCGCACGCTGATGGAGTTCAGCGAGGTCGAGGACGGCATCTACGAGGCGCCGACGCCGGGCGTCGGTGTGCTGTTCCTGCAGAATGCCGCCGCCGGCGCCGGGCCGGAAGTGACGGCGCAGCAGGTTGCCGGCACCTGGGCGCTGGCGCGCGGCAATGCGGTGCTGTGCACGCTGATGCTGACGCCGAATGCGGTGAAAGACAGCCTGGCGCTGACCGTGCAGCCCGGCTGCGACGGCGCGATCGCCAAGCTCGGCTTTGCGCAATGGCGCATCGATCGCGGCGAACTGGTGCTGGTGCCTTCGCGCGGCACGGCCTGGCGTTTCGAGTTAACCGGCGCCGACGTGTGGAGCCGCGTGCCGGCGACCGCCGAGCGCCTGACGCTGGTGCGGCAGTAGCGGTCACGCTTGGCCGCGCCGCCACCGCGCCGGCGGCATGCCGAATTCCCGTTTGAACGCCCGGCTGAACGCTTCCTCGGATTCATAACCGACCGAGTGCGCCAGTTGCGCGATGGGCATGCGCGTCTCGCGCAAGGTCAGCCGGGCGGTCTGCAGGCGCCAGGCGGTCAGGTAGCGGATCGGCGGCATGCCGACCAGCGCGGTGAAGCGTTCGACGAAAGCGCTGCGCGACAGCCCGATGTCCCTCGCCAGCGCCTCGGTCGACCACGCGGTGCGCGCATTGTGATGGATCAGCGCCAGCGCCCGTCCAATGTGCGGGTCGGCCAGGCCTTTCAGCCAGCCGGTCTCCTGCTCGCCGAGCGTCGACGAATAATTGCGCACGGCCTCGACCAACAGCGATTCCGACAGCCGCGACATCACGCTGGAGGAGGCGAACTTGCCCTGCGTGAGTTCGCGGGCGGCAAACCGCACCGAGGCCTCGACCCAGTCCCGGGCGGCGCTCTCGCGCAGATCGAGCCTGAGCAGCCTCGGCAATGTGGCGATCAGCGGATTGTGCAGATTCTCGGTAGCGAGAAAGCCGCACACGACATGGGTCAGTTCGCCGCCGCCGCCGTGAATAATGCTGGCCAGCCCGCCGTCCGGCGACGGCTGCACCAGCGTGTTGGCATTGACCGGCGCAAGGCCCGGTTTGCTGGCGAGCCTGTGCGGGTCGTTGCGCGGCAGCAGCACGACCTCGCCGGCACCGACTTCGATGGCCGGCTCGTCGCCGATGGCGACGAACAGCCGGCCGGAGACGATGACATGATAGGCGATCATCTGCCCCGGCGTTTCCGGGTTGAGATTGCAGTCCTCGGCGCTGAGCTGCGCGAGAATGCTCCACGGCGCCGTGAAGCGGGAATCGAGAAACACGCCTCCGGTCAGGCGAAGCGACCCCAGCACCTCGGAAAGCGGATCCATCGTCACGGGCAGGCCCGCTGATTTGGACGATCGGTCAAACGATCCGGCCGCACGGTCATTCGCCCCGTCGCCGGCGCTCCGTATATAGCGCCGCGCCAAGACCGCGCCTAGGTGCGCCGTCTTTGCATCAACCGGGTCATGAAGCCCTTGGCGGCTCATGCTTTTCAGGAGAACAACGTCATGCTTGATACCATAACGACAGCGGCTGCGGCCGCGCCGGACTACGCTGCCATCAAGCAGCGCCAGCAGGCGACCTGGGCATCCGGCGATTACGCCGTGGTCGGCACCACGCTCCAGCTTGTGGGCGAGCGGCTGTGCGAAGCCGTCGACCTGCGCGCCGGCGAGCGCGTGCTCGACGTCGCCGCCGGTAACGGCAACGCCACGCTCGCCGCCGCCCGTCACTTCGCGCAGGTCACCTCGACCGACTATGTCGGACGCCTGCTCGACCTCGGCAAGGCGCGGGCCGCCGCCGAGCATCTCACCGTGACCTTCAAGGAGGCCGACGCCGAAGCGCTGCCCTTCGCCGACGGCAGCTTCGATGTCGTGTTGTCGACTTTCGGCGTCATGTTCACGCCGGACCAGGCGAAGGCCGCGGCCGAGATGACGCGCGTGGTGCGCAAAGGCGGCCGCATCGGTCTGGCCAACTGGACGCCCGAAGGTTTCATCGGCCAGTTGTTCAAGATCATCGGCAAGCATGTGGCGCCGCCGGCCGGCGTCAAGTCGCCGGCGCTGTGGGGTACCGAGGCGCGCCTCGGCGAACTGTTTCCCGGTCACAAGGTGACGGCGGCGAAGCAGATTTTCCACTTCCGCTACAAGTCGCCGGAGCACTGGCTGGATGTCTTCAGGACCTATTACGGCCCGACCCACCGCGCCTTCGCTGCGCTCGATACGGCCGGGCAGGGGGCTTTGCAGGCCGATCTGCTGGAGCTGCTGAACCGTCTCAACCGCGGCGGCAAGGACACGCTGATCGTGCCGAGCGAATATCTCGAAGCGGTTGTCACAAGGAAGTAAACCGGCAACGCAGCGCCCGGCGTTCGCGCCGGGCGCTACTTCGGGTCCTCGGACCAGGCGAAAAAGCCGTCTTGCACGCCCATGATATGCGTCTTCATGGTGCGGAAGGCGGCGCCGGAATCCTGCGCCGCGATGGCGGCGATGATGTCGCGGTGCTCCTTCTTCGAGATCGAGTAATACGGCTCGACCATGCGGTCCTTCTTGTAGGACGACCAGGTCGGCGCGCGGCGCAAGCCGTTCAATTGCTCGATCAGCCCGATCAGCACCGGGTTCTGCGTCGCTTCGGCGATCGCCAGATGAAACTGGTGATCCCAGAGATTGTAGGCTTCTGGCTGCTTGGTGGTCTCGCGCCGTTCGGCGCACATCGTCATGCGCGCAATGTCGGAGGGACGCGCCGCCACCGCGGCGCTGGCGGCGATGGCCGGCTCCAGCGTCAGCCGCGCGTCGAGTAACTCCTTCGGCGATACCGAAGCCAGATTGAGCAGCGAACTGGTGCGCCCGTTCGCCGACCGCCGGCCGATGAAGGTGCCCTGGCCGACGTGCCGCCAGATCTGGCCTTCCGCTTCCAGCACCTCCAGCGCCTTGCGCAATGTCGAGCGGCCGACCTGAAGTTCGGCGGCCAGTTCGCGTTCCGGTGGCAAGCGGCTCTCGTTGCCGAAGCGGCCGCCGTCGATCATGCCGCGCATCTGCCGCAGCGCGAGATCGGCGGTGCCGCCGTTCGAGGCCAAACCAATTTTTCCGATTGGTTTGCTTGCGGCTCTATTTCGCATGTCATTGCTCGTAAAAAAATTGACCGGCTGGGTCTCTTGGTTTACCCATTATCGGACAAACGGCAATGCTCGCGCAAGAGACGGGCAGAACAACAGGGTGGATACGATGGCGCCAAGATTATATGTCGGTACCGGCGGCTTCTCGGTCTGGTTCAGCAACGACCTCGGCCAGACCTTCGACCGTCTCTGGGGCAACACCGGCCTCTACAGCGAGACGCGCATCTGGGCGCTGAACTGGCATCCCGACCGTCCGGGCGAAATACTCGCCGGCACCGACAGCGGCATACATCGTCTCGACGTCGCGACGCACAAGTTCACGCCAGTACCGTCGCCGATGGATACGATGCAGGTGTGGTCGATCGCGCGCAGCCCCAACAATCCCGATCTTATTTTGGCCGGCACACGCCCGGGCGCGCTGTTCCGCTCGACCGATGGCGGCAAGACATGGGCCAAGATCGACGCCGGCATTCCAGAAACCTGCCTCTATGTGACCTATCCGCGTGTCACCAAAATTCTGTTCGACACCCAGAACCCCAATCTGGTCTGGGCCAGCCTCGAAGTCGGCGGCGTCTATCGCAGCGAGGATGCCGGCGTGACCTGGAAGATGTCCTCGACCGGGCTGATCTCCGACGACGTTCACGATGTCGGCGTCATGCACAATGGCGGGCGCGTGCTGTTCGCGACCACCAACGAGGGCCTCAACGTCAGCCATGACGACGGCGAGAGCTGGAAGCAGCAGCCCTTCGCCTCCAAGAATCCCTATACGCGCACCATCACGCCGCGCGCCGACGACAGCGGCGTCGCCTTTGTCGCCAATGGCGACGGGCCTCCCGGCTCGTGGGGCCGCCTGCTGCGCACCCGCGACTACGGCAAGCATTGGGAAAACGCCGGGCTGCCCGGCGATCTGCAAAGCTCGGCCTGGCTGGTCGCCACCAACCGTGCCAACCCCGATCTGTTGTTTGCCTCCAGCGCGCTCGGCCAGTATTTCCGCAGCGACGATGGCGGCGAGAGCTGGGAAGCGCTGCCGCGCCGCCTGACCGAAACCCGGGCGCTGGCGTGGATCCCGGCCTGACACGTCTTTTTTTGCAGGAGAAGCTGAATGGATCTCGGAATTGCGGGACGCCGCGCCATCGTGTGCGCATCGAGCAAGGGCCTCGGCCGCGGTTGCGCGGAAGCGCTGGCCCGCGAGGGCGTCGACGTCGTCATCAACGGCCGTAACGAAGCCGAGGTGATGGCGACGGTGGCCGCGATCTCGAAATGGTCGCGCGCCAAGGTGACGCCGGTGGTCGCCGACGTCACCACGGAGAAGGGCCGCGACGCGCTGCTCAAGGCCTGTCCCGAGCCGGACATTCTCATCAACAATGCCGGCGGCCCGCCGCCGGGCGACTTCCGCGACCTCACCGAGGAACAGTGGCTCAAGGGCCTGGTGCCGAACCTGGTCGCGCCGGTGATGCTGATCAAGGCGACCGTCGACGGCATGGCGTCGCGCCGTTTCGGCCGCATCGTCAACATCACGTCGCGTTCGGTGAAGACGCCGCTCTATCACCTGCCGCTGTCGAATGCGGCGCGCGCCGGCCTGACGGGCATGGTCGCGGGCCTGTCGCGCCAGGTGGCGAAGGACAATGTCATCATCAACAATCTGCTGCCGGGGCCGTTCGCCACCGACCGGCAGATGGGTCCGCTGAAGGGCCGCGCCGAGCAGGCCGGCGTGCCTTACGACGACTTCGTCAAGCAGCAGACCGACATGGTGCCGGCCAAGCGCTTCGGCACCCCGGAAGAATTCGGCAATACCTGCGCCTATCTGTGCAGCGTGCACGCCAGTTTCATCGTCGGACAGAATCTCCTGATGGACGGCGGCGGCTTCGCATCGACGGTCTGATAGCGTCGCCTCATTCGGCCACGAACGGACACAAGGAGTCTGTGACGAGAGACTGCAACAGCCGGGCGGGCGTCATTATGACGGATACAGCCCGGCGGTAAAAATCAACAGGGAAGGAAACGTCATGATCAGAAAGCTATTGAGTGTGGCCGCGGTCGGCCTGTCGGCGCTGGCGCTGACCGGTGAAACGCGGGCGCAGAACTACCCGACCCGCGCGATCACCATCATCGTGCCGTTCGCGGCCGGCGGACCGACCGACATCATCGCCCGCGTCATTGCCGCGCAGATGTCGACCAGCCTCGGCCAGCAGGTCGTCATTGAAAACGTCGCCGGCGCCGCCGGCACCACCGGCATGCTGCGCGCCGCCCGCGCCACGCCGGACGGCTATACGCTGCTGGTCGGCGGCATGAGCACCATGAGCTTTAGCCCGACTCTCTACCCGAATCTGCCGGTGTCCTCGATGACCGGCCTCGATCCGGTGGGTATCGTCGCCTCGGCGCCGATCGTGCTGGTGGTCGGCAAGGACGTGCCGGCCAAGACGGTGAAGGAGTTCGCCGACTACGTGAAGGCCAACAGCGACAAGGTGGTGAACGGCCACGCCGGCGTCGGCTCCAGTTCGCATCTCGCCTGTTCGCTCTTGAATTCGCGCATGGGTGCCAAGCCCCAGGTCGTGCCGTACCGCGGCACGGGCCCGGCCATGAACGACCTCGTCGGCGGGCAGATCCAGTACATGTGCGACCAGACCACCAGCGTCATGGGTCAGGTCCAGGGCGGCGGCGCGAAGGCGCTGGCCGTGCTGGCCTCGACGCGTTCGGCGGCCTTGCCGAATGTGCCGACGATTGCCGAGGCTGGCTTTCCGGGCACCGAGATGGAAATCTGGAACGCGGTGTTCGCGCCCAAGGGCACGCCGCCGGAGATCATCAAGACGCTCAACGCCGCGGTCGTCAAAGGCATTCAGGATCCCACCGCCCGCGCCCGCTTCGCCGATCTCGGCGCCGAGGCGCCGGGCGCCGACCGGCAGTCGCCCGAGGCGCTGGCCAAGATCCTCGCTGCCGATGTCGACAAGTGGGGCAAGGTGATCAACGAGGCCGGCATCAAGCCGATCAACTAGCGTCGTCGTCACGTCAGGCGGCCGGGCAGGGCACAAGCGCCTGCCCGGCCGTATGCTTTTGTGGCTGCGATGCGCGCGCCGCGATATGGGGATACCCGCGGCCGACCTTTATCCCCAGTCTTGGTCTGTTTTGACCACACCTGTTGCTCCCCCCGCTCCTAAAAAGTTCAAGCGCGACATTGCCGTCGCGATTCGCTGCGGGAGCGCATGTCATGAAAAAGCCGGTCAGGATTTTCGCCGCGGCGGTCACCATCGCCATCTTCAGCCTTGCGCCGGAAGCGAACGCGCAGCAGCGCGTACAGCCCGCGCCATACTACGCTGTGCCGGTGTCCTTGGTGCCGGACCGGGCCTTCTTCGCCGGTCTTGGCGGCGCCTTCCAGGGCGTCAACTTCGGCACGCAGGACGTCTATTTCAAGGGAACGGCCGACGTCTATACCGGCGGCGCCTTGACGTCGTCCGGTTCGGCCGACGGCACCGGCTACCTGCCGATGGCGAACCGGGCCGTGGCAGCGTTCTCGCTCCAGGGCGGCTACTTCAGCCGAATTCCGGACAGCGAATGGCTGTGGGGCGCGAAGTTTTCCTACAGCTATCTCGGCGGCACGACCGTGTCGGTCCGCAATGCGCTGGTGCCGCAGGCCGGTTCGACGACGCCGACCGGAACGACCGATGTGATCCCGTTCACCGGCAATGTCGCCACGCGTTCCTATGAGGTCCAGCTTACCCATCAGATGGCGTTCGTACCGTTTATCGGGCGCACATTCGACACCAACAGCTTCATCTACCTTGGCGCCGGCCCGACGCTGTCGCAGATCAAGACCGATCTGATCGAGACCATCGGCTTTGCCTTCGGCGACGGCCGGCCGACGGATATTTCCGGCATGCCGACCAGCTATTCCGCCAGCAACTGGGTGTATGGCGGCATGGTCGTGGTCGGGATCAGTCATTTTATCACCCCGACGCTGTTCCTCGACTTCAGCTACAGTTACGCCATTACGCGCAACCAGACCGGCAGCTTCGGCGGCCCCTTTGTCAACAACCGCGGCGTCGGCGGTTCGACCGGCAACGGCACGCTGGTCGGCACCAACACCGGCAATGCCGTCACGCAGGGCATTACGCTGACGGTCAACAAGACGTTCTGAGGCTTGTGCCGGGCGGGGCGCGCCGCAGTCACGGGATCTGCGCCCGGGACACGCGGTCGCGATCAGCCCTGCCGCCGTCATGCCGCTGTAAAGACCCGCTCCTAGGATTCTGCGATACTGGATCCGGCATCGTCAGGGCGGAGTTTTTATGCGTCACCATGCTCTCGGACTGGCTTTCGCCCTTGTCGCGGCCGCCGTGGTCACGTCGGGCGGAATGGCCAGCGGGCAGGGCGGCGCGGCGGCGAGCGTGCAACTCGGGCCGCGGCCGTTTTTTCTGGTCAACGACATGGCCGACAGCGACCTGAAGCGCCGGCTGCAGCAATGTGCGGTCGGGCCGTTCCGGCGCAGCGAATTTTCCATCGGTCATCGCGGTGCGCCGCTGCAGTTCCCGGAACACACCCGCGAGTCCTACGAGGCGGGGGCGCTCATGGGCGCCGGCATTCTGGAATGCGATGTCGCCTTCACCAGGGATCTTGAACTGGTCTGCCGCCACGCCCAGAACGATTTGCACACAACCACCAATATCCTGCTGACGCCGCTGGCCAAGGCCTGCACCAGGCCGTTCACGCCGGCCGTGATCGGTCCGGGCGATGAACTCGTCACGCCGGCCAGCGCCGAGTGCCGGACCAGCGACATCACGCTGGCGGAATTCCGCACGCTCAAAGGCAAGATGGATGCCTTCAATCCGCGGGCGCGCACGCCGGAGCAGTTCGTCGGCGGCACCGCGCCCTTCCGCACCGATCTTTATTCCGGCCCGACCAGCGGCACGCTGATGACGCACCGCGACAGCATCGCGCTGTTCAAGCGGCTCGGCGTCAAGATGACGCCCGAACTCAAGTTTCCCAGTGTGCCGATGCCGTTCAACGGCTTCACGCAGGCGGCTTATGCGCAAAAGCTGATCGACGAATACAAGGCCGCCGGCGTGCCACCGGCCGATGTATTCCCGCAGTCCTTCAACAAGGACGACGTGCTGTACTGGATCGAAAACGAGCCGGCGTTCGGCGCGCAGGCGGTGTTCCTCGACGACGCCGCCACGGTCGCCGACCTGCCCAGCGCGGCCGAGCTGGCCGCCTACCGCAAGCAAGGCATCCGCATCTGGGCGCCGCCGACCTTCGCGCTGCTCGATCTCGACGCGCAGCAGCGGATCGTGCCGTCGCAGGCCGCGCGCGACGCCAAAGCCGCGGGGCTCGACATCATCACCTGGACGCTGGAGCGCTCCGGCATTCTCGCCAACGGCAAGAACGGCTTCTATTTCCAGACCATCGACCCCGCGATCACGCGCGAAGGCGACGTGATGCGGGTGATCGACGTGCTGGCCAGGGACGTCGGCGTGCGCGGCATCTTCACCGACTGGCCGGCGACGGTGACCTATTACGCCAGCTGCATGGGGAAGTGATTATCCCGGCCGAGGCGCGTCACTGCGTGGGGCGCCACACCCCCGGGACCGTCTCGCTGAACCGGATCGGTGCCGGTCGCGCTCAGCGAACACCCAACAAGCGCTGCCAGAGCGTGCCGCCGAGATAGCGCGTGAAGATCACGAAGTACAGGATGACAATTGCGAACAGGATGAATGCCGGGCCGCCTCTCAGCTCGAAACCGTCATCGCTGACATTGCCGGTCATCCGGGCGATGGCGTAACCGGCGATCGCAAACACAAAGAAGAAATCGAGCAGGCCGGCAACTACCTTGCGCCAGGTCGAGACCGGTTTCGCCGCTGCCGGCAGGTCGGAGTTGGCCATGAGGCGTCTCCCTAGCCTTGCGGCTTGATGCGAACATCGATCAGGGCGGGTTTCCACTTTCCTTCGGAGGGGAGGTAATGCAGTTCATAGGTGAGGCGGCTTGGCTGGGTGGCGAAGTAGCCGCGCAGCTCCAGCGATCCGCGCGCGGCGTTGATCTTCGCCTCGCTGGAAGCGACCGGCGACATCGAGGCGACAAGCCCCATGTCGGCGCCCAGATCGGCGAACACCTTGAATTCCTTTTTCAACTGTTCCGGCGTGATCTTGTCGCGAAACGCCTTCGCCAGCTTGGCATGCAGGACCGTGTAGTTGCCTGTCAAATTGGCGTCGTTGAACGTGAGGATGGTGGTCTTGATCAGGATCTCCTGAAGCGCCGCATTCGGCACCTTGTCGTCCGCCTGCGCCGGCGCGATCATGAGCAGTCCGCCCATCAAGGCGGCAAGATGCAGTCGCATGGTTCATTCCTCCCCCGATAATTGACCATTTTGCATCCTGACGAATTCAGCACCCTGCACATTGCGCCAAATCAAACCCGGGATCGTCCAGCCTTGGCTATCGGGTGGCCTGGTTGATCGTCGCCTGGTAGGCAGCGGCGTAAGGAATGTATTCGATCTGCTGTAGCGCGTAGCCGGAAACACGTTCGGCGAAGCGCGCCGACAGCGCGAAGTCGGCGGTGGCGCTGGACGCCAGGAACACAGTCGCATGGCCGTCGCCGGCGACGAAGGCGACCGGTGCAAGGTAGCGCATCGTGTACGGGTTGATTTTCGCCAGTGCCGCGCCCATCGGCGCAGTGGTGTCCTTGGCTTCGGCGAGCAGGGTCTTGAAGCCTTCGGTGCGTGCCGTCTTGATAAGGCCCGCGACCGCGGTGCGTAGCGGCATCAGCTTCGGGTCCTCGCCCTGCATTGGCACCGCCAGCGCCTTGAGCCGCATCTGGGTCTCGTAGAGCCGATGCGCGACGATAGGAGCGATCAGCCGGTGATAGGTGCGGCCATCCTTGATACCGAGCGTATCGCGCCAGGTGGCGATCTGCGGCTCGGCAAAGCGGGTCTCGATCGCTTTGACGGTATCGACAACCGCGTCGGCGAGCGCCGCAGGGCGGTATTTTTCGCCGCGCAGCCACAGCGGCAACGGATCGATCTCGGCATTGGCCTGCCGGACCAGATCGCCCGGCACCCACTCGGCCTCGACGATGCGCCGCCCGCTGCGCTGTGCCTCCCACACCGTAATCAACGCGGTGTCGACCCACGGATTATAGAAAGTCACCAGCGTGCGCTTGGCGTTGAGGCCGGCAACGGTGAAAACGGACGTGCCGAGCAGATAGCGCCATCCGGCCGTCCCGCTGCCGGCGGTTTCCATCTCTTTGGCGATGGCGTCGAGCTGGCTGCGTCCGCCGCTGGCGGCAAAGGCGCGGAACGCCTTAGCCGGGTCGGCGATCGTCTCGCTGCGGAAGCGCAGCACATCCTGGACGGCGGTGACTTCGGCAAGCGTCGGCTTCAGCGGCTCGGCGTGCAACGCAAAGGGGGAAGCGAACACGGCCACGGTCAGCATTGCCAATGCAGAAGCCGCGCGAATGGAACAAAGGGCCATGTTCAGACTCCTGTCAAACTGCCCGCCCCCCGCGAGCGTTGCGAATACCGTAGGGACACTGACACCAATTCTCTTCGAATACGTTTCACCGTCACTCTGCTACTCCACCTTGTGCCATGGTGCCGTAAAGCTTGAGCCTCGGGTCATCTTGTCCCAACCCGACTTGCAGGGGCCTTTGGTTGAAAGAACTTCCACAGGACCTGGCTTTATCTCTCCGGCGACCGCTTCTGGCCCGAACACTAAGGTGAACGGCGCAGTTTCTCGGACGACATATCCGCAACGACCGTCATCGTTCCTATGCACCCAGGTCATCGTTCCTTCGATCCGATTGACCGAAATGATGCCCCGAGCCGTTAATACAGTGTGGGTGACCCCTGGGTACTCCATCCGGTGGGTAGCAACGTCACCGTTGATGTCCCACATCTGGGGACCAATGCTGAACTTCCGCACGCCTGCAAGGACGTTGCCGGTGGTTAGCGCCGCCTGCTGCTGCGGGTCCGGCAGCGCTGGCTTGGGAGGGACGATGTAAGGCGTCGAGCCGGGGCCGACCAGTTCGACGCCGGCCGGGTTGAAGTCCTTGCTGACCATGCGCAGTTGCGACCACGCGGCCTTGAGATCGTCCGCCCCCTGGTCGCGCAGGAAGGCGTCGCGCGCCATCATGGCTTCGTGCAGCCTGGTGTCGTCGAACAGACCCGCCAGTCCCGCTTCGACGCCTTTGCCGACATGGTCCTTGACGTATTTGTCGTAGGCGAACGAACTGATGTAGCCGCCGGCCACGGTGCCGATGGCGCCGCCCACCATGGCGCCGCCGGCGGTGCCGACCACCGGGATGAACGAGCCGACCGTGGCGCCGACGCCGGTTCCGATCGCGCCGAACACCGAGGCGGCCGCTGCGGTCGCCGACGGTTCGACAGCGACGCTGACGGCCGTGCCCATGGCGCCGCGATAGTCGCCCTCGATTGCGGCACCGAGCATCGACATGCCCTCGTCGGCCACCGTGAAGGCATGCGGCAACACCTTGTAGCTC